>WRAH01000001.1 GCA_009780315.1 Defluviitaleaceae bacterium
CATTTCTTGTCTCCCGCTCGGGGGGGAACGAGAGATAGTCTACCAAACATCTTTTGCTTTGTCAACACCCTTTTTAAAATTTTTTTTATTTTTTTTTCTTATTACCACACAAACCCCCATTATCACTGCTTTTGTGGGGACTGCATATTACGACAAACTTCTTTTTAGTAAGTCTATGCGTCACTATTTTTTGGGAATAAAACCCTGATTTCAAGCAAAGATTTATTGCTCTTTCATTAAACGAAGCAATGGTTGCACGAAAATAATTTGTGTTGAAATTCTTTCTGGCATAGTCTAAACAAATGTTTAAAAATAAACTTCCACGCTTTTTGCCAATTAAATCTGGGTGCATGTGTAACCCTATGTCTAAAAAATTGTCATCATATGCATTTTCTTCAATTGTTGGTATTCTTGCCTCTTTTCCAAAACAAAAATACCCTAGCAACATTCCGTCTCTATTTGTAAACGCAAAGTGCATTCCATCCATACATTCGTCTATAAACCCATCATCATGATTGTATACAGCGTACATATCATCGTAAGCCCATGTGGAGATAAGCCGTGCATAGCCTGTTGTCATTTCTGAAACAATGATTGCCTGATTCATATTTTTTCTCGTCCTTTTTTGTTTTATTTTATGAAATGTGTTGCTTGACTTTAGCATTGTGTCAAGGTTTATGATTGGATTATAAGCGTAAACGGGAGGAGTTATAAACCTATGGCTATCAATATTAAAGGATTGTGTAAAAGTTTTGGGAATAAGGAAGTTTTGCGGGGATTGGACTTGGTTGTCCCTAATGAAAAGGTTTTGCTTTGTTAGGACAAAATGGGGCGGGTAAAACTACAATGGTTAAGATTTTATCCACTTTATTAAATTTTGACAGTGGAAATGTACAAGTGCTTTCGCATAAATTACCTGTTGAAAGTAATGCTGTACGAAAAAAAATTAGCTTGACAGGACAATATGTGGCACTGGATGAGGACTTAACAGGAGAGCAAAATTTAATTTTGATTGGACGGCTTTTTGGATTTAAGAAAATTGATGCAAAAAAACGTGCGGCAGAGCTACTAAAGCAATTTAATTTGGTTGAGGCAGGAAATAAGGCTGTAAAGACGTATTCTGGAGGAATGCATCGGCGTTTAGACATTGCGGCAAGTATTATAAAAACGCCCGAACTACTTTTTTTGGATGAACCCACTACAGGGCTTGACCCGCGAAGCCGCAATGCAGTTTGGGAGTTTGTACGGGAACTTGCCGACAATGGTACAACAATTTTTCTCACAACACAATATTTAGAGGAAGCTGACAGACTGGCTGATTTGATTGCCGTCATTGAAGATGGCAAAATTGTTGCAGAAGGTACGCCCACCGAACTAAAAAATCTTGTAGGTGAACAAGCAACACTAGATGATGTGTTTTTAACATTTACTGGGATGGGGGGAAATGTTTGATGATTGATTCAACACGTGTATTTTTATGGAGAACCATGTTAAAAATCAAAACTGCACCAGGTCAGATGATTTTTGATTCTGTGGTGGCCATTGTCTCAATGTTACTGTTTACATTTTTATTTGGCGGGGCAATTAGTGGGTCGCCCAGAGAATATGTACAGTTTTTATTGCCAGGAATGCTGTTTATGACAGTCCTTCCGATGACTGTTTACTCAGGAGCTGCTTTGTGCAAGGATATTTCTACAGGAGTATACGACCGCTTTCGCACTATTGGGTTTTGGCAGCCTGCACCAATTTTAGGTACGCTTATTGGTGATGTTTTAAAGTATGCAATGGCTATTATTGGAGTGGTCGCTACAGGTTTAGCTATTGGTTTTCGCCCAGAAGGAGGTATAATTGGGCTAATGCTTGGCATGTTGCTGGTTACTTTTTATGCCTTTAGTCTAAGTTGGGTGTTTGCAGCATTTGGTGTTGTCGCAAAAACACCAGACAGTGTAGCACAAAATGCTATGCTGATTCTTTATACTTCAATTTTTGCCAGTCATATTTTTACCGATATTGACACTATGCCAAGCTGGTTACAAACAGCGATTATGTTTAACCCAACTACCCATGTTGTAACTGCCACTCGACTGCTTATGCAAGGTTCATATCACAGCCTTTTGCCTGCTATTTTGGTTTGCGTTGGGTTGGTGGTGGTATTTGCACCATTAACTTTCATCATATACAGCAGAAAGGATAGATAAGATGTTCACTCAAACCTATGTGAAGGAGCATTACTCAAATGTTTAAAATTGGAACTTTTTCAAAAATGGTGCGTGTTTCAGCGCGAATGCTTAGATATTATGATAAATTTGGAATTTTAAGCCCTGCTGAAGTTGATAAATTTACAGGATACCGCCTGTACAGTGCAGAGCAAATTCCATTACTGATGAAAATTATCGCTTTACGTGACATGGGTTTTGGCGTGGAAGAAATTGAAGCACTACTCCCCCACTACAATGATGCAGCATTTATGAAACAAGCTCTTGAGCAAAAGCGTGTTCAAATTAGTGCCGCCATTGCAGAGGAGCAAACCAAACTAGAAAAAATCAGAGAGGGACTAAATGCCATGGTTTATGAAGTCGAACTAAAGTCTATTCCCCCAGTTACTGTCATTTCCCTGAGAGAGAATATATCATCATTTGAAGCAGAACCTGCACAATGGGAAAAGCTATGGAAATTTATATCTTCAAATCATATCCAATGCACCAAAACTGGATATTCAATTTATCACGATGAAGCGTACAAGGATGAAGATGTTGATATAGAAATTGCTGTGCCAATTGACGTAAAAATAGAAAGCCACGGAGATTTTATTTACAAAAATTTGGATTCCATTCCTCAAGCGGCAACAATTCGCTTTGCTGGGTCATATGAAAACTATTATGGTGCAATGGAAAAACTTGCGAAGTGGATTGAACAAAACGGTTATGTTTCTGACGGAGTGATTCGCGGTCACGCAATAGTTATGCCTGCCGAAGGCATACGCATTGAATACTGTCTAACCGAGTTGCAAATTTCCGTATGTAAGCAGTAGAAATATGTATAATAGTAGAAACGGACAGGAAACTGATTTCCGATTCTGCTATTATTTTTTTGCAAGGGGTGTGACATTTTATCCAACCAGTATCTGTCCTGTAATATTCAACAGTACAAAACTATAGGGATTATTGCTGTGGTCACGGTTAATGGCGAAAAAATACCGTTCCCCCGGCGCAACAGTAAATGTAATACCGCTCCAAGGCAAAGCATTTGCAACGACATATCCCGAAAGGTTAATACCTTCGCCCGGTTGCAGGGAATCCGAAATCCAAAGTTCATCTATAATTGTAAAACCATCTTCATTTGCGACACCATCCCAAATGTGTTCAAACATAACCAATGAAACATTGTAAATCTGCCTTGTTGCGCCAATCAGTAAATCTGCATGTTCAGCAGAAAGAACCCACGGGTAATGTAGTGAATAAATTACATTGAAGCTTTCAAGGTTAACATCTTCTGCTTGGTAGATGAAAAGTAGCGAATCGCTGAAAGGTACATAAAATCCTTGTTGCATATGGTTATTCTGTGGTATTTCCGCGTGTTCTCCTTGATGGAAAAACAGCGTTAAATTTATATCCTCGTCAGTACAGCAAGAGGTCACTTCAAAATCGCCATTAAACAAACGTACTTGTGATATATCGCTTACCACGCTTTCGTTGTACATCCGCTCACCGAGGGCATTGTATCTAATCATCTCAATACCAACAGGAAATAGCCATACTCTGCTTTCCCCCACATCCCACATTATCTCTAAAACATATGCACCGTTTGGGGTTCGTGTGATGTGACTAATGTTTGGCATAAAGAATACGATTGTTTCTCCTAATCTATTTGTCCATGCACCTTCTAACGCTATAGCTGGAGAAAATACCCCTGCGTCATAGGTTGCTGTCATGTTTGATGTAGTGATGTCCCTTGGCTGACTTACTGCGGGTTGGTTTAGATTACCGTCTGTGCCGTTGTTACAGCCAGCAAAGGCCAATAGACCGATAATCCCTATGACTATGGCGATAAATTTTTTCATTTTCTCATGCCTCCATGTTTATCTGGTGAGTTAAGGACGCGAAGGGGTTAATTTTTTATGCACAGTACGGATTATCCTGTATATGGCAAAGGTGATAAGTCCTAAAATGGTTAGCGGAATAACTGCCCCTGCCAGAAATACAATAATGTTTTGAAAACCATTGACAGTGGTATCAACAGAATCACCAAATGCTCCGCCAATACGCTCACCCAAAGTGGGGGCGGCGATAATCGTTGCTTGTTGAGAAATATCTTGAAGATGTACAATGATTGTTGAATAAGCAATTTGCCCTGCCAAGTTGTTTAGCTGTGCTTCATACTGCTGAATAACTTGGCGGGTATTGCTTAGACGGGATTCTAGTGTCAATAACTCACTAATATTTTGCGTTGTATCAATAAGTTCTAAAATTCGTACTTCTTCAATTCGACGGGTTTCTAAACTGCTTGCCATATCATAAAAACGGTCGGTCACATCTTCGGCACGTTGGGTTGTGGCACGAACATCTGCCAAGTTTTCCACTTGACGAAGCACTGTATCAAAATACACCGATGGAACACGCAATACGATTGTAAACCTACGTCTGTTTTGTACGCTTAACATTTCCGACTCTACATATCCGTTTACATTCGGGGCAAGCTGGCGCAGGGTGGTTACGACTTCATCAAAATATTCTGTTTCCAATTCTACATTAGCCGTTTGAATGATATGACGCACGGCAGTACCCGCAACATCTTCCCAGTCAACGTGACCCATTTCACTATCATCTGCGACTTCACTCCAAGACATATAAAGCTCAGATGTTGCAACACTTCTTGGCACAGCAGGGGTTGCAACTGAGGTCTCCCATTCACTGGAGGAAAACATATTATCTTGGCTACTACCACAAGCCACAAACAAAAACATAATAAGCCCTAAGATAATTCCTACATACATTACATTGGGTCTATTTTTCAAGATGTTTTACCCCTTTCTTTTTCCGCACACGAAAAACTACACTGCCTACCACCCCAAGAATCACAAGCCAAATTACAAGTGGAATTGACACACGCACAATAAACACAAGCAAATTTGCAGAAATCCGTTGCAATCCATGAAATGAGGTCATGAAACTACCCACAATTCTACTGCCGAAGGTAGGTGGGACAGGAACTGGCATATCTTCTGGAATTTCATGCAGTTGAATATTGATTACAGGATTATTTGCCTGTGACAAAAGTAGGTTACGAGTGCCTATTAAACTGTCACGGTCACGCATGACCCCACTTAAATGTGCGTCAATCATAATCAGTATATCTAAACTATCACTGGCAGCCATCATCAAGTTTAATCTTTCAATTTCTTGAGAAATTGCAGCAATGCGTACATCTACATCCATGATTTGCGCGCCCAAATGCTGTGCAGATTCTGACTCGGATGTGACTTCGCCTAATTCGCGCAAAATTTCTTGTACATGACGAAATGCCCATGCATCCACCCGCCGTGTAAAATTTGCCCGCCTAACCTCACGTCCGTGTTGTTCCGTTGTAAAAACTGACACATCTAAATTAAATCCATTGAGTTCACGAATTATCTCTATTGCAGTATCTAAACATTCTACCTCAAGTTCAATCATATGTTGCTGCCTAAGCTGACGGTCAAATTCCATTGCATTCACATGCATTGCCCATGTTGCAATAAAAACTATTGCAAAAACAAATCCAAAAGTTAAACGCATAAGCACGCCCCTCTCCTATTATGTAAGAAGAGCCGCTTCCGCGGCTCAAATACTATAGTATTACTGCACAAGTACTATTGCGCCTTGAATAGGAACAATCAACTTTACTTCGCCATTGTTCACAGCATGTTTTTTTAAAGTTTCTCTAAAATTATCTCCACCTGTGGCAATGCGCTCCGTTAAACACCCGCTAGATACTCCAATTTTCCAAACAGGTAAAACAACTTCCATAGGACGAAGATTATTATTGATTGCAACAACTACTTTTTGTTTATCATCCCAACGTCCAAAGGAAATAAAGCCTTGGTTCATCCATAAAAATTCTACAGAGCCTTTTCGCAAAACAGGAAGCTCCTGCCGCATTGCAATCAATATCTTATGCAAGTCCATAAGCACTGGGTCTTCATTGCCCCATGGAAATGTGCGGCGATTATCAGGGTCAGTCCAGCCATGAAGCCCTGCTTCATCGCCATAGTATACCGTTGGTGCCCCCGGCCAAGTCATTTGAAAAACTACGGCTTCCATCATAATATTTTTATTTGTTCCACGTTCTGCGGCACGTGCGCCAACAGTATGCCAGCGACCTGTTGCACCACTTGTACGTGTCAAAAACCGTGAGTGGTCATGATTAGAAAGCTGGTTCATTGCCGATTGCAAGGCATGAATGTTTAAGAGTGCCATATTATGCCGCATTGCACCTTCAAAAGCCATTGCATTGCCCCGCATGTCAGAATTACCTTCTTCGCTATGCTTATTTACACCTGTTAAAAACCAAGTCAGCGGCTCCATAAATGCATCATAGTTCATAATCGTATCCCATTCGCGCCCATTCAACCAAGGGGATGGGTCGCCGTAATGTTCTGCAAGAATAATCGCTTCTGGGTTTGCACCCTTTACTGCGTCATGGAAGGCTCGCCAAAATTTATGGTTCATTTCAGGACTTTGCCCCAAATCGGCAGCAACGTCCAAACGCCAACCGTCTACATTATAAGGAGGAGACACCCATTTTTTCCCTACTTCTAAAATATAATCAAATAGCTCTTGAGATGTTTCAAAACATAGTTTTGGATGGTTAGAGTTTGCCCACCATCCGTCATAGTGGTCGTTTTCCGGCCATTCCCCACCTTGGTGCCATAAGAAGAAATGATGATATGGGCTATCCTTGGAATGAAATGCACCTATCGGCTCACCTGATTCTTTGTAAAATCCTGCTACATCCAGCCATTTATTAAAACTACCACAATGATTAAATACCCCATCTAAAATAACCTTCATGCCGTGGGCATGTGCCAATGTAACAAACTCTGCAAACAAGGCATTGCTTGCTTCTAGGTTTTCCTTATCTGTGGTGCGCTTTATATATTTTGTGGCATGAATATTATTTACCTTTTCAAACTGCAAAGCATTGCCGCCATCATTTTTAATCACGCCAAAATGTGGGTCAATATAATCATAGTCCTGCGTATCGTATTTGTGACTACTTGGTGAAACAAAAATAGGATTTAGATAAATAACCTCCACGCCAAGGCTTTTTAAATAAGGCATTTTTTCCATGATACCCTTCAAGTCTCCGCCATAGAAATTACAAAAATCCCCTACACCAATGTCCGCACCCCATTCCATTGCCATAGCGGTTTTTCCTAAATAAGCATATTCATGCTTTACCACATCATTGGTTTTGTCTCCATTGTAAAAGCGGTCAACAAAAATTTGATACATCACTGCCCCACGCGCCCAATCAGGCACACAAAGCCCAGGCACAAGCCTAAAATTGTAATGGGAATCAACCCGCGTACGCAGTCCGATTTTATTATAGTAAAGCGTTTCCCCTTCAATTTTTAAACTATAGTAGTACCTAATCGGCTTCGACTGTATTTGAATATCCACGGTAAAATAATCAAAAAGGTCATCACTTTTAGTCTTTCGCATTGGATATACCGCGCCTAATGCCCATGATGTTGGCACAATATGCAGTGCCGCTGTGCAAGTATCACCCTGCGCTACCCGCAAGCTAAATTGAACATGCTCCCCTGACTTGGGGTTATATGGTTTTATAAACTGCTCGGTTTCATCACTAAAAACTGCTGATTTATTAAAAAATTTCATTTTCGCCACCTTTGCTTGCAAAGTAATCACTATAATAATATCATGTAACCTGACAAAGTCCAAGACGATAAATAAACAATTATATTGCAATACAGGAGGATTTATGAATAAACAACAGTTAGCATCTAAAATTTGGCAGTCAGCCAACAAAATGCGGTCTAAAATTGAAGCAAATGAATACAAAGATTATATACTTGGCTTCATCTTCTACAAATTCCTATCAGATAAGGAATTAAAGTTACTTAGAAATTATGAGATAACCCCAGATGAAATTAAAGCATTGACAGAAGATGATACAGATGCAGTGGGCTTAATCCAAAATGACATTGGTTATTTTATAGCATATGATAATCTTTTTTCCACATGGCTTGAAAAAGGCTCTGATTTTACTGTTGATAATGTGCATGTTGCCCTGTCAGCATTTGACCGTCACATTAGCATTGCCCATAAAAAAGTGTTTAAAGATATTTTTAACACACTGCAAACTGGCTTGAGCAAACTAGGAGATACGGCTGCGTCACAAACAAAAGCAATCAAAGACCTTTTGGGGCTTATCAAAGATATACCGATGGACGGTAAACAGGACTATGATGTTTTGGGCTTTGTCTACGAATATCTTATCAGCAACTTTGCCGCCAATGCAGGGAAAAAGGCAGGTGAGTTTTACACACCCCACGAGGTTTCTTTACTCATGTCAGAAATTGTGGCAGAGCATTTAAAAAACCATGAGAAAATTGCCATATACGACCCTACAAGCGGGTCAGGCTCATTGCTTATAAACATAGGACGGTCGGCGGCAAAATATATAGACAACAAAGACAATATCACATACTTTGCCCAAGAACTCAAAGTCAATACTTTTAACCTTACACGGATGAATATTGTCATGAGGGATATTATTCCTGACAACATAAACATCCGCAATGCGGATACTTTAGAAGACGATTGGCCAAATATTAACAAGGAAGACCCTAACAATCTATTTAAGCCGCTGCTTTTGGACGCAGTTGTATCCAATCCACCGTACTCCCAAGCTTGGGACCCCTCATACAAAGATACAGACTCTCGATATTCACGCTTTGGACTTGCGCCTAAGACGAAAGCGGATTTTGCATTTCTTTTACATGACCTTTATCATCTTAAACCCGACGGCATTATGACTATTGTTCTCCCCCACGGTGTACTTTTTCGCGGTGATGTAAACGGTGCAGACGGCGAAGGTAAAATTCGTAAGAACTTAATAGAAGAAAACCATATAGATGCCATTATCGGATTACCGCCTAATATCTTCTTTGGGACAGGTATTGCCACTATCATTATAGTGCTAAAGCAAAGGCGGAAAAACGAAGATGTGTTATTTATTGATGCCTCAAAAGGTTTTGTTAAAGTCGGCAAAAACAATCAACTTCGTGCCTCGGATATTAAAAAAATTGCAGACACAATGGCAACCCGTGACGACATACCCAAATTTTCACGCAAGGTGAGCCGTGACGAAATTCGTAAAAATGGATGGAACTTGAATATCCCTCGTTATGTAGATTCATCGGAAACAACCCAGTCATGGGATTTGTACGCCTCAATGTTTGGCGGCATACCGAAGGCAGAACTTTCGGAATTGGAAGCCTTTTGGATAGCGTTGCCCAATTTATGGACAACACTATTTAAAGACGAGGGTACACCTTTTGTAGAATTGGCAACAAATGATGTCCAGCAAATTATTAGTGATAATGCTGATGTTAAAGCATACCTTGCTAAGTTTGACGCAGTATTTAAGGATTTAGACAGCTATCTTAATGAGCGGCTTGTGCGTGGCATGAGTACGCTCAACATCTCCAAAGAAGAAACCATTATCACTGAAAATATTTTTTCTCGATTAAAAAACATACCTCTTATTGACAAATACATGGGGTATCAAAGGCTCAATGACGAATGGGTCAAAACCGTTGTTGACCTTGAAATAATCCAGACAGAGGGGTTTGAGGCAGTAAAGGTCGTTGACCCCAACATGGTTATAAAGAAAAAAGGCGATGTTGAGTATGAAGGACAAGATGGGTGGATTGGGCGCATTATTCCTTTTGAATTGGTGCAGGGGACTATACTTAAAACAGAAACCAATGCCTTGCGTCAAAAGGAAAATCGAATTGCAGAGATAGCCGCCACATTGGACGAAGTATTTGAATCACTGACAGAGGAAGATAAGGAAGATTATAAGGAAGCATTTAATGATGACGGAGATTACATCAAGGCAAGTGTTATTTCGGTTGCTAAACAATTGAAAGCGACTGGAAATCATATCGAGGAATCTATTGAGTTTAAGCTGATGCTTGCAAGCAAATTATTTGCCGAAGAAACAAAGCTAAAAAAAGAGGTCAAAGCAGAAGCGGCAGCTTTACATTTGCTTACAAAGACCACCATAGAGAATCTAACCGATGAAGACGCTTTAATGCTCATAGACCTAAAATGGGTCAAGCCTATTGTTGTAGCCATGGATGTATTGCCACAAGAGACGATAAGGGAATTAGTGACAAAGGTTACAGATTTAGCGGATAAATATGCTGTGACTTATGTAGACGTGATGGAAAAAATCAGCAAAGCAAAAAATGAAGTGGCTACCCTCATAGACAAACTACAAGGAAATGCGTTTGACATGAAGGGGCTTGGTGCGTTGAAGTCGCTTTTGAAGAATGAATAACATGATTGGTGAAAAAAAAGCTCCCAAGTTACGATTTGATGGGTTTACTGATAAGTGGGAAAAACGAAAATTGGGAGAACACACAAAGTTAATCACTAAAGGAACGACACCAAAAGATAAATCTGGTCATGGTGACATTCACTTTGTTAAAGTTGAAAACATTATAAATGGACACATTATTCCTGTTTCCCGCATTACTGTAGACGAACATGAAAATTATTTGAGCCGCTCTAAACTAGAAAAAAATGATATATTATTTTCGATTGCAGGCACATTAGGGCGCACAGCATTGGTTTGCAAATCCATACTTCCGGCAAATACAAACCAAGCACTTGCCATAATCCGTGGTTATGATTTTGATATACAGTTCTTACTTGTGTCACTGGGTGGTAGTATGGTTATTGAGTACTTACAACGCAATCCAGTGGTAGGCGCGCAACCAAATCTTTCTCTTGCTCAAATTGGTGATTTAACGATTTGGACACCCAGCAAAGCCGAGCAAATCGCCATTGGTAACTTTTTTCACATTCTTGATGAAATGATTATCCTTAAAAGACAACAATACGAACAAACGGCAAACATCAAAAAATCCATGCTTGAAAAAATGTTTCCTAAATCGGGTGCAGATATGCCAGAAATTCGCTTTGATGGGTTTACTGAACCATGGGCAATACGAAAACTGGGAGAACACACGAAGTTAATCACTAAAGGAACAACACCAAAAGATAAGTCTGGTCGTGGCGACATTCACTTTGTTAAAATTGAAAACATTATAAATGGACAAGTTATCCCTGTTTCCTGCATTTCTGTAGACGAACATGAAAATTATTTGAGTCGCTCTAAACTAGAGGAAAACGATATATTGTTTTCGATTGCAGGTACGTTAGGGCGCACAGCATTGGTTTGCAAGTCCATACTTCCGGCAAATACAAATCAAGCACTTGCCATAATCCGTGGTTATGATTTTGATATACAGTTCTTACTTGTATCACTTAATAGTAGTATGGTTTTTGAGTACTTACAACGAAATCCAGTGGTAGGTGCGCAACCAAACCTTTCCCTTGCTCAAATTGGCGATTTAACGATTCGGACACCCAGTAAAGCCGAGCAAATCGCTATAGGAAATTTCTTTTTCAATTTTGATATCCTTATTAAAGCCCAACAACAAGCACTCGAAAAACTCCAAAATATCAAAAATGCTTGCCTTAGTAAAATGTTCGTATAGAAATCTACGTCACCATTGGTAGTTTTCTACCTTTGCTCGTAAAATCATATGTAATCTGACAAAGTTCAATGAAATATAATCATTTTTGAGGAGTGAGAAATATGATTGATAATAAAAAATCCCCAGAAATACGATTTGATAGTTTCATTGAGCCATGGGAAATAAAGCATTTCCATGAGGTTTTAATAGTCAATTCAGGACGCGATTATAAACATTTAGATAAAGGCACAATTTCTGTATATGGAACAGGCGGGTATATGCTTAGTGTAAATGATAAACTGTCTGATGTTGATGGGGTTGGAATTGGAAGAAAAGGCACAATAGATAAACCGCAATACTTGAAAGCGCCTTATTGGACAGTTGATACACTATTTTTTCTTACTACAAACAAAGCATATGACTTGATGTTCTTGTATTCAATGGCTCAGTGTATTGATTGGAAAATTTATAATGAAGCAACTGGTGTACCAAGTTTATCAAAAGTCGTTATTGAAAAAATCACTCAAAGGTTTCCTGTATACGATGAACAAATAATCATTGGCAACTTCTTTAGCTCACTTGATGATGCAATTGTCTCAAAAAAACAGGAATATGAAAAAACCATAAACATCAAAAAATCCATGCTTGAAAAGATGTTTCCCACAAAGGGTGCAGATGTGCCAGAAATTCGCTTTGATGGGTTTACTGAACCATGGGAAATACGAAAACTGGGAGAACACACGAAGTTAATTACTAAAGGAACAACACCAAAAGATAAATCTGGTCATGGCGACATTCACTTTGTTAAAGTTGAAAACATCATAAATGGACAAATTATTCCTGTTTCCTGCATTTCTGTAGACGAACATGAAAATTATTTGAGCCGCTCTAAACTAGAAGAAAACGATATATTGTTTTCGATTGCAGGTACGTTAGGGCGCACAGCATTGGTTTGCAAGTCCATACTTCCAGCAAATACAAATCAAGCACTTGCCATAATCCGAGGTTATGATTTTGATATACAGTTTTTACTTGTATCACTTAATAGTAGTATGGTTGTTGAGTACTTACAACGAAATCCAGTGGTAGGTGCGCAACCAAATCTTTCCCTTGCTCAAATTGGCGATTTAACGATTCGGACACCCAGTAAAGCCGAACAAATTGCCATAGGAAACTTTTTCCTCACCCTTGATACATTGATAGACACCAAACGACAAGCACTCAAAAAACTCCAAAACATTAAAAATGCCTGTCTCAATAAAATGTTTGTAATAGGAGCATGACCAATATTTAAACGTGAGGTTGATTTTAAGGGGTGAATAACATGGTTGATAATAAAAAAACACCTGAAATAAGATTTGATGGGTTTAATATAGATTGGAGTACTGATGTATTAGGTGAATTAACTAATGTACATGATGGAACGCATCAAACGCCTGTATACACTGAATCAGGTATAATGTTTTTGTCTGTCGAAAACATTAAAACGCTTGTTTCTGAGAAATTCATATCGAATGAAGCGTTTATTAGAGATTTCAAAATTTTTCCTCAAGAGGGCGATGTCTTGATGACACGTATTGGTGATATTGGCACTGCTAATGTTATAGAATCAAATGACCCTGTAGCTTATTATGTAAGTCTTGCATTGCTTAAACAAAAAGAGCTTGACCCATATTTTTTAAAAAGCAGTATTCATTCAGATTCTGTCAAAAAAGACCTTTGGCATAGAACCTTACACATTGCCTTTCCTAAGAAAATAAATAAAAATGAAATTGAGAAAGTTCTTATAAACTATCCCCTAGAGCGAGATGAGCAAGCCATTATTGGCAAATTTTTTCGCTCAATTGATGATACGATGACTCTGAAAAGACAACAATACGAGCAAACGGTAAACATCAAAAAATCCATGCTTGAAAAAATGTTTCCTAAAACGGGTGCAGATGTGCCAGAAATTCGCTTTGATGGGTTTACTGAACCATGGGAAATACGAAAATTGGGAGAGATTTCTCCTTTACGGGGTGGATTTGCATTTCAAAGTGAAAAATTCTGTAGTTCTGGTATCCCTATTGTTAAGATTTCAAATATACTTCCTTCTGGAAATGTGGGTGGAGATTTTGAGTATTATCAAGAACAGCCAGAAGATGAACATTATTGTTTACCCAATAAGGCGGCTTTATTAGCCATGTCGGGAGCAACCACTGGCAAAGTATCCATTCTCAATAATCCTCACAATTTAAAATACTATCAAAATCAACGGGTGGGTTTCTTTTCAGACTGTAAAATTGCTGACTATGGATTTATTTCTACATTGGTTCGTTCCAATTTTTTTACTTACAAGTTGCATTCAATTTTACTGGCTGGTGCGCAACCCAATGTATCATCAAAAGAGATTGACGCACTTGAATTTTATTTTCCAACCCAAGTTGAGGAACAAGCCGCTATAGGCAATTTTTTCCTCACCCTTGATACATTGATAGAAGCTCAACGACAAGCACTTGAAAAACTCCAAAACATCAAAAATGCATGTCTTAATAAAATGTTCGTATAGGAGCGTGACCAATGTTTAAGCGCGAAGCTGATTTTGAAGAAGCCCTTGTGCAATTACTGCTTACAGAAAAGGGATGGCAAGAGGTTTTAACAAACCCAACAGAAAAAGACCTAGTCAATAACTGGGCAAACATCTTGTATGAAAACAACAGCGGTGTAGACAGGCTAAATGGTCAACCGCTAACTGATGGGGAAATGGCACAAATTCTTGAGAAAATCAACCACCTTAAAACACCACTTCAGCTCAACGGTTTTATCAATGGTAAATCCGTATCCATTGTCCGTGATAATCCAATGGACACTTTACATTTTGGCAAAGAAGTCAGCCTTACAATTTATGACCGCATGGAAATTGCCGCAGGACAAAGCCGTTATCAAATTGCAAGGCAACCTCAATTTCCCACAAAATCAGCCATAAAAAGCAATCGCAAAGGGGACTTAATGCTACTTATCAACGGTATGCCTGTTTTTCATATCGAACTTAAAAAGAGCGGAAGCCCTGTAAGTCAGGCAACAAATCAAATTGAGTTTTACGCCAAAAACGATATTTTTACGGGACTGTTTTCATTAGTGCAGATTTTTGTTGCCATGACTCCCGAAGATACGGTTTATTTTGCAAACCCAGGTCCAGAAGGCAAGTTTAACCCAGCCTTTTACTTTAATTGGGCAGATGTAAATAACGAACCTGAAAAAAATTGGGAAAGTATCGCGTCAAATCTTATTTCTATTCCCATGGCTCACCAGCTTATAGGCTTTTATACCGTTGCTGATAAAGAGGAGGGTATTTTAAAAGTCATGCGTAGTTACCAATTTTGGGCGGCACATGCTATTACAGACCGTGTAACAAAAATTAAATGGGATGAATGTGACGCACTAGGGGGTTATATTTGGCACACGACAGGTTCAGGTAAAACCATGACCAGTTTTAAATCTGCACAACTTATCGCCAATTCAAAAGATGCAGACAAAGTCATATTCCTTATGGATAGAATCGAACTTGGCACCCAATCATTAAAAGAGTATCGTGCCTTTGCAGAAGAAAGTGAGGCAATTCAAGACACAGAAAATTCAGGTATTTTGATTGCAAAGTTAAAAAGCACCCTTTCATCAGATACACTCATCGTTACATCTATTCAAAAAATGAGCCAAATTAAAGATGAAGAAGGGGAAAAAATTGCTAAAGATATTGAAATGATAAACAATAAACGTATCGTGATTATTGTTGACGAAGCCCACCGTTCCACATTTGGAAAAATGCTTTTGACCATTAAAGATACATTCCCCCATGCCGTATTCTTTGGTTTTACAGGCACGCCAATACATGACGAGAACCGCAAAAAAGACAATACGACCGCTGATGTTTTTGGTAATGAATTACACCGTTATAGTATTGCAGATGGTATAAGAGATAAAAACGTACTTGGCTTTGACCCCAACATGGTTACAACGTTTAAGGACAAAGATGTACGTATTGCCGTGGCGCTGGATAAGGCAAAAGCCACTGGAGGTACTACAGAGGAAAAAATAAAAGATGTACTGGCTAATGCAAATAAGAAAAAAATTTACGACAAATATATGTATGATTTAGAGATGGCAGGAAAACCAGATACAAACAATGAATATATCAAAGGCATTGAAGATTACTTACCCAATACACAATATGGGGAAATACACCGTGAAATGGTAGTTGAAAATATTATTGAAAATTGGCTGACACTAAGCCAAAACAGCAAATTTCACGCCATTTTTGCTACCCACAGCATACCTCAAGCCATTGCATATTATAGACTGCTAAAAACTAAGAAGCCCGATTTGAAAGTCACAGCACTTTTTGACCCCAGTATAGACTTTGATGATAGCCCCGACAATTCCAGAATTAAGGAAGATGGGCTTGTCGAAATCATTACGGATTACAACCACATATTTAATAAGACCTTCACCATTGCTAATCATGGGAAATTCAAAAAGGACATTGCTTTAAGATTAGCACATAAAGAGACTTACAAAGGAATTAACCATTTACCAGAAGAACAGCTTGATATTTTGATAGTGGTTGACCAAATGCTTACAGGTTTTGATTCTAAGTGGGTAAACACTCTTTACATGGATAAGGTCATACAGTATGCAGAAATTATACAAGCGTTTTCAAGAACCAATAGGCTTTTTGGCCCAGACAAGCCTTTTGGAAATATCCGTTATTACCGCAAACCCCATACGATGAAGCGAAACATTAAAGATGCCGTCAAATTATATTCTGGTGATAAGTCATTTGGTCTTTTCGTTGACAAACTTGAAGGCAATATAAGCATGATAAATTTTACCTTTGAAGAAATCAAAATGGTTTTTACCAGTGCAGGTGTTCCTGATTTTATTAAGCTGCCTGATGATAATGAATCCAGAGGTAAGTTTGCAAAACTATTTAAAGCATTAACTGCCTACTTAGAAGCAGCTAAAATACAAGGCTTCAAATGGGAGCAAACAAAATATGTAATGAGTCTTAACGAACAAACGTATTCTATTTTAGCAGTAAGATACAAGGAATTGTTTAACGAAAGCGTTGGCAGCAAAGGTAATGACGATGTACCATACGACTTGGACGGTTATCTTACTGAAATTGATACAGGTATGATTGATACAAACTATATGAACGCACACTTTGAAAAATACCTTAAAACTCTTCGCTCATCAGATACCAAAGCAACCGAAGAAGCATTAAACAATTTGCACAAGACGTTTGCCACATTGACACAAGAAGAGCAGCGGTACGCCAACATCTTTCTCCGTGATATTCGGCGTGGTGATGCCAATATCGAAGACGGTAAATCTCTACGGGACTATATTACAGAGTATCAAATAGGAGAAAAAAGTGCCCAGATTAAAAAGGTTGCAATGATTTTCGGCTTAGATGAAAATTTATTACTAGAATTAACAAAATTACAACTGACTGAATCCAATATTAACGAATTTGGACGTTTTAAACGGTTAATGGATTCAGTAGATAGAACTAAAGCAAAAGCTTATTTTGAAAAAATTGAAGGCATATCTATTTCCGTATTTGTTACAAACGGCAAAATTGATAAATTGCTAAGGGAATTTTTACTCAAAGGCGGTTTTGATTTGGATGAAGGGGACATCAAAGTATAGTTATCATTTATTCATCAAATGATTAGCTTTTTCGTTGAGGAAATATTTATAATTTTCCAATGTTTTGCATTAGTTCTACACTATCAATCATGCGAATGGTTGGCACTGTGCTATTTAACGAACAAGTGTGGCATACAACTTCGGTATTTTCAAATACTTTATGATAGTACACCCGCCCTTGCTCATTTGCGTCAAATACACTAAAAGAGGCTAGTGGTATATGCAGTCCTTTGCCCTCTAACTTAATTCGACTCTCTTTCTTTGTCCAAATCTCATAAAATCGAGTTAATTTATTGCCTGCGACTATGTAGCTGATTTCATCAGGTGAAAAGAATCTCTCAGCGATTTTTAGATCCACAGGCTGCATAACTTCTATGTCGATTCCAACAGGGGCGTTGGACAGCGCGCAAGCAATATAGTTACCTGTGTGTGAAATGTTATAGAAGCATTTAGGAAAGGACGTTAAATGGGGTTTTCCAAATTGATTGGTTGAAAATTCAAGTTGATGATGATACAGTCCAAAGGCACGACTAATTTCTAAGCGGGATAAGACATCACCTAATAAGCAATTTCGAGCATCTTGAAAGAAATGAAATTTTTTTATACGCACTTGCTTTTCTTTCGCAACGAGAGATAAAAGCTCCGCAAATTTTTCATAAGGCAATTCGGGCATAATTTCAAGAATCACAACGTCTAACATTTCTCACAAAACTGTTTTATCGTTTTTTAATAAAAACCCAATAAGGGCAAGACCAATAAATGTGCAGACATATACCAGCGCGTGAGTGTAGCTTCTTATCCAATAGGTAGCGAACATGAAGCCTGCCCCGCCAGCGGCAATCAGCGGAAACAGAAAACGCTTTACCGCACGTTCTTCCCGTGCCTTGAACATAAAGCAAATGTAAATCGGCACAAGCATGGCAAAAAAGCTAAAATTATAAAAATCTGGCAGACTGAAAATAAAACCGCCGAACCAGCCATTGTTGCTTGCAAAAATAACTCCAAGCCAAAGGAAGCTAATGCCCACAGCCATGACCATACTGTTGTTTGGCACATTTGTGTTTTATGATGCTATTATGCTCCTTGAAAAGCTTAATTCTAAGAAACTACTAAACTAAAAGCGCGAGCTGGTATCCCTTAGCCCGCGCTTTTTTATGTTTATTTTGTTAACTATACTTCATGATTTCTGCATGAACCTCTGCAATGGAAATGTTATTGTCATCAGCTATTTTAGCGATATCTTCATGCTCCAGCTTTGTCTTTTTTACACCATAACCACTGGAAGTTTTTATCCGTACCGAACCATATTTTGTTTTGACTTCCGAATGTTCTTTTTTCAAAGTGTATCGACGGCTTGCATATTCTCTAACACCAAGGGTTGATGTGTGTTTGAACATTAACTTTAACATTTTTTCTTTATCACCTATACGGCACATACAAGTGAACAGCAACCCTGCACGGCCTTTTTTCATGCCTATGGGTGATGTATAAACATCTAATGCACCCTCTTGCATGAGTACCTTTTGTGCATATGCTATGGCTTCGGCAGTCATGTCGTCAATATTACAAGCAAGTTCTACAACGTCCTCCAAATGGTTTTCAGATTCTCCGATGAATGCACGTACACAATTTGCCTTGGCAAAATCCTTTGTACCCATACCATAACCTATTTCGGAAATATTCATTTCCGGCAATGTGCGAAACTCACTTGCAAAATGCTTTAATATTGCCGCACCTGTTGGCGTGCAAAGCTCACCTTTAATCATGGGGTCACTGTAAATTGGCACACCTTTCATGATAAATGCCGTGGCAGGGGCAGGCACGGGTAAAATACCATGAGAGCATTTAACATGCCCACTGCCAACATTGACAGGAGATGCCACTATTTTTTCAGGGGCAAGTGCTTCCATTAACATGCATACGCCTGTAATGTCTGCCACAGCATCCATTTCCCCCACTTCGTGAAAATGAACTTGTGTCACAGGCACGCCATGGGCGTGACTTTCTGCCTCGGCAATAAGATTATAAATACTTAAAATGTTTTCTTTAACAACATCTGACACTGCCAAGTGGCTAATTAAATGCTTAATTTCATCAAAACTACCATGAGCATGTCCACTTTTATCATGGGTGTGAGCATGACTATGTGAATGCTCATGGTGGTGGTCGTGTTCGTGATGATGATGGTGATGTTCGTGGTCATGGCTATGGTCATGCCCATGATGCTCGTGATGGTGGTCATGAGATTCTTCTTCACGCCCATTGACTTTAACGCGCACTTTTGTGCCTGTTATTCCGCATTTTACACTTTTTTCACGGCTAACAATAACATTCGGAATCCCTACATTGTTTAGTCTTTTGATAAAATCGTCTGGGTCTGTATGCAATTCTAACAATGCCGCCATAATCATATCTCCAGCCGCACCCATATTGCATTCAAAATATAATGTTTTCAATTAGCTCACACTCCTTCTGGGGTGGTTTATCATACTGGCAAGATATCCACCACCAAAACCATTGTCAATATTCATGGTACAAACACCGCTTGCACAGGAGTTTAACATGGTTAAAAGTGCTGAAAGCCCACCAAAGTTTGCGCCATATCCAATGCTTGTTGGTACAGCAATCACTGGACAATCTGCAAGTCCACCCATTACACTTGGTAACGCGCCTTCCATGCCTGCCACAGCTACAATGGCCTGTGCTTGCATAACTATTTCAATTTTAGAAAGCAATCTGTGAAGCCCTGCAACACCAACGTCGTATAGACGAATCACCTCATTGCCTAAAGCTTCGGCAGTGAGTGCCGCCTCTTCTGCAACAGGCAAATCTGTTGTACCGCCAGTGGCCACTACTATTTTGCCAACACCATTGGGGGTAGGTATATCACCAACTATACCCACACGGGCAAGTTCATGATAGTTGATTTCATGGGTTTTTCCAACCACGTCAGCAGCCTCTTTTGACATTCTGGTTATCAAAATTGTCTTTTGATTTTTTGCCCTCATGGCAGATACGATTCCGCTGATTTGTTCAGGGGTTTTGCCTTCACCATAAATCACTTCTGCAATGCCTTGACGCAACTCGCGGTGATGGTCGATTCTGGCATATCCAAGGTCTTCATAAGGCTGCAAACGTAGTTTTAGCATGGCATCCTCTGGGGAAAGTGTCCCTTTTTTTACATCTCTTAAAATATCCAGCGATGGGTTTGTACTCATCATTATCTTGCCTCCATATCAAATAAAATTATTGGAAAATGTGGTTTGATGGCATTTAAAATGGCTTCTCTTTTTTCTATTACATTTGAAATTTGATTTTGCGGAAATTGCAGACGTGCGGCATCATGATATACGCGCACCCTAAAATCTGAAAATCCTAGTGAAAATAATGCATCTTCTGCCCCTTCAACTTTTTGAAGCAGTGCCGCCGTAATGATTTGATTGGCTGGGATACGGGTTGCCAAACATGCATATGATGGTTTATCCCAAGTAAATAACCCTGCTTCTTTTGAAAGACGGCGAATTTCATCTTTAGTCAGCCCACATTCCCGCAAAGGTGAACGAACATGCATTTCTGCCAAAGCTTTCATGCCAGGGCGGTCATCTGCATCATCTGACGCATTTGTGCCGTCAATGATTAGCGAATAGCCATCGGCTTTGGCACGCTCCACCAATGAGCCAAAGATTGCGCATTTACAGTGATAACAACGGTCAGGCGGATTGGCCAGTACTGTTTTATTTTCCATCACATCTAAATTTAAGACAGTCATATCTGCGCCAATGAGATTTGCCAGTTTTTTTGCTTCTTCAAACTCAAACTTAGGCTGAAATGCTGCCTGTACATAGTACGCCTTCACATCTGCACCATATCTTAGCCCTGCAAACAGTAAGTAAGACGAATCCACTCCGCCAGAAAACCCAATGGCAACCTTAGGATTTTCCTTGAAAAATTGTGCCAATGTCAAAAAACATCATCTCCTTTTCATCAAAAAAATAATGCCAAAAAGTACTTGCGCTCCTTCATGTAGCACAAGATACCCTTTGGCATCATTAAAAATTTGTTTAACCTGTGAAATTTCGCACATCTTCATGACATGCACTAGCCATATTATGACATATACTTATCTCATTGTCTATAGGCACTTGCCTATGCGGTAAACTCAACAGATTGGGGATTATGCGCCTTGCAATTTTGACGGGAAAAATACACACAACTCTGACACTCTGCTTTGGGGTGGCAATGATGTGATTGTGCGTTTGTAGGTTTTGGCTTGTATTTTTTACAATTCTGCATTTTTATTTGCTCCTTAAAAATCATTTTACACATATTATCCCCATTTCTTTATATGTTATTACTTGGACATAGACTTAGCACATGTTATAATGACAGGGTAAGGAGGTTTCACATGCGCGAATTTTTTAGCCTTGACGGGGCGTTTAATAAGTACGGCGGTTTTGTTGCTGACATGATTATTCTAAGCCTTATGTGGATTTTATTTAGCATTCCTATTATTACCATTGGTGCGGCAACGACAGCCATGTTTTTTGTATCTACACGGCGTATTTCTAATCGTGAAGGCTATATTACAGGAGACTTTTGGGCTTCTTTTAAAGCAAACTTTAAACGTGCCACACTGCTATGGCTGATGATTCTTGCCATTGGAGGAGTTTTAGTTTTTAACCTTCGTCATATCGACATTGTGGGTGATGGTATCGTGCGGATTATCATGCCAGCACAGGTGGTTTTTTTGATTGCGCTTACATTCATGACCATATATATTTTTCCAATAACCGCCCGCTTTGACATGAGTTTTGGACAAACATTAAAAAGTGCTTTTTTCATGGCAAATCGACACTTTTTAACTTCAATCATTTGTGCTGCTTTAATTTTGGCTGCAATTTTTGGAAGCCTTCTTATGCCCCCTGTCTTCTTTATTGCACCAGGGGTTTATGCAATGCTTACGTCCTTTATGTTTATGCGTATTTTTAAAAAATATCGTCCAGAAATGGACCGAGACCCAGCACTTGAACTTGCAGAGATAGAAGCTGAAAGAGCCGAAGCCCGCCGCCGCGGGGGTATTTCAACTATAGAATCAGGAGGTCATATAATGTTAAAAACTTTAAGTATGAGAAACAAAAATGGTATGGCGTTGACTGTCACAAATTTAGGATGCGCCATTATTTCATTGGTCATTCCTACTAAAGAAAAACCTACCGATGTAGTCCTTGGCTTTGACCATGCAGAAGATTACAAAAAACTTCACCCCTCTTTTGGCGTAGTATGCGGACGGGTTGCAAACCGTATTGGCAACGGAAAATTTCAACTTGAAGGCAAGACCTATCAACTTGAAATCAACCATGGTATTCATCATCTCCACGGCGGCACACAAGGGTTTGACAAAAAAGTATGGACAATTGAATCCGCACAGGACAACAAAATTATTTTTACCCTAGAAAGCCCTGATGGTGACAGCGGATATCCTGCAAAATTACAAGCCCGTGTCACCTACACCCTGTCAGATGAAAATATTTTGCGGATTGATTACGCCGCAACTGCTGATGATACCACCATTTGCAATATGACAAATCACAGCTATTTCAATTTATGCGGACATGATACACCCAATATTTATGAGCAAACCATGCAAATCTTTTCTGACAAAATCACCGCAGTAGATGATGGGCTTATTCCCACAGGTGAATTGATGGACATAGCAGGTACACCCTTTGACTTCACAAGCCCAAAACCGCTTGGTAAAGATATTGAAGCCGCAGGCAAGATGAACGACACAGATGGTTACGACCACAACTATGTGCTTCGTCAATCGGGTACTGCCGCTATCGCCCATTCGCCTACGACGGGTATTACCATGACTGTTTCTACAAACAGCCCAGGTGTTCAGCTATATACAGCAAACTCTATAGACGGCACACTTTCCGGCAAGGGCGTAACTTATCAAAAACATAGTGCGTTCTGCTTAGAAACACAATACTTCCCTGACGCTGTAAATAAGCCAAGTTTCCCTTCGCCCATCATCAGAAAAGGCGAAACGCAACAAGCTTATACGGAATTTAAGTTTGAATGGTAATGGATTTTTTACAAGATTTTGCATTGCGAAATAACACTATCATAGGGGCTTGCCATGCCGCACCATTAGACCCATCGCGACTAATGGCAAGCCCCTTTGTACCCTTTGTCACCCCTCATATTGAAAAGAGAATAAATCCTGCAACCAGCTTAAAAAATGTGCAAAGTATCATTGTCATAGGTGTTCCCCCTACCCCAAGTCAACCCCATCATTCCGTACCTGACACTGAATCCCCCAAGGCGTACCTATCGTCTTTGGGTGCTAATGCCGATTATCACTTTCATGTGAAAACTTTATTGCGCAACCTTGTTGACCCATTAAAGTCTATATACGGCGATTTTAAATACAAGCTTTTGGTAGATAGTTCTGGATTAGACGAGCGTACCCTCGCATATCGTGCAGGGTTAGGTTTTTTTGGGCGAAATGGGTTAATCATTTCTCAAAAATTCGGCTCAAGATTTAATATTGGCTGTATGCTTACGAGTATTTCTCTGGACGATATCAGTACCAACATACCCAAAGTGCAACATTGCCCGCCACAATGCCGTCAATGTATTGAAGCGTGTCCAACCAATGCACTAGAAAAAGATTATCTAAGGGCTGAAAGATGTATTTCTTATTTAACACAAAAAGAAGAACTTACGCCGCAGGAATCAGTCCTTCTGCATAATCAACTATATGGTTGCGATATTTGTCAAAATGTATGTCCTTTTAATACCCCTGAAAAAACAGTTGCCATTCATCCAGAAGACTGGTTAGTTATGGATGAAGCCACATTAACAAAGCAATATGCTCATACTGCGATGATGTGGCGTGGTGCGACAATCTTGCATCGTAATGCAAAAATTGCAAAAAAAAGCTTGACATAACCTAACCTATCCATTAGAATAATATCCGCGCCCGGTTGGCGGAATTGGCAGACGCACCAGATTTAGGTTCTGGCGGGAAACCGTGCAGGTTCAAGTCCTGTTCCGGGCATATCAAAAATGAGCTTTCCAAGAAATTGGAAGGCTCATTTTTTTACTAAAATTTTCTACTCAAGAAGGATATGTATTACCCTCCATTGATTTTACAATCCTTTTATTTTTGGACATTTTCTTTAATATTTTATCAAAATAGATTTTGTACTGCAATAAGGTCAAAATCAAGTTGCAGATTTTTTTCATTTATATTGCTTCCAAGACATTTTCTACATATAATAGGTGTTGCAAGATTATATATCCAAAGAGGAGGCAAGTTATGTTTGGACTTGGAATATGGGACATTGTAATTTTGGTGTCAATTATTTTGGTGTTGCTGGGTGTGGGGATTTACTTCCTAAACAGATGGGCAGGAAAACGCCAAGCACAGCAAAGTGATATGGTGGCACAGCACAAGCAAACCATGTCAATTTACATCATTGATAAGAAAAAAGATAAAATCACCAATGCAAATTTTCCAAAAGCAATTACAGACCAAATGCCGCGTATGAGTAAACTCATGAAAATGCCCTTGGTTAAAGCCAAAATAGGGCCACAAATCATGACGCTCATTGCAGATGCATCTGTTTTTGATGCCCTGCCTGTGAAAAAAACAGTAACGGTAGAGTTGGCTGGCGCGTACATCGTAAGCATGAAAGGGCAAAAAACAAAAATGGAAATGGAAGCCATGCGCAAAAACCGCCGAAAAGGTGCTTCCGAAGCCGAAGCCCCTAAAAAATGGCATGAAAACTTATTAGATAGATTTAGGAGGTAGGGGAAAATGGATTTCAAAGCTGTATATGAAAAGTGGCTTACAGACCCAAATATAGATGAGGGCACAAAGCAGGAGTTAGCACACATTAAAAGTGACACAAAGGAAATTGAAGACCGCTTTTTTAAAGAGTTAGAATTTGGCACAGGTGGAATGCGTGGTGTGCTGGGTGCAGGCACAAACCGTTTAAATATTTATACTGTTCGCCGTGCAACCCAAGGGCTTGCCAACTACATTTTAGCCAGCGATGCATACAAGCCTGGAATGGGTGTGGCAATTGCCCATGACTGCCGTCGCATGTCACCAGAGTTTTCTACAGAAGCAGCACTTGTTTTAAATGCCAATGGCATAAAAACCTATACATTTGAAAGTCTCCGCCCAACCCCTTTACTATCCTTTGCAGTGCGTGAACTAGGCTGTGTTTCGGGTATTGTTGTCACTGCCAGTCATAATCCGCCAGAGTACAATGGTTACAAAGTCTATTGGTCAGACGGCGGGCAATGCCCATATCCCCGAGACGAAGCCATTATTGCAGAAGTCAACAAAATTACGGACTTTTCCATGGTAAAAACAATGAAAAAAGCCAAAGCCATGGCAAAAGGTTTATTTAACATTGCTTCATCAACAGTAGATGATACATTTATTACCCATGTAAAAAATCAATGTTTAAACCCTGAAATTATCCCTGAGTCAGATATTAAAATCGTATTTACCCCTCTACATGGTGCGGGAAATGAAAGTGTCCAACGCACATTAAAAGAAGTGGGCTTCAAAAATGTTTATGTGGTCAAAGCACAAGAATCCCCTGACGGAAATTTCCCTACGGTTTCATATCCAAACCCCGAAGACCGCGCCGCATTTACTTTAGCTCTTGAACTGGCAAAAGAAAAAGATGGGGATATTGTCATTGCCACCGACCCAGACTGTGACCGTGTTGGTGTGGCTGTAAAAGACGGCGATGATTATGCATTGCTTACAGGCAATATGACAGGTGTTTTATTGACCGAGTACATGGTTACACAAATGAAAGCAAAAAATAAACTTCCTGACAATGGTGTCATTATCTCTACCATTGTCAGCACCAATATGACACGTGCCATTGCAGAAGCCAATCATCTCGCCTATATGGAAGTCCTTACAGGGTTTAAATACATTGGCGAAAAAATTAAAGCCTTTGAAGAAACAGGCAGTCATACTTACATTCTAGGCTTTGAGGAGAGCTATGGTTATTTAACAGGAACTTACGCTCGGGACAAAGACGCAGTAGCGGCAAGTTTGCTCATTTGCGAAGCGGCGGCTTTCTATCGCAAGCAAGGGCTTTCACTGAAAGATGTTTTAAACAATATGTATGAAAAATACGGCATGTATAAGGAAACCATTGAAGCCATTACCTTAAAAGGCGTGGACGGCTTACAGCAAATTGCAAAAATCATGGAAGCCCTGCGCGAAGTGCCGCCAACGGCTATTGGTGGTTCAAAGGTTATAGAAGCCCGTGACTATAAACACCGTACCATTAAAAACCTAGTCACAGGTGCTGTAGACCCAGCAACCCTTCCCGTATCTGATGTGCTATACTTCGCCACAGAAGATGGGTCATGGGCATGTGTACGCCCTTCTGGTACAGAGCCAAAAATCAAACTATACTTTGGCGCAAAGCTTCCCACTGGTGCAACCTCAGCTGACGCAGATAATAAACTTGCTGAAATGATAAAAGACATGAAAGGCTTTATTTAATGCGCACAAATATAGTCATAGATGATGATTTAATGGAAAAAGCCCTAGAGGTTTCAGGTTGCAAGACAAAAAAAGATGTAGTAGAACTAGCCCTCCGCGAACTTATCATTGCCAATTCCCGCATGGATTTATCAGACTTAAAGGGGAAAATCACCTTTGCAGAGGGTTATGACTACAAGACATTGCGGGAGGGCCGCTAATGATTTTAGTCGATACTTCCGTAATATTTCAGTTCTTAAAGGGTGAAAACAATAAAAAAACCGCGCTATTAGAAAGGATAATAGCGCGGGATATTCCTTATGGTATTGCAACCTACACTTTCCAAGAACTTTTGCAGGGCACACGTAGCGAAAACGAATTTATTACTTTAAAAATGTACTTAGCAACCCAAACTGTTTACTATCTTCCCCAAAGTACCCAAACTTACGAAGCCGCCGCCAGCATGTATTTAAACCTTCGCCGCGAAGGCATAGAACCCAAAAGCACCATAGACATTTTAATCGCATTAACTGCCATAAAAAATGATTTAATGCTGTTACACAACGACAAAGATTTTGATGCACTTGTTGAAAAAATTGACGCACTAAGGTCTGTTGAAAATCTTTAAATGACAAGTATAAAAAAAGCGTGCAAGGATGGTATCCATCACCCACACACTTGATTATGTAAACTCAAGCCAAGCTTCCTGTGTCGCACACGCCAGATGTTTAATCCGATTTCTATATCGTAAGGCGCAGACCCACTTGAAAAAGGTACACCTCATGATGTATAATCGGTAAGCCGTGGTGGCAGGTTAACCTGTTTATGTCGGGTGATGGGCTTAGTCATCATCCTTGATATAAAGTCGATTGGCAGTTTGCAGACATACCTTTCGACCACTGCGGCGTTTTTATTACTGTATTCCCGCCGACAGCTACACTATATCATAGTTTTGTAATTATGGAAAGATTTTTTTACATATTTCTCACAGCTTCTTTATTCGTCTTAACCTATTGGATAAACCACAAGAAAAAAATAAGCCGCCCACGGGAATGGTTCGGCTTATTTTTTTAGTCTATAGTTTTTTCAAAATTAGCAAGTTTTCATTTTCCAAAAATCTACCAAGCATAAAAAACATGCAAATACTCATACTAGGTTTGTAATGGCACAACTGCCATAAACACAACCGTATAAAAGGAGAAATTCACAATGAATAACACAACTTCTAACAAAACATCTGTACCCGAAGCGCGCGCGGCACTTAACCAGTTTAAATATGAAGTAGCTAACGAAATTGGTGTGCCTTTAAAACAAGGCTACAACGGTGACTTAACCTCTGCCCAAGCTGGATATGTTGGCGGATATATGGTTAAAAAAATGATTGAAGCCCAAGAGCGTCAAATGGCTGGTCAAGGCGGCAACGGCGGGTACTAAGCTTTCGTGTATCTTAAAATAAGATAATTCGTCCTAAAAAAGGCCTGTTTTGTGACTAATTCCAAAGCGGGCTTTTTTTTGACAATATCCCTTTTATGAAATAAAATATATAAGACAAATTCGTAATACTATTGAGATTTTTAATCAGTAGGTGATGATATTGAATACGCTTGAAAATAATCTAACACATTCTTGTGAAACATGCCCATTTAGGCTTGCATATGAAAATGAAATGACACCCCAAGAAGCCACTGCCCTTATTAAAGAATCACAAAGTAACAGCGAGGCAAAAAGTAGATTTTTGGCGCGGATGAGCCATGAACTTCGCACGCCTATTACAGCGGTTTTGGGTATTTCAGAAATTCAAATGCAAAATCCAATCGCTACCGCCCAAGTCAAAGATGCCTTTAGCAAAATTCATAGTTCGTCCAAAATGCTTCTTGGGCTTGTTAACGATATCTTGGATATTACAAAAATTGAAGCAGGCAAAATGGTTTTATTGCAAGAGGAATACGAAGTTGCTGCGCTCATAAGCAATGCGTCTCTCTTGCACCTTACATACCTTGGTGACAAGGATGTGGAGTTTGTACTAGACATTGACCCAAATATCCCTGCATACATGGTAGGCGATACCATGCGTATAGAGCAGATTGCTAATAATGTACTGTCAAATGCTTTTAAATATACAGAAAGCGGTACGGTTAAATTATCATTCAATTGCACTGTCTGGATGCCTCTTGAACTTTTGGACGAGGACAATGTCAATCCTGACGTATACACCTATGCCACATTTACACTGTCTGTAAGCGATACAGGCGTTGGGATGTCTAAAGAACAATTGGAAACTATTTTTAAAGATTACACCCGCTTTTATGAAGACCAAGACCCAAGCATTAGCGGCACAGGGTTGGGCATGTCTATCGTGTATAACCTCATAGATATGATGGGCGCGTCTGTAAGTATGGACAGCGAAGTAGGAAAAGGCACAACAGTGTCCATTGACATTCCGCAAAAAGTCATTCGTCCTAGTATTCTGGGTGAGGAAACTGTGGCACAATTGCAACAGTTTAAAGCAAAGTTAAATACTGAATCAAATACTTTTCAACCAGAAAGTATGCCCTATGGCAAAGTTTTAGTGGTTGATGATGTTGATGCGAATTTATATGTAGCCCGCGGAATGCTGGAACTCTACGACCTTACTGTTGAAACTTGTAACAGTGGACGCGAAACTTTAGAAAAAATAGCCCAAGGCAATGTTTACGATTTAATTTTTATGGACCATATGATGCCAGTCATGAACGGTACAAAAACTATGCAAGCCTTGCGTGAAAAGGGATATCACCATCCTATTGTGGTGTTTACGGCAAACGCAATGGTTGGACGTGCAGAAGGGTTTATCAAAAAAGGTTTTGACGGCTACATTTCCAAGCCCATTCAGGCAAAACATTTACATGAAACGCTGTACGAGCATATCCGAAGCAAGCAAAAGCCAGAAACGATTAACGCAGCAGCAGAAGCCGCTTTGACACGCCCAAAAGAAGAAAAATCAAGAGCCAACGCCATAGACGATTATCAAAACAGTTCAGACTTATTAGATACTTTGCGTACAGATTTTGCAATGAAACAAAAAAATATAGTATCAGAAATAAAAAATGCCCTGGACGATGATGATATTGAAACTGCCCACCGCTTGGCACATACCCTAAAAGGGCTTGCAAATTTAATTCACGAGTCAGAACTTGCACAAGCCGCGTACTATGTTGAGTGTCTATTAGAGGAAGAAAAAATACCGCCAGAGGATGTTTTGCTGGCTTTGGAAGTCAAAACTGCACAAGTCATTGAGCAAATTCAAGTACATTTACCAGAAAAACCTGCTGACAATGTAAAAGAAAATGCAATAGCTTTACTTGAAAAACTATTACCCATGTTGGAACTTCGTAAATCTGAATGCAGAGATTTACTTGGGGAACTCCGTCCAATTCCTGAGGCTGCAATTTTAGTAAAGCAAGTTGAAAGGTTTAAATTTAAAGACGCGATAGCAAGCCTTATTATTTTAAAAGATATTTTAATGCAGTAAATCACCCGTTAGCGTGTCCTATCATATAATACCTGATAGATAATTATTCTGGAGGTATTTCATGGAAATTAAAGGGGTAAAGTTTACCCATGACACCAAGGTCGTTAGCCGCAAACAGTTTGACGACCACATGATACTGTACAATGGATATGTGTCAAAAACCAATGAAACCACCAAAGTACTCAAGACTAACCCTGAATATTCTAGTGCAAATGCGACAGGAGGGCATTATCGCGGCTGGAAAAAAACTGAGACATATGCAATAAACGGGGTCATATTACATGAATTATATTTCCAAAATCTAGTGTCTACAAATGTGCCAATGGGCAAAAAAACACAACATTTAATTGAAAAGTACTTTGGCAGTGTGGACAATTGGAAAAAAGATTTTATCGCCTGTGCAACTTCTGCACGGGGATGGTGTACGCTAGTGTATGAGCAACGCACCGCTACATGCCGCAATATTTTGCTAGACTCTCACGAAGACGGCAACATTGTTACAGCTTTTCCAATCATTGTTTTAGATATGTATGAACACGCATATTTCCTAGACTATGGTACAGACAAAGCAACCTACATCAATACTTTCATAAAAAACATCCCATGGGATGTTATAGAAAAACGTGCAAAGGCAGTGTAAATGTGATAAAAATAGACATAAGCAGAATCCACACAACACCACTGGGTATCCAGCGCATTAAAAAAAACCTTAACTTAGCTGTTGATGATGTTGTGGCTTGGTGTAAAGAAGAAATTGCAAAAGCTTCCAGTGAATCTATTGTGCAAAAGGGTAAAAATTATTACGTCCATGGTAGCTGGTATGTGCTAACAATCAATATGAGCAGTCATGGAATCATTACGGCGCACAAGAAAAAGTGACCTTAAAAAGATGTCTCGTTAAAAAAAAAACGAGACATCTTTTTTTGTGTAAACAAAGTCTACAGGGTCTTTTCACAGGGGATAATATCCAATAAAAGGAGTGGATTTTATGATGGCTGGATACATGAAAAAAATCATTGTGGTGATACTACTGATACTGTTGACAGTGACCGCAGTAGCTATTTTTATTTATGAACCACAGGCAGAAGAACAAGGGTTTCAAGGGATATTTATAGATAATCAAGTTGAAAATCGTTTCAGTCTTCATGAGAAAACGGCTTAAAGCCGCCGATTTTCCCCTTTGCCTTCAACTGTTTTCAACTAGGATGACTATATATAAGGAGTTCTAATGATGGATATTTACATCAAACCGAAAAAGAAGGCAACCTTAGCAGGCAGGCGTGAGATTTTAATATCTGATGTGGCAGATGTTGTTGCAACAGATAAAGTGGCAGCATCAGTGAAGAATTTAAGACTGCAAAAGATTGAAACAGATGGTGAGCAGAAGAAAACCTATGTGATAAGTATAACGGATATTATTCGCGTAGTCACCAATCACCACCCTAATTGTACTGTAGTCAATGTAGGCGAAATGGACACGTTAGTACAACATGCCGTCGGTAAAAGCCATGATAGGCGATGGTTAAAGTGGCTAAAAGTCGCATTTGTCGCATTGGTTTTAATGATTGGTTCTGCCACAGCCATTATGAGCTTTCACACGGATGGTCAAATTCCTAAAATTTTTGAGCGATACTATCAAATGTTCTATGGGCATGAAATGAGCAATCCACGTATCATCAATATTCCATATTCTATTGGGCTGGCTGTGGGTATTTTAGTTTTTTATAACCATTTCCTTGGTAGAAAATTAACCGATGACCCAACACCCATTGATGTAGAAGTTGAGCTGTACGACAACGACATTACAGAAGCTTTGGTAGATATGATTAGCCGAAAAAATGAGGCAAACCATGACAATGATTAAAAATGCAGCGGCAATTATTATTGGGTTTTCATCAGGCGTTATTGTAGCGGGGGCTGTTTTTGCATTTATTACTGCGGTTGGCGTTGTGTCAAGGTTGGCACAAAAAACCAAAACACAAAAATATGCAAGAATTTATGAAATGGCCATTGGCGCAGGAGGGTTATTCAGCGCAATTGCCATGACAACACAAGTATATTTGCCAATAGGGACACCCATGGTCATTATGCTTAGTTTGTTTGTGGGCGTTTTCATGGGCTGTTTAGCCATGTCTTTAGCAGAAGTGTTAAATGTAATTCCTATTTTTACCCGTCGTGTACGCCTTCAAAAAGGATTGTTCTTTCTAGTATTAGCTATTGCCATAGGCAAGCTGGCGGGTGCTTTAATGTACTTTTTAATACCTGGATTTTTTGATACAGGGTCTTCGTGAAATTAAAATTCAACCCATCGCGCAACGCGGGATACCGCGGGAGTGTAGCAGGATTCATTCCTGCAAAGCGAGGGGGCTTGGGCGTGTAACCCCCATTGGAATGGAGTGATACTATGAATCAAACAGAATCAAATAAACAGGTTTATGATGCAATGGTGAAAGAGGCTTCGCCTAGCAGTGCAATTTTTATGAACAGTTTACGGGCATTTTTTGTAGGAGGAACTATTTGCGCCATTGGTGAGATTATTCACAGCATTTTAACGAATGTTGGACTTTCTCGGGATGACGCAGGGCTTGTGACAGGTGCAGTGCTTATTGTGACGGCGATTTTGCTTACGGCACTAGGGCTTTATGGAAAACTTGGACGTTTTGCTGGTGCAGGCTCTATTGTGCCTATCACAGGTTTTGCAAACGCCATTGCCGCCCCTGCAATTGAGCATAAAAAAGAAGGCCTAGTGATTGGGCTTAGTGCAAAGATGTTTGTCATTGCAGGCCCAGTGATTGTATATGGCACACTCGCCTCTGTTATTGTTGGATTGATATATTATTTTGTGAGGTCATGATGATGTTAAAACGTAAAGGTGTTTCAAGTGTAAAATTGTCTAACCCGCCATCCATTATAAGTGCGGCAACTATTGTTGGAGAAAAGGAAGGGGAAGGGCCCTTATCATCATACTTTGATGAAATTTCCCAAGACTCATTGTTTGGAAAAGAAACTTGGGAACAGGCAGAAAGTGAACTCATGCGCCGTACTGTAGAACTTGCTGTACAAAAATCTGGTTTAAAAATGGAAGATATCCATTACATTTTTGCAGGAGATTTGCTGAACCAAACCAGTGGTTCAGTGTATGGTGCGCGTTCTCTTGGCCGTCCTTTTTTTGGACTGTTTGGGGCTTGCTCGTCTATGGGAAGCGGCATGGGGCTTGGGGCTATGATGATTGACGGAGGCTTTGCCGAATATACCATTGCCAGTGCGTCCAGCCATTATTGCGGGGCAGAAAAAACTTTTCGTTTTCCCCTCGAACTTGGCACACAGCGCACCCCCACAGCTTCATGGACAGTGACAGGTGATGGGGCGGTTTTACTTGCCGCCAATGGAGATGGGCCCTATGTCACTGCCGTCACCACAGGCACGATAGTGGATATGGGTCAGAAGGATGTGAACAATATGGGTGCGGCAATGGCACCTGCCGCGGCAGATGTGATAGCAAAACATTTTCGTGATTTAGCACTCACCCCTGACTATTATGATGTTATTGCAACAGGAGACCTTGGCACGATTGGTTCGGATTTACTTGTACAGCTTTTACAGCAAGAGGGGTTTGACATAAAAGACCGTCATCAGGATTGTGGTGTCATGATTTACGACATTGAAAAACAAGGGGTACACGCAGGGGGAAGCGGCTGTGGATGTTGCGCATCAGTTTTTGCAGGGTATTTTTACAATAAGCTAAAAAGCGGAGTCATTGAAAAAATGCTCTTTGTGCCAACAGGGGCATTGCACAGTGTCGTAACCATCCAACAAGGTGAAACTATACCTGGAATAGCCCATGCGGTGGCTATAGAAAGAACACTTTAAAAAGAGGAGTATTTTAAAATGAACTTATTTTGGGCATTTGTCATTGGCGGACTCATTTGTGTTGTTGGGCAGTTGCTTATTGACCTGACAAAACTTACCCCTGCACGTATTCTTGTATCCTTTGTAGTTATCGGATGTATTTTAGGCGGGCTGGGTTGGTATGACAGACTGGTAGAGTTTGCAGGGGCAGGCGCAACGGTTCCCTTGCCTGGCTTCGGAAATGTTTTAGCACGGGGCGTTAGAAGAGCCGTAGATGAGCGGGGGCTAATTGGCGTAGTGACTGGGGGTTTTACCGCAATGGCTGGGGGTGTAACTGTAGCCATTGTTTTCGGTTATCTGTCGGCATTGGTCAGTTCGCCTAAGGCTAAAGAATAAAAAAAATTTACCCCCTGATATCAGGGGGTAAATTTTTTGTCTCACATTATCTTGAAGCATAAAAGACTTGTAACTGCCTATTGAGTTCAGCAAGTACTTCATCTACACCATTGGCTCTTAGTGCCGCCAAGTATTCTGGTACAGTGGTGGCAGGGTCAACTGCACCTACGGTTAATGTGCCGTGGAACTGGTCACGCACACCAGCCAACGCACCCATTTGTACTGAAACAGGTTCGGTGTCAAATACAAACCCTAGAAGGGCAGTACCAATACCTGCCGCGTTGTAAGCTTGGAATCTTTCAAAATAACCAGGGCCGTCTACATCGGTGGGAGGCAAGATAAAAATATTCCCCATGCCAAAACGCCAAGGATTGTATATAGCAGAAGCATCTTCTGCACGGGTAATTGTGCCGTCTGCATTGGTGGTAAAATGAGTACCTTCAACGCCATAAGCAAGGATTGTAGCCAGTTCACTATCCGTATACCACGCGTTCATCAATTGCATAGCGGCAGCTTGGTTTTGTGAATACACAGAAATAGCAAATCCAGAACCTGCCGCAGAGCCTGTTGAAACAATCGGATGACTTATGCGTGGGAAGCGGGCATCAATACCACGGTCATTAGCGGCTTGAGAACCATGTCCATAAGCATACACAATGGCAGAGAATAAATAATTTCCAGTATTGCGGGACTCTACTACAACAGAGCTGGATTCACCTGATATGGCAACACGAGGGTCAATAAAGCCCATATTCCAGAAGTGGTGCATTCTGTCCAGTACACGCAAATACAAGTCATTTTCTAAGTTCAGCCCAATGTCTGGGTTCACAGGCAGTGCTGGATTGGCTGGGTCAAATCCAAGATGAAAAACATGGATTTCAGTCATATCACGGTCAGCATTGGCTAATGCACGCACAAACAATTCAGGTTCAGGCACAAGAGGGAAAAATGTTGGGCCCCACATTGCCTGTGCCGCAACCATGGCCGCTTCAAATTGAGGGTCAAAGAAAACATTGTAATTGAATCCGTCTGGGTCAAACATTTCATCAAAATCAAAGCCTAGTTCTGCAAGGCGGGTGTTGTTTACATCCCATGTATACATTTGCGCATAATCCTTGTACCCTGGAATCCCATAAATACCTGTGCCAGAAGGCCCTGCGGTCGTAAACGCATTCCAAAGGGTATCAGGTACAGCATTGCGCATATCCTGCCCGTACTGTGCCAGCAGATTGTTGTCTGGGTTGTCTAAACGCACAAAATTACCTACAGCAGCATTGGTGTAAAAGTTAAGCCCCCAAGAGCCTGCCCAAAAAACATCAACACTGGTGTCACCTGTATCCAGCGCAACTTGTGCCGCGTCGCCCATACTCCAGCCACCAGTCCACACAGGGTTAATGGCAATGTTTAAGTCTAATGCTTGCAACCGTGCATTGGCCGCCGCAATCACATCTGAATCATCGGCAACTGTGCCGCCCATAAACCAAACCGTTACTGTAGTGGTGTCGTTACTGCCGCCAACAAGTCCACAACCGATAAACAATACAAGTGCCATGCTAGCGCACAGCACTAAACCTAAAATTCTTTTCATAAAATTTCCTCCCTTTATTTTTACTTTACAAATCCTTATTCTTTAATTGCACCAACAGTTAACCCAGAAATGATATACCGTTGAAAGAAAGGATATGCAAAAGCAATAGGTAAAACAATAATGACCGCCAATGCCATACGCAAGCCTTCACCAGGAAGGTCTGCTAAACTAACGCCCCCTGCCACACCAATCATGGTCAGGTTTCTCCGCAAAAACTCAATATTTTGCTGCATTTCCATCAGCAAAAATTGCAATGGAAATAAGTTGCGGTCACGGACAAATAAAAGTGCAAGATACCAGTCATTCCAATAATTGATGGCGGTTAAAAGACCTACGGTAGCAATGCCTGGCTTTGCAAGGGGAATCACAATGGTAAACAAGGTACGAAACTCTCCACTGCCATCTAAACTCGCAGATTCAATGAGAGAATCAGGAATAGAGGTTTTAAAAAACGTGCGCATAATAATAACGTGAAAAGGAATCATCAGCGCAGGAACAATCAACGCGCCTAAAGTATCACCCAAACCAAGTAAATTACGAATCACCACAACCGTAGGCACAAGCCCCCCGCCAAACACCATGGTGAAGAAAACAAAGAATGCAAAAAAATGTCGTAAAGGATAATCTTTTCTAAACAACCCATAAGCATATAAGATGGTCATAAGCAGTGAGAAAAACGTACCCACCACCGTGACAACCATACTATTAAAGAAACTACGCCACAAAGTATCCCCTAAATCAAATGCCGCCCTAAAGGATGTCAATGTCCATTCTGTAGGAAGAAATGAATACCCCACAGTGCGTAAGCTTTCCGCGCTGGAGAAAGAAATAATCACAATAAACAAAAACGGAACGATACAAGCAATGGCAAACCCGCCAACAATAAGATGAATAAGCACTTCAGAAAAAGGGCTTACCCGATTGATACGCAGTTTTTTATTCCTCTTCATCACACTAATTCACGCCCCTTAGAACATCGCGTTGTCGCGGTCAAACTTGCGCACAAGTGTATTCGCGCTCATGATACAAATAAAACCAATAACATTTTGAAACAATCCTGCCGCCGTGGCCATGCCCATAGAGCCAGCAATGGGCGACTGCATGACCCTAAATACATAAGTATCAAAAACTTCTGTTACCCCTTGCAAAGGCCCCATGTTCATGGGAATATTCCAGAAAAGCCCGAAGTCTGCATTAAAAATACGCCCAACTGCCATGATAAACAACATGATAATCATAGGCTTAATACTGGGGATGGTAATAGACCACACTTGCCGCCACTTAGAAGCCCCATCAATGGCGGCGGCTTCATACATGCCTTGGTCAATGCCTGTAATTGCGGCAAAGTAAATAATACAATTGAAACCAAGAGTCTTCCACAAGTGGGCAATGGTTAAAATAATGGGCCACCCTGTAGGGTCTAAGTACCAGTTTCTAACACCTGAAAGCACACCAAACGTCGGGTCAAGAAAGGCAAAAACAAAATAACTAGCCACCACCCAGCTAATAAAAAAGGGAAAGAACATTAAGGTTTGATAAAACTTCGCAAAAAATTTCTTGCCAATTTCATTTAAACCAATAGCCAGTGCAATAGAAAGCACTGTGGTTAATACAATAAACACCCCATTATACGCCAAAGTGTTACGAATCATATTCCACGCACGGTCTGTGGCGAATATAAAGCGGAAGTTTTCAAGCCCTACAAACTGACTGTTGAGAATATTGTTAATGAGTGTAGGATTGGGCGGATGGGGGCGGTAATCTTGAAAAGCAATGACAATACCTGCCATAGGGATATACCTAAGCACAAGCAGCCACAATGCGCCAGGTAACATCATGAGTGTAATCGCTAATGTTTTCTTATATTTGGGTGAAATCATAAGTCACCTACTTTATATAAAATATACGTGCTATGTCATAGCACTGTAACTTTTTACTAAGAATTTGTCAAGGAATTTTCAACATAAAAAAATAGCTTCCCAAAGTTGAGAAACTATGATATAGTGTAACAGACGGCGAATACACGGTAACAAAAACGCCGCAGTGGTCGAAAGGCATGTCTCCCAACTGCCAATCGACTTTATATCAAGGATGATGATACCACCCATCACCCGACATAAACAGGTTAACCTGCCACCACGGCTTACCGATTATACATCATGAGGCGTACCCTTTTCAAGTGGGTCTGTGCCTTACGATATAGAAATCGGATTAAACATCTGGCGTGTGCGGCACAGGAAGCTTGGCTTGAGTTTACATAATCAAGTGTGTGGGTGATGGATACCATCCTTGCACGCTTTTTTTTATAGCGTAAAACAAAGGGGTTTAAAAGATATGGAATTATGGTTTTTATACGCTGTAGGCGCAGCTGTATTTGCGGCACTCACCACGATTTTAGCAAAAATCGGCATAAAAAATGTAGACTCTCACTTGGCTACAGCCATACGCACAGTGGTTGTGGTGGTTTTTGCTTGGCTCATGGTATTTATAGCCGATGCACAAAACAGTATTGGCGATATACAAGGGCGAACATGGATATTTCTTGTGTTGTCGGGGCTTGCAACAGGCGGCTCATGGTTATTCTTTTTCCACGCCCTCAAACTTGGCAATGTGAATAAAGTGTCCCCATTAAAAAAGAGCAGTACCATTCTTACCATGGTTTTAGCTTTTATTTTTTTAAGAGAAGCCATGCATTGGGTGACAGTGGTGGGCATGGTACTTATCGGCATAGGCACATGGCTCATGCTGGAACTCAAGAAAAAAAGTGTAGACGATAAAGAAAAAACCAACAACACTTGGTTAATCTTTGCCCTATTGGCGGCAGTTTTTGCAAGCCTTGTGGCTATTTTCGGCAGAATTGGCGTTGCAGACATGGACGCAAACCTTTGGACAGCCATAAGAACTATGGTGGTTGTGCCTTTAAGTTTGGTTATGGTTTTTATGGTAGGCAGTCAAAAAACAATAAAAAATATTGACCTTAAAAGTTGGGTATTCCTCATATTATCAGGCATAGCCACTGGTGCAAGCTGGCTATTTTTCTACCATGCCTTACAACTTGGAAACGCTATCCATGTTGTACCCATTGATAAGTTAAGCATTGTATTTACAATGGGCTTTGCCCGCTTATTCTTAGGCGAAAGATTTTCAAAGCAAAGCCTTATTGGGCTTGGACTGTTGGTATTGGGTACATTGTTGCCTGTTTTGCTTACCTTTTAAAAAGCGCATGAACCCGTGTCCACGCTAGATTAACCACAAACTGGGCTTCATGTACCTGCAAAATCAATGTCCCCACCATGTATACCACTGCCCCTACTGCCGCGGGTACAGCAACCATGATAACCCGTGTCAAGAAATTTACGTCTGCAAAGAAAGTTTCAACCACACCCAAAACATATCTCGCAACAAAGAAAATAATCACTGCCATCACGCCCATTTTAATAAAATCCATTATCATTGCCCATGTTAAAATGCTGTATCCTTTCAATTTGCGTCTCAGCATAATCAAAAGCCCTACTGCCGCTGTGCTGATAGAAATGGCAGAAGCCAATGCAACCCCGCCAATGTCCCACATGGGTGCAAGGGTAAATGACAATATAAAATTTAAAACCATTGCAACAATAGCCGTCACAAGAGGGGCGCGTCCATCCTGCAAAGCATAACACGCACGGCTTAAAATAATTTGCAGTCCAAAGCCTAAAATCCCCGTAGATAAAAAGAACAGAGCCTGTGATGTAATAAAAACAGAGGTTTCATCAAACTGCCCCCGCTCAAAAACTAAACTCACCAATGGGCGGGCAATGGCCATCATACCCAAAGCCATGGGCAAAAGCATAAACATTAAACTGCGTAAACTTGCCTGTAAAAACCCTACATATGCACTTAAATCACCCTTTGCCGCCAAAGTAGACAACTTTGGTAAAAGCACATTGGCCAAGGACAGCACAAATAATCCTGTAATAATGGTATAAAGGGTATTGGCAAACCGAATGGCCATAAACCCATGTTCCCCACCATATAAGTCTAACGCGGCACGGCTATTCACTAATAAATTTACAGGCGCAAGCCAGGTTGCTACCATGACAGGCAAAGTTAACCGCCCAATCTTACCCATTTCTTCATAACGAAAAGACCGCCAAAATGCTAAGGCGTTTAAGTTTAATCTAAAACCCTGCTTTATCAAAAACGGCACTTGAATTAAAATTTGCACAAGCCAGCCAATTAAAAAGGCGACTGCCAACCCATAAACACCAAAATACTCAATAAAAAAGAAAAAGTACAATAAAATAACCCCATTGGATGCCACACTCATAAACGCAGGAATATTAAACTCCCCTAAAGATTGTAATACGCTGGCAAGGGAAAAGGCTAATCCACTAAGCACCATAAGGGGAAACATCAATTGCAAAAGTTGAATCCCCAGTGTGCGAATTTCTGATGACGCATAATTTCCTTCAAAAAATATAGCATAAAGGGGTACGGCAAATAGAATCCCCAGCACTGTAATCACCAAAGTTAAAAAACCAATGACGGCAATAAATCGGGCGGCTAAATCAAAAGCCGCTTTTTTGCCCTTTTTCGTCAAAAGTTCACTAAACACAGGGATAAAACTTGCAGAAAACACCGCCGCAAACACAATATCCAAAAACAACAAGGGCAGCATCCCTGCTTGGGTAAATGCAATGCCCTCAATACTGTCCGTACCATAGTGGGCGGCTATCATGCTGTCACGTACAAGCCCCATCACCTTACCTGCAAGGGCAATTATCATCATCATGCCCACTGTTGCAAAGGTTGATTTTTTTGTGGTCATGATAGAATACTCCGATACAAGCTTTCTATATCCCGTGTCATTTTGCTTGCATGGTAGTTTGCATGATAGTCTGCCACCGCCTCAGCCGATAACTTTTGATAAAGTGCCGTATCCTTTTTTAATGAAAGCACTGCGTCAGCCATGGCTTGAGCGTCGCGTACAGGCACAAGCAACCCATTTTTACCATGGGAGATGATTTGCGGATTTCCGCCAACATGGGTTGCTACAGAGGGTACACCTGCACTAAGCCCTTCCAAAAGGGACAAACATGCCGCTTCTGTAAAAGACGCGTTTATTTGTACATCAGTGATTCCAAAAATCTCATCAACATCTGAAACAAAACCTGCCATGCGCACATTTTTAATCTTTTCATCGGCTATCCGCTGGTTAATATGGGCTTCCATTGGGCCGTCACCTGCCAAAAGTACAACAATGCTGGAATCTTTGGCTAAAATTTTCGCCGTATCAAGGGTATAATCATGCCCTTTCACTTCAGAAAGCCGTGCAATTTGCGTCACCACAAAATCATCAGGCTTTATACCAAATCTTCCGCGTACCGTTGCTTTTTCATCGGCTGAAAGCTTCCGTACAGGGGTCACGCCATTGGGAATAAGGGCAATATGCTCTGCCCGTGTGCCTGTTTCTATCAGCCCTTTTTTAACCTCTGACGCAACAGCCACAATAGCATGACTAAAAAAGTGATTAACAAACCCTGCCGCCTGTTTAAAAGGGAAACGGGTAGACCTTCGGGACGGAGGATACACACAATAATGCCGCGAATGTACAATTTTGCACCTGCAAAGCTTCGCCCCAATACGCCCAGCCAAAGACGCGTGGGTATGCACCAAATCAGGCTGGCGCATTTTAATAAAATGATAGAGAACACTCATTCCGTTCCATGAAAATGAGGATTCTGCCATATTGGGCAACTCCGTATATTCCACACCCAATGCGCCAATATAAGCACTTAAAGCCGAACCTTGGGGTAAAACCACTTCTACATCAAAAGCACTGCGGTCGTATTCCTTTAAAAAAGCCAGCAACAACCGCCCTGCCCCACCGATATTTGAATCGGTTATCACGTGCATTATTCTTTTACCCATGTTACCGCACTCCCTAATCCAAGCACCAAAAAGAATGCCAGCATAATACTATAATTGTGAAAAGGAAAATCAAACAATCCCATCACCAAAAAACCAACCACGGCAGAAACAAAAGCCCCCGAAAGTATCCTGCGCCGTGAATCTGCAACCCGACCCATAAAAGAAAATTGCCTATGAAAAAACAGTATCAACACCGACATAAATGTAATAAATCCAACAATACCTGTTTCTAAAAACACCTGCAAAAATAAATTATGGGAATGGGCAGCGTAAACCCCTGCCAAGGAATGTAGCGGCGCGGCGCGGTTATAAGCATCCATCCCCTGGCCTATGCCAAACATCCAAAAGTCACCAATCAACCGTAATGTGCCTCTATATATTGCAAACCGATACATCGTAGACGTATCTGAAAAATCTAATATGCTTAAAAATCGGCTTAAAATCGCTGGGGGCAAAATAAATGGTGAAACAAAAACCCCGCCTACATAAGCAATAATCAACCTTTTTTCCAAAATCAACAGAAAAAGTGCAATCCCAACTGCCACAGCAAGATAACTCCCCCGTGAAAATGTCAGCCCCAATGCAATCATCAACAACCCTACAATGCCAATAGCGCAAAGTTTTAACATGAGATGTTTGGCATAAAAAATAAGCGCGACCCCAATGGGAATCACCAACACTAGAAAAGTACCATACACATTTGGATTACCAAAAGTACTTGTTGCACGAAAAGGAACGTCTGCACGCTGGGCTATATCCACCCATGCGTCATCGGCAGTATATCCTACCAACCACTGATACAATGCTACAAGCCCAGTTAGCCCCCCAGAAACAACAAACCCCCAAAGGGCAACATCCAAAGCCTTTACCGACTGAAAACAAGCCCGAATCAACAGATAAGAAAATGCCAAGATAATCATCAGTAAGGCAATAAAAAGACTGGTTTCACGAGAAAGAGACACAAAACCAGCCACAAGGGAAATAAGCATAAAAAAAACCAACGCCGCCCCTGCCAAGTCCAGCTCAAATCTAAACCGAAAAATAGCAAGAAGCAAAATACCCGCTAACAATCCTCCAAAAATCATTGTAGGCATAAAAGCCGCACCTACAATAATAAAAACCATTCCCCACACAGGAAGCCCAGCAAAAAACCACTTTGCCCAATTTTTAAAAGTGTTTGTTTGCGGTAGGGGATTATCTAAATCGGCTGTTAGCAGACGGACAATCACACTATGGCTTACCCGCCCTTCTGCTTGTCCGTCTATTTTAGGTACAAAATTAAGCCCGCCTTCAACCAGTCTAATAAATAAACTGCGTTTAAGCCGAGCATTATCATAATCAATAGAAAAAAGTCCAATAATAAAACTTCCCCTGCACACAGCAAGAAAAGCATTAAACAGCCAAATCACCGCGCGAAGTATGACACTGCCACTTATCCAGCCAGAAATTTTGTCCTTCATTCATTCGCTCCATTCATCAGGAGGGGCTTCTGTTAAGGCGGCAAAAACACGCTGATAGATACTGCTGTAGTTTGCATTCCAGTTGGCTTGTATTTGCTTTGCTTGCTCGCGAGTGACGACAGGCACAGTAATTTCCATCAGCATTGAACCGCGCTTGTCATCATACGCACCGCATTTTACGATAAACTCATCATTTTCTATGTTAGGGAAATAATGGGCTGTTTTTTCAAAGCCCTTGCGGATTTTCCCTCGATTGTCCTCTACATATCGGTCTATCACCTGTTTGACAGGACGGGAAAGATGGTCGCCGAGTATTTCTAGTTGCATACTGCCATCCTCTGTCAAGGTATAGCGTGTTGTACTTACATCTTGTGCGTTTTCGTTGGTTGCTTCTAAAAATCCACCCTCTACCATGTCAGCAAGGGTTTTCTCCAAGACAAAGTTATTCATCCAGTCTTTAGACAACACAAAATCATGAATCTGTGAACGAGACATCGGCAAGTCCATCAAATTGACAAGGTACAAAAGCAGAAGTTTATTTTCAATATCTTTATATTCTATGACAATTCCCATGATAATTAAGGCCTTTCCCGTCCCACATAATAGGCTGTGACAGTGGGCAGATACATCATATTAGTGACTGCAACCACTTCCATGCCTGAGGCAATGTGGTCTATTCCATTGACAAAATATCCTGTGTTTGTGATACTTCCGCGGGATTCAAGGGTTATCACAACACGGTATCTGTCTTCCATTTCTGCAACAATGGCTGTGCCGTCAGTCAGGCGCATGATTTGTGTGGCAGGATGTACTTCAATGTCTACCACTGTGCCCATAGGGTCGCGTCCATGTAAGCGAAATACCATGTCGCCAATCTCTAGGGATTCAAAAGCCACACCCCGTACTCTATTGGTTTCAAGGACAATATAAAAAGGCTCATTGGCATTAAGCACCGTCCCCAGTTGTTCAGATGTTTGACGAAAGGCAAAGCCGATACCCAATGCCAAAACCGCGACTAGGATTAAAATATCTATTATGCTAATGCGTCCAAATAATTTTCCGTTTTTATCAATCATTTTGTAATGTGCCTCCTATTGAATTTCTATACGTGCAACAATACCCTGCCCGCCAAAATCACGGCTGCGCGGGAAAATTTGCTGGTTGGTACGCAATTGAAACTGTCCAATTTGTATTGCATAATCGGTAATATTTGCATTGGCTTCAATCACCACATGGGTGGCTTCCCGCCCTTCCAAAGGTACACGGCGAAAAATACCATTGGCTTCATCAGGTGCATCTTCCAAAGCCTGTGTGGCAAATACATCCACCACATAACCAATGTGAAGCCCGCGCACACTATCCAGCACTGCCGCACCAGGTTCTATGCCCAAATGGAAACCTTCTGGGCGATTGGTAAATTCAATGGTGTAGTGTATCACCTGCCCACCAGCGGCGGCAGTTTGCTGTGGCATAGAGAAAACATACAGCCCCCACACAATGGCAATAATGGCGGCAACAATCAACACATCAATGGGATTGATAAAACCAAAAAGACGATACTTACGCATTTTCTTGCACTCCTTTTTTATCATAAATTTTTGCAAATGCAATGCCTAGCCCTAGGAAAATATAAAAAACCAGCAATAATCTAAAGTTATAAAATACATAATCCATCATCCCTTGGGACAGAAATCCAATGACGGCAGATATCATGGCAGCTGCCATCATACGCAGACGAAGTTCTGTCTGACGGCGCATAAAGTTCACCATTATTTTAAAATAACAAGCCAGCACTCCAATAAATACAATCAGTCCTACTATCCCAAGTTCTAACATTATCTGCAAGATTAAATTATGAGAATGTTCTGCAAAAGTAGCGGCAGGGGCATAGTATGGAAAAATCCGATTAAATGCTTCTGCACCTTGCCCAATGCCGCTCATCCAAAAATCTTGAATAATGCGAACAGACCCACGCCAGATACTGACCCTAAACGCCGCAGAAGTATCCGTCATGTCAAAAATAGAAAGCAGACGATTCAGCATTGCAGGGGGTAATAGAAACGGCACGGCAAGTAAAGCAGGGATGAATAACACAACAAAACGCTTTTCCATCATCAGCACAAAAACACCAATGACCAGTGCCAATGCAAGATATGACCCGCGAGAATAAGTGAGCAATACATTAGCCACAAGCAACACGGTCAGTCCCCCGCTGCAAAGCTTCAAAAACGGGTGCTTTAGAAAAAACACACATGCGGCGGCAATAGGGGTTGTAAGCACCAGAAACATACCATAAACATTAGGGTTGCCAAGTGTGGACACAATACGAAAGCGAATATCACCAAAAGTCTGCACATCTACATACACTTGCCCTGCGTACCCTGCCACAAATTGATAAAACCCAACAATACCAGCAAAGCCCGCCCCTGCCAAAAACACTAGGAAAAAGAAATCCACAGTTTCTCTAGTGGAAATCAGTGCGGGAAGTATCACAGCCGTCAGCATAAACAATGATACAAGCATTGCAATTTGAATACTGGATGAAGGGGTAGCCGACAAAAAGCCTGCAACAAAATTGATACCAATAAACAATAGTAATGTGATGACAAGGGGATTGATGTCAACCTTGCGGCTTAATATTGTAAAAATAAGCACAGGCACAAGTAAGCCAGCCACAATCATTGTGGGTAAAGCAGGGGCAGTCAATATCACCACAGCCATCAACCACACAGGCAGTGCATAAAACGCCCAAACCAGTGCAGATTTTATCCCGCCTTTTCCACGATGAACCCCTAAAGGAATAGGTGTACCTAAACCATTGGCCACGGTACTTAAAAGCCAGCTACCCTTCACCAGATTAGACAAACCACTAAACCAATCATTCGGCGGTTTAAATGGTTTGGGAAGCCCATTAAAAATTTTGTCTGCAAGCCATGGGAAAAACCCTATCCTTGCCCCATTGGCTGTATCTTCCCCTGTAAAAAAGCCAACGATAAAACTACCCATGGCAACCTGTTTAAAGAAATTCAAAAAAGCCGTTAGTCCACGAAAAAATAAACTTCCGTCCATCCAGTTAAATATCACATTAGACAGTTTAGACAATTTGATACCCGCCTCTAACCATAATCCATGCAGCGGTAGTAAATGTCACACCCCGTCCGTCTGTTGCAGGTACCATCATCAGATGATTGGTGCTTACCTCTTGATTATTACCCACATCACGCCCTGCGGTTACGTCTACAATGCCATTTTCTCCTGCAACCACACGCCCTTGCCCTGTACGCATAATAAATTCCGCACCGCCTTCAAAAACGACTGTTCTGCCTGCGGGGATAAGGTGTACGGTAAACGGCACAACATCCCCAGTATTTGCGGCGGCATCACGCAACAAGTCGCCATACATCAGCTCAAAATACAACATGACTTCTGCAAACAGTGCGTCTGCTTCTGCCGACCCTATCCCACCAGGGATATTTGATGTACCGCTGGGCAATGTGCCACCTGGGGGCATTCCTGTAATAAGGTGCTGTAAAACCGCAATTTGCTCTTCAAGTTGGCTGATTCTGTCATCTACATAACGGCGCGTAACCAACGGGTCATTATGATCACCCGGTTGCGCAATAATTGGCATATACAAATATGCCATTGCAGAAACTGCCAACACTGTCACCACTGCAATAATCCCTAAAGTTTTCTTTTTCATGCCTCAATCCTCCTTAATATTGCTTCCATCTCATCTGCTGAGTTCGCATTATTTATTTTTTTGCGGGCATCGGCTGAACCATGCATTCCTTTTGTGTACCAGCTTAGATGTTTCCGCATTTCTTGAATCCGCATAAATTCGTGGGTTTCCACAGCACGTAAGTGCTTTATTGCTGTTTCTATGATTTCTGTATGGGTTGGCGGAGGAGGAAGTTTGCCTGTTTCCATCAAAGCGACTGTTCGTGAAAACAACCAGGGATTACCCATCGCACCACGGGCAATCAGCAAACCATCACAAACTTTTAACCGCTCGGCGGCAATTTCAGGTGTAAAAACATCACCGTTTCCGAATACAGGAATAGATACAGCATCCTTCACAGCGGCAATAGCATCCCAATCTGCAACCCCTGTGTAAAACTGGTCACGGGTACGCCCATGCACTGCCACCAGCACCGCACCTGATTCTTGCGCAATTTTTGCCACTTCTACTGCGTTTTGTGTGGCAGGGGTAAAACCCTTGCGAATTTTCACTGTTACAGGACGATGGGAAGCTTTCACTGCCGCTTCAATCATTTGCCCTGCCAGTTTTGGATTTTGCATGAGTGCCGCACCTTCACCGTTTTTTGTGATTTTTGGCATAGGACAACCCATGTTAATATCCACAATATCAAAAGGATAGTCTTCCAGCTTTTTGATGGCTTCCGACAACACCTCTGGTTCATGCCCAAAAAACTGTATTGACCAAGGACGTATATGGTTAGCATTTTCCATAAGACGGAGGGTGTTTTTATTATTGTACACAAGGCTTTTTGCACTAACCATTTCGCTCACAGTAAGCCCTGCACCATGTTCCCACACAAGCTCCCGAAAAAATACATCCGTTACACCTGCCATAGGGGCCATGACTAAATTATTTCTCATTTCAATATTGCCAAGTTTCAATGAAACACCACCAAATCACTTTGCCAACCGCCTATATGGACGAAGTGCAAATAATAAATATCCATTCTGTTGTGGGATATCTCAATGCGGGGTTGTCCACCACCCGTATGAGATACACCAAGGGTACGCAGGGCTGTTGTAACATCCCGTACATTTGCATCTTCAAAGAATTGCAAAGTCATAGCCGCCACTGGGATAGATAGTTGAAGGACATGCCCAGGTTCACCATACCCACGGGCTGAATTTACAATGATACCTTGGGGATGGATAATATCTGCCATAACCAAGATACTACTTTCACCTACAGGAAATTCCAAAAACACGGGGGACATGCCTGTTCCGGGTGGAAGTGCAAGGGTTACATATTCACTTATAGAATCATTCAGCTTGATAAATAACTCATTGGTTGCACCACTTGCATCAATTGTGACGCTTCCGCCAACGGAAATTCTCACAGCCGATGGAAAATTGCTGACATTAAATACGCTGCCCCTTTCCCCTGTGATGGTTATTCCCCCAAGGTCTACATATGGGCTGACTATCGGCAAGGGGGGTGTTACATTAGACATATCCAAACTCATATTTGCACTGCTTCCAAGCCGAATATCCAGTGGTGTACCAGAATCAATAAAGTCATCATCTATATTTATGCTAATCGGGTTTCCGTTTTCAATAATGATTGCAGCGATATTACCGTCCGCGTCCGTTTCTACATAAACACCTTCGATAAGTTCTCCATTATTCATTAAATTAGAAAATACATTATCTAACTGGGGTGGAATAATGATTGGCGGAGGTGTTGGAATTGGCGTTGGGGTAGGTTCTGGTGCTGGAGTGGGTTCTGGCGTTGATGAAGGGGTTGGCGGAGGTGTTGGTATCGGAGATGGTGTAGGGGTCGGGGATGGTACAGGGGTTGGCGTGGGTGTAGGGTCTGGCGTTGGCAGTGGGGTGGATTGCGGCGTTGGCGTAGGGGTTAAAAATGCACTGGATTCATCTTCTAAGGAATCCGCTTCCAAAGCTAATTGGATGGGGCGTGGTGTAGGGCTTGGCAAAGGAATGTCTACAGCTGGGGTGGTCAGCTCAACCATATGCCCTTTTCCAATAATTTTGGAGTAAATTTGCCCAATTCCGAAAACATGTCCGTACTCACTTTCGGCAATAAGCGAATCAACCACACCATCTACTTGCAAAACAAATCCATTCGCTGTTTCTGCAATTTCAAATAATTGTACAGCCACATCCATTCCTATTGTAACATTGGCATTTTCTGCAATGATAGTCACGCGGTCAACCGTTCCGCCTATAATAGTCACAGGAACAGACGTGTTGATGACTATATTGGCATAGTATCCCCACAATTGGACTTCACCCATTCCATCGGTTATGTAAACCGTGTTGGGCGCATTATTTTGTGCAGTCATATTCAGCGCACCTGTTGGGTGAATTTCAACATGGGGTATATCACTATCTAAAATAATCAAGTCACCATGGACATGGGTTATTAAACGCTTTGCACTGGTGTGTTCAAAGAAAATAAAACGACCACTTGGATTTTCAGGAATTAAAACTTGCCCGCTTATATTGGCATTTTCAAAAAGCACTGTGTCTGAAGTGACCAGTACATTTGACTGTATCTCACCAGTCATTACACTTTCTGATTCAGAAACAATCGTCCCTGCCCCATTCATTAGAAAAGATGCCGCTTGTCCATAGGTCATCGTTGCAAATGGAGAAAGGGTTAAAACATCATATGTTTCATAATGTCCGCGGACTATACCTGCGGCAACTGCCGCCGCCACAGCTTCACGATGTTCAGTAGGAATCAAATAATAATCAGGGAAAATCTCTAAAATTTTTGGATTTCCATTGGGCAAATGAAAAACATTCACCATCCAAAGTATTCCATCCAAACGTGTCAGTGGCGCGTCATGTACATCTTGTGCTTCCCGCGCAAACATGCGTGCAAGTAAATACTCCACATTAGCAAATGTGACCGAATCATCCAGTAATGGATGTTCTGCTGGAAGCACATCATAAGTATCTAATGCTTCAATAAAAGCATCTGCCCAATGAGGTGTAGCCGCTACAAAAGAAACCACCAGTGCAACCGCAATTGTTTTCAAAATGTTCATATAGCCCCCCATAATCATACCATTTGTAGGATTTTTGTCAAAACCTTAGTAAAAGTCATGCCTTGCCCTCCTTTTTATCATTTTCCGCGCAAAATTGCAAGTTGCAGTTTGAATGCATCTGTCATAAAATAATGTAATAAACACAGACTATTTCCTAGGAGGGTCATATGAACCTATTAAAAAACGAGAAATTTCTTTATTTCATGGGCGGTGTTGCCGCCACGCTTTATGGTGCTTATGTAATCAAAAGCGGCAAAGCGCGCAAGTGCGCCGTCAAAGGGCTTGCAACAGGCATGAAGCTACAAAAAGAAGCTTACGAAAACTTCCAAAACATTAAAGAAGATGCAGCCGACATGATGATTGAAGCGGCAAAAGAAGCCACACAAGAAAATGCCTAAATTCCGTTATCACATTGCATATGATAAGCCAGAGCGAATCCGCTTGCGTATAGGCTGGGCAGCATTTACCCCAGAAGAAGGTTATGGAATAGAAACCATGCTTCTCTCACACCCCTGGATAACCTTTGCACAAGCCACCCCAGCCAATGGCGGTATTTTAATTTGCTATAAAGAAGATGGTGTTTCAAACCGCCGCAAAGCCATTCTTGCCCTCATTGACACCCTTGACCCATGCAATTTGCCAAAAGCAGAGCCGCGAGACGAAAATATCATTCATGCATTGGATGAAAAGTTTTTCTTCTCTTTGGCAGGCTTGTTATGTAAGTATGTTGTCAAGCGTCTATTTCTTCCTGCACCCATCCGTGTCATGCTTACCCTTAAAAGTGCCGTTGCATATTGGCGTGAAGGTGTTTTTGCACTGGCACAAGGCAAGCTAAATGTGCATGTCTTAGACGCAGCGGCGATTGGTGCCGCCATTGTGCAAAAAGATTTTATAACCGCAGCGTCAATTATGACTTTGCTAAAAATTACAGACATTTTGGAGGACTATACACGCAAAAAAGCCCACCACAGCCTGTCACGCAGTTTAGAACTTAACATTGATAATGTGTGGGTGGTCAGCAAAGACAGCGAAACAGATATACACATGCCTTTATCACAAGTGCAAATCGGCGATATTGTGCGGATACGCTCTGGCTGGGTGGTTCCCCTTGACGGTGAAGTGTACGAAGGGGAGGCCCTCGTCAATGAAGCATCTATGACTGGTGAGCCGTTGGCAGTTTTGCGCAAAGAAGGACATAGTGTATATGCCGGCACGGTGGTGGAAGAAGGCAGTATCGCTATTCGTGTACGCACTTTGGCAGACAATACCCGTATTCAGCAAATTGTCTCCATGATTGACCATTCTGAAGCATTAAAAGCAAGTATTCAAGGCAAAGCAGAAAAACTTGCTGATGCTATTGTACCTTATAGTTTTCTTGCTTTTGCCGCTACCCTTGCATTAACAGGCAATGTGGCAAAAGCCATGAGTGTACTCATGGTGGATTATTCTTGTGCCATTAAACTCACCACACCCATATGTATCATTTCGTCTATACGTGAAGCGGCAAATAAGCGCATTCTTGTCAAAGGCGGGAAACATCTTGAAGCTTTTGCCACAGCCGACATTATCGTTTTTGATAAAACAGGGACACTCACCGCCGCTTGTCCTCAAGTTGCCAAAGTGGTGCCCATTGGCGGGCATAGCCGCGAAGAAGTACTAAAAATTTCTGCCTGTTTAGAAGAACATTTCCCCCACAGTGTAGCAAGGGCAATTGTGCGTCAAGCAGAAATAGAAGACCTCCATCATTCAGAAGAACATGCCGAAGTGGAATATATTGTTGCCCATGGTATCGCTTCAACTTTAGATGGTGAGCGCGTACTCATTGGAAGCAGTCACTTTATTTTTGAAGACGAGGGTATTCCTTGGCCAAAAGATGAAGGGGCAAAAATTGCCGCCGAAGCAGAAGGATATTCTGGCATATATTTGGCCATTGGCGGAAAAGCCGCAGGGCTTATTTGTGTAGAAGACCCTGTGCGGGAAGATGCAAAAGAAATACTGTCACAGCTTAATACCCTAGGGCTTTCCCGTGTCATCATGCTTACAGGTGACGGGCTTTCAGCCGCAACCGCTGCAAGCGAATCACTGGGAGTCACAGAATTTCATGCCCATATGCTACCTGAAGACAAAGCTGACTTTGTACGTGAGTTAAAAGAACAAGGTCACACTGTTATTATGGTTGGGGATGGGGTCAATGACTCCCCTGCCCTGTCTTGTGCAGATGTTTCTGTTGCCATGAAAGATGGGTCAGACATTGCAAGGGAAGTCGCTGACATTTCTTTACTGGATGAAAGCCTTGAAGGGTTGGTAACTTTGCGAAAACTCAGTCAATCCTTAATCAACCGTGTCCAGTCAAATTATTATTGGATTATTGGTATCAATACAGCGTTGCTTGGTTTAGGTCTTACAGGCGCAATTACAGCTTCCACCTCCGCAGTGATTCACAATACATCTACGATGGCACTCAGCGGGCTTAGTATGCGCCGATATATTCAGTGATAGGAATGAAAAAAGCCCCTTGATTAAGGGGCTTTTTTCGTTCTTGTGTCCGGCGGGAATCGAACCCACGACCTTTCGCTCCGGAGGCGAACGCTCTATCCCCTGAGCTACGGACACAATTTTAAGATGTAATCTTGTAAAACCTCACGTTTACAACATATGAATTTTCGCATAAGTTCATCATGTAGTCAAGTATATTTGCCAGAACCATAAAATTCCGTTATAATGTGACTTAAACTTAGACTTTAAATAAGGAGTAGATGATCCACATGGATCCGTTTTTATTGAATTTAATCTCTGTTGCATTTCTTCTTTTGTTATTGTTATTTGGTACATTTTTTAGTGCAGCAGAAATGGCGTTTGCATCCCTCAACCGCGCCCGCATTAAAAGTTTGGCAGAAAGTGATGGGGCAGGAAGCAAGCGGGCAAAGCTTGTCATGAATCTTTACGAGCAACGGTTTGATGAAATCATTTCCACCTTGCTTATCTGCAATAACACTGTAGCCATTACATCTGCAACAGTTTCTGTTGCGTTGTTTACGCGGCTTATTGGCGACGTTGGATATCTTCTTTCAACAGTTGTTATCAGTGCAATCGTTATTGTACTTACAGACATTTTTCCTAAAAGCTTGAGCAAAGGTTCGCCAGAAAAAGTGGCTATGGCTTGCGCACCATTTGTACGGGTACTTATGGCACTTTGCCGCCCCATGAACATAGGTATCATCAAAATGAAAAATAGCTTGGGTGCAAATTTCTTCACAAAACCAGAAGAAAATGAAACCGAGCAACAAAATATGATTAACCAAGAGATTCTTTTTATGGTAGAAGAAGCTGAAAAAGATGGGGCAATGAATGAAGATGATTCACTGCTCATCACCAATGCCATAGAGTTTAATGACGTACTGGCGTGGGATATCCTTACCCCCCGTGTTAATATTGTCAGTATTCCCATGGGCGCAAGTATAGAGGAAATTGCCGAACTTTTCCTAGAAAGCGGATATTCACGTATGCCTGTTTATGAGGATTCGTTGGATACCATTCGCGGAATCATTCACATTCGTGACTTTTTAAAATGTATGGCATCAGGTGCAGGTGGCGGCAAACCTGTCAGTGTTGAAGATATCATCACACCTGCGGTTTTTACCGTAACCAGCGCACGGGTTACAGATGTTTTGACAGTGCTAAAAAAAGAAAAAAGCCACATGGCAATTGTCGCCGATGAATACGGCGGAACAGAAGGTCTTGTGACGATGGAAGATATTTTAGAGCAACTGGTAGGGGATATTTGGGATGAAAATGATGAAGTCATTGAGGAGTTTCTTCCCCTTGGCAACAATAAGCATAAAGTCTTATGCACCGCTGGTGTGGACAAAATGTTTGAATATTTTGACATGGAAGCTGAGTCTGAATCAAATACAGTCAGCGGTTGGATAACAGATATGTTCCGCCACCTGCCCGAAGTTGGTGAAAGTTTCACTTTTGAAAAACTCACCGTGACCGTAACTAAAATTGATGGCCCCCGCGTGGAAGAATGTGAAGTGGAAGTTGTCGAACCAGAAGAAGAAACGAACGAAGATAGTAGCAACAGTTAAATTTATATTCCATAGACAGTTAGCATATCCAGATAGAAAATGAGCCATTAGGTTTGGTTAATTAGACTAAACCACACCCCCATCTAATGGAATCACTTGTCCTGTTAAATAACCCGCCTTTTGAGAAGCAAGAAAAACAGCCAAGTCACCTGCTTCATGAGATAATCCAAAACGCCCTAGGGGAATTTCCTCCGTAAAGGCGTTTTTTTCTTCATCAGAAAGCCGTGCATTCATGCGGGTTTCAAATGCCCCACAAGCAATGGCATTCACACGTATTCCCGACGGTGCGAGTTCTTTTGCAAGGGATTTTGTTAATCCAATAACTCCCGCTTTAGCCACAGCATATACAACTTCGCAAGACGCACCAACTATCCCCCAAATAGACGTTATATTGATGATACAGCCTGCTTTTTTTCGTACCATAAAAGGCACTGCTTGATGTGACGCATAAAGTGCTGTGCTTAAATTAGCATTTAAAATATTCTGCATTTCAAAGGGGTTCATGTCAGTAAACAATCCAAAGTGTGCCACCCCTGCATTGTTTACAAGCACGTCTACCCCTCCAAATTCTTCTTCAATCTGCATAAAAATTTTCTCACAGGTTTTATAGTCAGATAAATCCCCAAGCATACCTGTAATCCGCTCTGCCTTTTGCGGAAACTCCTCACGCAATGTTTTCACAGCCCATTTAAGTTGCGCGACATCTTCTCGTCCATTTAATACAACAACATCATTTTCCATAATAAAAGCACGGGCAATGCCTAACCCAATGCCACGGGACGAACCCGAAATAAAAACTACGCGCATACTGTATACTCCTCCATTATGCAAAAAGGTCACGGATTTTCACACCCGTGACCTTAATATTTTCACTAAAATTTACGCTTACGTGCTGCTTCAGATTTCTTCTTGCGCTTTACGCTTGGTTTGTCATAATGTTCGCGCTTGCGTATTTCACCCATGATTCCCGCTTTTGCGCAATTTCGCTTAAAACGCCGAAGCGCGTTGTCCAGGGTCTCGTTATCTTTTATAACTACCTCTGACATTGGACTTCCCTCCCCTCGGCCTGTGCATATAATGGTTCAGACATCATACACCACTTCTGGCAATGCGTCAATAAAAAATTAAAGTAAGCCAAGATAATTTGTGCAGTGCATTGGCATATAGTGAAATACACCTATCAAAAAGAGGTTGATTTTTCCATGAGACAACTACATATATACACCACAAAATATGAAAAAGAACTGCGTAACTTTGCAGCACAAGCCATGGCTACAGGAACGATTGCAATAAAAGACATTAAAACTTGTGAAAATCGAAAAGTCTTTGAGCTTAAACTCATGAACATGGACGAAAAAAATTTGCCAAACGCATTGACGGCTTTGTTAATGGATATTGTAGAAATTGAAAACCCTGTATACAAGCACTCACCTAGGCTTAGAAAAATGGCACAAACTGCACGCAACTCGTCAATTTACAAAAGAGAAGTACAACGCATGAAAACATTTTTAGAGGAAAACAAAGCATTACATCTGGAAGGTTATGCAACATTCCGCCTTAGTGAATACCGTGAAAAACTAGACACAATGATATATCAGCTTGTGAAAAAAATAAAATTTAGCCAAGGGGACTAGCAATATATGGTATATTAGAGTATAATAGTAATAAATTACCAAGGGAGTTGCATATGGACAACTTAATTGAATATTTAGTTGCAATTGAAACCGACGCACAAGATGCCATGCATGTGATGGTCAAAGAAACCGCAGAACTTACACGAAAAGCTCAAGAATCTTTAGCCGAAAAAATAGCACATATTGAGCAAAATACCATACATGCAATCCGTCAAATAGAACGTGAAGCAGACTTGGATGCTGCAAGAAAAATCACTGAAATACACGAAGCCTATGCGCATAAATGGCAAACACTAGAAAATCATTTTAATGTCAACAAAAATGAACTGGTTGAAAAAATTACAAAGGAAGTTTTACAAGGTACGTCATGAATTATATTACTGCAAAAACAAAAATAAAAGCCATGAGCGCAAAGCTTTTATCTACCAGTGATTACGATAAACTCTGCCGCACACCAACTTATGATACCCTCCTTACACGTATTGATGTACACATAAGCCTTCTTGAAGCATTTGAACGGATTTCATCCTACGTATATCTCAAGCCTGTCCGAAAATTTTTAAAAATCATGACCAATGCTTTAAACGGAAGAGGACAAGAAGACTTGGAAATAACCCATTGGACATATATTTTATGGTGCAAGCTTCACCTATTGGACAAGCCCAGTCGTGATTCACTTCGCTGTGTACTTGGTACAGAAATAGACTTACGAAATATTTTGTGGATTTACCGTCTCAAGCGATTTCACAAAGTTGAAGGCAGTGGAGCCATTGGATATTTACTGCCCGTTCGCTATCGCCTAAACAATGACACTTTAACTGCTTTATTAACCTGCAAGGATATCACTTCACTTATAGAGGTGCTTTCACAAAGTCCTTACCGTAAAATTTTTGCAAGCACTAAGGACTTTCATCTAGGAGAGCAACGCGTGGCAAATAAAGTTAAAGCACAATTTCAAAAGGAAAGCTTTGGTGTAAATGCCACCTGTATTTGTAAGTATTTGTACGAAAAACATCTGGAAATACGAAATATCCAAGCCATATCCGAAGGTGTGAAATTTGGATTTGCACCAGAAGAAATCCTTTTACGACTTTACTAGCAAGGGGTGGATTGTATGATAGCCAAAATGAAATACATAAGTATAACAGGGCATATTGCAAGCATGAATCATGTGGTAAACCGCTATTTATCACGTTATGATATTCAGCTAGAGCAATCATCAAATGCACTTATGACACCATTTACAACACTCAACCCCTATGGGCAAACTTTGCGAAAAGCAGAGCAGTTTGCAGAAACTATAGGCGCACCGCCCCTTGCATATGTTCCAATGCCGTCGGCAGAAGCAGTAAATCTTGTAGAAGCCGCCGCAACTGCATATGAACAGCGGGACGAGCAGCTTCAAAATTTAGAAAAAGATTTAGCCGAAGCACAAAGGAAAATTGAAGCCCTGCAAAACTTCACATCATTCAATATCCCACTAGAAGCGGCAACACATTGGGCGTTTATTCATTGTAAATTTGGACAGTTAACCGCCACTGGCTTCCGACGTTATGAAAGATTTTTGCAAAATGATGAAAAAATTATTTTTCTCATTGCAAAGCGAGAAAATGACTATATATACGGCGCGTACTTCACGCCAGCGACTCACCAAGATGAAACCGATGCGGCATTTGCCGCGCTTGAGTTCCAACCGCTGGATATACCCTCATCAAAATCAACGCCTGCCGCCATGCTTCATCAACTGGGTTTAGAAATACAACAGTTAACCCATGAAATTACAGCACTCACATACAGCACTTTAGACCAAGTGTGCAAAAGGGACAAGCTGGCAATTGCTTGCGCAAAGGTGCAAAGCTTATACGCCGCTTTTGATATAAAAAAATATGCGGCAATAAGCCATGGACGCAGAGTTTTCACTTTCTCTGGCTGGATGAGCCAAGATGATGCCACAAAGCTTGAAGCCGAAATAGACAGTGATGATTTGGCTGTATTCACCCATGATGCAACCCGTGATAAAAACAATGAAAAACTTGAGCCAAGCCGTCCGCCTACGCTACTAAAAAACCTGCCCATCATCCGCCAGTTTGAATTTTTTACCCGTCTTTATGGCTTGCCAAACTATGGGGAAATCGACCCTACGCCCATTTTAGCCATCACATACACTTTGCTTTTTGGGCTGATGTTTGGTGATATTGGACATGGGCTGGTGCTGGCGTTCTTGGGCATTTTAGTTCAACGGCGATGGCATTCTGACCTTGGTGGAATCATGACTATCGTAGGCATATCTGCGGCAGGATTTGGTGTGCTGTATGGCAGTATTTTTGGCTTTGAGTTTAATCCCTTGTGGATGCGTCCACAGGCAGACATTATGACCACACTTATTTTTGCCGCAGCATTGGGCGCGGGGCTTATCACACTTTCAATGTTTCTTAATATGTACAACGCTTTTAGACGCGGACGTGTTGGGGAACTTCTATTTGGCACAAATGGTCTTGCAGGGTTAATGTTTTATGGCGCAGTGTTATGGATTCTTGTACGTGTACTGGTACATGGACAAGCCCTTACTTTGCCAGTGATTATTCTGGCAATATTGCCGCTGGCGTTTGTTTCCTTCAAACACCCTTTAGAAAATTTAATGGCAGGGCGACCGTTTTTCAACCTAAAAGAAGGCATTGGACAGTTTATTTTTAACACAATCATTGAAACCTTTGAAACACTTTTAACCTACGCTACAAACACCATTTCTTTTGTGCGAGTAGGTGCATTTGCCGTTAGTCACGCTGGCATGATGCATGTTGTACTGCAATTATCAAGCAGTGCGGCTGGCACACAAAATATATTTATTTTGGTGCTTGGCAACGTACTTGTTATCGGTATCGAAGGATTACTCGTAGGTATACAAGTGCTTAGGTTAGATTTTTATGAAATGTTTAGCCGTTTTTATCATGGCGGCGGACGCGCATTTGAATCCACATCAAAACCAACGAAGGGGTATTAAAATGTTCATATTACTTGCACTATTTTTGCTGACAGTTGCCGCGCCTATAGGATTTTATTATATCAAACGGGAACATGGACATGAATGTAAGCATAAGTATATTAAAAATGTTAAACGGGGAAAATGGGCGTTGGCTTTAAATCTTGGCGGGTTTACATTGGTATTCCTGCTTTCAACAGTGCTGATTTTTACAGGACGTGTCTATGGCAATGCGCCCCCTTCCGAAGCTTCCGACATGGCATTAGCCGCGGCATTTATTGCGGCAGGGTTGGTGACTGGGCTTGGCGCAATTGGCACGGGCATTGCAGTGAGTTCTGCCGCGGCGGCGGCTATTGGCGCAATTAGCGAAAATGAAAACAATTTTGGCAAATCCATGATTTTTGTAGCCATGGCAGAAGGTATCGCAATTTATGGGCTACTTATTTCATTTATGATTTTGGGGCGGGTGTAAAGTGGAAGCGAAGCTAAATTATTTCACAGAAGCCATTGCCCGAGAAGTGGAAATACGAAAGCAACGTAAAAAACATCAACTCGCCAACGACCTCAGTGCGGAAACAGCCACCGCATTAGAAACCGCAGAGAACCGCGCTAATTTTCAAATAGAAGCCACACGCCAAAAACTTAAACGGGAAATGAATAAAAAAACAGCCGCCGCCATAACAGAAGCGCGCGCGGCTTTTGCAATAAAACGCGAAGCATTAGCAAACCAGCTCATCAGTGAAGCTAAAAAGCAATTAGAACTTTTAAGCCATGATTATGACCCTGATTTATTAAGACAAATTGCCCAAACTTTGTTAATAGGAGTGCATATCCATGCCAATCATTCATGGGATTAACGGCCCTGTACTCACGATAAAAGACGGAAAATTTTCCGTGGCGGAAATGGTTAATGTCAAAGCCATGCGTGGTGAAGTTATCGCCTTAAATGCTCAAAACGCAACGGTTCAAGTGTATGAAAACACAGCAGGGCTGAAACCAGGAATGGAAGTGTACGGCACAGGAAAACCAATGTCTGTCACCATGCGCCCAGGCATTTTAGGACAAATCTTTGATGGAATCATGCGTCCATTGCAAAAAATAGACAAGACAACATACCCTGTGAAAATTCTAGTAGCCCAAGGACAACCCTTACACCATGGTGAAATTTTTGCAACAGTGGAAGAAACACCACTCATTACATATAAAGCCACAGTACCCCCAAATATCTCAGGTGTGGTTACTCACCGTGTTGCAAACGGGGATTACAATGTCACCGACCCAATCATCACCTTAGATGATGAGACGCAATTATCCCTTTCACAAACATGGGCAATCCGCACGCCCCGTCCTGTAAAAAACCGCCTACCTGCAAATATCCCTTTGATTACAGGACAACGGATAATAGACAGTCTTTTCCCAATAGCCAAGGGCGGTGCATGTGCCATTCCAGGGGGGTTTGGCACAGGAAAAACCATGACACAACATCAAATTGCGAAATGGTGTGACGCAGACATTATTGTTTACATCGGTTGCGGAGAGCGCGGCAACGAAATGACAGAAGTGCTAGAAAGCTTTGCAAAGCTCATCGACCCCCGAAGCGGACAACCGCTACTGTCCCGCACAGTGCTTATTGCCAATACATCAGATATGCCCGTAGCCGCACGAGAAGCCAGTATCTATACAGGTATCACCGTAGCCGAATTTTACCGCGACATGGGCTATCACGTGGCACTCATGGCAGATTCCACCTCCCGTTGGGCAGAAGCCTTGCGCGAGCTTTCCAGCCGTTTAGAAGAAATCCCAGCGGAAGAAGGTTATCCAGCTTATCTTGCCACACGATTGGCGGCATTCTATGGGCGCGCAGGATATGTAGAAAACTTAAATGAAACCCTTGGTTCTATAACCATTATAGGCGCAGTATCCCCTCAAGGCGCAGATTTTTCCGAACCTGTGACTTTGCACACAAAACGATTTACACGATGTTATTGGGCATTAGACCGCCGCCTAGCTTATGCACGTCATTTTCCTGCCATAGACTGGATGCAAAGCTACAGCGGCTATACCACCGACCTTGAAACATGGTTTGCCACCAATATTTCACCCCAATTCCCAATGTATCGCAAGGAAATATTAAAAATCCTGCAAGAAGAAAACGCCTTGCAGGAAATTGTAAAACTTATCGGCTCAGAATCCCTTTCTGACATGCAACGTACAACATTAAATATTGCACGGGTCATCCGTCAAGATTTTGTACAGCAAAATGCTTACGACCCCGCAGATACTTACACAGCACTACCCCAGCAATTTGAAATGATGAAAGCCATCCATTATCTTATGACCCAGCCTTAAATCTTTCACGTATTTCTTTTTCAATGATTTTATCAGGAATAAGGGGTGATAACTTTTTTGTTATGACTATTTGAATATAGTCTGCAAAAACTTCATAACGCCCTTCTGTTCCCAATACAGTAATAACACCTTTTGATTCATCCCCTACCAGCTTACCATTGTAAGCTGCAAGCTCTTCTTGAAACTTACCAAACGTATACTTTACATCCGCTGGCTTGGCTACTTTAAATGAAAATGACATACTACAACCCCCAATATTCTCCAGAAATACTATACACTATTTATATAGTACATGTAAACCTCTAAAGAAAATTTCCTAATATGCCGAAATAATTATTGCATGGATGCGCCTAGGTAAATTGGAATGGCTCTAGCCTAACTAATTTTGTAAGGGGCATTTTTATTTTAGAGAGGGGCAGTTTCAATGTCCATAAACGGAATTTCATCCCAAGGCATTAGAATGACACATACAATGCATACATTAGGGGGCGTGCGCGGGCCAGGGTCTTCGCTTATGGGAATGCCCCAAGCCGACAACCGCCAGCTTAACACTATGCTTTTAAACGCAGCCGCCTTTGTTCACCACGCACCAAGGCAAGCGGCGCAATTACAAACCACCCTTACCAATGTACAAGGTGTTATTGACAGACTGGGTGCAGTATCCAGCAATTCAGCAGCGGTTCAAGTGCGAGAATTTACCAGCAGTACCGTACCTAATGTATCCATTCAAGTTGAGCAAATTGCCACGCCTCAACGCAATCAAGGTACAGACATGCGGGCAGATGAGCGCACTATGCCCGCAGGCGTATATCGTTTTGAAGTGGCAATTGACGGGGAAACCCATACGATTTCCTTCACTGCCACAGAAGGCATGACAAACCGCGCCTTTCAACAAGCAATGACAGACGCTATATTGGAAGCTGATATAGGCATTACAGCATCCATCACCACAATTGATAACCGCAGCGTCATCCATCTTGCATCATCAACCACTGGTGCAAGTCAAGATGATACCCCGCGCTTTACCATCCGCGACACCCAAGGCAATGCAGTAGAAGCTATGGGGGTAGGCGAAATGACCCATGAGGGGCAAAACGCAATTTTTACCATAGATGATGGGGAACCACAAGAATCTGCTACAAACGATATTAACCTAGGTGACGGATTAGAAGTCACCCTGCGCAGAGCCACAGAAGAACCTGTAACATTCTCTCCTGGGCGCGACTCCGCAGGAATGCGCATTAGCGTTCGCAACATGGTTAGTCAGTTTAATGCCTTACTTGAAACTGCAAGAGAGAATAGTGCAGATATTCGCACGCGTCAGCTTATTCGTGAATTAGAGAGTGTAATGCGTAGAAGCAGAAGGTCTTTGCAAGAAATTGGCGTGACAATGAACCCACGTACAGGACTACTTGAAATTAACGAAACCGCATTAACAGAAGCTTCTGAAAGTGACGCAATTGAGCGTTTTCTTGGCGAAAGTGAAAGTGGACGTAGAAGCCCATTTATTGCGGCAGTCACAAGAATCACAGACACTGTCCGAACAAATCCTACAAGGCACATTAGCCCACATGCTGCAAGATTCCCAACTTTCCACTTGGCATTAAATGCTGTAGCCAATGGTAACACTTTAGCCAATGAACCACACACACCCTTTGACGCATTTATGCTTAATGACATGGTTGGAAGTTTATTCAACACAACACAATAATGGTTCAAATAAAAAAGAATCGCCAAGTGGCGATTCTTTTTTATTTACTTCAATGTTTTTAGTATGGTGCAGGTGCGGTTAATCCAATAAGGTGCATATTATGCCATGTTGACGTACCCATGTTACCGGGTTGACCACTTCTGTTATCGTTACGCACACGGCTATAGTTTGCTACTCTGTTATTTACAGCAACAAGGTCTAAGTTCCATGTGAATGGTATAGCAGGTACTTCATCATGGAAAGCTTGCTCCCAACGCGCATATGCGTCCGCTAAGAACTCAGGATTCCAAGCTTCTTCAGATGCTATGTCGTCAAGGATTTGTTGGAATGTTGGGCTGGCGTAGCGTGGCACATTATGCATTGAGCCAGGACCCCAAAGTGAATCTGGGTTTGGGTTAGAGCCTAAGTTCCATCCCATAGACATAATGTCAATAGGCCCAACACCATCACCATGGATAACAATGTCTGTAAACACGTTCCAGTCCGCAAAGTCACCTTCAAACATTTCAACACGAAGACCAATGAGACCCCAGTTTTGAATGTTTAACGGAACCATAACTTCATGGGTTGGGTTTTGATGTTGACCATAAATAAATGTCATTGGCTCGCCATTTAAGTTCAGTCTGAAACCATCAGCATCACGTTCTGTAAATCCAGCTTCATCAAGAATTGCATTGGCATGGTCTAAGTCAAATCTAAAACCATCCCGTGTAATATCCATGAAAGAAGCCGCGTTAAATGGATGCAGTACAGAAGGTGCAGGTATCCATAAACCTTGACCAACAACATTTGCTACAGTTTGTCTGTCAAAAGCATATGCCATTGCACGGCGGATAGCAACGTTTGTAATTGGGTGGTCGTCATCACGAGACTGGATGTGTGGGTTGCCTTCAGCATCTTCGCCCATGTAACCAAGCCTAAAGTTTAAGAATGTCACTGATTGTGCTGGCCAGCCATATAATTGATAGTTGGTTGGATTCATAAGATTAAACTCTGCCAAGTTGGCGGCTTGATAAGCAGCAATATCAAACTCACCAGCACGCATTGCAGAAGGTACCATATCAAATGGTAGGAGTCTAATATAAATACCATCAACTAAAGCTGTACCTTGCCAATAGTTATCATTGGGTGTAAGGAACACAGATTCGCCTGGTACAATTGTGTCAAACTCAAATGCTCCAAGACCAAGCATTTCATGACGGGCACGAGGATGCTCTTCAATACCTTCATGACCTACTTCTTCAATAACAGGACCAATCCAGTGGCGTGGTATTGGATTCACCCAAATACCACCAGCAAATAGTGCAGAAGGAGGCAATGGGTCCATATAGTAAATGCGCAAGGTACGGTTATTGTTGGAAAGCACCATACCAGAAATATAATCTACAAGACCTTCACGGTATTCTTCCACACCAACTACATTTGGAATAAAGCTGGATGCAGTAAATCTTACACCTGTGTAATCTGGGTGAGCAATAACTTCATAAGCAAATACAAGGTCATCCATTGTCACTGGCACACCATCATGCCAGTACACTTCTTGTTGAAGTTCCATAATGACAGCGTTAGCTTCTCTGTCAACCTCAAATGAAAAAGCACCTGAGTTTGTAAACATATTGTTTTCATCCCATGCAATGAGATACGGATGTGCCAAAGACGCGATAGATGTATCTAATGCATCTGAACTGTGTGTGCGAAGGAATAATCCAGACAAAACAGTACTAGAACCAACACCAATGCGCAGTACATTGTCTGTACCTGTGCCTCTTGGTAATATTGGGTTAGTATTTGCTGTGTACGCTGGGAAGTTTGCAAGTGCGGCCGCAAGTGCAGGATGCAAGTCTACGGTTACTTCTGCTTGAAGTACAACTTCCTCACCTTCGTCATCTGTTACAATAAGTTCAGCTGGTGGTGGGGTTGCGACAGCAACATCATCGCCACCATTGACATCTGCCACGTCATTGTTGTTGTTATTACAAGCTGTCATAGCAAATACAGCAATCAACAACAAGGCAAACGCCAGTAACAAATTCTTTTTCATAAAGCTCCTCCTCCTTATTAAGGAAAAAATAATTTATACCAAGCGTTGTTTTGGGTCGGCAACCCTTTGTAGAGCGTTTCCGACAAAGTTAACGCATAGCATCAATACAACAACAAGCACTAGAGGGGGTGCCCAAACCCACCAAAAGTGTTGCAAGAACATGGGGTTGGTAGCATTTTGCATCATTACACCCAATGACGGGAAGTCCCAACCAAGTCCAAAACCAAGCAATGAAAGACCTGTTTCAATGCCCACGTTTGCTGCAAGGGTTAATACAAAATTGGCAACGGCAACGTCTACCAAGTTGGGCAGCATTTCTCTTACAATAATAGTGAAGTTTGGTGTACCAAGGGTCTTCGATGCACTAATATAGTCCATCTGACGCTGAGAAAGTGCTGCGGCTCTCAAAAGTCTAGCGCGTCCCACCCAAGTAAACAATGTAAAGAAAGTAATAAAAGTAAGGGGTGTCCTGCCAAAAATAATGAGAAAAACAATAACCATCATAAGAAACGGAACCATTGCCCATGTGTCACACACACGCATGATGAAATTGTCAATTCTACCACCATAAAATCCAGATACAACACCAACAAGTATACCCAGTACATAAGAAAGAAATGTAATCGCGAACGTAAGGTATAGCGTATTACGTGCAGCTACAAATAACATATGAAACTGATTACGCCCCAATGCATCTAGCCCCAAAATCGTTCCAGAATCTGCCGGAGATGTTGGCAAAGGCGTAGGATTAACCCACATTACATCATGAAAATGATTGATAAGTGGAGCGCCTATAAAAATTGCTAACAATAGTATGATAAGCAATACGGCTCCGAATAAAGCAAAATAATCGTGTCTTAACTCCCTCAAAAATAATCTAAATAATGTAGGGGGTCTTTTTGAAGCTGGCTTTCCCATAACTACCTCCTATTGTACGCGAATTCTAGGGTCAACAATGGTTAGCAAAATATCAGATATAAGCATTCCAATTGCCGACAATGCAGAAAATATCATAATTAGCGTGTTAACTACAGCAAAATCTTGACTACTTATAGAGTTGAAAAAGAGCATTCCCATACCGGGGTAGAAAAATATCATTTCAATAAACAATACACCAGTAAGCGTACCAACAATTGCAAAACCAAGCCCCGCAGTCAAAGGTATTATAGAATTTCTAAATATATGTCTGCGGAATATAACCCCTGTGGGTACACCTTTTGATTTTGCTAATTTAACGTATTCAGAGTACGTTCTGTCTATGATATTGGCACGAAGCATAAATACAATGCCAACAACACCAAGTATAGCCCCTGTCATTGCAGGCAATATCATATGATGTATTCTATTGAGGAAAACCTCAAGAGGTGTTCCGCTGGCAATAACGAGCGCACTTGCCGAGCCGCCTGACGGAAACCATCCTAAATTATGTGAAAAGAATAAAATATTTAATATCCCCAAAACAAGGGTCGGCATGGATAATGCGATAAATATATACAGCAATATTGCCTTATCTATAACCATTCCTTTATACCGTCCTGCAATAACCCCAAGAGGAATAGCAATGGCATAGGTCAAAATCAATATCATCAAAGATAACCAAAAGGTAGTAGAAGCACGTTCTCCTATGACCTCAAGCACAGGACGGCGATGCGTAAAGCTTTGCCCAAAATCACCTTCAAAAATGATACTGGTTATCCAATCTAGATAGCGCACAGGCAATGGGTCATTCAACCCAAGCAATTCACGTTGATGTGCCAACTCCTCAGCAGTTACAGTAGGGTCAATCATGCCCGACAGTGCATCCCCCGGCATAGCATTTCCTAAAAGAAATGTTACAATGGTTATGACAAACAATTGAGGAATTAGTATCAGTATACGTCTTACAATCATTTTCCACATATTTGAAGACCTCCCTAGGGTTATGGCATGGCCACGAAATGCGTTTTGCTATCGCCATGAGGCCGCAAGTCGTAAACCTTCCCGCCTTCCTTGTAGTAATTGTCGTACTCTCTATTATACTCATCACTTAGCGCATTGCGCTTCGCTTCATTTTCTTCTTTTAAATCAATATCTGTACTGGGGATGGCAGTAATCAGCCTTCTTGTATAGATATGAACGGGGTCGTTATAAATATCTTCCCGCTGCCCCACTTCCACAAACCTGGAATTGTGCATAATCGTCAAATATTCACACATATGCTTTACAACGCCCAAATCATGGCTAATAAATAAATAACTTAGCCCAAGTTCTTCTTGTACATCTTTCATGTAGTTGAGTACTTGTGCTTGTATGGACAAGTCCAAAGCAGAAACAGGCTCGTCTGCTACAATAAGCTTTGGCTTTAAGGCAATTGCCCGTGCTACACCAATGCGTTGACGCTGTCCACCAGAAAATTCATGGGGATACTTTGCCGCGTCGTCAGAAGAAAGTCCAACAATTGCAAGCAGTTCGTCAATCCGTTTTCTTTCTTCGCCTTTGGTTAAGTTTTCAAAGTTCCTAATAGGCTCTGCAATAACATCCAAAACCCGCTTTTTTGCATTCAAAGATGAGTGAACATCTTGAAAAATCATTTGCACGCTCTTCCGATAAGCAGAGCGGTTCTTACCGATATACCTTGTAATATCTTCACCATTAAAGTGAATCGTTCCGCCAGCCAGTGGCACAAGCCCAAGAATTGCCTTGCCTATTGTGCTTTTGCCGCTACCACTTTCACCGATAAGCCCAACGGTTTGCCGTTCTTCTACAGTAAAATTTACACCGTCTACGGCTTTAACATGACCAACAATGCGTCCCAAAATACCGCCGCGTATGGGATAATAAACTTTTAAATCCTTAACTTCCAAAAGAGCCATTATTTATCGCCCTCTTTTCTAGTCTCATTTTCAAAATAAAAATGCTGATAACATGTGCAAAGCACTTTATGCCCGGGAGAAATTTCATGATAGGTTGGCTTTGCTTCATGGGTTCCCGCGCTCATCCATGGAATACGATGAGAGAAACGGCATCCTTCACGCTCCATATCTCTGATAGAAGGCACGACCCCTTGGATAGCGTTTAAACGATGCATATTTTCGCCCACATTGGGAATTGATGCCAATAAAGACCGTGTATACGGATGGCTGGGATTTTTAAATACTTGTCTTGCTGTGCCCACCTCAACAATTTGACCAGCGTACATAACGGCAACTCTATCTGCCATTTCTGCAACAACACCAAGGTCATGGGTGATGAGAATAATTGAAGATTTCATTTCCTTCTGCAATTTGCGCAAAAGGTCAAGTATTTGTGCTTGAATCGTCACGTCAAGGGCTGTTGTTGGCTCGTCTGCAATAACAAGCTTAGGATTGCAAGCCAATGATACAGCTATCATCGCACGTTGACGCATACCACCAGAAAGTTCATGGGGAAGTTGATTGTAAGTAAGTTCTGGATTTACCATGCCTACAGCGGTCAAAAGCTCAATAGCTCGTGATTTTCTTTGGGCTGCATTGTAGTTTGTGTGATAAACCAGTGGTTCTTCAATTTGAAATCCAACTTTTAAAAGGGGATTAAGGGCGGTTAGAGGGTCTTGGAAAATCATGCTGATGTCTTTTCCCCGCACTTTGTTTAGCTGTCTGTCATTCATCTCTGCTAAATTTGTGCCATCAAAGATAACATCACCTTCAATGCGGGTAAAATTCATATTGTGCAACTGGGTTATAGATAAAGCAGTGGCACTTTTGCCCGAGCCAGACTCGCCGACTATAGCAAACACCTCATCCTTATGTATATCCAAATTGATGCCGTCTACAGCAGCATGATACTTGCCCTCTATTCTGAAGGAAGTGCGTAAATCCTTAATTTGCAGAAGTAGCTCTTGCTCTTGCACGTGCATTCATCCTTCCTATTTCAAGTATTAGTTTGCGTAATATATCACAAGAATATATCATTTGTCTAGTTCTTGGACAATATTCATTATAAAAAGTATATGGTAAATTTGCTCACTTATACTACAAAAGGCAAATTTTTTTGTCAGTTGTTACAGTTTCAAACATATTGCATCTGCACCATGTCTTTTTGGCTATGTAACAGTTTACAAATTCTTAATATATTTTTTATATTTTTGACAGAGCAAAATTTATTTCTAAGACTTCGTCAAAAAAAGCTTGACAAACTTTTTAACCTCATGTAGAATATCATTTGTGTTCAAGCGCTTTAAGAAATTTTTTGAACATAGTGGCCCAGTAGCTCAGTTGGTTAGAGCGCCGGCCTGTCACGCCGGAGGTCGAGGGTTCGAGTCCCTTCTGGGTCGTACGAGGAAAAGGAAACAAAGAGACAAAAAAAGCCACCTTATTGATAAGGTGGCTTTTTTGAAGGTAGGAATCATATGAAGCTTTGGTTGCCCAGCCGAATGATGGTTACTGGATTTTTGCTGGTTATACAAATGGCGTTGCTGGCAATAGGCACTGTTTTTGTCATTGCTGTATATCCGATTATTTGGTACATTGGTTTTGCAATTAGTATACTGGCAATGGCGCATATTTTAAAAAAAGATGATGAAGCCGCCTATAAAATTACATGGCTTACCATTGTGCTTATTTTCCCTGCTGTCGGGGGGATTCTTTATGGAATTTTTGCCAACAAACGTCCTGTCCGCCGTATTGCCGCTCATGCAAAAGAACATGCTTTGATAGCCAAACTTTTGGATAGTGACGGCAATTTACCATTTATTGACCAAGTAAAGTGTGGGCGCATGTTTAGCCTCATGAAATATATCCGCAAATCTTCATCGTATCACGCCTATAAAAATACAGAAGTTCAGTATTTTAATATGGGCGAGGATATGTTTAAAGTCATGATTGCAGAACTTGAAAAAGCCGAAAAATTCATTTTTTTGGAATTTTTTATTATAAAGACGGGGTACATGTGGGATAGACTGCTGGAAATCATGACACGCAAAGCGGCAGAAGGCGTTGATGTACGCTTAATTGTTGACGATTTAGGCGCGCAATCACTTTTTAGCAAGCGATACATAAGGGGACTTAGAGCAGCTGGGTTAAAAGTCTTGCGCTTTAACCCTATGGTTCCGTTTCTTCTATTATTTATGAACAATCGTGACCACAGAAAAGTTTTAGTCGTAGACGGTAAAGTAGCCTTTACAGGCGGTATCAATATTTCTGATGAATATATTAACAAAGTACAGCGTTTTGGAAAATGGAAAGATACAGGCGTACGGCTAAAAGGTGACGCGGTATGGAGTTTCACGCTTATGTTCATTGAAATGTGGGATACATTTTGCCAAATAGATGAACGTATTAGTGACCATATTTCATATAAACTCGTATCCAATGAGTCAACAGATTTATCTGTAAGTGATGGGTTAGTATTGCCTTTTGGTGACTCACCTCTTGACCATGCACAACTTGGCGAAGATATTTACATTGATATACTCAACCAAGCAGAACGGTATGTATACATTTTTACACCCTATTTGATTATTAGTGACAAGATGATTCATGCACTGCAAATGGCAGCAGGGCGCGGGGTGGATGTACGTATTGTCACACCAGGAATACCTGATAAAAAATTTGTCTTTAGGCTTACCCGCTCGTATTATGGTTATTTGCTTAAAGCAGGGGTAAAAATTTATGAGTACACCCCCGGTTTTATGCACGCAAAAAGCTTTGTTTGTGATGATGAAATTGCTGTGGTTGGTACGATAAATCTTGATTACCGCAGTCTGTATCTTCATTTTGAATGTGCGGTGCTTTTATATCAATCCAGTGCAGTAGATGAGATAAAAGCTGATGCAATGCAAGTCATTTCTGAAAGCCGCGAAATATTCCCTGTCGAACGCAAGTGGAGTATTTATAATGATGTCAATGATATCATTGACGCGTTTTTGCATTTATTTGCCCCATTATTATAAGAAGGAGTTTTTTTATGTCTTTTACTTCACCAGAATTATTAGTACCTGCAGGGGATATGGAAAGTGCAAAAGCGGCAATAACCGCAGGCGCAGATGCAATATACTTAGGCGGAAAAAATTTTAGTGCGCGAAGTTTTGCCACCAATTTTGAAGATGACGAAATAGAACATCTTATCAATTATGCCGCTTTACGCGGTGTGAAAATATATATTGCTGTAAACACGCTCTATAGTAATGATGAAATTCCAAAAGTTTTAGACTTTACTTGTGATATGCACAAACGCGGCGCGGCGGCATTTATTTTACAAGACATGGGACTTGCACATGTGCTTAAAAATCAATTGCCGGAAATAGAACTTCATGCGAGTACGCAAATGACAGTGCATAGTGTAAATGGCGCGCAATTTATGAAAAAAGCAGGATTTTCGCGGGTGATTCTTAGCCGTGAACTATCCATTGCAGAAATAACACACATCAATAAAGAAGCAAACATTAAGACTGAAGTTTTTGCCCATGGTGCATTATGTCTCTCTTACTCGGGACAATGCTTACTATCCAGCATGGTGGGTGCGCGCAGCGGAAACCGAGGTAAATGCGCACAACCCTGCCGCTTAACTTACGACCTGCTTAAAAATGGAAAGTCTATAAAAAGCGGACATTTACTAAGCCCCAAAGACATGATGACCCTTGAAATTTTAGAGGAAGTCATATCCACAGGCATAACTGCGTTAAAAATAGAAGGGCGTATGAAAAGCCCTGAGTATGTGTATACCGTAACAAAAGCCTACCGCCAACAACTCGATGAGCGAAAAGCAAGAATCGACAAAGGAACCCTAAATGATGTCACACAAATATTCAACCGTGGCGGCAGTTTTTCTACAGGATATTACAAAGATTATGCAAGTATAGACATGATGAGTATAGAAACGCCTAAAAGTACAGGCGTATTTTGCGGTACAGTCACAAAATATGTGAATGGAAAATGCACCATAAGATTTGTACAAGACATGATACCTGGAGATGGCATTGAAATTTGGACAAGCAAGGGCGCACATGTTGGCATGGGAATCAATAGAGAAATCAAAAAAAATGATACAGCAACCCTTATAATTGATGGCAATATTAGCATTGGCAATGATGTTTTTAAATCTTTTGATAAACGTCTGACAGATGAAGCCAAAAGAGGCAAAACATCTGATACCAAAAAGCTTGAAATTATCGGAGAAGTAGAAGCAAAAATTGGACAACCTGTATGCCTAGTCCTATATTCAGGACAAATAAGTGCAAAGTCTATCAGTGGTACAGTGGTAGAAAAGGGTCAAAAAGCACCCATGGGCAAAGATGATGTGCTGGCGCAACTTTCCAAAACAGGCAATGCACCGTTTTCAATCCGTTTCACTAGGGTAGATATTGATGATGGTATTTTCATAAGCAAAGCTGTTCTAAACGAAGTTCGGCGCATGGCAATAGAGGCATTAGAACACGAAATCATCACATCTATAAAACGTCCTATGCCGTCTCCAATAAATTATTTCGATTCAATTCAAAACGCCCCTGTGCCCACACAAAAACTAACTGTGCAAATTAAAGATATTGATAAACTAAACCTAGTCCTAGCCCATGAGATATCTCGTGTATATATAGACTGGAGTGAAAATAATCTCGAAAAGTTTATAAACCTTCAACGTCCATCTCATGCTGCGGAAATATTCCTTGCGCTCCCTCCCATTAGTCGAAATGACTTGGAGGACAGTATAAAATCATGGGCAGAAAAACTAGAAGCTATAGATTTTGATGGATATTTGGTCGCAACTTATGGGCAATTAAACATTTTACAATCATTACCTACAAAGAAAAAAATCATCCTAGACCACAACATTCATATTTTTAATAATTATTCAAAACAAGCATTTGCAAATGTTGATGTAGTAACACTTTCTCAAGAGTTAAATACAAATCAATTGCGGCACATGAATGCACACAATTCGGAAATAATAGTCCATGGAAAACAAGTACTCATGGCAACCCCCAACTGTCCAATAGGATTATATGCCGCAGAAAAAAACGGTAAATACTGTTCTGAAAAATTATCAAGCAACAGATATGTAATACTTGACCGCATGAGTGTACAGTTTCCAATCATGACTGACTGTGAAAATTGTATAGCTTACATTTTAAATAGTAAAACCTTAGATACTGCACACAGATTTCCAGAGGTAAAAAATACAGGCATAGGATATTTACGCCTTATCTTCCGTTTTGAAAATGATGAAACCATAAGCAACACTATCCAATCCTACACCTTATTGATGGCAGGTGAAGAAACCCTGCGTAAGGCAACAGAAAGCACTTACGGACATTTCTTTCGAGGCGTGGATTAAGGCATTGTATGTAATATGACATACTGCTGTCATATTGCCTATGGTAATATATTATAAAATATTTAAAGGAGTGATTTAATGGCAATAAGCATATTTGATGATAAGTCCATTACACCAAATCATGATATGGTAGCCGTTGCCCTTGGGGATACAAATTTAGTATGGGATGAATTACAAAGCTATGTCAACGGAAAATTTCCAAATATAACTGGGGAATGGAAACATTATGGTAAGGCTTCCGGATGGGCATATAAGCTGATAAGTAAAAAACGAAATTTATTGTTCTTCATACCTCAAGCCGATTGTTTCAGGGTTCGGATTGTTTTAGGTGAAAAAGCAGTTGCTTGCGTGACAACTGCCGATTTACCAGATGATATCAAAGAGATGGTGCAAACCGCTACACCCTATATAGAAGGACGGAGCATAGATATAGACATAAATAGCAAGAAACAACTAGAGACGGTGAAAATCTTACTTAATATCAAGTTTGATAATTAAAGCGTGACATTGGATTGTGCATTATTTACTGCTGTTATATTGCCTATGGTATAGTTGGTTTATCTTTTTTTGAAGGGAAATATTTTATGGCACATGTTTTAGAAATATTTACATTTACAGTAAAAGAAAATAAACAATTTGGAGGTAACATATCATGATTGATTCATTAAAAGCACTTTTAGCAGATTGGAAAGAGACACGAAGCATAACATTAGCGTTCTTAAACGAACTAAGCGATACAGACCTTGACACTCCCCTACCGCGTAAAGTATTGAACACCATACGCTTACAGGCTTATGAACTGACATTATTTCAAAGGGATGTTGTGGACGCTTTAGGCACAGACAGTTTGGCTTATGAAGAAGAATACAAGTATGTAAACATGCCAACACAAGGCATTATTCAAAAAATGACTGAACTTGATGCTCAGTTTGAAAACGTCCTTGAATCTTTAACTGGCAACGAAATCATGAACTACTACGGCGATAAGCGCAATGTACATCAAATCATCTCAATGATGATAGGGCATGAAAGTATGCATATCGGTCAAATTATTGCGTTTTGTTATGCAACAGGAATTACAATTCCCAATTCTATTATAGAGCCAATGGCTCTTGAGGGGTAAATTTGTAATTCTAAAAGTAAAATGGAGAATTATAGCACATGAAACAATTTTGGAAAGGAAATATTTTATGACACATATTTTAGAAATGCCTGCTTTTACAATAAAAGAAGGGGTAAGTGAAGCAGATTTCTTACGCGCACATGAAAAGTTTAATCACATGTTTATGAAAAAACAAGAAGGCTATGTTTCACATAAACTTATTAGGCAAGGTGATAATTGGTTTGACATTGCCGTGTGGGATTCTATAAAGTCTAAGGAAAAAGCATTCAAGGATATATATGACAATACTGCGGCTATGGAATATGTTACATTGATTAACGAAATAGGCACTGATGATGATATACCTATTTTTTCTGTAGTGCGGGATTATGAATCATGACGGCAAAGCACATGGTTTTTAAAAACAAAAGCCCGAACCAATGGTTCGGGCTTGATTTTAATATGAACATTTATCGTGGGTGTAGTCACGGTTGTATATATTGTGACAGCAGGAGCGATTGTTACCATGTCACAAATTTTGACATAGTCAAACCAAAAGAAAATGCCCTAGAAATTATACGTGACGACCTTCGCCGAAAAGTTAAAACAGGAGTAATCGGCACAGGTGCAATGAGCGACCCTTATAATCCGCTAGAAAAAGACTTGAAGCTCACCCGCAATGCACTAGAACTTATCAATGCTTTTGGTTTTGGTGCGTCACTCACTACAAAATCCGCAGGCATTGCTCGAGACGCTGACATTCTCCAAGATATTAAGTCCCATTCACCAACCATCATTAAATTTTCAATAACAACTGCTGATGATGATTTATGCAAAAAATTAGAACCACATACATCTATTACATCTGAAAGATTTACGGCACTACAAACCCTTGCTCATCATGACATTTTTTGTGGTGTTCTCATTATACCTATGTTGCCATTTGTCACAGATACAGAGGAAAATATAATAAGAATCCTACGCATGGCGAAGGATTCAGGTGCAAAATTTGTGTACACTTACATGGGTATGACCTTGCGAAAAGGTAGCCGTGAATATTTTTATAATCAATTAAACACAATATTCCCTGATGTAAAAGAAAAATATGAAAAACGATATGGTATACGTTATTCATGCAATTCACCCAGAGCAAAAAAGCTTTGGAGTGTATTTACATCAGAATGTGAAAAGCTTGGCTTACTATATGACATGAAAGCCATTATACATCATTATAAAGCAGGGTATGACCGACAATTACAATTGTCTTGATTTATGCAATTTGCATCCCCATTAAAACAGCACCAACACCTGATGACAAAACTGCTGTTCCTAGCAGACCATAAAATGTTAATTGAAGCACATCACCTTGGGTTAAACTTACAATGGCTTCACAGGCATAGCTTGACAATGAAATAGCCGCAACTTGGCTAAGTTCAGACATAGCTGTGCCATTTTTGTATACAGAGGCAGACAGTAACGCCGCTGCTGTGACATTTATCTTGTAGGAAATATGATATACACCTGTACGTTGTACTGTAAATTGTGTATTCGAGGCATTCGCACTAAAGCCATTGTTATAGATCATGCTGGCAAGGGGAATCGCTGTACCAAGCAAAATAACAGCAATAGTAGACCCTACACGATTCTGCGCACAAAAGGCAGCTGTATTACCAGGGGTTATACTATTCAAATATTCCAGTGAAATAGAACTAGCCATATTGTTTCTCCTACGGAACGATGATATAAGGAATCATTGCTTGTGCCGTCACAGATAATGCAAGATAAGCGGTGTCGGTAATGTTTTGATTCACCCACCCAGGTGAACTTGGTGTATCGCTAGATGTCAGCCCTGCATTCCAATACCAAAAAGAATTTGTTGCGGTTACATATGCATAATCTGCCATTGTTCCTGTTGAAACAGCAGATTCCAATGATGCGGCAGTGGCAAACTGCCCTTTAAAATGTGATATTACACTTGGCGGCAACAAGGATACAGGTACTAATCCACTACTATCAAGTGTAGCTAATCCATTGGGTGTACCTTCTATTGATTTTAAATATTCCAATGATATTGCTGATGCCATAATAAAAACTCCTTTAATTGGGATAAATCACCCATAATATATCTGTACTAAGCTTCTGGTCATCGGTTAAAGCATCGTAATTTGCTTCGGTAATCCATTGTAACGCTACCCCTCCAGCGTCCCCTTTTGGGCCAGTTGGCCCAGTTGGGCCTTGCATTATTGATGCATTTAGTGCCGATTCCATTTGTTGTTTTAATATAATTTGCTCTCTAGCCGCTACGTCCAGCGTCCGCTCTACACTGTTGTTTACTTCCAATATTTCTGATATTGTGGCAGGTGTAGTGGGTTTGATATCTAAAGTGCCTAGAATATATTGGATTTTTTCACCTTCTGCATTGATGACATGGCTTAAAGCCACTTCCTCCATGGCAATAGAGGATAAAAGAAGATTGATTGCTTCTTCTCTTGAAATGTTTGTTGAGTCAGACATAACATAATACCTCCAAAGACATGGTATTCAAAATATCTTAAATTGTTAAAAAAAAGTTCCCATCCATAGGGAACTTTTAATAATTTACTTTTTTCTTGTCAATTATTCAATTAAATCTGAAACCTGCGGGTCAGGATTGCTGTCAAAGGCTACACATAATTCAGGCGCAGCTTTTTCAAAAGCATTAAGTACTCTAGGGTCGAAATGACTAGGGCTGGTTCTGCCATCACCATTTAAGATGATATCCATAGCTTCTTCATGGGTGAATCCACGTTTATATGGACGCGAACTTCTTAATGCGTCATAAATATCAGCAACAGATACTATTCTGGCAGCAAGGGGAATCTCCTCCCCTTTTATTTTATTGGGATACCCTGTGCCATCAAAGCGTTCATGATGGTTTTGAGCAATGTCAATCGCAACATTAAGATGGTTTTTATCATTTGGTAAAAACGCAGAAATTTGCCGAAGCAAATCTCCGCCGCCACTTGTATGTTTTTTCATTTCGTCAAATTCTTCAGATGTCAAACCACCTTGCTTATGCAGTACCGCATCAGGCACAGCAACTTTCCCTACATCATGAAGGGGGGAATACGTAGCAATTAAATCCACTTGTTCATCATTTAGAATGGTCGGATAGTTTTTGGACAATTCTTTTGCAATAAGATATGTTAGACTTTTTATTCTTGCAAGATGCGCACCTGTGACTTTATCGCGGCTTTCGGACAACAAAGACATACCCATAATAACTGCACTGTGGGTTGCAACAAGTTCACGTGTGCGTTCTTCAAGTTCACGGGCGCGGGCAAGCACCATGCCCTCAAGATTATCCCGCAGGGATTTAATTTCTATATGGTTGCGTATTTTTACAGAAATTATATCTGGAACATATGGTTTTTTTATATAATCAACTGCACCAAGTTTTAAACCTTTTTCTTCAGAAAAGTGGTCTGCTTCACCTGTAACAAAAATAACAGGAATATTATTAAGCCCATCATCTTCACGCATTTTTTCAACAAGTTCAAATCCATCCATTTCTGGCATATATAAATCTAATAAAACAATGTCAGGCTTTACATTACTTTTCATGAGTGTCAGGGCTTCCATCCCGCTTGTTGCCGTGACAACAGTATAGTCATCTTCTAAGATAGACTCCAAAATCATCAGGTTTACGGGAACATCGTCCACTGCCAAAATAGTGTGCCGCACAAGCCACCCCCTCTAAAATTGATAAAACACTACACACGTATCAATAATAACCTAGGCAACACAAAAATTCAAGACCTTATCTTATAAACCCAAAATTTACTGCAAAAGCTACCGAATAAACGCAATTAAATTTGAAAATGCATTGATTAAATATGGCGTATCACTGCCTTCAATAAATATTCTATAGGTTGGAACAGCGGCGTATGACGTACCCTGTTGGGTACTTTGATATTCCTGCAAGTAAACCATGTCCATATTTGTAATAATGATTGGTTCTTCTAAAGCGCGCTCATGTACATGTTGCATGAAGGTTAATAGTACTTCGTCTGGTGCAAAAATCATTTGGGGTTCGCGCATATGACCGATAACCTCACCAAACATCATATCTATCCATTCAATGCCATGTGCAGTGATATAAAATTCTATAAAATTAGAATATACAAGCTGCCCACGATAGGATTCACGATAAACGCGGCGAATACCATTGTCCCATGCATATGTGATGTCAGGTACAAAATTTGGAAAGTGTTTATTGATAAACGTACTGGAAAGTGCAATAGCTTCCTCGTGGGTAATTTGATGTGTTATCTCATTTGGATATCCAAGCCCTCTAATGTCAAAATCAAAAGAAATTAACCCACTAGAGATGATAAGCTCACTATAGCCTTTTCTAAACTGCTCACGCCCTGAGTCTGGCATTGACTGTACTGTGGATGGGTCGTCAAAAAAAATTGACAAAAGCCATTCTGTGTCGTAATAGAATCCCAGTACGTCCAAGGGGCGCATAGGCGGAAAACGTCTCATTGGAATCGTATAGAGACTCACATTATTTTGCCCAAGTACGATATTTATGTTGCGGTCGCGTTCGGTCGTCATCGTATAGCGGCGATGTTCCATAAGAAGCAAAATGCCCAAAGCTCCATTTAAAATGATAAATGCCACCATAATATAACTTTTGGCTTTTTCCCATTCCACTTTAATATACTCCTTTCCATACCCAGTAGACAGTCATTTTAATAAGTCTCCCCTTGAGGTGCGATAAAAGGCTGTAATGACGTTTCTTGTCCGCGAACGATTGGAAACCCTAATGCAAAGGCTTCTTCGATATCTAAAGTTTCCATGTCAAACCAGCTTAATTCATCAATGTGAAAATAATGTGCCAAACGGCGATAATGCACTACACGCCCATGGTCTACAGTTACCTCAATAGGTGCGGTAAGCGGTTCACGGCAGTTTGGTCCTGTATACCAACTGTACTCTAGCCAAAGGGGAAAATCGCCTACAGTCAGTCCAAAATAAAAAACATGAGCCGTTCCCGCTACATCATAGTCCATAAGAAAAGTCTCATTGATTACATTTGGGTCAGCATTGATAAATGCCAAAGCAGCAGAAAAATCAGATAATAAATTGCCCGGTGCTGTACGTCCTGCTGAACGATAACTTCTATACTCTAACACATCAAAAGGCAGATATCGCACCGTTGTATTTTGTCCTGTAAAAGTATAAACACCATCTACACCAGAAAATTGGTTCATTGTCGCAGGATTGCTGAAAAACACCCCAATTTGAGCGCGGATTGACGAGAATGTAGGGTCACCATGGGCAGCCAAGTGGGGATTATGAGATTCAATTGAATAGTAGTTAAATCCAACTTCTGCACGGGGTGCAAAATCATTGCCTACTGCAACAAAGTGCTTATCTTCTGCCTTAATGGGTGGAATATAGACTGTAAAATTTTCTATAGGATGATTACGCCCCCCCGGTGCTATTGAAAATTCCCACGCGTTTATGCCATCCATAAAAAATACCCGTACATTTGTATCAGTAGTCGTTGACGGTTGAACGGCTATTGAATTAAAGTGCATAACACCGTGGTTTGTTAAAGCTGTACCATTACGCCGTCCCATGGACATTGCAAAGGTTTCTGCATCTATGGAAAAGGCATATTCATAAATGAATACAGGTCGGCTTTGTATACGAAAACGTCCTGCGGGGTTTGCAATTTCAACAGTACCAACAAAGTGACCATCATGAAAAATTGCCTCAATTGTATTAGCACCAAATTCCCATGCATCAGAAGTCTCTATGTCACTATAGCGAATATTAAACCGTCCATCACCCGCACCATAAACAATACGGAAAGGCTGGGCCCACGCACTACGCCCATCTGGCACAGCAGGAGGAAACCTCGCTTCAAGATATAAAAAAAAGTTACGATTAGTCAAATTTACAAACCAAAGCTGACTTATTTGATAAACCGCAAGCCCCGCAAGTGCAATAATACATATAGATTTTAAAGAAGAGATTATTTTCTTTAAATTTTTTTTTGAATTTTTCACCCTTATACCTCACTAAGCCTATTGAATCTTAGCACCATAGTCGTGCCCTGCCCCAATTGACTTGTGGCATAAACACGCCCGCCATGCTCTTCCATGATTTCCTTCACAATAGCCAGTCCAAGCCCAGTACCCCCCATTGCACGAGCGCGGGCTTTATCCACTCGGTAAAAACGCTCAAAAACACGATTTATGCTTTCCGGCGGAATACCTATGCCTTGGTCTTTTATAAACACGCGGAAATATTTTTCCGTGGTTTCAAGGGTTATTCGGATATTGGTATCTTCAGGACTATATTTTATAGAATTAGACAAAATATTGTATACCACTTGATTGATTCTGGCGGCATTGGCTTCGATAAAATATGGAGTTTTGGGCATTTCAAAGGTTATCACTTGCCCTTTTGTGTCCGCTTGAATACCTGCTTGTCTGATAGAAAGACGAATGAGTGCAACAAGGTCTACCACGTCCATTTCAATAGAATACTGCTTCGAGTCAAGTCGCGAAAGCTCTAACAAATCAGTCACAAGAATAGACATGCGCTGTGCTTCATCATCTATAACTTTTAAGAATTTCTTTGTAATTTCAGTATCATCTAACGCACCGTCTAAAAGGGTTTCAGAATATGTGCGGATAGAAGTAAGGGGCGTACGCAATTCATGGGAGACATTTGCCACAAATTCCTTACGCATATTGTCTAGCTTTCTTTGACGTGAAATATCTTGTAAGACGATAAGATATCCGTCTACATCACCAAATTCACTGGAATATGCTGTTACTGTTGCAGAAAGATAAAATTCTCCTTCTTCATATATGGAATCACGTACATCCCCTGGACGCAAAGTTTTTACATCATCTATATCAAAACCTAACAATGACAAGACATGACTTAAATGGGTAGTGCCTATGTTAATGCCATGTAAAAGTTCTGTACTGGCAGTATTTGCACGTTCTAAACGCCCCACGGCATCATATGCCAACATTCCCGCAGGTGTATTTGATAAGATGGCTTCACGTTTGTTTTTTTCACTTGCCATTTCGCTTAATGTGTGCCTAAGTTCGGATGCCATAAAGTTAAAGTCTTCAGCAAGGTCGCCGATTTCATCTTTACTTGCCACGTCTATTTTCCTAGAAAAATCACCAGAAGCAATGGCTTTAGCATGACGGCTAAGTGTTACAATTGGGTTTGTCAAACTATTCCCCACAAAAAACCACAAAATAACGGTGATTACAAGTGCAATAATCACCGACAATACAAAATAAAATGTCATCCGAGAGAGCGTATCATTCATAAGATGTGCGCTGATACGCGTAAACACAATAAAATCTTCACCATCACGGCTTACAGGCATTGCAAAAGTAAGATATTGTTGCTCAACACCGTGTTGGTTAGGCAAAATACTACTTGAAGAAAAACTTTCTACCCCTGCCAAGGCTTCAATAACAGAGCTATCATTAAAAGTCAAATATGGACTTACAAATTCTAAAGGAGCTATTGTTTGTCCTAAATTATTTAAAATCGCACCATCAATTTCATGTTCGCCCTGTCCAAACATATACCATGACGCATCTAAAAAAGTGCCAAGTTCATAAACTTGTACAATACGCTCATTGATGGAAACTGCCTGACTACGCAGGCGGTCATGGGCATTACCAACTTCAATATCCCGCATTGCAAGCAACATAAATGTGCCGCTTACGGTCATAACAACCAAAACAACAGCGGCATAAATGACTATCAGCTTAGTCTTTATGCTTCTCATTGCAAGCCGTCACCAAACTCCTGTGTAAAGTGATAACCCACCCCGCGTTTTGTTAAAATATATGTGGGCGCGTCTGGTGTAAATTCCAATTTTGTACGAAGACGGCGTATGGTTACATCAACCGTGCGTACATCACCAAAATACTCATAACCCCATACTTTTTCCAATAGGGCTTCACGAGTGAAAACATGCTTATTTTGGGTAGCTAGAAATTTCACAAGCTCAAACTCTCTGCGGGTTAAATCTACAGTTTCACCTGCGCGTTTTACTTCATACATATCAAGGTCAAGGGTTAATTCACCAAAAATTAAACGGCTACTCGCACTTTGGGGCATTGTGCCTGGAGTATGCCCCCTGCGAAGGTTTGCCATGACACGCGCAAGCATTTCTCGCACGCCAAAAGGCTTTGTAATATAATCATCTGCGCCAAGCTCGAAACTTAGCACTTTGTCAGACTCTTCCGCCTTTGCTGTAAGCATAATCACTGGCACTTGTGATACTTTGCGCAAGCGTTTACATACTTCATAACCGTCTAAAAACGGCATCATAATATCTAATATGACCAAATCGGGATTTTCTGACAGTGCTAATTCAAGTCCTTTTTTTCCGTCATTGGCTTCTATGGTTTCATATCCTGCTTTTCTTAAATTGTAAGATAAAATATCTACAATCGCTGCTTCATCATCGACTATCAATATTTTTGCGGGCATTATTTAATCATCTCCATTTTCGTCTTGTGGTGGCAAACTACCCATTTCAACGATATGTGTAATTGGCTCACTAATGACTATTGAATCTAGGACTTCACGGTCTACCTCTTCCCAGTTTATGCGCGTTATACGCGTTTGGGCATGTTCCTCGCCTGGGCGACCTTGTTGAATGGTTCGTACTTCAGCAGGTGCAAGATGCGGATTGTGAATTTGCTGAACAGGCATGGGAATTTCTTGTGACTGACTGGTATAGTCAAAAGAACGCACATTCAACAAAGGAACAGTGGTGTAAACTTGCAAACTTTGCCCAATCGACAATACTGTCGTGCGGGTTATTCCTGGGTTATGCATTTCAATTGTGTCAATCAGTATACCAAACCGCTGGGCAATTAGCCCCAAAGTGTCTCCGCTTTGAACCGTATAAGAAACAATCGCACCTTCCTGACGATCCATTCTTCGCACTGCATCTTGTATAGTGTCAAACACAAAGTTTGTAGGGTCAACAAAGCGTGTTTCAAGCCGCCAGTCTTCTACAAATTCAGCACGGACAGTCAGACCATCTATAGCAAAATTACTTTGCATTTGATGCTCTACTACCTGAACATCTGCCATACTGCGCATGGTAGCTTCTAAATTATTATTCACAAAAATGTTTATTGCCGCTATTTCATAAGTAAAGCCGTATTGCGGAGTGGTTAAACGGGTCAGCATTTCGCCAAGAGCCATGCGGTCTTGAACAGCCGCACGTGTCTCACGAAGGGTTAATCTTTCGTTGACAATCACATCAACGCCGCCAAGGTTAAACTCCAACTGCCCAACTGCCATATCATGAAAACGCTCAGAATCCATATCTGGAAGAATGTTTATATAACCTACATGTTGCTCATCTAAATACACAGCAAAGGCGTTATCTGTAAAAATTTGCGTAATCAATATGATTACGATTGCCAATGCAGTCAAACCGATTATCCCTAAAATAGAAAATAGCTTCACTTTCGGATTCAGTTGAAAAGAAGGCGCAGAACGCCGTGATACAGGTCTGCGTGATTTTGGTGGTGAAGCATGTCTTTTTGATGGGCGCGGCGGCTTTTTTTGCGATGGGGGAACATCACGAGAAGCCCCTCTAGGAGGAGGGGCTGTTTCAGTGTCAATCATCGGAAGAGACTTATTATTGCGTCGTCTGCTTCGGGGAAGTTCAAGCTCATCTGGATTTATATAATCAGGTGCGTCAAGCTGAACTGGTTTAGGGGGTGATTTGTACCCACCTTTATTGGAATCGTCTCTAGGCAAAAATCATCACCTCGCTTAAATGGGATATTCCCCCAAATCCCATCATTATTTCATGGTTTAGCGTTCTAGTCTATGGTAGTACAGTAATAGATTGAGCCACATTTGACTGTGGTGCAGTCATGACCACATGCACATTCATGTTGACACGAAGGTCTGCAAAAACAAGGGTTGTACCGCCGCGGGTCATTGTTGTAGATGTATTGGTTTGTATTGTATGGGTGGTTTGGCTTGTACCTTGCCCAGAAACAACTACAATCGAACCATCTGCGCGGATAGATTGAATGAAACCTAGTACAACTGGGTTTTGACCTTGGGTACTGCCCATGATTGTAATTTCAATAACTTCACGGCTATCCAATGCAATTTCAAGTTGCATTCCTATACGCAATGTATAGATGTCAAAAATACCAGGCATTACGATGAGCGTTACCAAATTTCCATCTGGATTTAAAATCGTAATTTCAGCATTGCGTTCAGTGATACGAATTTCTGTCAACCGTCCTGATGTGTTAGAGCGGATACCTGTTGCGGCAACAGATAAAAGACGGTCAAACTCCACATAAGCTACAATGTTGTCACCAATACGCAGGTCGCTCCAACTAAGATTGTGAACATGACCCCGCGTAAAGGTTGTGCCTGAAGTTGCCCTAAGTTCATAAGTTGTTCCCGATTCTACTTGAACCGTTAAAGTTGGATTTCCGCCGACAGTATCCGCAGGGCGCGCTTCAATCAGTTCACCGCGAATTGTACGTTCACGTTCCATAAGTTCCATTTCATAAATGACACCGCCAGAAAATCCAAAGAATACAATGTCATTGACTTGTACATATCTAAGATAGGTTGCTTCACCGCCACGTGTAATCGTGGCATTGGGTGCAACGCTGAAAATACGTGACTCATTGATAACTTGCCCAATAATATTGACACGTTGCGTACGAATGGTAATGGTTTGGGGTGTCAAGGTTATATTTTCAACAAAACCTTCATCAACTTGCAGTGTTGCTGATGGTGTTGTAGGTTGTGTTGGTGTAGTCGCAGGTGTATCCGCATGGCTTGCACGAATACTCAAAATCTGACGCTGTGCATTCACTAAAACAGTTGCAGTCATGCCAGATTGTAAAAAAGATGCTGTTCTTTGTACATTGTCAACCATAATGACTGCATTGGATGCAAAAGAAAAAGTTTCTGTACCCCCAGCAGAGGTGATGGTCACTTGGGTGTCGTGGTGCATTGCAGTAATTGTTCCGTTAATGGTTACAACACCGCCGCCTTGGTTTGTGCCTTGTTGTGTAGTAGTTTGGCGGTTGGCAAGGGCATTAAAGAAAACTGTTGCCATTTGCGCACGGGTAAAATGCCCTGCTGGGTCAAAATTTCCGCCGCCACCTTGAATTATACCTTCATTTCTTGCATGGTAAACATATCTGCGAAATGCAATGTTAATTTGGGCATCATCAGCAAATGGATTGGGCTGAGGGAGTGTAAGCAGTTGTGCTTGAGAAGAATCTCCAATGAGACGCACTGTCCATGCAATGGCTTCTTGGCGGGTTAATAAAGGACGTTGTTCAGCTTGCCCAACACGGGTTACAAAATTTTGAACATCTGTCTGGGTCAAAATTCCGCGATACATTAAGAATGCTATTTCTCTATTTGCGCCAGAAATCCATCCGCTTGAAAATTGACTTGCCATGTTTTCTAAAAAGGGCATATTTTGCGCCTCTGCACGAGCAAAAACAGCTTGCTCATCAGGAGGCAATAATTCTGTTAAGTGACGGAATCCTGCTGCCATTGCAAAAATTTGTGCCGCTTCAAATTTGTTTAATGTATTATTGGGGTTAAAATTGCCTGCGGCGTTGCCTATCATAAACGCACCAATACCATTGTTGGGGTCAGATACCCAATTGATGGCTTCAAATGCAAAATGGTTTGGCGGGACATCATTAAATCTTTGGGCTGGATTCACCGCCATGACAGGTAAAATAGACCCAATTGTCATAAGTACGATAAGTGCAAATGCAACGATACTGTTACGCTTGTTAAAAATCATGTTAATTCATTCCCTTCTGGGTAAGTTAAATAAGTAGATTTTTTTTCATTTTTAAATTTATCATAAGCCACTTGGGCTTTATTTTTGTCTTCAAAGTATGCAAACACTGCCGAACCTGTACCACTCATTGCCGCACCCAATGCACCAAAAGATTCAAGGGCGTGGATGATTTGAGAAATTTCTGGGTGCATTTGGGTTGTCACTTGCGTAAAAGTGTTAAACAATGCACGAGAAATTCCTTGGATATCTTTTGTCTTTAACCCAGTTGTCATGCGATTAAGTTTATCTTGCCCTATGGAACGGTTTTTTACTGCATCAAGTCGGTTGTAAACATCTGCCGTAGATACATGAATATTTGGACATACCAGCAGAATATAGCATGACGGGTGGGCTGGAAGTGGGGTAAGTATTTCACCAATGCCTTCCGCCAACGCAGTTCCACCCATGATACAAAACGGAACATCTGCCCCCAAAGTTCCACCAAATTGTAGAATTTTTCTTAATGGAATGTCAAGTTCAAAAAGTGTGTTTATACCTTTTAAAGTTGCCGCACAATCACTGCTGCCACCTGCAAGTCCTGCACCCACAGGAATTTTCTTAGTGAGTTCAATATAAATGGGTTGATTGATGTGATATTCACGAATCAAAAGATTAGCGGCTTTGACAATCAAATTTGATTCATCGGTTGGAAGTGTTGGGTCATTGCAAACCAGCTTAACCCCATTAAAGCCTTCCCCTTTACAAATCGTAAGTTCATCGCATAAATCTAAACTTTGCATGACAGAAATAATGTCATGATACCCATTTGTCCGCTTGCCCAGCACATCTAGATAAAGGTTAATTTTGGCATGAGCACGCACCTGTACAAAACCCCCGGCGACAGGCCAGGGGCTTTGATAAGGGAATCGAAAGTCCAACGCGAGGGGACACGCTGGAAAAGATGAAATATTAGCGTTTTGAGAACTGTGGCGCACGACGAGCCCCTTTAAGACCATATTTTTTACGTTCTTTCATGCGAGGGTCTCTGGTAAGAAAACCTGCTTTTTTAAGGGGTGCGCGGAAATCACCGTCTGCAATTAGCAGTGCGCGAGAAATGCCATGACGAATTGCACCGGCCTGCCCAGTGTAGCCTCCGCCAAAAACATTTACTTTTACATCATATTTGCCAAGCATGTTTGTCAACTCAAGAGGTTGACGAACAATGAGTTTAAGTGTATCAAGACCAAAATAGTCATCAATACCACGTTTATTTATTGTGATATTTCCCTTGCCTGGCAAGAGATACACACGGGCAACCGCGCTTTTTCTTCTGCCGGTGCCATAATAAGAAACTGATGCCATATTTTATGAACTCCTTATTTTTTCGTATTTAGAGCCAAAACTTCGGGCTTTTGTGCCTGATGATTATGCTCAGAGCCGGCGTATACATGAAACTTTGAGAACATTTTACGACCAAGATTATTTTTTGGAAGCATTCCCTTAACAGCATGTGAAAGTACAAACTCTGGCTTGTTTTTCATCATATCTTTAAGTTTAGTTTCCTTTTTGCCACCAATGTGACCAGAATATCTTATATAAGTTTTTTGGTCCATTTTGCGGCCGGTGACTTTAACTTTATCAACATTGATAACAATGACATAATCGCCAGTGTCCACAGATGGGCTAAAGGTTGGTTTATGCTTACCGCGGAGAATGTGTGCGATTTGAGATGAAAGGCGACCCAAGTTTTGGTCAGCGGCATCTACAACAAACCACTTCCGCTCGACTTCATGGGGCTTTGTAATATGGGTGGTGCGCATGAGAACCTCCAAAGTGTTGAATAATATGAAATTAGAAGCATTTTGTAAATCCGGGGCTAGGATTCTGAATTATGTTAGCCCAAAACTTAGAAAAAGTCAAGACAAAAATGAAATTATAGTATACAATATACCCTGTCTACATTGTGCAACGTGCAATGTCCGTAGCAAAGCAGAGGAAGCAAACAAAGGAAGGAACGATGTAATATGACGAAAAAGAAGATTGCAATTTTAACAGGTGGCGGTGACGCACCAGGTTTAAATGCAGTTATTTACACCTTAGTGCGTGCATGTAAAAGTCTGATGGACTGTGAAGTTATTGGGTATAAGTTTGGGTATCGCGGACTATATACCAATGATTTTATGCCCCTAAACAGAAGCACTACATCAGGTATTTTGCATAAAGGCGGTTCGATTTTATACAATTCAAATAAGGATAACTTATTCAATTATACGGTAGAAGAAAATGGCGTAATGATTCAAAAAGACGTTTCTGACATTGCAATAGAAAATATGAAAAAGGCAGATGTACACGCATTAGTGGTACTTGGCGGCGACGGAACCCTAACCTCTGCCCGTGACTTTGCCCGCAAAGGCGTGAATGTTATCGGTGTACCAAAAACCATTGACAATGATTTAAGCGCGACAGAAATCACATTTGGTTTTGACACTGCGGTGAATATCGTCACAGACAATATTGGTAAGCTTCACACCACTGCCGAAAGTCATCACCGTGTGCTTATTGTAGAAGTTATGGGGCGTTCTGCTGGCTGGATTGCCCTTCACGCAGGCATTGCAGGCAGTGCAGACGTTATTCTTATCCCCGAAATAGAATATTCATTACAAGGCATTGTAGATAAAGTCAACGAACGCAAAACCCACGGCAAGCCTTTTACAATCGTAGCTGTCACCGAAGGCGCACGGTGTAAAGAAGGCGGGGCTTCTATAGGCAGAATTGTAGAAGATAGCCCCGACGCTATCCGTTTTGGCGGGATTGCACAAAAAATTGCCCATCAACTAGAACCCCTTGTTGAAAATGAAGTGCGCCATTGTGTACTTGGGCATATTCAGCGCGGCGGTGACACATCTGCTTTTGACCGTGTACTTTCCGCAAGATACGGTGTAAAAGCGGCTGAAATGATTAGGGACGGACACTTTGGCACAATGGTGACATTGCGTGACAATACCATGGGTTTTGTTCCACTGGAAGAAGTTGTAGGGGGCGGTGACATGGGTGAAACATCCGCTGGCGGCGCAAAAACTGTTGACCCTAACGGAGAGCTGGTGCGCGTGGCAAAGGCAATGGGCATTTCATTTGCTGATGAGTAAACGAATCAGCGCATGGATTATTTTCACAGTCAGTGTTGGCGTATTGATTGGATTGGATTTATGGCTGAAAATTTGGGCAGAAGCCAATTTACAGGGCACTCCACCTCGGGTTTTAATTGATGGATTTTTAGGGCTTCGATATTTTGAAAATTCGGGCATGGCTTTTGGAATGCTTGGAGGGCATGATTGGTCACAATGGGTGCTTTCCATTGTAAAAATTGTGATTATGATTGTGCTGGTAATTTATTACCACAAGATTCCTTTAGAGCGCAAATACTGGTTTACGCGTATCCCTCTTATTTTGATTTTTGCAGGGGGTGTCGGCAATTTAATTGACCGCATAACCCTTGGTGTTGTGCGAGATATGCTAGAGTTTTTGTTTGTAAATTTTGCTATTTTCAATCTGGCGGATGTTTTTGTGGTGACGGGTTGTATTTCATGGATAGTTTTTGAACTTTTTATTGTCAAGGATTTTGCGAGAAAATGAGCATTGTACACATTGAAGTCACCCAAGCATTTGATGGACAGCGTGCTGATGTTTTTTTAACAGAAAATTGCGCAGAAGTTTTAACACGCAGTGCAGCACAGCGCATTTTAGGAAAAGACAAGAATCGCCGTGTAAAAGCAGGGGAAGTTTTAACATGCGAAATCCCCGCCCCTATACCTGATGAAGCTTTGCCAGAAGATATTTCCCTAGACATCCTATATGAAGATGGGGATTTGCTGGTTATCAATAAGCCCCGTGGCTTGGTGGTTCACCCCGCCGCAGGAAACTATACAGGCACATTGGTCAATGCGTTGTTGCACCACTGCGGTGGGGATTTATCAGGCATTGGCGGCGTAATGCGCCCAGGTATCGTCCACCGCTTAGATAAAGACACATCAGGACTTATGGTAGTAGCAAAGAACGATAATGCCCATCAAGCACTTGCTTCTCAATTGGAAACCCGAAGGATGGGGCGTATTTACAATGCGATTGTTTTAGGTACAGTAAAAAAAGACGCATTTAAAATCGACCTGCCCATAGGGCGGCATCCTACCGACCGAAAAAAAATGGCAGTGCTTACACACACAGGGCATAAGACCCGCTCTGCCATGACCCACATTGATGTATTAGAACACTACGCCACTAAACGGGGACGCTTTACTTTAATTGCCGCAAAGCTGGAAACAGGGCGCACCCATCAAATACGTGTACACATGGCGTATGTAGGACATCCTGTACTTGGGGACTTAACCTACGGTGCAAAACGTCCAATGTTTTCACTGGACGGTCAAGTGCTTCATGCAAAAACAATTCAATTCATTCATCCAACCACAAAACAATCCATGGAATTTACATCATCTTTGCCAGCATATTTTCAAAACGCATTAAAGTACATTCTATAAAACCCCCTTGTGGACATATACATTACTAATATGTCTACAAAGGGGTTTTACATATATGCGCGAATTTATGATTCTTATTGGTGAGCTTATCATCATTGCAGTGATTCAAACGGTGCTGGATGCAGTGTTCACCGAGCTTGAAATAGAAAAGCAAATACGCGTCGTCAATATTGCCTGTCTGATTCTCAGCTACTTCTTGCTTATCAGATTTGTAAGCAACCACTTCTTAGGGGAACTCACTTCCATGGTGAATTTAACATTTTAATTAAAAAACGAATGGTTATAGCATTTATACTTTCAAGGGCACTTTGGAAAACAGAGTACATTAAAATATACTCAGCTGCCCTGTTTGCGGTACATTCAGTGGGTTTTAGAAACTAACGGAAAGAGGTTTTCACATTTCAGCAAGTGGAGTTTTGCTAAATCCCGAAGGGCGCACTACAGTGTCAACTTGCTGATACTGTAGTGCGCTATATTGCAATTGACTCACTTGTTTAACACAGGCATCCAAATATACCAAGCATAGTTTTCATCAATTTTTCCGTCTGGGTAACAGTCAAGCATTGAAATACTTTCATCACGTACATATTGACTTTGAGGAAACCATTCCGTAACTATGCGGGTAATCGCTTCGCCCACTTTAGAGCCTGTTTCGCCCTTAAAAGTGAAAACAGCCCATGTTGCTTCGGGTATGGTTTTCATGGTCATACTTTTAATATCGGGTTTTGTGCCTTTGTATTCCGCACCTATAATTGTTGGTGTTTTGCCGTCAATCGAATGAAAATCAGTTGCACCAACTTGCCAAAACGGTGCTGTGTAATAACTTGGATTGCCCTTGTTCCATAACGCTTGATTAAAAGTTCCGCTACCGTCTGCACCATCTCCGCCGTCTAAAAACTGCCCCCACAATGAATCTTTCCATTCTTCTCCAGGTGTAAAATGACCCGCAAGCCCCATGATTTGGAAGCTCCCCATTTTCTCAATCCTAAATTCCATTTCGTTCACTCCTTTTATAGTAAGCATGAAGGAAATTGGTGGATAGGTTTTAAGCGATACACTTGTTTTTCGGGCAGACAAAGGCGTTGTTCCATGAAGTGCCTTGAATGCTCGCGTAAACGTGGTAGGCGATTCATAACAGTATTTCAAAGCAATATCAAGAATTTTACCATTGCCGTTTTGAATGTCAAAAACGGCTTGTGATAATCTTCTACAGCGTATATACTCCGAAATAGACATTCCTGCCATGAATGAGAATATCCGAGAAAATTCATAAACAGAACAACCGACAATCCGTGACAATGATTCGTACTTTATTGGCTGTGTCAAATTTTCTTCGATATGCTCAATGACTGCGTTCACTCCCTTTAACCAGTCCATGCAATCCCTCCTCTCGCCTATAATTTTAAGGGAACGTAAATTATTTTTCTTTACATTTCTTGCTAATTTAGGATAGTTTCATAATCCATGAATTGCGTACATTAATATTTTCGATAAAAAATATGTTGAAATAAATTTTGAAATACCCTTTACAAATTAAATTCTATAAACAATGCTTATTTTTAACCGACGAAATATTCAAGTGCTACATCAAGGGCTGTGCTTGGGTCAACGATAATATCGGGCCATAGTGTTTGTTGGTCGGCGTTGACATCAGGACGCATAAATCTACTGTATGAAACGATGACACTAAGCCCTGAATAGGATAAGGAAAATGTGAGCATATCCCCAAATGCACTTGGATAATTGCGGCTTGGCTCGCCAATAATATGACCAAAGTTACCGTCTTGTACCCAAGCTGTCATCATCGTCCCAGAACTGTAGGTATGCATATCTGTCAGCACAGAAACAAATACATTGTGAGGATTGTCAGCCGTTGTAGTATCAGGGGCAAAACTAAAATAATCATAACCCAATGTGGAAAGGATTGCATAATGCCATCCACCACGCTGCTCTACTGCAAGGGGCGTAATACGTCTGACCCCACCAAAGCCAGGCATGGTAAGCCCCATGGCATTAAGCAATCGCTGTCCTGCAAAGGAGTTACCGCCGCCATTGCCCCGCAAATCTATTACAAAATGGCGAATACCATCATACACCGCAGTTTCAATTGATTCTGCCGCTGCGGTAATATGTTCACCATCAATAAATGTGCGAAAGTCGATGTAAAACACATCACCAATCATTTCATATTGGATGATAAAATCTGCGCTAGGAAACCTTGCAATAAACAAATCAAAAAAGGTAGTGTCAACGGGTATGGCAACTTCCTCAACTACACCATCACTGTATATGGCAACGATAACCATTTCATCGGCTGTCATTTGCGCGCCTGCACGTTCAAGCAGTCTCCAATGAGATGCATGTATAGAATAAATAAACATCCTGTCCCATGCATTTTCATAAAAATAGTAGGTATCAATTGTCTCAATAACTTCTGATACAGGGATACCGCCAATATACTGCACTTCGCCAAGGACTTCGCCCTTTTCATCGGCTAAAAATAGTGTGCCATCCACTGTCACTATCCAATGGACATTAAGCATTTTATCATCAAGTATGGGTACACCATTTTCATTGACAAGGGAAAACCCTGCACCCATATGTCCATCTTGCAACAAAGCAATGTAACGCTGTGCCGCCCACACAAAGTCCTCAAGGGTTATATCCCCTAGTACATATGTTAAAAATTCATCACGGCGGACTTCATAATCATCTGGCAACATATCATCAAAAATGAAAATAGGATGGGTTGCTTCAATGGTTCTCACCAGTTGTAAAGCATCAGCGGCAAGACCGCTTTGATGGGTTGCACCAAAACTTTCCGGCAATAATCTTGAACGGTCAATTGTGCCAACACGACTGTTACCAGGAGTAAATGCAAATTCAAAAAGTGTCAACAAGTCTTCTGTTGTGATATATGACCTATTTCCTTGTAAAAATGCACCTGATTCAAGGGGTAGGTGCATTTCAAATTCAGGAAAAGACACGTTGGCATTTTGGGTTTCAAAAACCATATGCGCCCAATCAATAAAAACATGTATAGATTGCTCGTCTTCGTCCCAAATGACTTCACCGCCAACATCTTCAAAAAGTTGACGTATGGGAAGCGGCTCGGCTGCAAACGCTATAAGTGGAGACGCGGCAAGCACGGCAATCATCAACACAGCTATTGTTTTTTTGATAATTTTTTTCATCAGTTATTCTCCTTATGATTAGTATTTGCTCAAGTCTAACACGAAATCTAAGGAAAAATCAATTTTTATCTAGCGAATAGGGCAAAATATTGGTACACTAATGAGAAGGATTAAAGGAGGCAACAAAAGTATGAATTATGGACAAGCCTTGGCTGATATTTTAGCCGCACAAACCAATTTACCCATTGAGGAGATAATTCCAGCCATTGAAACGCCGCCAGACCCAAAGATGGGACACTTGGCGTTTCCATGTTTTCGCTTGGCAAAGGCACTAAAAAAAGCCCCGCCTGTGATTGCAAGTGAACTGGCTGAAAAAATAGAAGCATCCCGCCCTACATGGCTTGGGCAAGCGGTTGCAACAGGCCCTTATGTCAATATTTTCTTTGACCGCGGAGTTTTTGCGGCAGATGTACTGGTGGAGGTTTTAGACGCTGGGCAAGAATACGGTTCTTTACATCAAGGCAATGACCAAAAAGTCTTGGTGGAATATTCTTCGCCAAATATTGCAAAGCATTTTCATGTGGGACACCTTGGCTCTACTATTATTGGCAAAGCCCTAGACAATGTTTACCGCTTCCTTGGATATGATGTAACCAGTATCAATCACTTGGGTGATTGGGGAACACAGTTTGGCAAGCTGGTGACTGCATACTTAAAATGGGGCAGCCATGAAGAAATTGAAAAAACTGAAATTGACGGGCTGGTCAAACTGTATGTCAAATTTCATGAAGAAGCTGAAAAAGACCCTAGCCTAGATGATGATGCACGGGCTTGGGTTGTAAAAATGCAAAATGGCAACGAAGAAGGCCTGATACTTTGGCGGTGGTTTATCGAACTAAGCATGTCGGAATACAATCGTCTATACAAACGCATGGGTGTATGTTTTGACCTTATACGGGGTGAATCATACTATTCTGATAAAATGGATGCAGTGGCGCAGGAATTGTCTGCCAAAGGTCTTCTTATAGAAAGCGAAGGGGCGAAAATTGTAGACCTTGAAGACCACGGAATGCCTCCTTGTTTAATTTTGCGCTCGGACGGCGGCACACTATACCCTACACGGGATATTGCCGCTGCAATTGACCGTTATAATACCTTCAAATTTGATAAGTGCCTATATGTGACCGGCAACGAGCAAAGTCTTCATTTTGCCCAATGGATGAAAGTTGTAGAACTAATGGGGCATGAATGGGCGAAAGGACTTGTGCATATTCCTTATGGCATGTTCTTGTTTGAAGGCGGCAAACTGTCTACACGCAAAGGCGATGTCATTAAAATGGAAGACCTATTTAACATGGCAGAGGAAAAAACATTGGCAATCATTGAAGAAAAAAACCCTGAACTTGCAAATAAAAAACTTGTCGCACAACAAGTAGGCATTGGTGCGATTGTATTTAATAAACTTTACACCAGCCGTATGAAAGATACGATGTTTAGTTGGGAACGCGCCCTAAGTTTTGAAGGGGAAAGCGGCCCATATGTACAATACACTCATGCCCGCACATGCAGTGTATTGCGCAAAGCATTGAGCGGTGGAAGCACATTGGACTTTAGCGAAATGGCATTGGCAATGGTTTCTAAGCCATCATTTAATGGAAACCTTTTAACAGAAGATGAAACCTTTGACGTTTTACGCTTGCTCAAAGACTTTCCTCGTAAAGTTGAAGAATGCGCAGAGAAATACGAGCCATATATCATCGCAAGGCATTTAATGGATTTGTCTCAAGGGTTTAATGCATTCTATCATAAGCATACTATACTGGTAGACGATAATGAGCCATTGCGTTTGGCACGGTTAGTATTAACCGCCGCTGTGCGTCAGGTGCTTAAAACAGGGCTGGGGCTTTTAGGCATTGCTTCACCTGCTGTCATGTAAAGGATTTGATTTTACTTGAGTTTCAAAGAGATACTGCAAACATTTAAAGCGACCTTTATTACGTCATTGCCTTTAGCGGCTGTCATTATCATTGTGACGGTATTTATCGCGCCTATGCATGACCCTTTTGATTACGTGCGCTTGACAGTGGGGTATGTGGGGGTTGTTATTGGGCAATCACTGTTTCTTGTAGGGCTTGAAGCCAGCGTTTTACCTATTGGCAAGGAGATTGGAAAATCCCTTGAAAAGATTAAAAAAGTCTCTATTATCATCCTTTTTGGCGTAATGTTCGGCTTCTTTGCCACTATTGCAGAGCCTGCAATGTGGGTGCTGGCACGGCAAACAAACATGATTGTCCATGCTGTTTATGTTCCTATTTTTGTGCTGATTATGAGTACAGGTGTAGGTATTGCCGTGGGTTTTGCCCTGTACAGAATCATGAAGGACACAGATATACGCAAAGTTTTTTTCGTGCTATATATTGTTACATTTTTAGCCATTGCTTTAGTACCAGAGCAGTTTGTGGCTTTGGCATTTGACGGAAGCGGCGCAACGACTGGTGATATTTCTGTTCCTTTTGTGCTTGCACTGGGCATGGGCGCATGTACTGCCCTATCTAAAAAGGGCGGTCATGATGACAGTCAGGAAGATAACTTCGGAATTATTGGTATTGCTTCCGTTGGACCAATTTTGGCTATTTTCCTATATGGCATTGTTTTGCGCTTTACCCATGGTGGAATGCCCCCTGAAAGCGTGTATAATCCTGCCGCGCTACCTACAGATGTTGGCGTAGTGTTGCGTGCAAGTTTTATGGATACTTTAATCGCCCTTCTTCCGCTTATTGTGGCATTTATTCCATTCCAATTTTTGCTTATTAAAATGCAGAAAAAACCCTTCATTCGTATTATGTTGGGGATGATTCCTGTATTTGCAGGGTTGCTCATTTTCCTTTTTAGCATAGACTTTGGTTTTGCTTTTGCAGGGCAATATATCGGTGAGACTTTTATGCACCCCACACGCCCATTATGGTTTAGGTTGTTGTTGTTATTGGTTGGCTTTGTTTTAGGCATGGCAATTACACTGACAGAACCTGCCGTCACCATCCTTGGCGAACAATTGGAAGAAATGATTAGTATAAAAAGTATCACCACACGGTTGACACTGGCAATAGGTATTGGATTTTCTGCAATACTTGCCATTGTAAAAATTATGTATGAGATAAATATTTTATGGTTTATCGTGCCATTGTATATTGGGGCAATCGTTATGATGAAATTTACACCAAAGTTGTTTGTTGGGCTTGCGTTTGACTCTGGCGGAGTTTCTGGCGGGGCATTGTCCTCGGCAGTGCTTACGCCCCTTACGTTAGGCATTGCCCAAGCAGTTGCCACCGCCGCGATAGCGTCTGGACAAGAGGCGCAGTCTATTCTCACCAATGGTTTTGGTATACTTGCATTTATTTCGGTTACGCCACTGATTGCAATTCAAGTGCTGGGTATCATTTACGCTAAAAAAAGATTAGGTTGATATGTTATGCCACAAATATTTGCAGATATAACCAGCAAGGGTATCACTGTGTACACCCCAGAAAAAAATGGGGCGTGGAAAACTGCATTAACGCCCCTACCCTCGGATTTTTTCAGGCAGCAAGTTGCTGTTGATTTACCCAAGTTTAAATCATCATCTGTGGTGCTTGTTGCAAATCTGCGCAAAACAGCGATTCGCATAGTGGATATTCCAATAAGTAAGCGCAAATATGACAAGTGGGAGCTGGTGTCTTCCACATTTCCAATTGGAGAACAGATGAACGAAAACACTCACATTTTTGACGGCAGTGAATTTATAACAAAAGGTAATGAAGTATCTCGTTTTTTTATGGCGGCTATTCCTATAGAGATTAGCGAAGCCATAACACGTATAGGTGAATCGCTTGTGGGCAATCTCTACCGATTAGAGCGTATTGACACAGTGGAAAATATTTTACTAAAACGCTATAGCCCTGAATCTCACAATGGGATTGTTTTAATTTTATTGCCCCAAGACGAAGGGTTGCGTATGCTAACCCTTGCCAATGGCTTACCTGAATCGGCATACTATATCAGCAACCACGTTACCCACAGAAAAGCGGAATTTTTACGTGGTTTACATAGTATAGGAAAAAAACCAAGTATAAAAGTTGTTTTTTTATATCATACCCTTGAACATATTGTTAAATGGGGTTGGATTCATGATATACTAGAAAATGTCCAAATAGAAGAAAAACCATTCTGTTTAATATAGGTGATAAGTTGAAAAGCGCGAAATTTGATTTAACCAGCGGCCCAATTATGCATAAGCTACTGACCCTTTCTGTACCGATAATGGCAACGGCCTTTATGCAAACGGCACATAATATGACCAATATGTTTTGGCTTGGGCGGCTTGGTGATGAATATGTTGCGGCGGCAGGGGTTGCGGGACAGTTCATGTGGCTGTCTATGGCATTTATATTTTTGTGCCGCATAGGTGCAGAAATTGGAGTGTCACAAAACATGGGCAAAGGCGACCCAGAAACAGCTAAAGCCTATGCACAAAATGGATTTATGCTATCCCTTGGTGTAGGTATTCTTTATGCTTTGGTTATCTTTGTGTTTCGGAGTCAGTTTATTGATTTTTACAATATAGATGACCCGTATGTAGCAAGCATTGCAGAGCATTACTTAGCCATTATTGCGCTCTCTTTTCCATTTATATTTACCCACCTTGTAATCACAAGTGTGTATAATGGCTGTGGAAATGCAAAACTTCCTTTTTATATAAACTCTGCGGGATTATTACTTAATGTTATACTCAGTCCAATTTTAATTTTTGTTCTGGGATGGGGGATTACCGGGGCTGCAATTAGTATGGTTGTTGCAGCAGTGTTTAACTTTATATTGAAAATTTGGGCAATGACCCTTTATAAAAATCGCCCATTTGAAAAGTATGCGCCCTTCGTTCTCATATCAAAGGATAAGGCTGTACAAATTTTAAAATGGGGCGTGCCTGTTGGTGCAGAATCCATGTTGTTTACATTATTGTATATGATAGTCACACGGTTTGTGTCTGACTTTGGCGGAGATGGTGCAATTGCCGCACAAAATATTGGACTACAGGTGGAATCCCTTTCATTTATGATTGGGGGAGGTTTTGCCAGCGCGCTTACGGCATTTATTGGACAAAACTATGGTGCTAAAAAATGGAGGCGATTACGTAAAACACATCGCATTGCATCTATATTTATGGCGGCATATGGCACAATTGTGGCGTTTATAATGTTTGTATTTGCCGAGCCTCTGGTTTCTATTTTCCTTACAGACCCTGATTCTATTCGCATTGGCGGCGATTATTTGAGAATTATTGCCCTTGCACAAATTCTTTTTAGCCTTGAATCCGTTGCACTCGGTTCTTTCCGCGGGCGTGGATTAACAAGAATACCTGCCACCGCAGGTATTACAAGCAATATACTTCGTGTAATTATCGCCTTTTTCCTAGCCCGAGCCTTTGGCGTAAACGGAATCTGGGCGGCTATTGCAATATCTATGACTATTAGAAGTGTCTGGTTACTGGTTTGGCATAAATTGGACTTTAAAAAAGTACCTAAAATTGATGAAATGATTGCGACAAACCCTTAGACTTGTTATAATCATCATTAAAATTCTTAATCTCTTAGGGGGATATTTATGAAAAAATATTTGTTGATGCTTTTTACAGGAACGCTGATAGCCTTTTCTGGTTGTGGTTTTGTCACGGATTCAACACCAGCAACTATGCCGCCTGTTCCCAATTTAGTATTTAGTGAGATGCCAGACCGATTGCCTTCTACACCACCGCCTGTGGTTATTACAGAGGTTACCCATGGTACACTTACGGATTTAGATAATATTGCCGGAGGTACAGGGCTTATTATTGAAAGTGGTTACAGAATTGGACTGGGTGTATTTACAACACTTGATGCTTCTCGTAGTGCAGAGGAAGAACGTAATGGGCTTGCACAAGTTTCTTCATATTACACGGTACTCACATTAGATGAGAACAATATCATTATTGCTGCCGCTATCGACAGTACAATGACACGCGTAAATTTTGACTTAGAGGGGCAAATTCACAGTGATTTGTCCGCATTTCCACCCACAAGGATGGAACTTGGTGACGCTTATGGAATGCGCCGTGCGTCTCCGATAGCCCGTGAGTGGAACGAACAAATGAATGACTTTGCCGATTGGATGGTAGGCAGAACACCATTGGAAGTACTCAATATGCAATTGACCGAAGACCATAGACCGGCTGAACCAGATTTAATTGCCTCTGTAACCATTGTTGTAAGTGATGTACTTGCCTCTGTAGAACGTGCGGCATCAAATGCCAAATAAGATTTTCAAAGGTTTTACAAAACAAAAAACAAAGTATTTTACTAAGGGGAAAAATAATGCGATGGTTTATTGATTTAAGTATTCGAGCAAAGCTTACATTGAGTTTTGCTATGGTTATTATGATGGTACTTGCATTGTTTGCATATTCTTTCATCAGTATGCGGCGTATTGATGGCGTGTACACGCACACACTAGAGTATACTATCAATGCAGAAACTACACTTCTGCGGATACATGTAGAAGTCATGGAAATGATGGGTGCCACTGCACTTATGTCAACGTATACGGTAGACGCTGTTGCGGCGGCTACCGCTGTTATAGATATTTCTGATGTACTTGATGTGGCAGATTTACGCATTGTTGAATATTATCAAGATGCTTCTGCGGCACTTTACCGTGCAGTTGAATACCTGCGCGAATATTTAGACAGTATTACTTCTGACCCCAACATTTCTCATAATGATTTATATATACATTTAACTGGTGCTAATCAACTCTGGAACTATTTGGACAGATACCGTAATGAAGTGCTTATTCCCCTTCGCATAGAGGCGTTAAATGCCCAGCGTAGTGCCACACTTGAAATTTTAGATGAAGGTGCGGCTGTTATTGCTGGAGTTGGTCAAACCATTGACGATTTGGTACGTCACGCCGGAGGAATTGCCCATTCAAGCAGCCACAATGCCACAACAACGTCAAACCAGTCTATTATTTTGCTGGCAGTTATTGCAATTGCAATTGTTGCCTTGGCAATGTTTTTATCATGGTTTGTTTCATCCGTAGTTTCCAAACCAATTAAAAAACTGGCTAATGTGGCTGATGATGTAGCCAGCGGCAAACTTGCCGTTAATATTTTTACAAGCGGTAAAGATGAAGTTGGAATGCTTGGCGGAAGTCTCGCACGGGTTGTAAAAAATGTAAACACTCTTATTACAGATATCACGGCACTACAACACAAACATGCCGAAGGCAATATTCATCATAGAATTGACGAGGATGGATATGAAGGCGCGTACCGTGAAGTAGTTGCCGGTGTAAACCAAATGTCATATGAATCTACCAACACATTAGATGATATTCTTAATGTACTTGAGCATTTAGCCAACGGTAATTTGGATGTAAAGTTAAAAGATTATCCTGGTGAAAAACAAGAAGTCAACAGGCAAATGGACAATGTACAAGCCAATATTCACCGCATTGTCTTTGAAATTAACCGATTAGCACATGATGGCGCAAATGGTCAGTTAACCACACGTGTAAATGCCGAAGTATTTAATGGCGTGTGGAAGCAAATCATGGAAGGGCTTAATCAAGTCATGAACTCCGTTGCTGAACCTGTGCAAGAAGTACAAAATGCGTTGAATGACATTGCAAAGGGCAACTTTGATACAGGTTTAAATGGAGTGTACCATGGTGCATTTGACGACATGAAAAAAGCAATGAACGGTACCGTTTCAGCTATTTCAAGTTATATTCAAGAGATTACAGAAGTTTTAAAATATATGGCAGATGGGGACTTAACCAAAACCATTAACAGGGATTATATTGGTCAATTTGATGCCATTAAAGATGCCATTAACGGGATTTCTTCCAATTTACGTAAAACCATGGCTGATATTTTAACTGCATCTGAGCAAGTGAATATAGGCTCTCGTCAAATATCAGATTCTTCTGCATCCCTTGCAGTTGGCGCAGGAGAACAATCCAGTGCTATTGAGCGACTGTCTGATTCTGTTGATGCGATTAGCATTCAAACCCAAAACAATGCAGACAACGCCGACAATGCAAATGTACTGGCGGCACGGTCTACTTCAAGTGCTATTTCTGGTAATGAATCTATGCAAAATATGCTTATTGCCATGGAAAAAATCCAGACATCTTCCACAGGTATACAGCAGATAATTAGTGTCATTTCAGATATTGCATTCCAAACAAATTTGCTTGCACTAAACGCTGCTGTTGAAGCCGCCCGTGCCGGCGAACATGGACGGGGCTTTAATGTCGTTGCAGAAGAGGTACGCAACTTGGCAAGCAAAAGCCAACAATCCGTTCACAATACCGAGTCGCTTATCAACGATTCAAACGCTCAAGTGGGCGCAGGCGCAGAAATTACTCAAACTACAGCCGATGCACTACAGCTCATTGTTGATAATGCCGCTGAACTATCAAATATTATTTCTGCAATTGCAGACGCATCCAAGGGACAAGCAGAAGCCCTTGCCGAATTTAAACTGGGTATAGACCAGATAGCTCAAGTGGTAAGCACAAACACCACTGCTTCGGAAGAATCTGCCGTTGCGGCTGAAGAGCTTATGACACAAGCAGAAGCACTGCAAAATATGATGAAATATTTTAAGATTTAAGTACTTTGTATTCAATGCAAGAAAAGAGCGGCTGTTTATTCAAACAGCCGCTCTTTTACATATTAACAGATTTTAAATAATAATCTCTACGCTTCTTGTATCTTCATCCCAATCGACCAATGCGCCAAAAAATTCACTAACAAATCGTACAGACACCATCGTACGGTCATTTACAAGCATTGATGGAACGTCCATGCCTTCTGCCATTTCGCCAATAGCAAAGGTTAAAATATCCTCACCAAGTTGTAGTGAAATGATTGCAGGTGAATCTTCTGTTTCACCAATAAAATCAATGTCTGCGCCTAGTGCATCTGCAATAAAGCGGATTGGTAACATGATGCGGCCTTCATAAATAAATGGAAGGACATCCATAACTTGCAATTCAGCATTTTCAGCTAGGTCATGAATAGCCAGTGAATCTAGTGAGATAGATAAGCGTTTGAGTTTTTCAACATAAGCAATAACAAACTCACCAGAAATTGTGGTTTCAAATACAAAATACCCTGTTTCAGTGTCATAACGCCCGCCTATGATTGTTCCATCTTCAATTATAGCAACAATTCTATAAATGTTCATGCCTTCTAATTCAAGGGCACCTAAAGATATAGAAATTGTTATGGCAGATGGCAGTTCATCAATAAGGTTGCTTCCAACAAAAATATAAATTTCAACTGCAAGCAGTCCATCTATATCTTCATTGCCATGATTGACGGTTATATCAATTGTAATAGGCTGTGGATTTTCTTCATCCACTAAGCCAGCAAGTACATGTGCAGGAATGACAACCACTGCATCATCTACAGCTACAATTAAATCATCACCGCTTTCAAGTAAGTGAAGCAATGTCTCTTCGTCAATTATAATTTCTTCATCAATCATTGGCTCAACAATGACTTCTTCAACTTCATTAACAACATCATCGTCAATGACTGCTGTTGGTGGTGGCGTTGAACTTGGACTGGGACTACCGCCGCCGCCAGCTCCGCCTCCACCTGACGTAAAGATATCTATTGTCATTACACGGCTGATGTCAGTGACTTCAACAGAGCCAATGGAGGATGTGACTTTCAGCATCCATTCACCTGCATGTTGAGTATTTAGTGCATTGGCAATGGTAAGCGGAGCAATTGCAACCCCAAATCTATCAAACACAAGGGGGAAACTTTCACCCACAGCATTGCCATTTCTTAACCACTGGGCTTCTGAGGTTACAGCAGCAACAGAGCGGATTACACGCAAATTAAATTCTGTTGTGCTTCCCGCTTGTAAACGCTGTGTCAATGGGAAATCACTGTCACTGTAATCAAAAGTTACAAGGCTTTCAATATCGTCTGCAACATCCTCATGAGCCACGAGGAACATTGCATCACTGCCAGCATGTGTGGAAACCCAACTAAGCACACCACCAGGATGCCCAACACCGCGGCCGTCAATGCCCCATGCAAACAATTGGTAAGGAGCATTATGCGCATCAGCAGGTATTGGAATGTTTACCATAAATTCTCCAGTGCTATTACCAGCACCAAGGGTAATTGTACCCATACCATCAAAGACAACTTGCTGTGCGCCAAAGCTTACAGGTATAAAATTAGGAATAGACGCGGTATTCACAGATTCTAAGCCTAAGTCCATTGCAAGAGATATTGCAGGGCTTACTAATCTTCCGCTGACTGACACAGTGGTATCTCCATCTTCAAATGTGAAAATACCTTCGTCAAATTCAACTGTTGGCACTTCATCCGTAACAATGAACGTATAAGGAATAACAAGGTTGTGGTCTGGGTGGTCAATATTGTTGACTACAACAACGGAAACTGTATAAGTACCCGCTTCAAGAACATAGCCATCTACTATCCACATGACACCCGGATGCCCTGTTGCCCCAAATGTTTCTCCGCCAACCACTGAACGCACAACATTGTTAAGTGTAATGAATCTGTTTGGCGGTACATTATTTAGAGTGCTGGCTAGTATTTTGTCTTCATCACCAGGTTCACTACCATAAGGCCCAATATAGATTCTAACCGCTCTGTCAAACTCTGTAGCGTCAATGAAGGCAAATGTTAGCGACGTGTAATTGGATTGGGTCATAATGGCTTCACGATTTTCACTTGGATGACTCCAAATGGGGTCAAATGAAAGTGTGTGTGCCCTTGGGTCAAAAGCATTTGTATTTTCTTCTGTTGTTGCATGATTAGAAAGAATTGACCGCCATACGCCTGTATTAGGCAAATGGGCTGTAAGCACTACAGGGGGAGCGTCCAAGTTAAAATACGCACCAAATGGCATACGCAAAGTTGTACTGCCATTTGTAAATGTGAGATAACCTTGAGCAAATCCACGGTTTGCCGCTACGCCATTGTGGGTCATGTGAACGTCAAAGGTATTACTGCTTGTTTGATGAACAACAAGCCCAACCCCATTGACTGTGTGAAGAAGTCTTGGCCCCCAATGTCCCGCGTCTGGACGAAGCAGCTCTTGAGAAGGCATAACAAAATTGTGTGATGCACTCCAACTGCCGCCGCCATGAATGGTTACAGGAATGATATCTGTCGTTGCGGCAATACCTTCTGACACATCGATACTGCCAAAACTTAATGAAGACATGGTTTGCGTAGAGAATAAACCAGAGTTCATCCCATCACCAGCACTAAATGGAATCGGATGTTGTGCCGTTGCAAAAGCGGTGGTGTCAAATATTGCAGTTGGATTAACAAAACCTGCACCAACCTGCAATACACTGTAGTAAGGTATATTAGAATCCAAAGGTCTTGCGGTGTTCATGATTCTTGCTTTAATTTCATAGGGTTGCCAGCTTGGGTCATATTCGCGCATTAGCGCAACAATTCCAGCAACAGCCGGTGCCGCCATTGATGTGCCTCCCATTGATACATATGGTGGGAAATCACTGCCTGCCAAGTCCATATTATTTGAAGACCATATACTGACACCTGGAGCAACAATGTCTGGCAAGACTTGCATAGTTGGTACACTTAAATGTGGAGCGAAAAAAGAATCTCTCACTGGCCCAAGGGGCCCAATGGATGAAAAGGGTGTGAGCCTATCTGTTGGAGTGGTCACTATAAAATTACCAAAATTGATTGTACCTGTAACAGGTGTTGCTGGTACGTAACTTATCGCAGAAATACCAAATGCGTCAAAAGCAGTTTGCATTCCCATTGAAAAGTTTGGTAAAACTTGCCCAGGTCCAATACCATTAAGGACTGTACCTGTAACAAAAACATTGCCTGGCTGATTGTTGAGCAAAACAAATGCATCTGCATTCAGGTCAAATGCCAAGTCACGCATGGTAACAAACTCTCCGCCGCCTCGGGAGATGATGGCAACTTGCCCTGTTAAATCATGACCACCCAGCAGTTCTGTTCTAACCGCTTGCACAAAGGCTGGATAGGCTGGATTCGTCCGTCCACCATTTGGCATGGCAATTGAACCACCTTCAACATTACCTAATTGCCCAAACCATGTGAAATTACGGTCACCATAAGCAAGAAAACCAGCGGTATTAAAACCTGGTGAATGTCCAATCATATTGATTGACCTTGGCACACCATTTAACATCGTATCCGTTACGCTTTCTTGAGGGCGGCCACCAGCTTCACCCGCACCAACAACGATGGATAAAGATGCCGTTGCAGGGCCGCCGCCAAGTGAGAACCAGCCGCCGATACCTTCTGCACGTGTGCCGCCGCCAATACCATCATTGCCTGCGGCAGAAACAATGACAATACCTGCAAGACTAAGCACATTGAGTGCATATGCATTGGGTTGCCATGGTGTGTTTATACGATTACCTAAAGATAAGTTGATAACATGCATGTTGTTGAGGTAAGCATCTTCCATTGCATCCATCAGTGAACTGCCTTGTGAGCCGCCAGGGCCTTGCCCAATGACGCGATATGACCACAGTTCAATATCAGGTGCCATTGCAATCACAGTACCTGCAACATGTGTACCATGATTTGTAGCACTCCATGCAGGAGGATTGTGGGATAATTCCATCGCACTTGTGCCTGACCCTGTTGGGCGATACCCATTGATACCTAAAATTGGGCATGGGTCAAGTGCCAAAAAGTTACCTCCTGGCAATGTGGTTGCGCCATTCAAAAAAGGTGCAATTGCAGGATGGCGATAGTCAATGCCAGTGTCAAATACAGCCACTCTTACCCCTTGACCTGTGGCGAAATTGCTATGAATATCGTCAATTCCAAATAAGTCCATCGCCGCACGATTAAACAGGGGGTCACGCACATACGCGCCTGACATAGGCATAATCAGTAGACCTAATGATACCATTGTAGTCACTGTTGTATAAATTTCATCATTATTGTAGTACGCAACGCTAATATTCACATCACCAAGGCGCGCACGTTCTGCTACAGTAAACACACCATCGTCAATGGAGATTCCAAAGACTTCAATACGATATCCGTCTTCATCAACAATATTCCACATAAACGGCACATCATCAATGACATTGCCAAGACGGTTAAGTGCCTTGGCTGTAAATTGATAATACTCACCCTCGCGTACATATTCCACTGTCATAGGCTCAAGTATTATTTCAACCACTGCGTCATTGTCGATTGGCGCAAAAGTAACGATTACTTCGGTGTTTCCTGTGATAGCACCTGTTAAGGTATCGCCTTCAAGAATCCAACCTTCGGTTACGATACAAATTTCATAACCATCAACAATAACTGTCCACACATATACTTCATACAGTGGCATGTTTTCCTCAAAATGCGGAATCGCTGTAAAGGTAATCGCACTGCCTTCCACCAAAGATGTATAACTACCATACAATTCATCGTCTGTTGAAGCGGTTAAAGAACCACCCATTGTATAGTCCACATGCCATCTTACTGAAAAGAATGTCTCTACAGGGGGCATTGGCGGAGCAGTTACAATGGATTCATCATCATAAACTGCTTCGTCTTCTAATACTTCACATACACAATAGTCATAGCCATACTCACAATAGCCTTCGCTTTCTTGTACTGGTGGCTCTGCCTCTTCGTCGTGTTCATCATATTCATATGTTTCGTAATCTTCTTCCTCGTCTTCTGATGTAGGTTCTTCTATAGTATCAGTAATCATTTCTTCTTCAAGCTGCATTGCCAGAAGTTCGCCTATAGCAAAATGCTCCACGTTTGGTGACACGGAGAACACTTCTGGCAATGCTGCAATATCTTCAAGCATAAAAGCAGGAACGCGCATAAATACACCATTAAAAATCATGTGGTGGCGGCTGTAAATTTCAATATGATTAGAACGTCCGCGCCCTATGATACTTGTCAGTTGACTATTAAAGTCATTGTGGGCATCCAGTGCTTCGGCTTCAAATGACCTGTCACTTAAACGTGCAAATCCACTGCCCTCATGCTCTGCAAGAAGCCGTAAAGCCACTGCCGGCGGTGTTCTAAATTGAACAATGACATCCACTATTGCGTTAGGGTTAGTGATGGCATATGAGCCAACAAAACCTACCACACCAATAGATGTATCCAAGGTACTGGTTACAAATTCAACTTCATTCATGGGGTCGCCCATGCCAAGCTGGGGCAACACTTCAGGTGTCAGTTCGATAGCATTAAAATCATCTGTAAGCTCAAGCTCAACTGCAAAAGCTGGTTGAATGACGAAAACAGAAGTTGACATAATCAAGGCAATAAGCAATGCTAGAACTTTTGACATTGTCTTTTTCAAAACTACACGTCCTTTCATTAAATCAAACGCGGCAACTTTTCTCCGTTCACCTTTGTAGCTTATTTTCTTACTTGTAGGTATCAACATCTTTAGTTATAACACCCTCCTCACCTATAAATGATTCTTAATTACATAAAATCATTTTGTATAATAATATATCATGTTATAGCATAAAAAACAAGTTTTAAGCATTTATATTATTTACATTTGGTAATAATTAAAAAAGAAGCCCCAATATATTGTAAGTTTTCTTGTGAAAATTCAATATATCAGGGCTTTTGTGTATACATTATGCTTTTATCGTACAATGGTCTCCATAGTGTTAGGTAACAAGAGTTAGTCGGCTATAGATGAAGATGCTACCATTGGCTGAAATGGTAAACGCTGTTCAGCTATAATCTGCCTATAAAACATATCAATTGCCGTAGTTTGGTCTATGCCCATGCGGTCTAAAAGCATTGTAGCAAGCTCTTTAACCTCTGTGTCAATTTTTACGGTTACATTTGATTTTGTAGTTGTCATTGCAATCACCTAGCATCTATATTGTTACTCCGTTGAAAATTTTGCATCTCCAAAACCAATTTGCAAAGAGTTTAACCCAAATGCGCCACTAGAATGAGGTTGCATCCGGATTTCTAATATTTGCGTTCCTTCGGGAATGATTATATCTATTGATTGATTTGAACTGCCAACACCCCCAGCATGTGAAAATGTACCTAGAGGTACACTATCTCCTAATATCAACAAACTAGCTGGACGATGGGTACCGCTCCAGCTTGTCATTCCAAGTGTGCCAGTTAATCTAGCAAATCCCTCACCAGAGATATCATAACGAACTATCCCTATCTCACCACTTGAATTTGATATACCACTAGTGAAGACAACGCCGCTTCTAGATGTGCCCACCCCACCAGGCATAGTAAACGTACCTGCGTCTGGATGTGAATGCAAGTTTATAAGTTCACCAGAAATACCTATTTCTAAATAAACAATTCGTGGTGGCATAGGTGTAGGTTCTGGCGTTGGTACAGGTGTGGGTGTTGGAATAGGCGAAGGTGTGGGTGCTGAAATGATAGGCGCACTGCTACTAATAAATACTGTAGAAGTAGCTCCATCCCATGATACATCTAACCCTAGTGATTCTGCAATTCCCCTTACGGATAAAAAGGTTCGTCCGTCTGACTGAAAAGGAATAGAATCTTCTTGAAAATGTTGTGGTATACCATCTACCACGACATTTACACCATAAGTAATTTCAATAGTGCGTGTTGTAATAGCTAGTACATTTGCCGTACTTAAGACCAATAATGCCACCAAAAAACCTGTGACGATACCTTGCAATTGCTGCTTCATAAATACATCTCCCTCTCTGTTTTACTATTAAAAAGCGTACTTTTTTATAAATGTCTACTGAATCAAATTAAGTCGAAAAATAAGGTTGCATTTTTGTAATTTACATGTTAAACTTTCTTCAAATAGGCACTATAAAAAAGTACACATTTTTATAGTCAATTCAGATTTACTTTAGTACTTATACATAGCCATCTAACTTAAACACAAAAGCACGATATATTTTTACAGTGTATTTATGTCTCTTTAGTTTTTCTAGGGGGACTTTTTATAGTTTATACAAAAAAAGAACGCTGCATTTGCAGCGTCCAAATCTTATTACACTTCCTTTTTTCCGCTTCGGTATTCCCGCAATCTATTGTAGAATGTGGCTGTTTTTAGGCCTGTCTGCGCTAATACTTCTGCAATGTTAATCTTTCCTTTTTCCCAATTGTTCACGACTTCGGCAAAGTTTTCGGGGGGCTTTAGTGTTGGCCGCCCAAAGCGCACACCTTTGGCTTTTGCGGCGGCGATGCCTTCTTTTTGGCGTTGATGTATGTTGTCACGTTCATTTTGTGATACAAAGGATAAAATTTGCAGTACGATATCTGCAAGAAAAGTCCCTACTAAATCTTTACCTCTTCGGGTATCCAGCAGTGGCATGTCTATTACGGCAATATCTATACCACGTTCTTTTGTTAATATGCGCCACTCATTTAAAATTTCTTCATAATTTCTGCCAAGCCTGTCAATACTCTTTACATACAACAGGTCGCCGCACTTTATTTTCTTAATAAGCGTCTTATATGCAGTACGGTTAAAATCCTTGCCAGAAACTTTATCGACATATATATGTGCGTCTGGAATACATAACATTTTCATGGCTAAAAGCTGTCTATCGGTATTTTGCTCGATGGTAGAAACGCGGCAATAACCAAAAATCTTCAATGTGTCTCATCCTTTCACAAGTGAATAAGCCACAATGTATCATGTTTTGCTTGTTTTCCTCTTTGATGGTATCCAAGAGTTTGTCACCACAAGGTCGATATATCATATTACCATTTTGTGTGAAGTTGAAACATATAAGAAGAAATGCTATGATTATATCATGAATAAAAGAGAAATTCGTAAAGATTTTGCAAAGTATGTTAGTTTAAGTATTCTGGGAATGCTCTCATTTTCGGGCTTTGTTATTATTGACACATTGTTTATAGCTGCCGCGCTGGGGTCTAATGGTTTAGCGGCTTTAAATATTTCCATTGCAGTTTTTTCTATTTTGCAGGGTGTTGGGCTGATGGTGGGCATTGGAGGCGCAACACGGTTTGGCATTCTGCAAAGTGAAGGACGCAATGCCAATGATACCTTTATGCATTCATTAGCCCTTGCGGGCTTTTTTGCGTTGATTCTTGTTATGATAGGGGCGTTTTTTACCCCATCATTGGCGCAATTGCTGGGGGCAAATTACGCCACATTGGACATGACGGTGGAGTTTATACGAACAATTTTGCTGTTCTCACCAGCAATGATGCTTAATAATGTACTCATTGCCTTTGTGCGTAACGATAATAACCCCAAGCTGTCTATGGCGGGAATGGTCGCAGGCAGTTTGTCTAATATTGTGCTTGATTATGTCTTTTTGTTTCCGCTGGGGCTGGGGCTGTTTGGTGCGGCTTTGGCTACAGGAATTTCCGTGATTTTAAGTATTGGAATACTGTCTTTACACTTTACAAAAGGTCAAAATCATTTTCGATTGGCGCGGTGTAAGCTTCATTTAAAAAAGATTTGGGATGTTATCATACTTGGTTCGTCCACTTTGGTTGGGGAGTTGGCATTTGCCATTGCACTGATTACATTTAACTTGGTCATATTAAACCTTGAAGGAAATATCGGTGTGGCGGCTTTTGGGATTGTAGCAAACATTGCTGTTGTTGCATTGAATGTTTTTGTTGGTGTCGCACAAGGTGTTCAGCCCTTGATGAGCAAAGGGCATGGGTTACGTGATTCCCAGATGGTTAAGTTAAATCTAAAATATGCTACCGCATTGGTTTTTGTATTGACAATGCTCGTTTATACCGTCGTGAGTATTTTTTCTGCCCCCATTGTTGCGGCGTTTAATAGTGAGGGCAATGTAACACTTGCACAGTTGGCAGTCAACGGTTTACGGATTTATTTCATCGGGCTTATATTTGCAGGACTGAATATGATTGTTTCAGCATTTTTTAGTGCTGTAGACAACCCAGAAAAAGGACTTTTTATTTCTCTTTTACGAAGCTGTGTTGTGATTATTCCAATGTTGCTAGTCCTTAGTACCTTGTGGGGAATGAATGGGGTTTGGTTTTCCTTCGTGTTTACAGAACTCATTATAGGCGGGTTGGCAGTGATTTTTGTTTTTAGGAAATTGAGGGAACTAAAGTGATAAACTTAGACTACGCATCCCATACACCTGTGGATGAAAAAGTTTTGGCAGAATTTTTGCAAGTAGAGCAAGACTGCCATGGCAACGCACTTTCTGCCCATGGGCTAGGAAGAACAGCATTAGAAACAATGGAACGCGCCACAAAAGGAATTGCGTCTTTAATAGGCGTAAGCCCAAAGGAGATAATCTATACATCAGGCGCAAGTGAGGCAAACAATTTAGCCATAAAAGGAATCGCCCGCGCATATGCCCATAAGGGAAAACATATTTTATCCACTTGCTTAGAGCATCCATCTGTCAGCGGTACATTGGCATATTTACAGCAATTAGGCTATGAAATTGAACTGCTAAAAATCCAGCAAGATGGAAAAATAGACCTTGCACATTTAAAAAATGTAATAAGAACCTCTACAATTTTGCTGTGTGTAAGTGCAGTGGATAGCGAGCTTGGCGCGATACAAAATTTGCAGGACATTGCACAGCTTGTTAAACAGTATCCGCACTGTTACTTACATGTAGACGCGGCACAGGCTGTGGGTAAAATTCCTATAGAAGTCAATGATGCAAGTACATTTTGCTTTTCGCCCCATAAATTTTATGGGCTTTGTGGTTTTGGCGTACTGGTGAAACGGGAAGGGGTAGTGCTTGAACCACTTATCCATGGCGGTGCAGGTTCACTTTACCGCAGTGGAACCCCCTCCCCTGCAATGGCGGCGGCTTGCTTTAAAGCATTAGAAATTGCACTGGATGAGCAGGAAATGCGATTAAAAACAGTAAAAAGTCTGCGAAAATATGTATTGGACAATATCAACCTGCGTATCAATAGCCCAAAGGATGGAAGCCCTTATATTTTAAATTTAAGTGCGAAGGGGTTAAAAGGTGCAAATTTTCAGGCTATGCTTGATTCACGAGGGATTGCTGTTTCCGTAAAGTCGGCTTGTTCAACAGATAAATCTCCGTCACGCCCCGTTTTTGCAGTAAGCGGAGACAGAAAAAATGCCCTTGAATCCTGGCGGGTTAGCTTTAGCCACCACACTACCATTCAAGAGTTAGATGAATTTTTAGGAGCTGTAGTATTATGCGCGAACTCACTTTAAGTCAAAAAGCTGAACAAAGTATTCATAAGAAATACCGCAAAACCATTTGGCGGCCTTTTATTGAAGGTATCAAGCGTTATCAATTGATTCAGGAAAACGATATCATTGCCGTATGTATTTCTGGCGGAAAAGACTCTATGCTTTTGGCAAAACTTATGCAATCACTACAACGGCACAGCAGATTTCCGTTTCAACTGCATTTTATGGTGATGAATCCAGGCTATAATGAAATAAACCTGCAAAAAGTCATCGCCAATGCAGAAATGTTGGAAATCCCCATCACTATTTTTGACTCAAATATTTTCCAGGTCGTTCAGCAAACAGACCGCACACCATGTTATCTTTGTGCCAGAATGCGACGGGGATATTTGTACGCTCATGCACAAAAACTAGGATGTAATAAAATTGCATTGGGACATCATCTTAGTGATGTGGTAGAGACGACTTTAATGGGAATGCTTTTTGGTGCCCAATATCAAGTGATGATGCCAAAGTTAAAAAGCCAAAACTTCCATGGCATGGAGTTAATTCGCCCAATGTATTGTATCGAAGAAGATGCAATACACGCATGGAAGCGTTATAACGCATTAAGCTTCATCGCCTGTGCTTGCCCTCTTTCAGAAAATTGCAACATTTTTGATGCCAGCGGCGGAGGGTCAAAAAGGCAAGAGGTAAAATCACTTTTACACCAGTTAAAGCGCGATAATAAAGACATAGAGAAAAATGTATTTAAAAGTCTCCACACTGTCAACCTAGACACAACAATTGCTTATAAACAAAATGACAAAGCCCATAGTTTCTTAGATAACTACGACTTAAATAAATAAATTTTTAGCAGTATCAAAATACTGACTGATGATATCCTTGTTTAAGTGAAAATATACGCGGTTATTTTCCTTTTTCATGTGGACTACTCCTAGTTGAAGCAGTGATGACATGTGCTGGGATACATTTGCACTACTACAGCCCAGCTTTTCGGCAAGTTGACCACCATATAACGGCTCATATTTTAAATATTTTAGGATAGATTGCTTTGAACCTTCACTTAGGCATTTAAGAAATTGAGTGGCATTTTCTTCTCCAACACTCACATTATCTAGTATGTTCCTTAGTTTAAGTGCGCCAACACCAATAACAATATAAGGGTCTACGAAAAAAATATCGGTTAACATGAAGCCATTTATATCATACAAGCTAGGATAGATATGGTATAGCTTGTTGTCATTGAGCGAAATATCTATTATATTTTTATAAGTCAGCGCAGTTTGAGTAATCAATTGTTCTTCTACAAATTTTGTGCTGTCATAAATATCACTTTCATATACATGAAGTTTTGACTTTATAAGTGCTTCTGTCTGCTTTAATAATTGGTGCGTGTGGGTGCGGTATAAATCAAAGTCATGATAAAGCTGTAAAACATCTAGCTTTTCGTCTTTTGTAAGCTTTACATTATTTACTAAGCGAAAAAATTGGCTGTTACTTATTGACGGTGGTGGTATATTCAGCTCTATATCTTTAAAACTCCACGAGTCTTCTAAAAGTCCATCATTGAATGGAAATAGTATAGGCACAGCTTTATTGTATATCCCTGCACGTGTCATTAAATCATAAAAATAAATGACCTCTATAGGCGCGTAACTTGACGCACTCTCCCATTTTTTTAGTAAGAATGTTGATGTATCGTCTAACACCATATGCTCTTTTACATATGCCTCTAGTGCAATAGCTTTCTCGAAAAGCGGCTCTATTTGCGCCCTAATTGCGTTTACAGGGCATTTTTTTATAGTTTCCTCCATCTCGTCACGAATGGACTTTCCATTTGCAATGTTTTTAAGAAGGTTTATGCTTTCAACTTCATATATTGGCTCGTCATATATTTTATATGGCATTTGCAGTATCCTCCAGTAATTTTGTATACAATCCACCCTTTGCCAATAGTTCCCTGTGAGTGCCTATTTCGCCTATGCGCCCTTTGTCCATAACAACTATTTTGTCGGCTTTTTCAATATTGGCTAGGTTATGAGTGGTCATAAGAATAGTATGGTCTGCACGCAAACTTTCTATAGTTTCCATAATGTTACGTTCACTTTCTGTGTCAAGGGCGGCTGTGGCTTCGTCAAAAACAAGTATAGGTGCTTTGCGTACTAAGGCACGGGCTATTGCAATACGTTGTTTCTGCCCACCAGAAAGGCTTGCACCTTTTTCTCCGCAAGGTGTTTCATATTTTTCAGGAAGTTCTGCAATAAAATCATGGGCAAAGGCACGCTTTGCGGCTTCTTGAATTTCTGATTCACTTGCATTGCCTTGCTTACCCATGGCTATATTTTCGGAAATATTCATATCGAAAAGCTTACAGCTTTGGTCTACATATGCAAAGTGACTGCGCCATGTATGGATATCTTTTGCAGAAAACCCTGTACCTCCTATCTCCATATTAAGGGTGTCCCGTTCATACATTCCAATGATTGCACGAAGCAAAGTAGATTTTCCACTGCCTGATTCACCTACAAATGCCACCATTTCATTTTCATTGATGGAAAGTTTAATATCTTGTAATGCATTTTCAGGTGCGTTCTTATAAGCAAAGTTAAGATTTTTAATATCTATTGTGTAGCCCGCTTCATGACACACACTGGTCATTTGCTTTGCCCCTGTGGGTAAGGCGGCGGCAGAATCTATGATGGCATATACTCTTTTTGCCGCAACAATAGGCGGTTGTAATCCTGCGTAAGTTGACCCAATTTGTGACATTGAACTACTAATTGCTTCTGCAAAGGGCAGTATCATCATGATTTGTGCCAAACTTATTTCACCTTGAACTGCCAGCCAGCCGCCAAAGGCGAAAACGACAACAGTAGTAAGCCAGCCCTGCACTGTAGTAAATAAGTTTTGCCACATGCCTATCAATGCCTGTTTAAAAGCTATGCCTTTGAGTTTTCCATTTTCACGGTCAAACTGAATAAGTGAGCGGTCTTGCCTATTGAATGCCCGAATAGTCAGTGCGCCGGCAAAAATATTAGAAATAGATTTCACAGAATCCGCATTGGTTTCAAGCTGGACTTTACCAAGCTTTGCAAGAGGTGCGGCAAACCGTGACTGTATGAAAAATGCAATAAGTCCAATCAATAAAGCACCAATACCCATACGCCAATCAATGATGGCAACGGCTATGGTAGCAAATGTTGCACCAATAACATTTTGCAAAAACGGTGTTAGTGCATCATCTAAAATATCAGTTGCTCTCGCCACATCTGTATTGATAGCCGCCACACCTTCCCCAGAATGTTTTGGATTTTCTACATTGGTTTTCATAAATGCACGAAAAACATCAATACGTATATCCCGCGTCGCATTGCTTGTAGTGATAATGTATAAATACGCCCCTATTCCAACGGAAACCCCTGCGACTACAAACATAGCAAACCCAAGTAAAAGCGCGTCAATAACACCAGAGAAATTTGCCGCTACAATAGATTCTGTAACCCCACCAATAAATACACTATTTATCAAAGGAAATGCCATGACTTGGGCACTATAAATCAATGTGCCAAGGACATAAAGAAAAGCATAGGGTTTTACATATCGAAACATTCTGAAAAAATTTTGTCTATCAGTCATGAGCGCACCGCTTTCACTTTTCCGTCTTCCATTTCAATAATCATGTCGCAAAACGCTACAGCCTTTGCCCTGTGTGCCACCATGATAACGGTTTTGTCTTTTGCAAGTGTGTTGAAACTTTCTAAAACCGCGGCTTCTGTAATAGGGTCTAGGGCTGATGTAGCTTCGTCAAAAAGAATAATTGGTGCGTCGCGGTAGAATGCCCGCGCCAGTGCAATACGTTGTTTTTGCCCGCCGGAAATATTTTCTGCGGATTCACCAAGTTTTGCGTCAAAACCATTAGGTAATGATTCTATAAATTCTAATATACCCGCGTCTTTACAGGCTTTTTCAAGCTTTGCTTTGTCAAGAATCTCCTGTTGTCCTGTAATGTTTTCCACAATGGATTCTGGGAAGAGAAAACTGTCTTGGGGAACATATGCATAAATATCACGCAAAGATTTTAATGAGACATCTGAAATATCCGCGCCTAGTACAGCAATTTTACCTTCCTGGGGAGTGTATAAGCCAAGAAGCAATTTAAGTACTGTGCTTTTTCCACTGCCGCTTCCACCAACAAAAGCCACACGTGAGCCTTTTTTAATTTCAAATGACACATTATTTAAAGCAAGCTTTATATCCTCGGCTTCAGTATCATATGAGAATTTTAAATTTTTTGCAGAAACAGCAATGTCACCAGACTGTATTAAGTCTCTGCCTTTGTGAATATCCTCTGGTTGTGCTTCCATATGTTCATTGAGGCGTTTCGCCCCTGCGGCTGTAGTCTGCACTTGATTTTGCCGTTGAGAAAGCATTAAAAGCCATTCTCCTGCTTCACCTGCAAGGACTATAAACGCAATCCATTCTGCAATGTTCAAGTTCCCTGCGATAACTTGATATGAAGATATGCCTATAACAATAATGAGCGGACTTAGGGATGCTAACATACCCACAATAACAAGACCTAAAAGGGAGCGTCCAAAGCTTTTTGTGGCAATAATCCATTCTTCAATCGCCGTGCGGTAATGTGTTTCCATTGTGTTTTCAAGGGAATACGCGACCACCACACCTGTGTTTTGAAATGAATCGTTGGCTACAGATGTAATCTTTGCACTGGCTTCTAACCGCTTTGCACTCTTTTTTTGAATGGGTTGAGCGATTAACACCTGCATAATCACCAACACTGGAAATGATGCAAAGAAAATAAGTGTAAGCCACCAATTGAGAAATATCATATATCCAAAAGTCACCAGCAATGTAATCACATCTGCAATCATGCGGATACCGCCGTTTGAAACAAGGTCTACAGCGGCGGGTAAGTCATTTGAAAAAATGGAAAGAGACTCACCGCTTTTTGTTTCCGTTGAAAATGGCTTTTGTAAAAAATACTTTGCAAAGTTATCCCGAAAATGATAGCCTGCTTTTGCGGCAAAACGCCCCAAGAATAATGTTGATAATCCAGCGGCAATAGCACGGATAACCATTGCCCCTGTAAGCAATGCAAAAAGCTGTAAAAGTACGTTCATATCCATATCCAGTGCGGCTTGCCCCATGTCACCTGTAAGCCGTGTCATAAGTACACCTGCCCCTGATACGATAAGTGCCATAAGTAAAAAGAAAAACAAAAAACCCCTGTAGCCAAATTTCTGCTTTGCAAGGGTTTTAAACAATAAGCTCATATATTTCCTCCTAAATTAAAACTTAACATGCGCGATGGCATATTAAGTTTAGACTTAATCTTGGAGAATGTCAAGTCAATAATTAAAAATATATTATATCATGTTAAGTTTATACTTAAAATGCAGATAAACCATCCCTGGCATTTTGCAACCGTTTATTATTTGGGTAGGTTTTTAGCCCAATGTCTATAACACGCTTGGCATCATCAATCAAATTGTTGGAGAATGAGTTAAGGGACATGAGTAAATATTTTTCTGGGTCATTGATGGGGGTTTCAAACAGTTTACCAATGTTTTCAGTGGCTTTGACTGTGTCCCCTGTAATTAAGGCAAGGCGTGTTTCCTCTTCTAGTTTAAAATAGTTATAGATATTTTTATCTACATTGTTTGGATATTTTTCACAGAAAATTTTATAAAGGGTCAAGCCTAAACGAAGAGGGTTTGTATTGTCAAGTAAACCAACAGCCAGACTACGTGAACGCGCGTCTAATGGGGCTTCGTGAATGATAAGCGCGTCAATAAAGGTGGCAACAATATGCTCTGCTTTGGCATCCCGTGCTTTTTCTTCTGTGGGTTTGCCTAAAGCTTCTTTACAAAGGTCAAGTAATGTTTTTTCTACTTCTGCACGGCGGTCAGTTAATAACGCGCATTCGAGAATAACATCATCAAAAAAGCTTACAAATAAGTCAACCACTTCTACATATGAATGCATAGCGTTAATCATTTCACCTGTAATGGGTGTCAGCACTTTAAAAAGCTCGTTCAAGCGGTCATTTGCAGCGGTCTTTAATGGGGCAGTATCACTTTCATTTGCCGCTTTTGCAGAAACATAGACTTCATTTTGCACATCATGAGACATTTGCATGTTTGCAATATTCATTAACTACCTTCTCCTTTTTGTGGTGCGGACTGGAACATTCCCTCTGCGGGCGCGAATATGCCCTCTAATGATTAACCCTAGGGATATGACAGCAAATAAAACTGCTGTGATTTGATTCAAGGGAATCCCTGTATTTGCAAAAATCATTTGGTCGGTACGCAGTCCTTCTACAAAGAAACGGATAATGCCATAACCCATGAAGTATAGCAAAATAATTTCGCCTTCAAACCGTTTGTGAGGGCGGTATAAAATGAGTGCAATCATGAGCAGAAAATTAAATGCCGCTTCATATAAGAATGTAGGGTGAACTTGAAAATAATCCACGCCATAATAAGTGACAACAGCCGTTTCCATCAATTCTTGTGTAATATAATGGGCTTGGTCAACACGAATCCTCATGGCAAAAAGCCCGTTTGAATAAGAGCCAAAAGCTTCACGATTAAAAAAATTGCCAAAGCGTCCAATCACTTGCCCAATAAGCAAGCTGGGGGCGGCAGTGTCTGCAAGGGTAGTGAATGGGACTTTGTTTCTAATGCTAATAATAATCCCTGCTAAAATCGCACCAATTATTCCGCCAAAAATAGCCAGCCCGCCACCTCTAAAGTCAAAAAAGACTGAAAAGAAGTTTTGCCCAGCATATCTTGTGTTCCAATTGAATATTACAAAGTAAAGCCGCAACCCTAAAAATGCCATGGGTACACCAAGAAGCAGAAGGTCAAGGTAAGTCTCAGTCTTCTGCCCAGATTTTTTTACATACCATATTGCCAAAAAATAGGCAGATACAATACCTAAAATAATGGCAACTGCATATAAAAAGATATTCATAGGAAAATTTGATACATAAATAATAGATAAGTCTGGGTTATTACCAATAAGATAACGGGGGACACTATTTAAGCGTACCCCCAAATTGGGAAACCATACATCAGGCGCAGAATATTCCATTTTACAACCTCACATCAACTTGTACATAAGGGCTTTCGCCTTCATCATTTTCATCTTCTTCATATGCTTCTTGCACTTGGGTTTGAGAAAGACGCAGTTGTTCTTCTTGCATGACTTGACCGTCCCGATACATTGCACCAATTTCTGCGGCTATGGCAGTGTCAATGCGTGCGATACGCCCGTTTAAGCTTGTGGCTTGCCGTCCATGAAAACTATCCATAAGGTTATAGTCTTCAGGATTATCAGAAGCCCCAGCAGCCGCTTGTGTCATTGCACCAATATTTCCTGCTCTTTGCATACCTTCATATGCCCACGCCAATGCTGTTTCTGCGGCTTCAATTTTATCTTGGTCGCCAGAATCTATTGCACGTTGCAGTCTTTGTGCCGCATCATCACGATGATGACGTGCGGCATTGTTCCTGTCTATACTTCGCCCGACTTGTAGGACTTCTCTGCCTTCCCGCACATCACCCCATAAATCCTGACGACTTTGAGCCGATGCATTTTCATTCTCAAGTCTTGCTGCTTCCGCTTGTAAACGAGCGCGTGTGCCTGATAAGTTACGAATATTATCCATACGCGCACCAACCATCGTCAAATGACGGGTAGTTTCGTTGGCAATGGCTTGCTCTAGTTCTTCCTCTGTTTGGGGCTCGGGCTGATTAGCTTCAGCATTTTCCCGAGCGCGTTCTTCTTTTGTCCGCAAAGCTTCTTCAAGTTCCGCTTGTTGACGCGCGGCTTCACGCTCTACTGCTAATTCTTCCCGTTGGGCGCGATTTCTATGAATTTGATTGATTTGATTCCCTAAAGACGAAAGAGATTCACCCATGGCTTCTAACCGCTTGGCGGCTTCTTCCATTTCAACAGCCGTTAACGCTACCGTTATTTCTGTCTCAACACCGTCAATTTCAACAATTTCTTTTCTGCCTTCGCGCATTTCAAGCATTTGCAAAGCAATGCGGTCACGTGTGTGATTCACTTGCTCTCCTAGCCGCTCTATTTGCTGATTTTCATGCATACGCATTTGCATTTCCCGTTCCCGCTCTGCCATGCGCTCCCGCATGTGCCTTTGCTGACGGGGGGTGCCTATTGCATTACGCAATGCTGTGCCATCTAAGGTATTACTTTCACGATTCATTGCTGAAAATGGCGAAGTAGAAAAATTATGAAATCCAATATTCATTTTTCATCACGTCCTTGTGCTTTATTCTAAGACCCTGTCAATTTATTCATCGTCTTTTTTTGGTCTTAGGGCAATACCCAATTCTTCAAGCTGCACATCTGCAACTGTGCTGGGGGCGTAGGTCATAGGACATGAAGCATCTTTTACTTTGGGGAAAAGTATAACATCCCGTAGTGAATCCCCACCTGTTATAATCATAATCAAGCGGTCGAAGCCCATTGCTATACCGCCATGGGGGGGAACGCCGTATTTTAATGCTTCAAGAAAGTATCCAAAGCCTTCTTCCGCACTTTCTGGGGTAAATCCAAGTGCGGCAAACATACGCTTTTGCACATCTTGCTGGTGAATACGAATGCTTCCGCCGCAAATTTCAAAACCATTAAGCACCAAGTCATAGGCACGGGCGCGGACTTCACTTGGTTTAGACTCTAAAAGGGGTAAATCCTCTTCCAGCGGTGAAGTGAATGGATGATGGGCAGCAAAATAGCGTTGGTCTTCGGGCGAGTATTCTAATAATGGGAACTTTGTTACCCATAAAAATTCATAGCCTTCTGGAATTGCATTTTTCCATTTGGCAGCAGCAAGACGCACTGCGCCTAAAGCTTCAAACACAATAGCGTTCACATCTGCACAAAGAAAAATCAAATCCCCTGGTTTACCGTCAAATTTAGCAGCTATTTCTGCGATTTGTTCTTCTGTAAAAAATTTAGAAATGGTGGATTTTACAGAGCCGTCTTCTGTCAAGGTAATCCATGCAAGTCCTTTGGCTTTATGGGTGCGGGCAAGTTCAACAAATTCATCAATTTTTTTACGCGGCATGGTTGCACAACCCTGTGCATTGACTCCGCGCACACTCCCGCCAGCGTCAAGGGCACCAGAAAACACTTGAAAATCTGAACCGCGTACAAGGTCAGAAATATCTTTCAGTTCCATGCCAAAACGTGTATCTGGCTTGTCCGAACCAAAACGCTCCATTGCCTCGTGATATGTCATGATTGGAAATGTTTTTGGAATGTCTACATTTAAGATATCTTTAAAAATTTTCGCCATAAGCCCTTCTGCCATGGTCATGACATCCGCTTCATCTACAAAGGACAGCTCTATGTCTACTTGGGTAAATTCTGGTTGGCGGTCTGCCCTCAAATCTTCATCACGGAAGCATCGTGCAATTTGAAAGTATTTATCAAATCCGCTCACCATCAAAATTTGTTTAAGCTGTTGGGGGGATTGGGGCAAAGCGTAAAAAGACCCTGGGTGCATACGAGAAGGAACGAGATAATCCCGTGCGCCTTCTGGCGAACTATTTAAAAGCATGGGCGTTTCCAGCTCTAAAAAGCCTGTGTCTGATAAATATTGACGCACAACTTGGGCTGTTTTATGCCGCATTTCAAAAACCTTTTGCATTTCTGGGCGGCGTAAATCAATGTAGCGATATTTTAAACGCATATCCAACGCGACACCTTCGTCTGCCACTTGGAAAGGCGGTACTTCCGACTCGGAAAGCACTCTAAGTTCCTGCACATCAATTTCTATGCCTCCTGTAGGCATATTGGGGTTAACATTCTCTGGCATACGGGCAATGACAACACCTGTTGCCGCCACTACATATTCCCCGCGAATAGATTTTGCAAGGGCATATCGTGCTGCGTTCTTCTGCTCATTAACCACAACTTGTACAATGCCTGTTCTGTCACGCACAACAATAAAAATCAAGTGGCTTAAATATCTTTGCTTATTTACCCAGCCCATCACCGTAACAGTTTGACCGATAAGTTTCTCGTTTATTTCACCTGCATAGTGGGTGCGTTTCATGCCTGTCATGCTTTCTCCCATAAATAGAGCCTCCTTAATACTTTATACCATTCTAACATAAAATCTTGGTTAATGTCATGCACGTTTGACATATAGGCAAACAATGGGTATAATATCTTCTGCTCGTGCTAGTCGGGGAAGTGGCGGTTCCCTGTAGCTTGCAATCCGCCATAGCAAGGGTGATGCCTGTTCCTAGGCTCCTTCTCTGTGAGGTCTGCCCTTGGTAAGTAGTGTTGACAGTCAAGTCCTGCGCAATGGACGCTTGTGAACCACGTCAGGTTCGGAAGAAAGCAGCGTTAAGCAAGAGAGTTCATGTGCCGCGGGGTTGCTTGACTCGAGCCAACTGCCAAGGTAACGCTTGGGGGGAAATGTCAAAGTCAGGCGCACGAGCATTTTTAACATAAATGCATTTTCAACAAAAAATCATTCCATTAAAAGCTTGTATAAACCACCGCCAATTCACAAAGAATATTTAAAACGAATGGTGGATTATAAATGAGAGAAAACATCAAAGCCACCGTTGTATCATGCGGCGGGGTGGTTATTTATAAAAACAAAGTCATGCTTTTGTACAAGAACCAAAACGGACGATACATGGGCTGGGTTATGCCAAAAGGCAACATGGAGGCAGGGGAAACACATAAGCAAGCCGCCATACGCGAAGTCAAGGAAGAAAGCGGAGTATCTGCACGGGCATTAAAGTATTTGGGAAAAACCCAATACAATTTCAAAGGCGCGCTTTTGAGTGAACCCAATGGTGAAGTAGGTATCCTTTGCAAAACCGTTCATTGGTACTTAATGACTACAAATTCATTTTACTGCAAACCCCAAGCTGAAGAGTTTTTTGCAGACGCAGGATTTTATAAGCAACATGAAGCTTATCACCTGTTAAAGTTTCACGATGAGCGGCAAATCATGCGCAGAGCATTTTCTGAATATGGCAATTTAAAAATTAAACATAATGAGAGGACGAGTTCAAAATGAGCAAACTCACTGAATGGAAATTGGCAGAAAAAATTAAAGCCAGCGAAAGACGCGACCTAATTATCGCTGCAGCAATTTTAGCAGCAGTTATTGCCATCACAATTTTAGTTATTGTTAAAGTCAAAGCACTCAAAAGCGGCTTTGACTGTTGCGACTGTGATTGTGACGATATGGACTTCATTGACATTGATGACATGGACGACGACGGCATTACCTACACCAGCGAAAAAGATTTTGTATAGTGCTTACGAACCCATCAAAAAAAGCCCGTTTCAAAGGAAACAGGCTTTTTTTATTGAATGACTAAATGGGAACAAGCGGTTGCCTTTCTCGTTGAGGCTCTATGCCCATGAGACCGAGTATATCTAGGCGATAACTCCCGCCACCTGCAAAAAATGTTGCATGTATGGTGTATTCAACACCTTCTACGAGATAGACTTTTAAGAAAGCGTTTAATCCATCACCACTATCATCATCTTCAAATAAAATTTGTCCACTGGCATCTAAAATTTGCAAAAGCGGGTCGCCTATATTGTTGCTGGTTTCAAGCACCCAATATCCTGTGATGTTGGGGATGAATGAAAATTTTGTAGGACGTGAAACAATACGGCTTAGGGTGATTACATCTTCGGCAGGATGTATTTGATATGTCGGTGAAATGGATATAGAAGCCACATCAACTGTCCATGCGTCTATAATGTAAGTATGCCCTGCCGCTAAATGAATAGTGATAAATGGGTTGTTATGCCAAGCTGTCAATCTAAAGCTTTCAGAAGTATCCATGACAACAAAATCCCCAAGACCTACCATACTCATTGTCCATGAACCTGTAGTTTCAGGAGAAAAAATAAACCTTTCTGGCACGCTTACTGTAATGATTCCCCCATGTGACGGAATCACCTCTAACGCTGTAATCACAGGGGTTGAAGTGATTTCACTTGTGTTGCTGGGTGTATATTGTTCTACCACTACATAATCGTCAGATATGAAATAGTAGATATCATAGGCTAAATCTACATCTGCAACACGATGAGAAGCGACAGGCGGCGGGATAAATTCATTGGACATGGAAACAGTTAAGGTATACGTGCCTATTGTTTCTGCGGATAAAAAACCTACATGAATTGTGTAATCTGCCCCTTCTACTAAATGGACTTTGATGATGACGTTTAAGTTTCCTGCGCTATTATCATCTGTTGCCAGCAAATGTCCGTAGTCATTATAAACCCTTAGACGTAGGACATCATTCATGTTGTCACTTGTTTCAAATATCCAATATCCAGTGGTATTTGGTATGAATGAGAAAAATGTTTCCTCTGTGACGGGTACACTAAATGCATTCTCCTTAGCATAGGTTATCGCTACTGGGAACACAAATATAAGCACCACCACAATCGCTAATACATATAACATGCTTGTTAATCGTATCACTGCAATTTCTCCTCACTCATGAATAAAAAGCGGCAGACAAAATAATCGTCTGCCGCTGTCGCCGTATCATACCACGGCAAGCATTATTGTTATTATACCTTATTATGCACCAGTAATTCCAGCGATTATTTGGCTTTCCTGTTCCCGTTGGGCTTGGGCTTGTTGCTGCATTAACATTTGTACTTCGGCAATGGCACGTTCTTGGTTTAAGTTCATCATTTCTTGTGCCATGTCTGCATCGCCTACTCTGCTTCTTGATTCAGACATATTGATACTTGAGGTCATATTGGCGTTCATGGTAAAGTCCATACGGTTTTCCATTGCACCAAGATTTGCCCGCTCGCCAGTGACTTCTGCTATCATTGCGTCAATGTCATTGATATTAAATTCCCCTGTTACATTAAAGGTTGTAATGGCTTGGGCAAGGCTTGACATATCGTTAATCACAACTGTTGCACCTGTACCATCTGCCCCAGAAGCAGTATTTAGCCCACCTGCGCCGGAACCGTCTAATAAGTTCATGCCATTAAATTGAGTGCCATTGACTGTTGCCCCAATGCCTTCTGCAAGTTGGCTTATTTCTGCTTGAATCATCTCTCTATTGGCGGCGGATAATGTACCATTTGAAGCTTGTACGCTAAGTTCACGAATGCGCCCTAAACTGTCGTTAATGCCATCAAGTCCACCTTCTGCAGTAGATATAAGGGATTGCATATCCATTGTGTTGCGTGTGCCTTGGTCAAGTCCACGTATTTGAGATGTCATGTTTTCAACCACAGCAAGCCCCGCTGCGTCATCTGCGGCAGAGTTGATTCTATTACCGCTGGCTAAACGGGTCATTGCTGGACTCATTGCATTAGATGCCATGCTTTGAATTGTCATGTATAAACCCCCTTTAAAATTTATCTTATTATCGGTTAAGTAAGCTTATTGCGGAAGCTGAACCTGCCGCCGCCCACTCGTCAAAGCCATTCATGACCGCTTCACGGGTGTCATGACTGATTTGCGGCAATTCGCCACCCCACATACGTTCTGCTTCACGGAAGCCCCGCTCTACCGCATCACGCATCAATTCGATTCTTCCAGGGTCTCCGCCTGTAAGGGCGACTGCAAAGTCAAGCATACGTGCGGCAGTTTCTTCTACACTAAAGTAGCCGCCTTCGTCAATCATTGCTTGGGCTTCTGCACGCATTTCTGGTGTGACTTCAATCATGGGGTTCCATGTTGTATTTTGGCGGTCTGCCTGTTGGTTAAACAATGTCTCAATCATACGGCGGAAAGAATCTGCTTGGGCTTGATGTTGATTCCACATTTCACGCACACGTGCTGGGTCTGGTCTAAAGCTTTCTGGTGCATTGTTGCTTGGGGTATACACACCTGCTTGACCAAAATCAACGTCTTCCGGAAGCGGTACAGCCGTTGCCGGCGGTGTGCTTGGAATCGGCTGATTTGCTGGTGTTTGTTGCTGCGGCTGATAGTTTACCCCACTTAATAATTGATTCACACTATTCATATCCATGAGAATCCTCCCCTTCATCCTTGAAAATTGTTATATGTGAATACATGTACTACTCCAATATTTACATCGACATTTTCTTAGGAAACCTTAACCAATATTTTTCTCAATAATATCCGCTAAATCCCTTGCCCACTTGCGGATTTGCTCGATATCGCGCCCCTCAATCATCACGCGCACTAAAGGCTCTGTACCTGACGGGCGTACTAAAATTCGCCCTGCACCTGCAAGATTCGATTCTATCTCTGCTTGGGCTTTTTGAATGACAGGGTGTGAGTGAAGTGTTGCTTTTTTATCATTAGGCACTGTTGCGTTAATAAGGACTTGCGGCAAAGTATCCATGACACCTGCAAGTGTAGAAATAGATTCATTTTTTTGCACCATAACAGAGAGTAAATGAAGCCCTGTAAGGATACCGTCTCCTGTGGTGCTGTGTTTTTTGAAAATAATATGCCCAGATTGCTCTCCGCCAAGAGGAAGGTCATCTTGTAGCATTTTTTCTAAAACATATCTGTCACCAACATCTGTGCGATGTAGTTTTATTCCTTTTTCCTTGCATAAAATTTCTAGCCCTTGGTTACTCATCACCGTTGCAACAATGGTATTGAGTTTGCCTTGCGCTTGCAGATTCAATCCGCATATTGCCAGAATTTTATCGCCATCAATCATGCCGCCTTTTTCACAGACAGCAAGCATTCTATCTCCATCGCCATCAAAGGCCAAACCAATGTCTGTACTATTTTCTTTTACGAATTTTTGTAAATTTTCCATATGTGTTGAGCCGCAATTTTCATTGATGTTTGTACCGTCAGGTTTATTGCTTAGTACTTGTACTTGGGCACCAAGTTGTTTAAAAACCATGGGTGCAACTTGACTTGTTGCCCCATTGGCACAGTCAAGGGCAATTTTTAGCCCATTCAAGTTTAGCCCTGAAAAAATTGATGTTAAGTAAGATGCAAAATCTTCAACTGCTGTTTTACATGATGTTATTGTACCTACATCTGCACCTGTTGGACGGGGCAAGTTATCTTTTCCAGCTTCAAAGTCTGATATGAGTTTTTCTATTTCTTCTTCTACTGCGTCTGGTAGTTTATATCCTTGACTGTTAAAAAATTTTATCCCATTGTCTGGCATTAGATTATGAGATGCAGAAATCATAACCCCTGCGTCCATTTTGTAGTGGCGAACCAAGTACGCTACTGCCGGGGTTGGCAAAACCCCTGCATGAAATACGTGCGCGCCAATAGAACACATGCCTGCCGTCAATGCGGCCTCCAACATGTCACCCGAAAGACGACTATCTTTTCCTACTAAAATACGCGGTGCTTCATTTGATGCCTTTTCTTGCTTCGTAAGCATATAAGCACCTGCGCGTCCAAGTCTAAATGCTAGTTCTGGCGTAAGTTCTGCATTCGCAAGGCCACGAACACCGTCTGTTCCAAATAAATTACCCATACCTCATTCCTTTCACGTCAATTTCAAGACATAATCTTATCACATCATATGCAGTTTTACAATTTTGGTATGCCAACAAGCTACTATGCATATAGTATTAGCACTAGAATTTATGGAGGTGTACTTATGGCATACGAGCGATTTTTCATGCCCCTTGAAAATGAAGCCACGGGGTATGATTTTAAAGGAAGAAGCCCATCTGGGCGGTGTATCGTAGAAAGTAAGGATGCAAACAATGGAAAACTTACCCTGTGGATACAAGACTTAAAACCCGAAACCCGCTATGGCATTTACATAATATTCCCAGATGGCGGACGATATTCAGGCGTAAATTTAGGCAGTTTAGCCGTTGATGTGAAGGGTAAAGCGGAAGTTCGCCGCGACCTAGATGAATCCAATTTAAACGGCTATAAAATATCAAACTTTCAGGCAATCGCCATCACCGCACCTGATGCACATGGCACAACATCCCCCCTTTGCGGCTATCGCGAGCGTCAATTTGCATGGCGCAGTAGCTTCTACGTTGCTGCAAAAAAAATAGAATCCCCTGTCGTATCTAAAGAAGAAATGGAAGCACTCATTGACCTGCCAAAACATGAAAAACCTAAACCACCAGAAATACCCGAACCTGAAATTGTGAACATGCCTGAACCTGAAATGATAGAAGAACCTGTAGAAGCAATTGCTGAACCAGAACCGCCAAAACCTATAGAAGAGATACCCGAACCTGTCATTGAACCTATAGCCGAACCTGAACCCGAAATAGAAGAGCCACTCCGCGCCCCAAAAGCACGGAAGCCAAAAGGTGCAAAACCAACGTCACGCAGGGCAATTATCCAAACAGCAATAGAAGACACAAACGAAGAGGAATATCTCGGCTAACGGCATATCAAATGCTGAAATATTACGTATGAAAAAAGACGCATTTCAAAAAATGCGTCTTTTTTGTGTCTATCGCAACTCATTCTATGACGTTCACGTATGGTTCAGGTACAGTTAATCCAATAAGGTGAGGGTTAATCCAGCTTGATGTTGACCAGTTGCCAGGTTGACCACTTCTGTTGTCGTTACGCACACGGCTAAAGTTTGAGACTCTGTTATTGACAGCAATAAAGTCTAAATTCCATGTAAATGGTATAGCAGGCATTTCATCATGGAAAGCCTGTTCCCATTCGGCATAAGCAGCAGCTAAAAATTCAAAATTCCAAGCTTCTTCTGATGCTATGTCTTCAAGGATTTGTTGGAAAGCTGGGCTGGTGTAGCGCGGCAAATTGAGCATTGAATTTGAACCCCAAAGTGTGGTGGGGTTAGGATTAAAACCCAAACTCCATCCCATAGCGAAAATATCAATAGGCCCTACGTCATCGTCAGATAGTATAATATCCAATAACATGCTCCAGTCGATAAAGTCACCATTAAACATTTCAACACGCAAACCAATTTGCGCCCAGTTGTAAATGTTTAATGGAACCATCCATTCATTAGTCTGGTTGTGATGTTGACCATAGATAAATGTCATCGGTTCACCGTTTAGGTTAAGTCTAAAGCCATAGGCATCACGTTCTGTAAATCCAGCTTCATCAAGTATTGCATTTGCATAATCTAAATCAAACCTAAAACCCTCACGTGTCACATCTATGAAAGATGTAGCATTAAATGGATGCAATACTGAAGGCGCAGGTGTCCACGCACCTCGGCCAACAACATCTGCTATCGTTTGCCTGTCAAATGCATATGCCATTGCACGACGTATAGCGATATTGGTAATTGGGTGTTCATCATTACGAGGTTGCATATATAAGTTGCCTTCGGCATCTGCACCCATGTAACCCAATCTAAAGTTTAAAAATGTTGTACTTTGAGTCGGCCAACCATATAGTTGATAGTTTGTTGGGCTCATCATATTAAATTCTTCCACATTGATGATTTGATAAGTGGCAATATCAAATACACCAGCACGCATTGCAAAAGGTATCATATCGGGCAGTAATACTTCTACAGTAATACCATCAACTAAGGGCGCGCCTTGCCAGTAATTATCATTTGCTATAAGAAAAACGGCTTCACCTGGTATCACTGTATCAATTATAAATGGGCCAAAACCAAGCATTTCATAACGCGCACGCACATGGGATTCAATACCAGCATGACCGACTTCTTCGATGACAGGGCTAATCCAGTGGCGTGGTATCGGATGAACCCAAATGCTGCCTGCAAATAGCACAGCAGGAGACAGCGGCTCTACATAATAGATGCGCAACGTACGATTATTGTTTGAAAGCACTAAGCCTGAAATGTAGTCTGTAAGTCCTTCACGATACGCGTCCACGCCAACTACATTTGGGATAAGGCTGTTCTCAGAAAACCGTGTCCCTGTGTAGTCTGGGTGAGCAATCACTTCATAAGCAAATACAAGGTCATCCATAGTCAGTGGTACACCATCATGCCAGTACACGTCTTGTTGAAGTTTCATAATGACAGCATTGGCTTCTCTGTCAACTTCAAATGAAAAAGCACCAGAATTTGTAACCATATTACTTTCATCCCATGCAATGAGGTATGGATGTGCCAAAGATGTAATCGATGTGTCTGAAGCTAGGTCTGATACAATGTGTGTGCGCAGGAATACCCCTGACAAAACATTGTAAGAACCAACACCAATACGCAATACATTGTCTGTACCTAAACCTCTTGGCAGTATTGGGTTAGTATTTGTTGTGTACGCTGGAAAGTTTGCAAGTACATCTACAAGCGCGGGATGCACTGCTATACTTTCTTCTTGCAACACGGTTTCTGCATAAAAATCCTCTGCCTCGCTGTTACTATTGCCATAAACGGTTATACCCATTATAGAAGCCAGTAACAAAACAAAAATCAGTAGCAATTTTTTTCTCATAATGCTCACCCTCCAAAGAAAAATAATATATAGTCAATGTATTTTAAGCGAACTATTATGAGAATGCAATTTTTTCATATAACATTTGCGGCATAGCCGTTAAATTGTTAGAATGTGTCCATGGAGGGGATTTTTATGGAATTTACACGAGGGGATAAATTAGACTTTGACCCGCGCCTGCAACTTAGCCGAATTTTTGTTGATGGCTTTTATATATGGCTGAAAGTGCTTTCTAAGGATAAGGAGAAGCTGACAAAAACCTTTGCCCATATGTTTAAGCTGGAATATTTCTATGTGGCACATGAAGGGGAAACTATCTTTGCAAAAACGGCATGTATCAATGGTAGCCAGCCGATTACATTTGATAAAAAAATCTTCATACAAACATTAGGTTTTTTCCGTGGGCGCATTGCTTACTTTATGCTAAAAAAGCACTTGATACGCAATGTATATCCATTTGAGCTTGCAAACACTACAGGCTCTATAGAATTTGTGGCAACTGCCCCAGAAGCCCAAGGCAAAGGCATTGCACGGCAACTTATCACATTTATCATGAATAATACCCCCTACGCCTCTTATGTTTTAGAAGTAGTTGACACAAATGCAGGTGCAGTGCATTTGTATAAAAAGCTGGGATTTAAAGAAATACAACGTACAAAAGCCCCTAAAGGCAGTGGCTCAAATTTTTGTTTATATATGCAAAAGGACATGTGAAATAATGCATAGAGATTTAACACAAGGTAAAATTTTTAGTACACTCATGCGGCTTGCCTTGCCCATTGCAGGTGCCCAGGTTATGCATATGGCGTATAACTTGACAGATATGTTTTGGTTGGGGCAGGTCAGCGAATATGCTCTGGCGGCATCAGGCGCAGCAGGGCTTTTTTTGTGGCTTTCTATGGGATTTTTAATGATTGGGCGCATTGGGGCAGAAGTGGGCGTGGCACAAGCGAGGGGACGGGGCGACATTGTTGCGGCATATAGTTTCGCACGTATGTCCATTTATGTAGCTGTCGTCCTTGGCACTTTATATGGGGCATTTCTCATTATTTTTCGGCATCCGTTAGTGGCCTTTTTTAATTTTTATGATACTGGTGTTGCAGTGGATACAGCAATGTATACAGCGATTATGGCCATTGGAATCCCCGCCAATTTTATTGTTAATGCCGCCCATGCTTCCTTTGTGGCTTCTGGAAATTCTCGCACGCCTTTTTTAATTAGTTCAAGCGGACTTATTTTAAATATGATACTTACACCCATTGTAGTGTTTTCTATGGGTTTAGGTGTATTTGGGGCTGCGCTTTCCAGTGTTTTCAGTCAATATGTCGTGTTTATCATCACCATCATTGCCATTAAAAGATTTAGGACACGTCCATTTGCAAAGTTTGAATTTATTACACCTGTGGAGATGTCTAAAATAAAAGAAATCTTTTACATTGCCACGCCTGTTGGTTTAGAAAATATGTTGTGGCCATTGCTTACCATCGTCACTACACGTTTTGAACTTGAGTTTGGAGATTTTGCGTTGGCAATGAGCCGTGTAGGCACACAGGTTGAGTCCCTTTCGTGGCTGGTAGGGGCTGGTTTCGGCGCGGCACTTACAGCTTTTGTAGGGCAAAATTTTGGTGCAGGCAAACACGACCGTATCGCTAAAGGGGTACGCTATTCAACCTATATACTTATTTTTTGGGGTGCTTTGGTGACATCGGTATTATGGTTTGGCGGGGATGTTATTCTTGCAATATTTTTGCCAAACTTTTTAGCCCAAGAGGACATGCGGCAACTTTTTATCACCTATTTGCGCATTCTTGCAGCCTGTCAAATTTTTGCCAACTTAGAATATGTCGCGTCCAACGCGTTTAGAGGTAAAGGACGCACCATTCCACCATCCATCTCCAGCATTACCTCAAATTTAATCCGCGTGCCCTTGGCTTTTATACTTTCGCGCACACCCATGGGTGTACTGGGTGTTTGGTCAGCTATTTCATTAACATCAGGATTGCGTGGGGTGATGGTGTGCTTATGGTATTTATGGACTTACCGAAAACATACAAAAAAATTAAAATAAAATCTTAGAAAGCGTCTTGACATGATGTAAAGCACATGGTATTATTCACCTGTTAGCACTCACAACCATAGAGTGCTAACAGGATACGGGGGAGGGTGAACACATGTTGCTAAATGATAGGAAGCTAAAAATTTTACAAGCCATTATTACGGATTATATTGAAACGGCAGAACCTATCGGCTCACGCACGATTGCTAAAAAATATGGGCTGGGCATAAGCTCTGCCACCATTCGTAATGAAATGAGTGACTTGGAAGACTTAGGGCTTATTAGCCAGCTTCACACATCATCAGGACGCGTGCCATCTGGCAAGGGTTACAGGTTTTATGTAGACAGTATGATGCAACGACGGTCATTGACTGCTGACGAAGCACTTTTTTTGCAACGTATGATAATAGACAACATTAACCAGACAGAATTTATGATGCAAGAAACTGCAAAGGCCCTTGCACGGCTTACCAATTACCCCACCATTGTTTCTGAGCCTAACACAAAAAAAATAACAATTAAACATGTGCAGCTGATTCCCCTTGATGAAAAATCTATCTTATTGGTGTTGGTGACAGATAATAAAACGGTGAAAAATCAAGTGGTTAACTTAAATGACGCACCGGGGTATGAAATGCTTACCCATCTTACAGGGCTTTTAAATAATCATCTGGCTGGTTTAAGTATTCGTGAAATAAACCGTGAATTGATTGACAAAATGTTAGCAGAGTTTGGTGCGCAAGCCCATGTGCTTATGCCCCTGTTGGGTATCATAGCCGATATGATTCAAGCTGAAGATGATGTGCGTGTATTTACAAGCGGTGTAAAAAACATTTTGGCTTTTCCAGAGTTTGCAGACATTCGCAAAGCCGAAATTATTTTTCAAGCCTTTGAAGATAGGGAGTCTCTTTTTGCCATATTAGGCGCGCCCACCACTGCAATCCATTCCAAAGCTGTAGATTTTGGCGGAATCCAAATCGTTATAGGCGAAGAAAACAACCTTGATTTATTAAAAAATTGCAGTCTAATCAAGGCAAATTACACCATTGATAACCAAAGCACCGGCTGTATAGCACTCATTGGGCCAATGCGCATGGATTATGCACAAGCTGTTAGCGTGCTTTCGGGAATATTGCAAAATTTACAACATGTCATCACAGCATTAGATTTATCACAGTAGAAGAATGGAGGAACGCGATGAGCAATAATAATGAAGAAACACATTCATGTGGGTGCGGCAATGCCCACGAAGTACCCTGCGAATGCGACAGTGATTGCGCTTGTCATGCCGTCAGCCAAGAGGACGCGATAGAAGTCGTAGACGGCGATACAAGATATAACGAAATGCTAGACCGATATCAACGCTGTTTGGCAGAGTTTGATAACTACCGTAAACGCACAGCAAAAGAACTCTCCATCCGTTATGATGACGGTGTGCGCGCAACCTGTGAAAAACTGCTTCCCCTCATTGACAATTTTGAACGTGCAATGGAGGCCAATGAAAACAAAGGTGATTCTTTTTATCAAGGCATCGCACTCATTGCCCGCCAGTTTGAAAGCACTTTAGAATCCTTGGGCGTAAAGCCCATTGAAACCGAGCCAGGTACACCATTTGATGCAAATTTTCATCATGCAGTTGCCCACTCCGCAGATGAAAACTTTGGTCAAAACGAAATAGTCGCAGTTTTACAAAAAGGATATACCCACAAAGAACGTGTCATCAGATATGCCATGGTACAAGTGGCAAACTAAACATTTTAGGAGGAAAACCATATGTCAAAAATTATAGGAATCGACTTAGGAACAACCAACTCATGTGTTGCAGTTATGGAAGGCGGACAGCCCGTCGTTATTGCCAACAGTGAAGGACTGCGTACAACGCCATCTGTTGTAGCCTTTACAAAGGCAGGGGAACGGCTAGTAGGCGAAACGGCAAAACGTCAAGCCATTACCAACCCAGACAATACGGTTATGAGTATCAAGCGTCAAATGGGTACGGGTTTTAAAGTAAAAATTGAAGACAAAGACTACTCTCCACAAGAGCTTTCTGCCATGATTTTAACCAAACTTAAAACAGACGCAGAAGCTTACCTAGGCGAAAAAGTGACAAAAGCGGTCATTACCGTGCCTGCTTATTTCACAGACAGCCAACGTCAGGCCACAAAGGATGCAGGTAAAATTGCAGGCCTTGAAGTAGAGCGTATTATTAACGAACCTACAGCCGCCGCCCTTTCCTATGGACTGGATAATGAAAAAGAGCAAAAAATCATGGTATACGACCTTGGCGGCGGAACATTTGACGTGAGTATCATTGACATTGGCGACGGTGTTATTGAAGTTTTAGCAACCAGCGGAAACAACCGCCTAGGCGGTGATGATTTTGATGACCGCATTATTAAATTCTTGGTTGAAGAGTTTAAGAAAATGGAAAACATGGATTTAAGCCAAGATAAAATGGCAATGCAACGCCTAAAAGAAGCTGCTGAAAAAGCAAAAAAAGAGCTTTCAACTGTGATTACCACCAATATCAACCTTCCGTTTATTACAATGAACCAAGACGGGCCAAAGCACATGGATATCAACCTCACCCGTGCAAAATTTGACGAACTTACCCATGACCTTGTTGAAAAAACCATGACCCCTGTACAAACTGCCCTAAAAGACGCAGACCTTTCCCCTTCAGACCTTGATAAGGTTTTGTTGGTTGGTGGTTCAACACGTATTCCATCTGTTCAAGATGCGGTTAAAAAACTGACAGGCAAAGAGCCATTTAAAGGTATCAACCCAGATGAATGTGTTGCCCTTGGCGCAAGTATTCAAGGGGGCAAACTTGCAGGTGACGAAGGCGCAGGGGGAATCCTTCTTCTTGACGTAACCCCATTGTCACTATCTATTGAAACAGAAGGCGGTGCGGCAACACGTCTTATCGAGCGTAACACCACCATTCCGACCAATAAAAAGCAAACATTCTCTACTGCGGCAAACAACCAAACTGCCGTTGATATTGTTGTTGTACAAGGCGAGCGCGCCCTTGCCCGTGACAACAAAGAACTTGGACGTTTCCGCTTAGACGGCATTCCTGCCGCTCCTCGTGGTGTCCCTCAAATTGAAGTACTTTTCGACATTGACGCGAATGGTATTGTTCAAGTGTCTGCAAAAGACCTTGGCACAGGCAAAGAGCAAAAAATCACGATTGCGGCAAGCGGCAATTTGTCTGATGACGATATTGACCGTGCTGTAAAAGAAGCAGAACAATTTGCAGAGCAAGACCGCATTCGCAAAGAAGCAATTGACGCTAAAAATGAAGCGGAATCACTGGTTTTCCAAACAGAAAAACTGTTGAATGACATGGCTGAAAAAGTGAGCGATGAAGACAAAGCCAACTTGCAAAGCGAAACGGAAAAACTCAAGAGTGTTAGTGTGGCAATGCACGCCGAAACCATGAATGAATCCGACACCGAGACACTGAAAGCCGCTATTGAAGCATATACAGCAGTGCTTAATGAGTTCTCAACCAAACTTTATCAAAACGCCGCACCTGATATGCAAGGCGCAGACGGTGAGCCTTCCGACTATGGCCCAAATAGTGACGACAGCGTAATAGACGGAGATTTTACTGAGAAGTAAGGGGGCCAGCCTGAATGGCAGACAAGAGAGATTATTATGAGCAGTTGGGCGTTGGCAAAGATGCAAGCAACGACCAAATAAAAAAAGCCTACCGCAAAATGGCAAAACAATATCACCCGGACGCAAATCCGGGTGATAAAGCCGCGGAGACAAAGTTTAAAGAAATTAGCGAAGCCTACAATGTATTAAGTGATTCATCCAAGCGGCAAACCTATGACCAGTTTGGACATGCGGCATTTGAACAAGGCGGCGGCGGTGGCGGCGGTTTTCATGGCTTCCATGGGGACATCGACCTTGGAGATATCTTTGGCTCGTTTTTTGGCGGGGGAAGCCGTACAAGACCCAGAGCGCGGCGCGGTGCAGACATGCAAATGCGCGTCAATATTAAATTTGAAGAAGCCGTTTTTGGTGCGACAAAAGAAGTACAACTGCAAACCTATGATGAATGCCCAACCTGTAAAGGCAGTGGTGCAAAACCCGGCACTTATCCTGAAACCTGTAAAAAATGTAATGGCACAGGCAGTGAACGGGTGGTTCAGCAAAGTATTTTTGGCATGGTGCAATCAACCATTACATGTTCGGCATGTAAGGGCGAGGGCAAAACCATTAAAGACCCATGTATACAGTGCCGCGGTCAAGGGCGTGTCCGCACAAGCAAAGCCCTTGAAGTCACCATACCTAAGGGCATTGACAATGGACAAAGCATTCGCTTAAACGGTAAAGGTGAATTTGGTGAAAAAGGCGCGCCTCCAGGCGACTTATACATTACTGTGACCATTTCACCCCATAAACTCTTTACCCGTGAAGGCAGTCACTTGTATTTGGATATTCCTATCACTTTTGTGCAAGCGGCGATGGGAGATGAAATTTCGATTCCTACCCTTGACGGCGGTGAGGAAAAATACAAAGTAAAAGCAGGCACACAGCCTGGGGCAGTCATTCAACTGCGGGGCAAGGGTGTTCCCAATGTACACAATCCACGGGCTGTTGGCGACCTTATTGTCAAACTCAACGTCACTGTGCCTACGCAAATGAACGATAAGCAACGTGAATTGCTCATGTCCTTTAATGATTCCATGGGTGATGATTATAAAAATCATAAAAAACGCTGGTTTGATAAGGTTAAAGGATACTTTTCGTAAAAAATTTCATAAAACTATGTAAAAAGCCCGATTCAAAATGAATCGGGCTTTTTCTTATGGTGCTTCATAATTTGTCATAAAGATTGGTGCATAAGGATGGTATCCATCACCCACACGCTTGATATGTACTCAAGCCAGCGTCCTTTTCCATACACATCAGATTCTAGACCCCGATTTCTACACGATAAAATACTTGAAAAAATCACACGGATTGGTGTATAATCGGTAAGCTGTGGTGGCAGGTTAACCTGTTTGTGACGGGTGATGGTGGGTTTCCATCCCTACTTACAAGTCGGTTGGAGGTTGGATGCCAACTCGACCACTGCGGCATTTTTCTCCCGCAGATGTTTACATATTATCATAACTTTTACAACTTGGGAAGACCTAATTTACATAAGCATTATATTTTTTCTCAAAACCAATGTCAGAGCTTTCACCATGACCAGGGTATACTTTTGTTTCACTTGGAAGGGTGAGCAACTTTTCTTTGATACCCTTGGTCAAGTCTGTAGGATTACTTAGGGGCAAATCTGCCCGCCCTATAGATTCACGAAATAAAGTATCCCCTGTAAATAAAACTCCGTTTTTTTCATCATAAAAACATAGTCCCCCTGGAGTATGCCCCGGGGTATGGATGATTTTTAATGTTGTATCGCCTATTTCAAAAATTTCTCCATCTTTAAGCAAGCCATCGGGTGTGACTTTTAAAATACGCTTGAATCTTGTAGATAAATTGAGTTCTGGATTTTCTAAAAACTGTTGCTCGTCTGGGTGACAGTATATTTTTGTGTCTGTTTTTTCGCGGATTTCATTGGCACAGGCAATATGGTCGTAATGACCATGGGTAAGCAACAGTGCTTTTATTTTCACATTGTGTTGATTGATTTTGCTCATGATTTCAGTTTCGCTGTCTCCTGCGTCAATCAATATCCCTTCCTTCGTTGATTCGTCGAAGTACAAGTAGATGTTTTGCCCCATGGCATTTTGGTTAATGATGATGAGTTTCATAAAATCTCCACCCTATTCCTTCCTTTTTCTTTCGCCCGATACAGGGCTTCGTCAAGCTTTGTAAAAAATTCATCTTGTTTCGTTTTTTCATCCACTTGGTCTGGTTTAGGCACAATGGCCCCTGCACTCAAGCTTGCAGTAATAGAAACGGTTTCGTTTGCAATTTTAATAGGTGTGTTTGCAATATTTTTATGAATACGCTCGGCAACGGCAACGACACCTTCTGGGGATGTGTCTGGCAAAACAGCAACAAACTCTTCCCCACCCCAACGAAATACATAGTCATATCCACGGGCAACGGACTTTACCATAATATCTGCAACGGCTTTTAAACAAATATCACCGTTTAAGTGACCGTGGGTGTCATTAAACTTTTTGAAAAAGTCTATATCCAATATTATCATGCCCAGCCATTCACTTTTACGCGTGGCACGGCTCCATTCAATTCTCATAGATTGTTCAAAAGCGCGGCGGTTGCCTATGCCTGTTAAACCATCCATTAAACTTTGCTTTTCTACAGATTTAATATATTCCCTCAACTGCAAATGCATGTTGACCCGCAAGTTGATAATAGACGCAACAAAAGGCTTGCTGATAAAGTCTGACGCACCCAGCTCTAATGCCCGTTCTTCATCATAGCTGGATTCACTGCCTGTAGCCATGATGACTGGAATTTTTGAAGTTTCGGGAAAGCGTTTTAAATCGGAAAGGGTTTCAAATCCAGATTTCCCCGGCATGTTTAAGTCAAGCAAAATGATATTGATTTCATTTTTTCGTGCAATGGCTATACCATCTTCACTATTTAACGCAGTAAATACATTATACGATTTTGACAGCATTGCCTTAGCCGCCATGATTTCCAAGGGAGAATCATCTATGACTAACACATTATATTTTAGTTTGCACTGTACATCTGTTTCAGACTGGGCGGCAGGGCTTGATGTAGCAATATCTTTTAATACTCGGTCAAGCTCTATCTCTAAAGATTCAATCATGGATTTTTCAGGCATTTGACCTGCTTTTAATATAGGCACGATATCTAAAGCTAATTTGACTAAAGTTGATTCGTTTATCAACCCTGCATTGCCTTTTAATGTATGCACGAGTAAATGCGCCACTTTATAATTTAATGTACTGAGTGCTTCTTGAAGTTTTGCAATGGTGCTGCACTGTGCTTTTATAAATTCAGAACGAAGCATTGCGACCAAGTCTGGAGGGTTGTAATCGTTTTGAGTTTCCATTTGCGCTCCCCAATTCAATGACAATTTCTAAATATTTTGTACCAGTATACCATCTATTGCACCCATTTTTCCACTGAATTATGCAAATAGTATTCAGAATTTAAAAATAAAAACATACTATAATGATTTTCTTGCTTTTATTTGACATTTATCACACCATCACATACACTATTCTAAGATAATTTCTGAAAGGAAGATAGTATATGTCAATACCAACCCCTCATATTACAGCTCCAGCAGATGCTTTTGCCAAAACAGTACTCATGCCGGGCGACCCCCTTAGGGCGAAATTCATTGCAGAGAATTTTTTAGAGAATCCCAAGCTGGTGAACGAAGTAAGAGGAATGCTGGGATATACAGGCACATACAATGGCACACCTGTGTCTGTCATGGGTAGTGGCATGGGTTGTGCCTCTATTGGGATTTACTCCTATGAGTTATTTAATTTTTACAAAGTAGACAATATTATTCGTGTAGGGTCGGCTGGTTCAATGGATATGAGCCTTGAACTGGGTGACATCATCATGGCTGTGGGTGCATGTACAAACTCCAGTTATCCAGACGCATTTGCACGTTGCCCCGGCACATTTGCCCCAACGGCATCTTTTGAACTCATGTTAAAAACCCAAAAAGCCGCTGACATGATGAGTGTAAAACTTCATGCCGGCAATGTTTTGTCAAGTGATGTGTTTTACAATGATGATTCTGTTGGAATGAATGCATGGATGCGTATGGGTGTACTTGGGGTGGAAATGGAAGCCGCCGCCTTGTATAGCAATGCGGCACGTGCAGGCAAAAATGCCCTATGTATTTGTACTATTTCAGATAAAGTCTTTAATCACAGTGAGTCTATGGACGCAAAGCAACGTGAGACTTCATTTAGCCAAATGATTGACCTTGCTTTGGCTGCTGTCACCCTATGAGTAAACTTGCATACTTGCGCCGCCGTCAGGCAGAGCAATTTAACAATGCCGAGCTAGAAGCCGCCGCAGAAACAGGTGAGGTTTTATTACGGGAGCATTGGCATAACAAAAACTTTAAAACAGAAGAATATGCCAACGATTTATACAATGTGGCACTCATTTATCATGAGCTTGGTCATTTGGAACGTGCGGCAGAGCTGTATTCTGATTCTGCACGGCAAATTGTACAAATTGAAGGGGATGAAACAGAGTCATTTGCCAAGCGTTTAAGCGGGTTGGCTATGTCACTTTCACAAATGGACATTAGCCTACCTGCGTATTTCATGTTGAAGCAAGTTGCAGATATTTTACGGCAAGAAGTGGGTAAAAACAGCCCTGAATACGCTGATACATTGTATAACTTAGCAAATATTGCAACAAAACTAGGGCATGAAAAAGACGCTTTACGCTATCACATAAATGCCCTTAAAATTCGGCTGAAACATGAGGAAAACCCAGAAGATACCATCGTTAGCCTACATAGTGTGGCGGCGATACACGAAAAAAAAGAAGATTACGAAAAAGCCATTGTGTATGCACAATCTGCATTGGATTTGATTGATATAAAAGATGCAGAAGCTTATGCACGAATCGGCAGCTATCTTGCAGAGCTTTATGAAAAAAGTGGAAAGCTTCGTGAAGCTTTACCCCTTTATGAGGCGGCGATTATTGCCATCATTTCCAGAGTGGGTCGGGAGCATAGTTCTTTTGTGAATGTGGTTTACCGTCATGCAAATTTACTTGCACGCATGAACCGCATTGAAGAAGCTTTAGAATCTTATGAGCAAGTCACAATGACTTTTGAGGGCATGTGCGGTAAAAATCATCTTTTTTATGCCAATTGTTTACGCAATATGGCTGTGATAAACAAAGCGTTGGACAACTTTGAAAAAGCGGAAGCCTACATGGTTGAGTCAATAAAAATTCGCCACCTTATAAAAGAAAGCGGCGAAATTCCTGATGATATTGTTTTTCTCATCAATCTTTATCTTGACACTGATGAGAAGGAAAAAGCCATTGAAACGTCCGTGTACATCCTCATTAAAACAGACCCAGACAGTGAAGGTTACGACAAACTGCTGGAAACCATATCAAAAGTATTTATGCCACCAGGCGGCACATATACACAAGCCATCTTAGCGTCCATGCGCGTGATGGATGAACACAGCAATGATGACATTCGCAGAATCATTGAGGAATGGGAAGGCCCTGGGACGGGAACAAACCCTGTATCCTTTTAAGTCAATGTTCAATCAAAAGTGATGGAGTCTCTGACGGACGGCTTCATACAACAGTACGCTTCCTGCAACAGACGCGTTTAAGGATTCTGTAGCGTTTGTCATGGGTAAGCGAATAAGCATTGAAGATTTTTCTATAGCCTTTTCGCTTAAACCATGGGACTCATTGCCAACAAGCAGGCAAAATTTTTCACAAAAGTTCACATCATAAGGCAGGGCATTTCCGCGGGGATGACCCGCGTATATGGGAATGTTCTGCCTTTTTAGTGCGTCAAGTATTTCATCCGTATGAACTTCTGTGATAATTGGCATTCGCAAAACCGCTCCAGCCCCTGCACGCAAAACTTTGGGGTTGTAAATATCGCAACTGCCCGCAGTCAGAATAACGCCGCTTGCCCCTGCGGCGGCGGCTGTGCGTACTAAAGTGCCAAGATTACCAGGGTCGTTTAAATTTTCACCCATGAAAATGAAGCCATTATTATTGAGTATATCCTCTAATGTATAAGTCATTTGCTTGCAAACTGCAATAATGCCTTGGGGGGTTACTGTATCGGCAAGGCTATCAAATAAACTGTCGCGGATGACCTCACAATGGGCTTTTTCTTTAAAGTGTGAAAGGTCATGTGCATCTGCATATTTACGTGAAGCAATATAATATAAAATATCGTAATAGGAAGGGATTTCAGCAATAAATTTTTCCCCTTCAACCATAAACAGACCCGCTTCGTTACGGCTCTTTTTTGTTTTCAAGTGCTTAAAATTTGACATTATTCACCTTTGGTTTCGTTTTGTACAGTATAAACGCTTTTTTAATCTTCGCCAAGTATCACAGCGGCAATTATATTTGCCAGCGGGTGCATGGCGTTTAAAGCTTCTTGCTTTGTATTGTTTTGCGCGCCTACTTCAATCAAAGTGCTTAAAGGCATCATGTGTAAACTATAGCGAAATTCACGCAAGTATATACGGCGGGCAATGCCAGGGTATAACTGATTTGCGGCAAGTTGTAGGTTGAAGCTCAAGGCAAGGTTTTCACGCTGATAGGGGTTGTGAAGCCAGTCAAGGTTGGTTATTTGCCCATTTCTGTACCTTCTGCTTAATCCGTTAAAGAACATGATTTGCGCAGTACGTTTACCATCAATGTAGGTTATGAGGGGCGGTGAGGTTTCGGGAATACCATCCCGATGAAGGTCGATGACCATTTGAATTGAAGGGTTGTCCTCAAGAATCTGACGAATCACTGGTTCCATCCGTTCATAAGAGCCTGGACGATGGGATATGCCATTGACTACATCAAAACGCCCTGTATAATGCATGACTTCTATCCCGTGGACTTCAGACAAAACTTCTGCCAAATATCTACCTACCCCCATGATGCCGCTCATGGGGTCATTTGGGTCGCTGTCGATAAATTCTTCCATGGAATGCACATGAAAAATAAGCACTTGAGGCCCTTCTACATGGGTATCAATGGTTAGGTCTTTCTCCAAGAAAGCAGGAACGTCAATATCTGTAGGCAATAAAACCGTATCACGGTCTACCAAAAATATACTTCTTGTCAGATAATTAAAATCCATCAGCTGTTCAAGATACTCTGGGGTAGGCAGAAGCCGTCGCGGACGTTCTCTTTGTACAGAAGTTGTTTCATGGGCAAGAAGCACCTGGGTTTCAAAAGCAATATCATTAAGCCCTATAATGTTTCCCCCAACATCATGAGACGCAGGTGTATACCATTCATCTAAATCACCAAACGCGTCCCATAGTTCATCTGAACGGACAGGGGTTAAAAACCCGTTGAAAAATAAAATAGCCACAGTCAGCAGCATTATTCCCAAAATCCCTCTTGCTTTTAAAATTGATTTTTTACTCACCTTACATCACCCCGTATTTTTAAAGTCGCTCTTTTGCTCAATTGCACCACCTCTTTATACTATATGCCCGCTGGAGGTAATATAATGTTATATGATTTAATTTTTAGCTTGAACATCGTTCTGCCTTTATTTTTGCTTATTATTCTTGGGTATGGGCTAAAACGGTTTGCGTTTTTTAATGATGGTTTTTTACGCGGCGGCAACAAGTTTGTATTTTACATTGCTTTGCCTGTGACACTGTTTCGTAATTTATATATGTCTGACATTGGTGAACTATTAGACCTGATGTTTATTGCTTTTTTAATAGGTATGACCCTTATCGTATTTTTAGTCATTTGGGGTCTTTCAGTTATTTTTATTAAGGACAAAAAAATTCTTGGCGCATTTGTACAAGGTGCATTTCGCAGTAATTTCGCGCTTTTGGGAATACCTTTATTGTTTAACATGGCTGGAGAGGCAGGGCTGGCACGTGCTGCTCTTATTGTGACATTTGTATTGCCCCTGTTTAATATTTTTTCAATCCTTGTGCTGGCGGGCTGTTCAGATTCAGGCAAAAAAGTTGGGCCTTTGACGATTGCTTATACGGTCATCAAAAACCCATTGATTATTGGTATTGCCCTTGGAATGCTGGCATCTGTTTCAGGTATGACACTTCCAAATATCATTGACCATTCAACAAGTTATCTGGCAAACATGGCTACACCCCTTGCGGTTATTTGCCTTGGGGCTGGCATTGTTTTTAAAGGTTTTGACAAGAAGTTTAAATATGCCGTGGTGGCGAGCATTTTAAAAGTAATTATTTTACCCATCATTTTTATAGGGGCTGGGTATGCCTTTGGCTTTAGAGGGTATGACCTTGCGGCTTTGCTTGTGCTTGCCGGCACACCTTCAGCCATTGTAGGTTATGCCATGGTTGTACAAATGGGGGGCGATGAATATATTGCCGGTACAGTCATTGTTATTTCCACTTTAGCCTCTGCGGTTACATTAACATTGTTTATATATACCATGCGCATTTTAGGTCTTTTGGGGTAGATTTTTTACGCATTTTGTTGTATTATTCTTTCATGAAATGAAAAAATCTTAGAATAGGGTGATTGTTATAAAAGCAGTAGTCATGACGCTTACGGTAAGCAGAATTATCGGGGCATTGTCGCTGTTATTTGTGGCTCCACTGTCTGCGGTGTTTTTTGTAATTTATTCATGGTGTATCACAAGTGACTTGCTTGATGGCTTCCTTGCCAGAAGAGCGAAAGTAACCAGCAATTTTGGTGCGCTTCTTGATAGTGTTGCTGACTTGCTTGTGGCACTTGTCATGCTTACCATTTTCTTTTTCTTACACCCACTTGAATGGGCGTTTTGGATGGTTATTTTAGTGACTATCGTACTATCTACACGTGTAGTTGCATTGGTTATTGGTTTTATAAAGTTTAAAACCTTTACCATGTTGCATACATATTCAAATAAGGGCGCAGCACTCATGTTAGCTTCTTTCCCTGTGTTGTTTATGCTTGCAGGACTTACGATTACCATTGCTATTTTATTCGTGGCAGCCATTTTATCTGCCTGTGAAGAGCTTATCATCACCATTCGTGCAAAAGAATTTAAGCCGAATATCACCAGCATGTTGGCCTTATAGAAATGCAATGAACACTTGATTGGCGAAGTCCATACCATAGGGGGTTAAGGCGACTTTACCCTGTTGGCGGGTCAGCAATCCGTCATTGACTAATTTAGCAATTTCGTTTTTATAGTGGAGTGGCTCATTAACCCCTTCGCACAATCGTAACCCTAAAATCATTTCCTCTGCCATCAAATCGGTTTCGGTTAGATGGTGGAGGTTTTTTTTGTCTTGAGGGTCATGGATATATGCGTCTAAACTTTCGTTGTTATGCCAACGTGTGCGCCCATCAAAAGAGTGCGCCCCAAGACCGAAACCGATATATGGCTTCATTTTCCAACAGTTGATATTATGACGGCTTTCCTTGTCTGGTTTTGCAAAGTTAGAAAGTTCGTAATGGATATACCCTGCATCGGTTAATATCTTACGTGCATTATGATACATTTTACGGTCAGTATCATCATCGGCTATGGGCATGTCAACATTTTCTGGCGGGATTAGACTGTATGCAGAAATATGCTCTGGTGAAAGTATAATCACTTCTTTTAATGTTTCCAGCCAGTGTTCGTGGGTTTGTGATGGCAGGGCAAACATTAAGTCTATATTGATGTTGTCAAATCCTGCTTCACGGGCGGCATGAAAGTTTTTTGTAAAGTCATCTTTACTATGGGCGCGGCTTAAAGTTTGTAATAATTCAGGGTGCGTGGTTTGTAGGCCTATGCTTAATCGGGTGACACCACTCGTTTTTAATGCTTTTAAATATTCTGGTGTTAAAGTACCAGGGTTTGCCTCTACTGTAATTTCTGTGTTTTTCATCAGGGGTAAACCTTCAACTGTTTGTAAAATTTCACACATTAAATGATGGGGCAATACTGTAGGGGTTCCGCCGCCAATGTAAACCGTATCCACCTGTTGAAGTTTTGCAGTTTTTAATTCTTGTACAAGGGCATTGACATAAGCACTAAAGTTTTCATCCTTTTGTGGAAATGATAAAAAATCGCAATAAATACATTTGCGCAAGCAAAATGGAATGTGTATATAAACGCCTGTTGGCATAAAAAATCACCTCTAAACCATTGTAAAATGTCTTAGAGGTGGGGTCAAGAATTTACTTGTTTTATTTAATTATTCCGTATATCTTGCAGTCAGCATTGCTTCTAGGAAGATGTTGAACGCATACATGTTTGCGTCCATCATACCTGGCCACAAATATTCTATCATACTAAATTCATCCAGTGGGGTGTGCAAAATGGTTACAGTAAATGCGCCGTCACCAGTCCCTTCACCTAAACGTGTCAATTGGGCGGCGAGTTCTGGGGAAACATTTTCTGTACGCTCCATACCTACAAGATTTACAACGGTAAAGCCATTGAATAGGAATGCTAAAGAGTCAGTTGGAAATGCCGCAAGCTCTGGATAATCCAGCAGTTCAAAGTCATGGGCTTCAGAAAGTTCTGCCGCCATTGTCTGTACGCGCTCTATAACTGCATTAGATGGAAAATCCATAATACCCATCATGGTGGCGTTAAATATCATCATGTGACTGGGCATAGAGAAAATTCCTTCTTTCACCGCAACTAAAAATTCTTCTACTGTTTCAAATATAAAGAAATCAGAAATTTCAAACGTTTCATCTGGAAACTCCATCAAAAGTGCTTCAATGTGCCGCTCTATAGATTCTAAAGTCAAATAAAATTGTGCTGTAAACATTTCTATATTTTCATAAAAAAATATCTCGGCAAGTTCAGCCAATTCTTCATCTGTTAGCGTTGGAAGTGTGCCTGCACCAAAAAATACATAAGGGCCTTCGATGATGACATCAGCGTTTATCATCATGACAATGTTATCACTTTCAGCTTGTGTTAAGCTGTATACATAGTGGTACGCACCAATAAGACCCACTTCCTCTGCACCAAAGAAGACATATACAAGGGTGTAGTAATGGTCAAGTTCCAACATGCGTTGCGCGCTTTCAAGCAGTAGTGCCGTACTAGACGCATTGTCACTTGCACTTGGATATGGGGGAGAATCATAATGTGCGCCTATAACAATTGTACGCTGACTTTGACCAGGAATGGTTAACACTACATTTTGGCTAACGCGGTCTGCACGAAGCTGATATTCACGGTCTACGCCTAAAATCATCGGTGACGTGACTACAGCCCAGTTTAGGGGGAAAAGTCCAATTTCTGCTTCTACAATTTCCCAATAAGTAAACTCTTGAACTTCAATGTTATCCCAATCGTGTCCCATGGCTAAAAGTTCTTCAACAATCCATACAGCGGCTTCAAGCTCGCGATATGTAAAGGCTGAACGTGCGCCAATATTGTCACTCATATATTGGATGTAATGTACCGAAATTTCACCGTGGGGTATGTCAGTTGATGTAAATGCTGGTTCGCGGACTTCTATAAAGTTTTCAGCGTTCCAGATTGTAAGGTCGATACGCTCTACAGGTTCTTCTATCACACCTATATAAATCATAAAATCCGTTATGACTTGAATCGGTACAAAGGATACGCCGTCTTCAATAAATCCGCCAACATCTTCAATGACAACGATAAAGGTGTTATCAATAATTGCGGCGCGGTTTTCTTCATCCCATTCTACGGTTACACCAAAGGTGTAAAATGTTTCACGCAGAGGAATAAACTCTGCATCATCTCCATAGGGTTGTATTGCAAATGCTGTCATAGGTGTGAGTACCATAAGCATTGACAATAATATTGCTGTTACTGCTTTTTTCATCCTTACACTCCTTTAAGATAGGCGGATAAGCCTTTGATTTATGTCACCTTGCGGAAAACATCATTTGTCTTTTAAAAACTCGTCAAGCACTTCAAAAATACGCTCAATTTCTAATGGTTTGCCAAGATGTGTATTCATGCCGGCATTTATACAAGCATCAATATCATCAGGAAATACATTTGCAGTCATGGCTATGATTGGAATTGTTTTTGCCGTGGGCATATCTAATTTGCGTATGGCACGGGTCGCGCTTATGCCATCCATTTTGGGCATGGATAAATCCATAAAAATTAAACTATACCGTTCTGGCGCAAGACTAAACATTTGTAATGCTTGTTCGCCATCTTCTGCATAATCAATTGTTAAGCCTGTCTTTTCCAATTGTGCGGTTATAATTTCGCGGTTAATTTCAATGTCTTCAGCCAGCAAAACAGTGTGTCCACTGTATGTTCTTGAAACTATGGTTTGAAGTGGTGCATAAATATCGTCACCTGTATCCGTTAAGTAGGGCATTGTAAATATAAACTTAGAGCCGATGCCAAGCTCTGATTCAACCCATATACTGCCGCCCATCTGCTCTATGATTTGTTTAGATATGGGCAAACCCAGCCCTGACCCGCCGAATTGATGGGTTGTATATGCATCAGCCTGTTCAAAAACCTCAAATAAACGTGATTCCGTCTCTTTGGATATGCCTATTCCATCATCTTCAACTTCAATACATAAAATATCTTCTTTTTTATAGCGTGCAAGTTTTAAGCTAATATTGCCGCCCTTAGTGGTAAATTTGACTGCATTGTTCAATATGTTGGTGATAACTTGTGTTAACCGCAGCTTGTCAATGACTACGGTTGACGGCACATCATCATCTACTTCCAGTGTAAAATTTAACGCTTTTTCATCTATTTGATAACTCAGTATACATGTGATTTCAAGCAACACCATTCTAATCATAATTGGGGTTGAATGCAGTGTAAGTTTGCCCGCTTCAATTTTTGCCATATCTAAAACTTGATTCACAATACCCAGTAAATGATTAGAGATGATTTTTATGTTATCGATACAATTATCTTTCTTTATAACATCATCTGTGTTGCTTGCAATATCCGTCATGCCTATAATGCCATTTAACGGTGTTCTCATTTCATGGCTCATATTTGACAAAAATCTACTTTTGGCATTGCCTCTTTCTCGTTCTTTACGCAATGCTTCTTCTAGTTTTGCCTGTATTTCTTTTTGTTCGCGCAAGTCACGTATATAACCGATGATTGCCATTTTCCCTGCAAGTATTGCATGTTTTAACACCACACTACATGGAATACATGTTTTTTCGTCTAAAGTTTGGTGCATCCATTCAAACTTGGCAGTACCTGTTGTAATGGCTTCTTGCACAACGCTTGCCATTTTTTCATTTGAAGGCGTACCGCATGGCTGGTGTGTTGGTGAAAGCAGTGGAAATTTAGTGCGGTATTCATCCTTGGTGCTTAATTGAAATAAATCAAGAGTTGCTTGATTACAGTCAATGACTTCACCTGTTTCGGTGGTAATACAAAGGGCAGTGGGGGAAGATTCTATTACTGCTCTAAACCGTTCTTCTTCCATGTTGCTTGTTGAATTTGTAGGAATGTAAGTCATATACTTTCCCATGCCTCCTTCGTCGGCGTTTTCAATCAGTTCATATGAAAATTCCCAAGCAGATATTTTGCACTTCCCCATTCCCTGTAAAATCTACTTCAAGCACGCACCAATGAATGCTTTAATTAGTGGACTTGGGCGGGTAATGCGTGATTTAAACTCTGGATGAAACTGTACCGCCGCAAACCATGGGTGCATAGACGCTGGAAGTTCAATGCCTTCGACATTTTGCTCATCTGCGGAAAGTGCGGATTCTATGATACCTGCTTTTGTAAAATCTGCGCGGTATTGATTATTGACTTTATAAAGATGACGAAAACGCTCGTAAATGAGTGTTTCACCATAGGCTTCATGCACAATTGTGCCTTGGGTAAGCTTGCAGGGATATGCGCCTTTGCGCATGGCTAACATGGTTTTTGTAGCCATGGGATTACCTGCACCTTCATCAAATGGACGGTTTTGGTGGATACTTTCGATGACTGCCATTTCTGCTTCAGGATTATGTTCTTTTGTGTCTGCCTCAGGACGGTTCATTACGTTTTGCGCAAATTCAATGAGTGCGCAATGCATTCCTAAACCGATACCTAGGAATGGGACTTTCTTTTCGCGGGCGTATTGTACTGCACTGATAAGCCCTGGGATTCCACGCTCACCATATCCACCAGGCACGATTATGCCTTTTAATCCGCTGAGGTGCTTGGCAGCGTTTTTGTCGGTGATTTTTTCGGCATCAATTAACTTGAAATTTATTTTGTAGTCATAACGTACACCTGCATGTTTCATTGCTTCCATGGTGCTTAAATACGCATCGGGAAGTGCAGTATACTTGCCCACAAGACCGATTGTTAACTCATTTTTGAGTGCTTTCACTTTTGCGGTGAGTTCTCTCCACTCGTCAAGGTCAGGCGGGTCAATGCGTGGGGTGGTGTTTAACCGTTTACATACAACTTCTGCAAACTTTTCTTCCTCGAGTAACAGTGGTGCTTCATATAGACAGTCTACATCAATATTTTCAATAATACAAGATTTGTCTATGTGGCAAAATTGTGCAAGTTTTTGACGAATCTCCTCATCAAGAGGTCTTTCTGTGCGGCAAACCAAGGCATCAGGCTTAATACCCAGCCCCAGTAAGTCTTTGACAGAGTGCTGGGTTGGTTTGGTTTTCATTTCACCAGCAAAACCTAAATAAGGCATGAGGGTAACATGGATATACATAACATTTTGATAGCCCACATCTTGCTGGGTTTGGCGAATGGCCTCTAAGAAGGGAAGACTCTCTATATCGCCAACTGTGCCGCCGATTTCAGAAATGATAATATCTGATTGTGCATTTTGGCTGGCGCGGTAAATACGTTCTTTTATAGCATCTGTAATGTGGGGAATGACTTGAATGGTGTTGCCGCCAAAAGCACGGTTTACTTCGCTGTTGAGAATTTCTGCATAAATTTTGCCTGCGGAAACGCTATTTGCCACACTTAGGTTTTCATCAATAAACCGCTCATAATGTCCTAGGTCAAGGTCAACCTCTGCGCCGTCTTCGGTTACATAAACTTCCCCATGTTGAAGTGGGTTTAGTAAGCCTGGGTGTTGATTGATATATGGGTCAAACTTTTGTATTGTCACCTTATAGCCGCGGGCTTTCAGTAACCGCCCAAGTGATGCCGCAGTCATGCCCTTTCCAAGTCCAGAGCATACCCCGCCTGTCATAAAAATATATTTAGTTTCCATATGTTTCCTCCTTGTTTAGCTGTTCATATACTTTAATTGTACCTATATCAAAGCAATTACCGTTCATTTTGTACGCATATACATCTTGGATTTTGTGTAGCCACTGGGGAAAATATCCCGGGGCATCAGGTGGATTGCCTTGTTTGATGTATTCGTGAAAAAGAGGGAGCGTTTCTTTACGGTAAAAGTATGATGCAAAAACTGCTGTATTTGATTTGGGCTGTTGGGGCTTTTCTTCAAGAGACAATACTTTACCCAAGGGGTCAAGCTGTGCAACTGCAAAAGATTTTAGCTGTTCCATGTCGTCTATTTCTTTGGCAACAATAGTGTCTGCCTTTTGCTTTTTGAAAAAATCATATTGCTCCCGAAGGTCGAAAGTAAAATAGTTGTCCCCTGCGATGACCAATATGTCTTCGTTGATAGATTTTTCCTGTAACGTAAAAATAATATCCCCTATTGCGCCACGGCGATTTTCATTTGATGTCGTACCGTCGTCTAGGACTTCTATTGGAATCGTTGTTGGTGAAGCCCTTGCCCAGTTTAAAAAATGTGTATAAAAACGACTGTTGGTGACTGCATAAATGGTGGTCACTTCTGGAAGTCGGTTTATTTGCTGGACAATATAGTCAATGACGGGTTTTCCTTTAATAAGTAAGAGTGCTTTGGGTTGATGTTCTGTAAGTGGGTACATACGGGTTGCATAACCCGCTAGGAGAAGTATTGCTTTCATAGGCTTGTCCTTTCACTTAAACTAGGAATGTTATCCCTTTCCAAACCATTCCCATATACATTTTACAAAGCTTTTTGGTAAAGGGGCTTCCCATGATTGCTCTTGGGATATTGTCAAGCGGCGGCAGTGGAGTAATTGTGCCGGGGCAAAAGGCGTAGATTGACCCCCGTATTTTTTGTCGCCTAACAGGGGGTGCATTATGGACGCAAAGTGCGCACGTATTTGATGGGAGCGTCCTGTTATTGGCATGATAGATAGTAAAGTGTGATTTTTTGATATAGCTTGAATAGTGTACGTCGTGACAACGTCCACACCATCGTTATTTTTAATAATCGTTGCTGTGTTGGTTGTGGAGTCTTTTTTATACGTGCCTTTTAAGGTGACTGTTTCGCCTACTTTTCCCACGATACCGTGGGCTATGGCAGTATATTCTTTTTCTATTTGACGATGAGCAAAAAGCCCGTTGATGTGCTGTAGGGTGCGAAGGTTTTTCCCGCATATGACTAATCCGCTGGTGTTAACGTCTAAACGATTGCATATGGCAGGGGTGAAACTTTCTGAAATTTCCCCTTTTTCTTGCAAATAGAAGTGAATCCGTGCCAGTAAATGGTCAGGGTCTGACATACCACCTTGTGACGGAAGCCCCCCAGGTTTATTGATGACCAAAAGATTTTCGTCTTCAAAAATGATATCTGTCAAAGGTTTGGCTTTTGGGAAAATTTTTGACTTGCGACAGCTTTGTATTGTTTCCTCGGAAAGATATAATTTTAGTTCATCACCTGATTGTAATATTTCACTGCCTGTTGCTTTCATGCCATTAAGCTTTATGCGTTTTTTCCGCAATAGTTTGTATATGAAAGAATGGGGTGCATTATTGAAATAAGCAAAGAGAAATTTGTCTAGTCGGCGGTTCGCATTTTCATGGGTTATCAATAATGTCATGGATTTTTGTGTTGCCAAAGCAAATAGGCGTTCATAAAAGCATCTATTTGTCCATCCATTACCGCTTGTACATTGCCTGTTTCTTCATCTGTACGATGGTCTTTTACAAGGCTGTAGGGATGGAAGACGTAGGAACGAATTTGACTGCCCCATGCATTGTCCTTCGTTTCACCACGAATGCCTGAAAGCTTTGCAAGATGTTCCTCTTTTTGCTTGAGAAATAATTTGGATTGCAGCATTCTCATTGCCCGTTCACGATTTTGAATTTGGCTTCGCTCATTCTGGCATTGCACAATAATTCCTGATGGAATATGTGTGATACGAATAGCTGATTCGGTTTTATTCACATGCTGACCGCCCGCTCCGCCAGAGCGATAGGTGTCTATTTTCAAATCCTCTGGATTGATGTCTACAGTGGTAGACTCATCAATTTCAGGCATGACATCACAAGATGCAAAGGATGTATGCCGCCGCCCGCCAGAATCAAAGGGAGAAATACGTACAAGACGATGAATCCCTTTTTCACTACGTAAATAGCCAAAGGCATTTTCACCGCTTATTTGAAAAGTGACGGATTTTACCCCTGCTTCTTCGCCGTCAAGCTGGTCTAAAATTTCAAAGCTAAAGCCCCGTTTTTCTGCCCATCTGCCATACATACGAAGCAACAAGCCTGTCCAATCACAAGATTCTGTGCCGCCTGCGCCTGGGTGTAAAGACACGATGGCGTTGTTCATATCATATTCTCCGCTTAGTAATGTTTCTGCACGTAAGCGGTCGTAGGCTTCGATAAATGCTTCTGCCGTTTGCTTCACTTCTGAAACGAGACTTGCATCTTCCGCTTCAATGCCCATGTCTGCAAGGGTGAGGGCATCTTCATATAAGCCTTCCAACTTCTCAAAAGACGTTACTTTGCTTTTTAAGATTTTTAATTTCTTTAATACAATTTGAGAGTTTGTTTGGTCATTCCAAAAGCCCATCTTTTGCGTCTGGGCTTCTAGTTCATCTATTTCTTGCCGCGCATTGGTGAGGTCAAAGTGAATCCCCCATTTCAATAAGCTTGGCTTTATAAGGTTGCAGACTGCGTTTTAGTTCTTCCAGTGCCAGCATTTTCTATTCACTTCCTTCAATATTGATGTTTAAACTTTTAACATTATTTGTTTACACAGCATTGCTTAAACTTTTTTCCACTGCCACAGGGGCATGGGTCATTTCTGCCTACTTTGGCATCATTTCTGCGGGTTGGTTTTTTTATTGCAGATTCATCTTTGTTTGTCATAAGGTCTTCTTTTTTAACGGCTTGCTGCATTTCTGGTTGTTGCTCTGTGGTAATGGCAACATTAAACATGCCAAAAATTGTGTCACGCTGAATATTATTGCTCATATCTTCAAACATGTCATAACTTAGGAATTTATACTCTACAAGAGGGTCACGCTGGGCATATGAACGTAAAGAAATGCCTTGACGCATTTGGTCCATTTCATCAATGTGGTCCATCCAGCGTTTATCTATTGCGCGCATCATAATGACACGTTCAACTTCACGCATACGGTCAGGCGTAATTTCTGCTTCACGCTTGGCATATAACGCTTTTCCTATTTCCAACAGGCGTTCTTTTATTTGTTCTTTGGTGATACTGTCTAATTCGTCACGGGTAAGTTCTAAAGCGGGACGATGAAGTATTGGCATTAAGTTTTCATTTAGCCCGTTAATATCCCACTCCTCTGGAGTGTCTCCTTCTGCTGTAAATTGGTCAACTGCACGGCTTGTTACGCCTTTTAACATATTCATGATACTGTCACGAAGGTCTGCGCCCTCAATGACTTTATTACGTTCGCCATAAATGACTTCCCGCTGTTCGTTCATTACACGGTCGTATTGCAACAAGTGCTTACGAATACCAAAGTTATTTCCTTCAACTTTCTTTTGGGCATTTTCAATCACTTTTGTTAGCATTCCATGTTCCAGCACATCATCTTCGTCTAGTCCGCCTATGCTCATGATACGCTTCATGCGGTCGCCGCCGAAAAGGCGCAATAAGTCATCTTCTGCGGAAATATAAAACCGTGAATCTCCAGGATCACCTTGCCGCCCTGCACGTCCCCGAAGCTGATTGTCTATACGGCGTGATTCGTGGCGTTCTGTGCCTATTACTTTTAATCCACCAAGTTCACGCACGCCTTCGCCTAACATAATGTCTGTACCACGTCCTGCCATATTTGTGGCAATGGTGATATGCCCAACTTGCCCTGCCATTGCAATAATTTCTGCCTCACGCTCGTGATGTTTGGCGTTTAGCACTTCATGAGGTACACCATTGCGCTTTAACATAGCACTGACAAGTTCAGATTTTTCAATGCTGACTGTACCAACCAGCACTGGTTGTCCTTTGGTATGAGATTCCTCAATGTCTGCAACAATTGCACGATATTTTGCGGCTTCTGTGCGGTAAATAACATCTGGATGGTCTTTACGAATCATAGGCATGTTGGTGGGTACGGCCACTACATCCAGCCCGTAAATTTCACGAAATTCGCCTTCTTCGGTTAAAGCAGTTCCTGTAGCCCCTGCTTTTTTGGTGTATTTATTGAAGAAGTTTTGAAATGTGATGGTTGCAAGGGTTTTACTTTCCCGTTGAACCTTTACATTCTCCTTGGCTTCAATGGCTTGGTGAAGCCCGTCGGAATAACGCCGCCCAGGCATTAAGCGTCCTGTAAACTCGTCAACAATAAGAATTTCATTATCTTTACTGACATAGTTAATGTCTCGGTGCATGTTGTAGTTTGCTTTTAGCGCGTTGTTGATAAAGTGCTGAATCTCCATATTGTCTGGGTCGGAGAGGTTTTCAACGGCAAAATATCGTTCTGCTTTGCCAACCCCTTCTTGGGTAAGGGTGACTGTTTTCTTCTTTTCATCAACAACGAAGTCACCTTCTTCTTGCAATTCCTGCCGCATGATGGGGTTTAGTGCTTCTTCCTCGTTTACGATTCGCCCTTTTTTTAGATTTTTTGCAAATTGGTCTGCCACTTTGTAAAGCATTGTTGACTTGCCGCTTGGGCCGCTAATGATAAGAGGGGTACGTGCTTCGTCAATAAGAATCGAGTCAACCTCGTCAATAATGGCATAATGTAATCCCCGTTGCACTTTGTCCTTTTCAAAAACAACCATGTTGTCACGCAAATAATCAAAACCCAGCTCGTTGTTTGTGGCATAGGTAATATCACAAGCATAGGCGGCACGGCGTTCCTCAGCCTTTAGTGCATTGGTTATACACCCAACGGTTAACCCTAGGTAGTTAAACAATACGCTCATGAGTTCTGCATGATAGGTGGCTAGATATTCGTTGACGGTTACAAGGTGCGCGCCTTTTCCAGCTAATGCGTTCAAATAAAGCGGCAGTGCAACTGTTTGGGTCTTACCTTCACCAGTTTTCATTTCTGCAATTCGTCCTTGGTGCAAAATAGTTCCACCAATAAGCTGTACACGGAAGTGACGCTGTTGAATCAGCCGACTTGTTGTTTCACGAAAGACCGCATATGCTTCCGGCAAAATATCATCTAAAGTTTTTCCGTCAGCAAGCATTTTACGGAAAACATCTGTTTTACCGCGCAATTCGCCTTCTGTTAGGGCTTGCATGGTTGGCTCAAGTGCTTCTATACGGTCGATTGTTGGAACCATCCGTTTAATTTCTTTATCGCTATAGTTTCCGAATATTTTTTCTAAAATTCCCATGCTATATTCCTTTCGTATTGGCTCTCGTGTTTATGCCCCATATATGATAGAATAAATAAAACCTTGGACTTTGTCCGTAATATTCTAACAGTTGCCCGAAAAGGGCGCAAGGGGTAGAGCGTATATGAAAAAAAAGACGAAAATCATGATTGCTATATTTTTGACAGGGATTATGACCGTAATCTTCCCGCTTAAAGCCCAGGCAACCCATGAAATATGGGTTGAAAGTGCGGAGATTTATGTGGACGGGGCAGCCTTTGAAATTTGGGGATATGGGCAAGGGTCGCCTTTTAGTGTACGATTGCGGGATATTGCCTATGTTTTGAATGGAACATCATTTCAATTTGATGTGCAATATCGCGATGATGACCGATGGGATATTTGGATTGAGCGCGGTGCGCCATATGTTTCCATTGGTACAGAAATGCAACCCATTCCCGAAGAACGATGGGCTTTAACAGGGTCTTATGGCGTATTGTCTGGTCATGGCTATGGTTTTGACGGAGACGGCGAGTTTCCTGACGCATTAACATTAGGCACAATGGACACAAATGGTGAAATCATTTATCAAACATTCCATGTACTTTCTGATATTGATGATAGTTTTTTCAGTCTTTGGCAATTGGCGCAGTTTTTAGGTTTTGCGTTTGAAATGGGCGGCAGTTGGGGAGAAACTCAAATATTCATCACTACACATGCATGGCGTACAGCTTATGCCGAATTGCTCCAACATTACATGGAACGTCCCATAACCAATGAGGATAATCCATATGTATGGCATTTTACGCTACATGACATCAATCGTAATGGTATTCCAGAGTTGTTCACATATGTGCAATATGCAAGCGGTCATGTAAATGTTCGCGCTATTTATACATTTATTCATGGTGAAGTGTTAGCCCTTGATTCAGCGTATGTCAGCGGGGTATCTGACGGGTGGCTTTTTTCACCAGCGGATAACAGCCCATATCTTATTGTTTTTAACGCCGCAGGTAGCGGTGGGCGATTGGAGCGTGTGTTTATTGAAGGGGAACGCATCAGCACATATGCGTCAGGATTCTTTTTTTTAAATGATACAGGTCATGAAATATTTTATGAAGGTGGTGATGTGGATTGGGTGCGGCACGGATTCGTATGGTATAACACATCTGTAGATGGTGAATATGTTACAGCAGAAGTATTTGCTGACTTATTTAAAGTTTGTACCGAAATGGAATGGTTGCGAAGCTTCGTGATAAACACGCCAAATATTCAAGCGGTAGTACTGGGCGCGCATGAATATTTTTTAATCGGTCACTGGCAAATAACAAACTTCACTGCGGCATACGACAGCATGTCTATGTCTGATATAGCCCTTTCATTTGGTGAAGATGGTATCGTTTCTTTTTACATTGATGGCGTTTATGATGAATCATTTTTATATGAAGTCCACGGAAACCAACTTACTTTTAGAGATTTTGATGAAAATAACGAAATCATTACTTACATTTTTGAAGTGAATGATAATACGTTAAGTCTAATGGCATTGGTTATGCATTTAGTTAGCGTTGACCCACCTTACGAAAACTTGCACCACGTTTTAGGCAGATGGAAAGTTTTAAACCCCATGCCTGAGTTAACTATTGAATTTATAACATTCAAAGGAGAAGATACTGCCATATTTGAATTTGATGATGGATATGTCATGGAGGGTTACTTTTTCTTTTATGAAGATGTGCTAGTGCTGATGTGGGAACATGGATTCATGGGATATCATATGATTTTTGAAGGCAATACACTTTCACTTATTTTATGGACAGCAGAATACACCCGAAAGGAACTTCATGTATGATTGACATTGCGTTAGTTGGCACAGGTGGTATGATGCCGCTTCCTGGGCGGTTTTTATCATCTATGCTGTGTCGTGTAAATGGGTCTATGATATTGTTTGACTGTGGGGAAGGCACGCAAGTGAGCCTTAGAATGCTTGGATGGGGATTTAAGCAAATTGATATCATTTGCTTCACCCATTTTCATGGCGACCATATTTCGGGACTACCAGGGTTACTTTTAACCATGGCAAATGCTGAACGCACCGAGCCTCTTAAACTATTTGGTCCAACAGGGCTTGCCCATGTGGTAAAAAGTTTATGTGTCATTGCGCAAGATTTGCCCTTTCCATTGGAGTTTTTTGAGTGGGATACTAAAACGCCTCATGTATACACACAAGATATGCTGCTTATCAAAACAATCTCACTCAATCACCGCGCACCGTGCTTTGCATACAGCTTAGAACTTCTGCGGCGCGGTAAGTTTGACCTTGAACGTGCAAAGGCACAAAATATTCCATTAAAAATTTGGGGCGCATTGCAAAGACAAAATGAAGAAAGTATCGTATATGAAGGTAAGACATACACAAGTGATATGGTCTTAGGGGAAGCACGGCAGGGGATAAAGATTGTGTTTTGTACCGATACTCGCCCTGTGTCAACATTGCCGACATTTGCAAAACATGCAGATTTATTCATTTGTGAAGGGCTATATGGCGACCCTGAAAAGCAGGAAAAAGCGGCGGCACATAAACACATGAGTTTTCAAGAGGCTGCAAGCATTGCTGGTAAGGCAGAAGCAAAAGAATTATGGCTGACACATTTTAGCCCAGCAATGCCTGACCCTAAAAATTATCTTAAATATGCAACAGAAATTTTTTCAAACACTAAAATAGGAAAAGACCGAATGAGTAAAACATTGAAATTTCAGAATTAGGGGTGAATAGATGACCAAAGATACACGCACAGACATGCAGGTGATTGAGAGTTGTTTAAATGGTGAGCAGGATGATTTTGAAGAGCTTGTCAACCGCTATAAAAATTTGGTATATTCTATTATCCTGCGGCAAACCCGCGACAGTGAAGAAGCCAATGATATAGCACAGGATGTTTTTCTAAAAGTGTATAGAAATTTGGCAAGCTACACACCAGAGTTTAAATTTTCTACATGGATAATGAGAATTACAGGCAATCACATCATAGACCGTCACCGCAAGCGTAAGCTTGAAACTGTTTCCTATGAAGAATATGTAGATGCAGGCAGTACACTGGTGGCATCAACGCCATCACCTGAAGCTGAATACCTGAGGCAGGAACAAACCGAACGTGTAGGCAAAATCCTAGCTGACCTTCCTGAAATGTATCGGATACCCGTGGTACTGTACCACCAAGAAGGATTAAGCTATCAAGAAATTTCTGAAAAGATAAACGAACCACTGTCTAAAGTGAAAAACCGAATTTTCAGAGGACGCAAAATGCTAAAAACAATGTTAGCAGACGCTGGAGGAGAGGTATAGCCATGAAATGTAATTTAGCTGAAATTTTAATAATGAAACATTTTGAAAAAACAATAGAACCTGCCGACGCAAAAAAGCTTGCAGAGCATGTTATGGTTTGTCAGACTTGCCGAGAACTTTACTTGGTACTGGACGAAGGCATAGAGTTTTCTGGCACGGCAGACATAGCCTTGGAATCTTCTAATATTCCGCCAGTCAACTTTACAGAATCTGTCATGAAAAAAGTCAGGGAAATTCCTGCCTATGCTAAAACAACACCTGTTGTTCGTGCGGATATTTCCGGCGGGCAAATGGTCTTGCGTGTGCTGTGGGGATTTAGTGCGATACTGCTTGGCATAGGGCTGTTGTTCACCTTCAACCCATATATGCTGGCATCTTTATTAGAAGCATATCCTATGATGGAAACACTTTTTGGCGCGCTCTCATCACTTGGCACACATTCAACAGCATTTTTTGAGTGGGTTGCCCAAGGCACAGCATACATTGCTGTTGATAATCTAGGCATTGCCGCATTGTTTTTTGTGGGTGTAATGGGTACTTTATTATTTGTTTTGTATAATGGAGAAAATAGACATGATAGTTTTGGGCATAGAAAGCAGTTGCGATGAAACATCTGCCGCAATTGTTAAAGATGGGCGAGAAGTACTTTCTAATGTAATATCCTCACAAGTGGAACTGCACGCGCCTTTTGGCGGAGTTGTTCCAGAACTTGCGGCAAGGCGGCATATTGAATGTATTGACAGCATTGTAGATGAAGCTTTGCAACAAGCCAATATTCACTTTAGTGCAATTGATGCTTATGCTGTAGCAAATGGGCCTGGGCTTGCAGGTGCTTTGTTGGTTGGACTAAATTACGCAAAGGCACTTGCATATGTAAATAAAAAGCCCCTCGTTGGTGTACATCACATTGAGGGGCATGTTTGCGCAAATTATTTAAGCGGTACACTTGAGCCGCCTTTTTTGTCTCTTGTCGTCAGCGGTGGACATACACTTTTGCTTGCAGTAGAAGATTATGACACCTATCGTGTGGTGGGTTCAACACGGGATGACGCGGCAGGTGAAGCTTTTGACAAAGTTGCGCGGGTGCTTGGTTTACCCTACCCTGGTGGACCAGAAATTGACCGCATGGCACAAAGAGGATGCGGGACAGCCATTGCCTTTCCGCGGGCTAAAGTTGATGGGTTCGACTTTAGTTTTAGCGGACTTAAAACGGCTGTGGTTCAACATGTCGCCAAAGGGTTAAATTTTTCTGTTGAAGATATTGCAGCATCTTTTCAGCAAGCAGTTGTTGATGTGCTTGTTGGGCGAGCCATTGGGGCTTGTGAAAGTGAAGGCTATAATCAAATTGCTTTAGCAGGTGGTGTTGCCTGTAACAGTGGGCTTCGCACTGCAATGGAGGAAGCATGTAAACAGAAAAACATCAAGATTTCTATGCCAAAACCTATCTATTGCACAGACAACGCCGCCATAATTGCCAGTCGTGGTTATTATAGAATCCAAAATGGATATGAGGATAATTTGACCTTAAATGCTTTCCCAGGGCGTATGGTGTAAACACACTACTTCATCGCGCCTATCTTTCATATGAATACAAAGTAAAAAAGAATGTCTTGTTAAGTATAATAGCTTAACAAGACATTCTTTTTTATAAACACGCTCACTATAGTGTACGATGAGGGACTCGAACCCCCGACTTCAACCACGTCAAGGTTGCACTCTACCAACTGAGTTAATCGTACAAGCAGGAAGTATAATAACACTTCCTGATGGGGTTTGTAAAGAACTTTACAAATTTATTACCTTCTGGTGTAAGTATATGCCTCACCATTGCCTGATAAGTCAAGGGTATTATTGCTGTTAGAGAAAGAGAAGTTCCATACTATAGGTGCAGGACAGCTGGTACCGCAAATGCCAGGGGTTAGGCAAACGGACAACTCGCCATTTCCCCCTGCCCATCTGATGGCTGAACCAGCCATGTTACCTGTGCCATTGGCATTAAAGGTATAAAACGGGCTGCCTTCCCAATCCCAACTGCCAACAAGTGGTTCACCATCATTTGCAAAAACTCCGTTTGTGTCAATGCCTGAACATGCTGTTAAAACTACCGCAGATAAAATTACAACTGTCAATAATAAAAATACTTTCTTCATTCTAAATATCCTCCCCAGATACACAGCAAGCGGTTGCTCACTAGATTTTATACTACAGAAAGCATATCATGTTTTTGCAATAATATCAATCAGTAGATAATCATTTCATTATCTTCTTGTATAGTTAAATGATAAAATACGTGTAGATAAGTTGAGATTGTCTCCGTCTAGTTCATAATTCCATACGGTTGGTGACGGACAAAGTGTCCCGCACATGTTTGGAGTGACACAAACGTGCAACCGCCCATTACCTGCCGCCCAACGAATAGCCGACCCAGCCATAGTGCCTGTGCCATTGGCATTCAGCACATAATAAGGCTGACCATTCCAGTCCCAGTTGCCAATCAAAGCTTCTGATTGTGCTGTATACGCCCCCGCTGTTTCAATTGGCGAGCCACCGCAGGATGTTAATATGAGTGTAGAAAAAATAGCGATGGCTAATAGTAAAAGTACTTTTTTCATGAATACCCTCCCAATGATATAATACATTTATCATATCACATTATACAAATTACATCAATCGACAAGCCTATTTTGTATCAGGTATAAGCGATGCAATGCGCGAGTACATATTAAATAACTAAGTTTTTTGCGGCGAAAATCTGCTGAAGTTTTTTCATAGCTTGGATAGATAACCGCGTCAAACTCCAACCCCTTTACAAAAGGTGCAGCCATAACCATAATACCCGGGATAAAATCCTGTTCCTCCCCTGCAATCAGCCGCAATGGACGAGAGATTTCACTGCATACAGCTTGCAGTTTTTCATAAAAGTCTTTAGCTTCCTTTATTGTAGGCAACAGAATCCCCACCGTATTGTAATCACTTGGAAGGGTGGCAAGAATATCTGCGACAGCATTGGCAGTATCTTGCCTGACAATGATTTTTGGCGCGTCACCATGACGCACAAAGGTATTGGGTTCATCTTGCCCAATGATTTTTCCTGCAAAGCTCATGATTTCGTAAGTAGAACGATAGCTTTTGGTCAATGGAATAACCTCTGCCTGGGGATAAAGCCCAATAAGGTCTTCTATTTTTGTGATGTTTATTTCAGAATACAATGCTTGATTCACGTCACCCAGTATAGTGAATCGGCTTGTGGGATATAAACGGCGCAGTATTCTATGATGCAAAATACTTAAATCCTGTGCTTCATCCAACAAAATATGCTTAATGCTTTTATCGCCTGATATACGCCCTGTCAACAAATCCACATAAACCAATGAAAGTGCATCTTCATAATAAAGCCGCTCCATGCGAAGCGCGTCTTTGGTAAATGAAAATGGTAATCCGTGTACTTTGGCTTGTTTACGCAAGTATTTTTCAAAAAGTTTTGTTGCTCTAGGCAACATTCGGTTTTTCAGGTCGATTATAGCAATATTTTTTTCTTCATCAAATTTTGCCTGAATCTCTTGGTCGCTTAAATCATCTTGATAAATGTCATTAAAAAGCTTCATCACATCTTTAAAATTGTTCTTGTAATACTCTGCATAGGACTGATGAATATAAAAAAGTATCCGCTCGGTTTTGGACGCCAGCGTCCCCATGGCGGTACGGTCTTGATAAAGGGATTCAAGCCGTGACGCATCACAAATTTTGTCTTTGTAAAAATACACATCCTCAAACACAGGGGAATAGGTGGCGATTGCCTTCTCCAGCCCATCCAAAAACGCAGAGGAATATTTTAATGTCAACCACTGGGTACGCAAGTCTTCTGGATTTTCTGTAATATGCTCAATCTGCTGATAAGGCCCACGGAATTGACGGCGTGATATTTCCCTAATGAGGGAAGGAAAATCTTGATTGTCTACATCTTCTTCACCAAGTTCTGGAATAATGCCGGCAATATATGAAGAAAAAATTGAACTGGGTGAAAAAATACGTACCTTTGCGGAGGTTAAACTGTCGCGGTGCAGATATAGCAAATACGCCAAGCGATGTAGTCCAACAGAAGTTTTGCCACTGCCCGCTGGGCCATACACTAAAATGTCCCCTGATTCGGCACGAATCGCACGGTTTTGGTCTGCTTGAATGGTATTGATGATGGTTTTTATCGTGGCATCAGATGCTTTAGACAAGGCGTGCCTTAGAATATCATCTTCTATAGCAATGTCATTATCAAAAAGGTACAGCAACTTGCCTTTTTCAATTTGATATTGCCGCTTTAGCTGAATAACACCACGAATCGACACCCCTGTTTTGGGAACGCTAAAAGATGCATCACCAATGCCATAATCATAATACAAGCTTGAAATAGGGGCGCGCCAATCGTATACATGAAAAATTTTTGCGTCTTCATCAAACAAGGATTGACGACCTATATAAATTTCTTCAATATCTTCGTATCCTTCTTCACAAAAATCTATGCGTGCAAAATATGGCGAGCCTAACATTTTACTCAGCTTTTTTATATCTTCACTTGCTTTTACATATTGAACTTCGGTTCGCTCTACGTCATCTGCAAAAATTGTTAAATCTGCAATATCATCAAAATCTGATATGGCTCTGCGTGCTTCACGCCACATTTCTGCCCGCGTTTCCAGCACATGTGCTTTTTTTGCAATAAGTCCTTCGCCTAACTTATCAATTTGCGCGAGTATAACTTCCTTCACAGTTTCCAGTTTTAGGCTTTCTTTTTCGTCATGCATTTCGCACCTCCGCTTTATATCTAAGGTTATATCATATTTTGCTTATATTTTACAGACTTAATGTCATTTATTTATGGGAATGCTATGTCATGGAGGTTTTAAGATATGGGAACTTTCGCAATTTTTATGCTGGCTATCGGTTTATCTATGGATGCTTTTGCTGTGGCAGTCAGCATTGGGCTTACCATGCCCCACACAGGAATTAAAAAAAACCTTATTGTAGGGTTATACTTTGGCGGTTTTCAGGCAGTTATGCCCCTTATTGGCTATTTGATAGCCAGTAGATTTGCTTCGCACATTGTGGCGTATAGCCATTGGATAGCCTTTGTGCTATTACTTTTCCTTGGGGGAAAAATGATTTCAAGCGGGCTAAAAAAAGAACTGGACACAGTAGAATCATCACTTTCGCCACGGCATATGCTTCCCCTTGCCCTTGCCACCAGTATTGACGCACTGGCGGTGGGTGTGTCTTTGGCATTTTTATATGTAGATATCTTGCCCGCAGTGGTATTGATTGGGGTTGTCACCTTTATTATTTCTGGGGTAGGCGTGTATATTGGCGGTGCAGTGGGTGTAAAGTTTAAGTCAAAAGCCGCATTCATTGGGGGTGCAATGCTTATCATGATTGGCGTGAAGATTTTATTGGAGCATATTTAGGAAACACAACCCCTACAATGCGTATGTTTTTTCACACATAAAAAAAGACGACTCTCCCCGCCTGTATTTCTATATTTACACTAAAAACCGCGCCTAATGCTAACGGAAAATGAATCCTTTGCAGCGCGGTTATGTGCCTTTTGATTTACTACCTTTGCACAGTTTTCAATAACTATTCATTATAGTTATTTTCATCATATAGTTTTTTTAACTTTTCTAAAGTTTTTACTTTTTTGCTTTTAGGATATTTTTTCACAAGCGATTGCGGGAAAGGAATCAACTTTAATGAATAAATATTTTTACTCACATTATCTAACCCCAAACGTACACACATATCTTCCCCACTCTGTGTAAATCCAATTGTGCAAACTTCCGACACATATATTTCATTTTTAGCATAATTCTCCAATTGCTTTGCAAAATCTTCAAGAAGTAGGCTTGCGCCTACCCACCTATGCTTTTGAACAATAGCTATATCCACAAAATAACATAAATATTTGCCCTTTATACCTGAAATATCAACCATATCAATGGTAATGTTACTGTCGGTTAAATTTCCCTTTTTCAACTCACTAAAATATTCTTCTTTAATAAAAAGATAAAAATAATACCCTACAATTTCACCATTAAATGCCAATACACGAGTAGTATTAGGAAATTCTTTATCAATCAATTCCCATTGTTCTGGTGTACCCAACCACTCTTCTTTCCTGTCCTCTAATCCAATCATTGTCATTAAAGCAACGTTCTCAAATTCGCGCGATCGCTCTATCATTGACAATGAGGGTTTATACTTTGAGAAATATTCGTCTGAATCATAAATTTCATAAACACGCTTTGTTTTATTTTGAGTCAATTTTTCAATTTTAGCATTTACTGGTTCAATTCTAGCTTCAATATTCATGTTTTCAGATGGAATTACCAAAGTTCTGCGATTCTCATTGTTGTCGCTCATGTATAGTCACCTCAATTGATATTTAATGTATTTCTTATTCTTTCTATTACATACTGTTTACTTTCATAAATCAAATCTTTATAATTAGGGTTATTCTCTGCTTCCAGCTTGTCAATAGTTTTTAGGATACAATAAACGCTAACAACTTTATCGTAATAGTCTTTATCCTGTTTTATTATAACTAAAATATCACCAGTAGAAATTACAGAATCCCAAATAGGCGTACTAAAATAGATTCGTCCATTTTTTACCTGATTGCTCTCTTTATCGTAGTAACCATCATATATGTGCTTTAGTTCGTCATTCAAATTGACTTTTACCTTTTTGGAGTTTATGCTTTTTGTTATTTGTGTCAGTATAAACTGTGTTAGCAATGCAAATCCAAATCCAAAAAAACTTCCAACAAATGTATGAAATATTTGAATGTAATCCATTATATCCCCTTCCCAATACAATACTCTCATTCAATATGAATCAAGCCCAAATTCATTATATCAAAGGTTGTCCAATTTTTCAACAAAAAAATGGCAAGGGTTTCAAAGCCTGTCATTCCCCAAATACCCTTGCTCTCGGCTGTAAAGCAAACGCGAAGGTATATATTTTCAAACAGTGAGTTAAAATCGCAATTATATTTTTTAAATAGGTCAATTAAGTAAGTCTATTTGGGAGTTTACGATTTGGCGGCTTTTTCCAAATCATAAAAGCAATTTTTTATATTTCAACAATTTATGCGCCACCTAATACTATGTCTATGTTGACTATATACTCATTTATGACTAAATTTTTGGTTTTTTTGTGTCTTGAAACCCTTATGTTTGCTGGGTTTGTAGGCATAACATGTTTTTTGCATGGCGCATCAACTCATGGTATACTCTCTATAAAATTTAAGGGAGTTGTTTTTATGCTATTTGAATCTTTTGAACTCAAAGGCAAGACTATTAAAAACCGTCTGGTCTATCCCCCTGTCGTCATTTTTGACAAAGACGTAAAAGACGGCAAAATCAATGCAGAGGTTGTAGCACATTACAACCGTATAGCCGCCGCAGGATGCGGTATCATGATTGTAGAAGCCACCGCCATTGAAGCCACAGGGCGTTTACATGAAACCCAGCTTGGCATATGGGATGATACTTTTGTTGAAGGTCTGTCTGCCCTGCCCAAAGCTGCCCATGCAGAAAATGCTGTTGCGCTCATTCAAATCATGCACGCAGGCATTCAAGCACCGCCAACGGTAAGCAGTGAAAACGTATCATCATCCGACTGTAAACGTGGTGACAAAGCAGCCCGTGCCATGACTACCGAAGAAATAGAACATGTAAAACAGCAGTTCTTAGACGCAGGAAAACGTGCGAAAAAGGCGGGTTTTGATGGTGTAGAACTTCACGCCTGTCACGGGTACTTACTCAATCAATTTTTATCCCCTCAAATCAACACCCGCGATGATATTTACGGCAAAGAAAAATCAAAAATCGTCATAGACATCATAAAAGAAATGCGTCATGTCATGGGCGAAGATTTTATTATTGCAATAAGAATGCCTGGCAACGACCCTGACTTGGCGGGAAGTATCACTTATGCAAAAGCATTTGAAGCCGCAGGGGTAGACCTTTTCCATATCAGTGCAGGTATTCCCAACGGACAGCCTGCTGACATGAAATATGAAGAAAATAATATGTACAACTGGATTGTAGCCTCTGCAATGGAAATAAAAAAACAAGTCACCAAGCCTGTCATCGCCGTCAACGGCATTAGAAACCCTAAGCAAGCAACTGCCATTTTACAAGACGTAGACTTTATCGCCCTTGCCCGTGGGTATCTTTGTGACTTAAACTGGCTGGAAAAAGCAAAAACTGACCAGCCTGTAAAAGAATGTATTGGTTGCAAAGGCTGTACAAGAGGCCGCCGCGGCAGTATTAACGACTGTGTTTTAAACTAAGAAAAAACTAAACTAGAAAACGTGCCATCGGCACGTTTGTCTTACCGACCCAACGCTGAGAAATTGCGAATGCAATTTCCTAGCATACAAAAAACCGCGCAAGGGTGTGATAAACTGCGCGGTTTTTTATTGGTGCTATTGTTAAGCGAAATTTACCAACCTCTGCGATAATAGTCATAAGGCCAGCTGCGATTTCTGAAATGGCGGCGCATACGCCAATAAAGCGGATAGCTGTATGGGTCATAAATGGCGCGGGCTTCCTCTATATTCTCTTCTCTTCTTTCAAAAGGCATTCCGTATAGATGGCATCCGTCATACATTGTGTGTCCTCCTTTGCTGTTCGTGTGGTACATTAACATACTATGCAGGAGGTGGACAAAGGGTGTAACCATTGAAGACAAATAAAATACCCCCTGATATCACATTTGAAAAGTGATATCAGGGGGTATTTTGATTTTTTACGACAAAGCAAAATTTTGGTTGCATTTTCTTGACGAATCAAGTAGAATGTACTTGTTTCCATTTTCAATGGAAATGGCACGTAGCGACTATGTGGTTTCAAAGCCCACATAGCGAACGCAAGGATGAGAGCAATCATCTTACGCCCACGGATTTTCACCGCCACTACAGGCACAGTTTATCATTTTTTCCCTCACATTTCAATGGGAGGCGAGATTTTGAGCCTTGTATGTTGGCAGATGGTGTATGTTGTTTTTTTGACATTTAAAATTTCTAAGGAGCGTAAGGTGGATGGCAGAGTTTTTTAAGGATTTTCTTTGCCAGTCCTTGCGTTCTTTTTTATTTTCATTACACCAGCCCTTTTTATCTGGGCTGGAGAGGACAATTGCACACAACTATTTTCTAAGAAATCTGTCTTAGTTAACGGGGGTGTGCTTTTTTGTCCTATGATTTTCTCATTAGGTATTGTCATAGAAGCTTGCTGGTGTATAATATAGGGCAGATGACGGCATTTTAGGGAGGTTAATAATGCAATCTAAGATAAAAAATGAACTGGGTACGATTAGCATGTCAAATGAGGTCATTGCGCGTATAGCAGGTCTTTCGGCTATGGAGTGTTATGGTGTTGTTGGCATGGCGGCAAAAAGCCTGCGTGACGGGCTTGTTCACTTGCTTAAAATTGAAAGCCTGTCAAAAGGTGTTCATGTTGAAACATTGGAAACTGACGAGTTAATCATAGACCTAAGGATTATTGTAGACTACGGCACAAACTTAGCCGCCATAGCAGACACGCTTCAAGAGAACGTGCGCTATGCCGTGGAGCAAGCGGTTGGAATGACTGTACGCGAAGTGAATATATATATTGAAGCAGTACGGACGGAATAGGGAGGCGCGCAAGTTGGGACTAATAAGCATAGACGGAAATCTTCTGGTAAAACTGATAATAGGCGGCGCAAACGAGGTCACAAAAAACACAGCCGCACTCAATGCACTCAATGTCTTTCCCGTGCCTGATGGTGATACAGGAACAAACATGGCGCATACAGTACAAGCCGCGGCAAAAGAAACGGTGAAGCAAAGCTCACCCAAAGTTTCTGATGTGTCAAAAGCCGCAAGCAATGGTGCGCTTCGCGGCGCACGAGGCAACTCGGGTGTTATTTTATCGCAATTATTCAGAGGTTTTGCCAAGGGGCTGGAAGGCAAAACCACTGCCACATCCACTGACCTTGCAGAGGCTTTGGCAAAATCATCTGAAATGGCATACAAGGCAGTTATGAAGCCTAAAGAAGGCACTATGTTAACCATTGGACGTGCCGCCGCCGAAGCCGCATTTGAAGTGGCTTTTGACGAAGAAGACATTGGTGAATGCCTTAAATTTGTCATTGAACGGGCTGACCAAATGCTGGCTAAAACACCAGACATGTTGCCTGTGTTGAAACAGGCAGGGGTAGTGGATTCTGGCGGCATGGGCATTGTGATGTTTCTCAAAGGCGCGATGAAAGCCTTAGAGATACAGGGTGACATAGAACTGCTTGAACAAGCCCCAGATTCTGTTGAAGGTACACATCTTGGCACAATCAATGTGGACGATATCAAATTTGCATATTGCACAGAATTTTTGGTGGAACTCACCCCAGCAGACAAACGTAAACCTGGAATCACTCAAAATGCAGAAGAAGCCCTCCGCGAGTATCTGCCAACCATTGGTGATTCTGTTGTGGTTATTGAAGATGAAGGGCTGGTTAAAGTCCATGTCCATACAAACCACCCTGGTAAAGCTTTAGAACAATCCCTTAAATTTGGGCAACTTCTGAATATTAAAATTGATAATATGAAACAGCAACACACAGAAAATTTTGATTTTTCAAAAAGCACTGAACCGCCTAAAGCCCTTGGTGTGGTTGTCGTCGTTGCAGGTAAGGGCATGGCAGAACTCTTTAAAGGGCTAGGCGCAGATGTTGTCATTGAAGGGGGACAAAGTATGAACCCCAGCGCAGATGATATTTCTCAAGCCATTGAGCGGGTGAATGCAGACCATGTAATCGTCTTGCCAAACAATAAAAATATTATTCTGACTGCCGAACAAGCAGGCAAATTTGTTCAAGGCAAAAGTGTCCATGTTGTGCCTACACTATCTATCCCCCAAGGCGTGGCTTGTGTTGTCGCCAATTCTGACACCATCAGCCTAGAAGAGAATCTTGCAGGGATGAAAGAAGCCATGGAAGCTGTGCATTCTGGGCAAATTACACATGCCGTACGGGATACAGTGCTTGACGGACACGAAATAAAACAAGGGGATTTTCTATGTATTTATGACGGTGATATTGCACTGGTGGAAAAAGATATGCAAAGTGCCGCAACCGCGCTCATTGACCACATGCTGGCTAAAGGGGGCGACTTGGTGAGCATTTATCACGGAGAAGGCGCAACGGCGGAATCTGCCGAAACATTGGCAGAATACATCAGCGAAAAATATCCAATGGCAGAGGTAGAGATTTACGATGGCGGGCAACCCCTTTACAGTTATGTTTTGTCCGTGGAATAAAATTGTAACCTTTGTTACAGTTTTCACCCTTTTTGTTGTTTTGGCAACATCCGTTATCCATGCAGCGCCCATAAAAATACCCCGCAATGATACCAGTGTCACACTGCCTCCTGATAATTTTCAAGAATTTATTACTTCATTTAAGTTTTTGGAGTGGGGCGTTACTGTTTTAGAATCCCATGATGGTGTACTTTGGGCAACACGTCTTGACCGTGAAAATGACCATGACCCCCATGCACAGCGATGGAGAACAGGTTATTTATTAAAATCCTTTGACCATGGTGAAAGCTGGGCTTTTGTACACTACTTCCCCAAACCTGTCAATGCCATTTATATGGACGATTTCGGCAATTTATTTGTGACAACAAGTGTAGACCGCGGTTCGCCAATACACACAGGGCAACTGCACAAGTCTACTGATGGAGGTAAGACTTTTCGCGTGGTGCTGGACGTGCTTTCGGGTGTACCCCTTCGGTGGAACATTGCATCCCAAAACGGAACCATGTTTATATCCGAATATGGCTACAAAGGTCATGGTGACAATGCCCGCAGAATCTATCGTTCCTTAGACTTTGGCGACACTTGGGAGCTTATTTTTGAGCCTGAGCCAATGCATAATTTTCATATGCACATTACACTGATGATGGAAGACGGAACAGTGTATCAATCCATTGGTGACGGACATCATGCACAAATCATGCGTTCCTTAGACAATGGATATACTTGGGATACTGTCGTTGCAGGGTTACAACCCACAAGTGCAGTAGTGTTTGACACCCACATTTTGTGGGGGTTAGATGGCGGGCCATGGTATGGCATAGCACGATATGATAGGGCAACAGGGGAAACCACACGGGCTTTAACAACACCTTCCCCCTTTGGCAGTTCCAGTTATGACATGGCATTTGTACATGATATTGTTTATGCTATGTTTTTATCCTATGAAGGGTATGACCATCCTGCGTCCATCTTTTTCAGCGAGGATGAAGGGGACACTTGGCAGTTGCTTGGGTATATTACAGGTGCGCCAGGGTTTGGCATTGGTCTTATCCATTTAGTTGTTGATGATAAGTTTGGATATATAGATATTGGTACGCCAATATACCGTAATGGTGAAGTGGAATTTTTCCGAGGCACATTACGGTTTGAACTGTTAAGGTGAAATAATGCATATCACTAAATTATCTGGTGTTGGTACTAAACGTGCCGATGCTTTAGCGGCTGCGGGTATAACTACCGTGGCCGATTTATTAAATTACTTTCCCCGTGATTATGATGATAGAAGTCATGTAAAAACCATTGCTGAGTTAACCCCCGACGCAGTCAACACTTTGCGTGGAATCGTAGCCCGTGAACCTGAAAATGCCGACTTACGCAGAAAAGGCGGCAGTGGTTTTTTTACCATCACAAAAGTCATCATAAAAGACCATACAGGAACCCTTGAATTAACATGGTTTAATCAGCCTTATTTAAAAAAGTACTTTAAAAAAGGCAGTGAATATATATTCACGGGCAAAGTAAAACTGCTCACCTTTGGCGGCGGCAGTGCAGAAACCCGTATGCAAATCCAATCCCCTGATTATGAGCAGGCAGGAGATGTAGAGCTTTCCGGCGGGCGAATTGTTCCGCTGTATACCCCACCTAAACAGTACACTCAAAAAACTTTTCGCGCACTCATTCATCAAGCACTAGAAATCAGCAATGAAAACCCAGAGGCTTTTTTTGAGTTTCTTCCTGCAAAAATCCGCAAAAAACTTGACCTTTGCGGACGCAAAGAAGCGGTCAAAAACATTCACTTCCCCGTCAGTGATGACTGGTTTATGGCGGCACGGCGGCGGTTGGTTTTTGAAGAGCTTTTTTTTATGCAACTCACTCTTTCAAGTATGAAAGGGGTCATTGCCGCCCAGCCAGGGTTTCCTTTCTTCAACACAGACTACACACCCTTTTTAAAAGAACTTCCCTTCACGCTAACCCATGGGCAATCCAATGTGCTTCATGATATTGCTGATGATATACGCAGCGGCAGCCGCATGAATCGCCTTATCCAAGGGGATGTAGGCTCTGGAAAAACAGTTGTGGCAATGGCAGCTGCTTATATTGCCATGACCAATGGTTATCAAGCTGCCATAATGGCACCTACAGATGTACTTGCAAATCAACATTATATTGCCTGTACACAGTTTTTCCAGCCCCTGGGTTTTGAAACTGTACTGCTTACAGGGGCATTAGGGGCGAAAGCCCGCCGTGAAGCATTGGCAAAAATACATGATGGACGTGCATCCATGATTGTTGGCACACATGCACTGATTCAGCCCTCGGTCATTTATCATCATTTAGGTTTGTGCATTACAGACGAACAACATCGTTTCGGCGTAAATCAGCGGTTAACCCTAACCCAAAAAGGCGGCAATTCAAAAACGCCACACACATTAGTGATGACTGCAACCCCTATCCCACGCACATTAGGGCTGATTCTATACGGTGATTTAGATATTTCAATTATTGACGAGCTTCCCCCTGGGCGGCAGGAAATCAAAACCTATTGTGTAGATTCCTCCTATCGTCCACGTCTTCATGAGTTTATTCGCAAAGAAACCACACAAGCCCGCCAAGTGTATATTATTTGCCCTGCCATTGAAGAAAACCTAGAAAGCACGTCTAAATCTGAACTTCAAAACGTACTGAACTATACACAGGAACTATCCACTGGACTTCCTGAAATAAAAATAGCCTATCTTCATGGCAAAATGAAATCAGCCGAAAAAGAATCCATTATGTCTGCATTTAAAGGGGGGGAAACCCAAGTTTTAGTTTCAACCACTGTCATAGAGGTAGGTGTCCATGTAGAAAACGCAACCCTTATGATTATTGAAAATGCTGAACGCTTTGGGCTGTCCCAGCTTCATCAATTGCGTGGGCGTGTAGGACGTGGGGCTGCTCAATCTTATTGTGTGATGATAACTGACTCAAAAAACACACAAACAAAATCCCGAATGAAAGCCATGACCCAAACCACCGATGGCTTTAAGCTTGCTGAACTTGACCTAGAGCAACGGGGTGCAGGAGACTTTTTTGGCACACGTCAGCATGGTTTGCCAAGCTTCACAATCGCTAACCTGTACCGCGATATGGACATTTTAAAAGAAGCACAAGACGCTGTGCAAAAACTTAGTGGCATAACCCAAGAAGAAAAAGCCGCCATCAAGCAACGTATAAAGGAAGTCACTTATAGTGCAGAACTTGCGTGTATGTAGTATACTATGCTCATGAAAGGGAGGTAGAAAACATGCAGTATAGAATCGAAGGGGGAAGTTTCCCCGTAGTCATTTGTGAACTTGAAAAAGGCGAAACAGTGGTGACACAACGGGGCGGCATGTCTTGGCGTACAGCAGGGATTAAGATGGACACAAACACCACAGGTGGTGTACTTAAAGGGTTAAAGCGTACATTGGCAGGAAACTCTATGTTCCTCAACCACTACACCGCCATGATAGAAGACCAAGAAATTGCATTTGGGTTGTCCTTTCCGGGGGAAATCATGGTGTATGACGTGTCTGGCGGAAAAGACTTGATTGCACAAAAAAATGCGTTTATCGCCTGTACCAGCGGTGTGGATATTGACATTCACTTTAATAAACGTCTGGGCGCAGGGTTGTTTGCAGGGGAAGGTTTTATCCTTGAGCGTTTCAGCGGCAATGGTTTAGTTTTTATTGAAATTGACGGAGCATCCAAAGAGTATAACTTAGCCGCTGGCGAAAAACTTGTCATAGACCAAGGAAACCTAGCGGCAATGGAACCCACCGTTTCCTTTGACATTGAAATGGTAAAAGGATTGAAAAATATAGCCTTTGGCGGCGAAGGTTTATTGCTGGGCAACTTAATTGGCCCAGGTAAGGTATGGTTGCAAACTTTACCTATTTCAGGCATGACAAGAATGATAGGCACTGGCACAGGAAAATAAAACACTCAATAAAAAACGCGCCTAAACTAAGCGGTAATCGCTCACTAGACGCGTTTTTTTAATTTACGATTTTTCGTTTAAAAATTTTCCTAACTCAATATCCACATGACGGATATGTTTAACAATCCAATCAATAATGGATTTATTCAGTTGTAATGTAAAAGCGGCAGATGGCCCATTTTGATTATACTCAAGTTTCAGCTTATTGAAAGCTTCAACAAACTGCTTATGCTGGTCACGATGCCAGTCATATTTGGGATAACCTGATTTGCGTTGCAATGCTTCTTCATCCCGAAAATGGGCGTTGATGTAATCGCCCAAAAACTTAAAAGTTTTATCCGTTTCTTCTTTGCTTACGGACTTCATACCCATAGCCACTACATCATTGATTCTTTTAAACAGTTCCTTATGTTGCGTATCAATTTGGGACACTTTTGTTTCCAAGTCTGGTGTAAATTTAACCATTATAATTTGCATCTCCCTTCAATGCAATTATCTAGTGATAATTATTATCAATAATATCAATAAAAACTGTATTTGTCAACAGGTAATCTAAACTATTTTTAGCTTCACACATACAAGAAACCCTTTACATTTTCGTGACAATATCTTAGCATATAGTCATCATCATGTGAGGGGATTTTTTTATGATTAAAACAGTTAAAGAATCTGGGTTTTGCTATGGCGTTCAAGGGGCAATACATAAAGCGAATGCTCAACAGGGTTCAAATATCTATATCTATGGTGATTTAGTCAATAATCAGCATGTGATGGATAGGTACCGCAAAAAAGGCTTTAAAGTTGTAGAAACTATCAATGAAATACCCAACAACAGCACCGTAATCATCCGCGCCCATGGTATTCCTCGCAAGGATTATGAAGTGCTGGCAAAAAAAAATGCAAAAATTATCGACTGCACTTGTCCAAAGGTTAAAAATATCCATAAAATCGTCAGTGATAAACCTCGCGTTATCATTATAGGAAAGCACAATCACCCCGAAACCATAGGCACTCACGGCTGGTGTAAAGAAGGTGCGGCAATCATTGTAACAGAAGCGTCTCACTTACATGATATAGAAAGTGATACCAAACCTATATGTGTTGTGGGTCAAACCACTTGTAAAAAGGCGTGGTGGGACAAAGCTGTAGCACAAATCACTGCAAAATTCCCCCATGCAGAAATTCATGATACCTTGTGTGATGTCACTGCCAAGCGTATTACAAAAGCAACTGAAATGGCAAAAGAGTCAGACATCATGGTAGTGGTAGGAGACAAAAAAAGTGCAAACTCCCTTGAACTGTACGAAGCCTGTAAACTAGAATGTCCAACCACATTATTTGTATCATCACTAGAGGAGATGTTAAACGTGAAAAACTTTCCTGAAACAGGTCTACGCATTGGGTTGGCTGGAAGTGCCTCTGCCCCGGCAGATATTATTGAAGATATCCATGGTTTTTTACTGTTTACAAATTTTTTAGCACAAGCAAAAAATGAAATTGAAACAGCCGCAGACGAATATCTGCAAAAGGTCATCGTATCTGTCAAAGGCAAGGCTTTCTTACCCGAAGCAATAAAGGATTTCTATGACCAAAACCAAGGGGGAAAGCGCATTCGCGGTGCAATGATAAAGCTAGGTGCAGAAATAGCAGGCGAAAAATCCGATGGATTTTTACCTGTGGCGATGGCGTATGAGCTTTTTCAAACCGCCATTTTAATTCACGATGATATTATTGATAAAAGCCCCATGCGCCGCGGGCGTGCCACGATTCACACCGCAGAAAGTGACCCTCATTTTGGCAATAGCCGCGCAATATGTATTGGAGATTATGGGTTGTTTCTAGCCAATAAAATCCTGGCAGAGTCCAACATACCTCCTGAAACACTCATCAAAATCTTCCGTCTATTTTCACAAATTCAGTTAACCACATTAGAAGGCGAAATCATGGATGTGTCTTTACCAATGCACCCTATAGACATTCCTGATGATTACGAAAATTTTACAAATACAGTAGGGCATATTTTTGAATATAAAACAGCATGGTACACTTTGGTTGGTCCAATCATGCTTGGTGCAATTTACAGCGGTGCAGATGATAACCTACTCAATCTTTTGCATGACATCACAATGCCTTTAGGCATTGCCTTTCAAATAAAAGACGACCTTTTAGGTATCTATGGCAGTGAAGAATCCCTAGGCAAACCTGCATTATCAGATATTCATGAGAAAAAACAAACTTTGCTCTATGGCTATGCCTATAAACACGCCACCGAAGCACAACGCGTCGCCCTAGACGCAATCTATGGAAATCCAACGGCAACCATTCAAGATTTAGACACTGTACGTGAAATTTTTGAAGCCACAGGCGCAAAACTTTATGCAGACAATGAAATCGAGCGGTTATCTAAAATCAGCCTTCATTTAATAAACACCATGCCCGAGGCACACAAAACCATACTGCAAGGGCTGGTGCATTATCTTATTACACGAAAATTCTAAACATTAGTGCAGTCCAAGACTACTGTTAATTGCTTCCTCTGGAGTCATTATTCCAGTGACTACATATGGAATATACTCAAAAAGCGTTCGGCGTACTTGTGTGGGCAACTTATCTTGTACCGCAGCAACCACCCCTGTTGTGTTGCGTGTCATTTCAATAGCAGACCGTGTAAAAGCATTCGCATTTTCAGGCGGCATGACACCATCCTCCAACGCTGTAATGGCCAAAGTGCCAAAGGATGCTATGACTTCATCCGTAGTTAATGCCATTACAAATTCTACACTGGCTTGACGACGAGCAGGGTCATTCCATGCACTTCTGGTAATGTAGTACCCCATAGACAGCCCGCCTATGATATCCCTTGGGTCTCTTGCTTCCCGCGCAGGCACAAATGTGACTGCAAAATCATCTATATTTTCAGCATACCGCTCAAACCATCCCATTTTCCATGAGCCGTCTACCATAAACGCTGCTTGGTGTTCAATCATCAGCATTCCTGTTTCATGGTCAGTTGCAGTTAAAGTGTTTACAGGTAAAAAACCTCTGTTGTACAAATATTGTATATCTCTAAGCCCATCTGCCCACGCCATGCTTATATCGTCGCCAGCATATCTTGGCAATGAAAGATGATTCGTCATGCCCCCATTGTTGAATATCGCAAACTCAAACCAATAATGGGGTATCTCGTAAAGAGACAAGGCGATAGGTGTATACCCTGCGTCAAGTATGGCTTGGCTATCCAAAAGAAATTGCGCCCATGTATAGTCCCCACCAGGAAAATCCACCCCGCTGGATTCCAATACACGCAAATTAACAAATAGCCCCTGCCAAAAGCCATTTACCGGCACTGAATATTGCCGTCCATCCGCTGGAGACACAGGCAAAAGCGAGTCTCTCATATTTGAAGCAAAGTCTGGAAACTCAGCACGAATTTCACTGATTGGAACAAAATAGTTATTTAGCACAAGTTCATCTGCATCTGCACCAGTAAAAAAGAACAACACATCAGGTATATTTCCCCCATGAAAATCCTTTACCACTTGCGCTTTCCACTCCTCATTGATGACTTCTGCCCACACATGGTTTACTGTATAGCCTGTTGCTTCCTCAAAAGCAGTATAGGCTTCTGTAAATACTAAAGTACCGTCATGATGCCCAAAGGATGTAACCACCGTGATGGTGGTCGTCAAATCTTCTTCCCGTGAACAACCAACCAAGACTATCAGTAAAATAATCGCCAATAGTAAAAACTGTCTCATGACTCAATCCCCCTATTTTAAGTACATTGCATACATAATCCTTCAATGGTTTCCATTAAATTTTCCATATCAATTGGCTTTGCAACATGGGCATTCATGCCCGATATTAAAGCAAGCTCTATATCTGCTTGCATTGCGTTGGCGGTCATGGCTACAATCGTGACCTTTTTACTATCCTCACGCGCCATGGCGCGTATGACTTTTGCCGCTTCACAACCATCCATTTCCGGCATTTGCATATCCATTAAAATCAAGTCAAAATGTGCTGGAGGTGATGAAGAAAACATATCCACAGCTTCCCGCCCATTTGAAGCTTCTTCATAGATGATACCTGTGCCAGCCAACATTTCTGTCACGATAACGCGGTTTATTTCAATATCATCACATATGAGTGCGCGCAAAGTTGAAAAGTCATAAACGACTGACGCTGTATTTGATATATCTTTTTTATTAGGCTTTTTACAAATATTCAGGCGGATTTCAAAAAAGAATGTACTGCCTTTGCCTTGTTCACTTTCTACCTTAATGTTTCCGCCCATCAGTTCCACAATACTTTTTGAAATAAAAAGCCCAAGACCAGTGCCGCCAAAGCGTTTTGTGATACTCATATCTGCTTGTTCAAACGCACGGAACAGTTTAGAACTTTGTTCCTCACTCATACCTATCCCTTGGTCAGCCACTTGAAAATGATATATGGCTATCCCTTCATCATCTACAGTGGATTGGACTACATCCAGTCTCACACTGCCACCATTTGTCGAAAATTTGATGGCATTGGATAACAAGTTGATTAACACTTGGTTAAGTTTTAATGCATCTGCCATCACCCAATTTTCACTAATATCTACATTTGCAGTGATAGACACATTGTTTTGTGATGCTTTTGCTTGCATCATAGAAACCACATTAAAAATATTCTCCGAAAGCATTGTGGCATCTTCGTCTAACCCAAGCTTGCCTTCTTCAATTTTAGACATGTCCAAAACCGCATTTAAAATGCCCATCAGATGGTTTGATGAACTTTCTATATTTTGCATATATCTTTTAACTTTATCAAAATCATTTGAGTGACGTGCAATTTGTGTCATGCCTATGACTGCATTCATGGGTGTACGTATTTCATGACTTATATTAGACAAAAATTCTGTCTTGGCGCGGTTCGCCTTTTCTGATTCTGTCTTTGCCCTCACAAGCTCTGTTACATCTGCCATCGTCAGCATGACATTAAAATCATCCAAATCAGCATTGGGCACACGCTTTAGGGCAACTTCATATGCGTATTCTTCACTATCATCATAGGATTTTAATGTAATTGATGTGATAACGCTTTCATGATTTGTAAAAGCTTTGGTGATACTTGTGTGCATATTATCATCCGTGGATATGATGATTTTCAAAAACTCCTCATTTTCAATGCCTGTGCGCACAAAAACTTCACGCATCGCTTGATTTTCATATATAAACCGTCCCATTGAATTAAAGAATGCGATAGACACAGGAATAATATCTAGGTGATTAGAAAATGTATCCAAAAGCATGTTGACCCCATGAACCATTTTGTAATAATTACCTTTATAGCCTGCATCATATACGCGCTCATTTAAAAATCCTGCACTTGCCATCTTGAGTACGTTAAAGTTAGCATCTATAACATCAGACATGGACTCTGCGGCATGTTTTAATGCCCTGCCAATTTGCCCTATTTCTGTTTTATCATTTACAAGCCCTCCAACATAGGTTTCACCATTAGAAAGGGCTTCTGATGCTGCAATGGTTTTTTTCACTGCGCGGTTTGTATATATGACGACAAATATCCATATACAAAGCATAAGCACCAAAACAGACCCAGCAATGACCACAACCAATGTGGTAGTTCTTACATAGCTAAGTCTTGATTCTTCAAGATAAACCATTGCCTGCTGTTCACTGCGGTAAACAAGCTCACTTAAAATGTCTTGAATCACCTCGCCTCTTGGTAATACTAAATCATATAAACGCTCGATTGCAGCATCATCTTGACCATTGATTGCAAATTGAGTCACATTGTGTATTTCTATCGCCCAGTTAGAGGCTTCGATACTCATTTGTGCGACAAGACGAAATTCATCTGAATCTAGCTGGTTTTCATCAACCATCAGTTGAATATAGTTATTGATATTGCGCCGTATAGTTTCTAAGTAGTGATGCATTTCATGAAACAGTGCGTCCAATATATCAGGGTCGTCTTCTATGATGACATCCCGCACTTTATTGCTGACCATCCATGAGCTTGTGGTTATTTCGTTAATATGTATCATAGGCATGACGTTGTGATAAGTCTTGTCACGCACGATTGCATTCATGGAGGACACGTTGACATATACAACTACGCCAATGGAAATAAATGCAATCACTGAGACACAAAAAATTCCAAGTAACATAGTTTGTATCTTTAAATTCTTTGTGGTCATTCAATCCATCCCTTATCATTCAAGCTAGACAAGGTCATTATAACATAGCATATCCTACATATCTACATGTAATAGATTAGGATTTTAATGGAAAAAACAAGCCCCCATTTCAAATGGATAGGCTTATTTTTCTCATGTTTTCATGTCAACTTTACACGTTTTAGGCGCAGTACATTCATAAGCACAGAAACCGAACTAAAGCTCATTGCTACAGCGGCAACCATGGGACTTAACAAAGGGCCGCCAAAAAGGTATAGTGCGCCCATGGCAATGGGAATGCCCAATACATTGTATGCAAATGCCCAGAAAAGATTTTGTTTGATGTTGCGCATTGTGCGCTTACTTAAATAGATGGCTTGAGAAACGCCCTGCAAATCGCCGCGCATGAGTACAATTTCTGCTGATTCTATGGCTACGTCTGTGCCGCCGCCTATGGCAATACCAACATCTGCCTGCACCAGTGCAGGCGCGTCATTGATTCCATCACCAACCATGGCTACAATTTGCCCTTGGGCTTGTAATTTCTTCACGTTTTCCGCCTTGTCGCTTGGCAACACTTCTGCCAGTACAGACTGTATACCCGCTTGTTTTGCTACAGCTTCAGCCGTGCGCTTGTTGTCACCTGTCAGCATGACCACATTGATTCCCATAGATTCTAACCGTTCAATTGCCGCTTTGCTGGTAGGTTTTATCACATCTGCCACGGCAATAATGCCGGCGGCTTCGCCATTTATCGCCATGTACATAGGGGTTTTGCCCTCGTTTGCAAGGGTATTGCTGTCATTATCATATTCAGTGATGTTGATTTCACGGGTTGCCATGAGTTTTTTGTTTCCTATCAGAATATCAAAGCCATCGATACGGGCTTCAATGCCTTGCCCTGTGATGGAATTAAAGTGTTCTGGTTCAGGCAACATACCGAACTTCTCCATACCATGGCTTACGATGGCTTCACCTAAAGGATGTTCGGAAGACTTTTCTGCCGCCGCCGCCAGTCGTAAAATTTCATCAACAGCATGGTTTCCATTAGCAATGATATCTGTCACATGGGGTTTACCTTCTGTTACTGTGCCTGTTTTATCCAAGATAACGGTCTGGATTTTGTGGGCAGTTTCAAGGGATTCTCCTCCCTTTATTAAAATCCCGTTTTCTGCACCCTTACCTGTACCAACCATGATTGCAGTGGGCGTGGCAAGTCCAAGGGCGCAGGGACATGCAATAACCAGTACAGACACTAAAATCGTCAGTGAAAAAGCAATTTCCTGCCCTGAAATAAACCATGCAGCACCTGCCAAAATCGCCACGATAATGACCACGTGAACAAAATGCCCAGAAATAATATCTGCCAACCGTGCAATGGGGGCTTTTGAATTTTGTGCATCTTCCACAAGCTTTACAATTTGGGAAAGTACAGTATCCTTACCCACCTTGGTTGCGCGATACTGAATCGCACCGTTTTTGTTAATGCTTGCGCCAATAATTGAATCACCAATGTTTTTATTCACTGGCATACTTTCCCCTGTCAGCATAGATTCGTCAACAGCCGTCTGCCCGCTTATGACAATACCATCTACAGGCATTTTTTCACCTGGGCGCACAGCAATAATATCATCAACCACCACATCTTCAATGGCTATTTCCATCTCAACACCGCCACGCACAACTTTTGCAGTTTTTGGTGCAAGCCCCATCAGCTTTTTTATGGCTTCAGAGGTACGCCCTTTTGCCTTGGCTTCCATGTATTTTCCAAGTACGATAAGGGTCAAAATAACTGCCGCTGTTTCATAATAAAACATATTATGGGCATCTAGAAATATGTTTTCACCTGTCAACCATAGGCTGTACAAAAATGCCACAAGGGTTCCCTTGGCAATCAGTGAATCCATATTGGGGTGTCCTTTAAATAGCGCACGAAAACCATTTTTAAAACACCCGTGATTTACAACCATTACAGGAATTGTCATAAGTAGCTGTGCTATTCCGTTAAAAACAGGATAATGCATAGGGTCAAAATTCGGTGGAATCCACTCAAGCCCCAAATAGTAAAGGGTCATAGGAATCATGGAAAAGAGTGTCAGCGGCACTGTAAATATTGCAGAAATGATAAACCGCCGCCAAAGTTCCGCCATTTCATCTGCTTTACGAAGGGCTGATTCTTCGGCTTCGGCAGAAAGTGTTGCTTCCTTTTCTGGCAGGTGCAGTGCAAATCCACCTCGGGCAACTTGGGCAAATATTTTTTCTAAACTTATCACGCTTTCATCAAATACCAGCATCAGTTTTTCTGTGCCCAAGTTAACTTGCCCGCTTGTTACACCTACTTGTTTGTTTACAATGCGCTCAACATTCCGCGCACAAGCGGCGCAGGTCATACCGCTTATATTTAGTGTTAATGTTGTCATTTTAATCTCCCTTTTATTTCAACATTCTGCCAATCGTTTTAATAAATTCATCAACAACGTCTTCATCACCATCTTGCAATTTTTCAGTAACACAGGTACGCATGTGGCTTTCAAGCAAAATTTTTGCAACAGCGTTCATGCCTGACTTGACTGCGGTGATTTGGGTGAGTACATCATCACAGTACTCCCCGCGCTCTATCATAGATTTTACGCCTTTGACCTGACCCTCAATACGGTTAAGTCGTGTCACTAAGTCTTTTTTTATTTTTTCCATGGTATGATTATGCTCCTTTCGTGATTCCTAAAAAAATTATAGCATACCCCCGTAAGGTATGTCAAATATTTTTTATATAGGGTATAGTATTTTTATAAAGTCATAATCTTGGAGGCGTTCAAATGAATAATGCAAAGTTCCCAATTCATCCGTGGAAGATTACAGAAATAGGTTTCAACCCGCAACACCTTGCAGAAAATGAATCCGTTTTTGCCCTTGCCAATGGATATCTAGGCTTTAGAGGCAATTTAGAAGAAGATGCCCCTACTGGCACACGAAGCATTAAGGGCACATACATCAATGGGGTATATGATACTGCGCCCATACTTTATGGTGAATCAGCCTATGCCTTTGCTAAAAATAGTCAAACCATTTCCCACGTGGCTGAAACCAAGGGTTTTACAATAAAAGCTGACGGCGAACATGTTACATTTTCCCAAAGTCTAACCAATCATGTAAGAGAACTGGATTTATATACAGGCATTTTGACACGCACCTTCTCGTACAAAACAAAAAAAGGCGGGTCAATAAAGGTACAAATAGAACGGTTAGTCAGCCAAGAAAATAAACACCTTGCCGCAATGCGTCTGAAAATCACAGGAATTTCAGGGGGGTGTGATGTAGAGGTTACATCTGGTGTGTATAAGCCTGAGTTTGAAATAGCCAAAAGTGATGACCCTCGTACAGCCACAGGCAAAGACATGAATATGATTTTAACTACCAGCGGTACATTCAAACCACACTATGGTGCATATACTGTGCTGGCAACCAAGTCCAGCGGAATGTCTGTAGCCGCTGCAATAACCCATCAAGTCACCAATGCAAAAGCAACCCCCACTGGTGAAAGTGCATGGACATTCAAGGGCAACACAAGTCAAGAGATTATTGTAGAAAAATTTGCAACATACTATTCTGGTGAAAGTAAAAATTTTGATGCAAAACAATGCCGAGATGAAGCACTGTCCGCCGCAGATACTCAAAGTTATGACACATTTGCAGCGCAACAAAAGACCTTTTATAAAAACTTCTGGGATGAAGTAGGCATGGATATTGTTGGGGATGATGCCACACTCCAAGGCCTGCGGTTTAACATGTTTCATCTACTACAATCCACAGGACAGGACGGGCGCACAAATATTGCCGCAAAGGGTTTAACAGGTTCTGGATATGAAGGGCATTATTTTTGGGATACAGAAATTTACGTCCTGCCATTTATGCTGCATTCCAGCCCACAAATTGCAAAGGCTTTACTCATGTACCGTTATTCTATTTTAGACCAAGCACGAGTAAGGGCGAAAGAACTGGGTCACGACAAAGGCGCACTTTATCCATGGCGCACCATTGGCGGAGAAGAATGTTCTGCATACTATGCCGCAGGAACAGCCCAATACCATATAAACGCAGACATTGCTTATGCTATAGCTTCCTATGTACGTTTTACAAATGACACAGAATTTCTTTGTAACTATGGCACAGAAATGCTTTTGGAAACCGCACGTCTATGGTATAGCCTAGGTTTTTTTAATACAGAAAAAGGCGGCAAGTTTTGTATCAATCACGTGACAGGCCCAGATGAATATAATGCCGTGGTTAACAATAATGTATATACTAATTTGATGGCAAGAGAAAATATGCTAAGTGCCATACGCACGCTCAATGACTTGCAGGCGAAAGACCCACAAAAATATACAGCACTTAAAAATAAAACGAACCTTTCAGAGGAAGAAATACAAGACTGGGATAATGCCAGTGAAGCAATGTACCTTCCCTATCGTCCAGATACACAAATATTCCCTCAAGATGAAGGCTTTTTAGACCGCAAGCCTATGCCAATCAAGGATATTCCAAAGGAAAACTTCCCCTTATTGTTGCATTATCACCCCCTTGTCATCTATAGACACAATGTATGTAAGCAAGCCGACCTTGTGCTTGCCATGGTGCTGCTTGGCGATTATTTTACAATGGAACAAAAACGGGAAAATTTCCACTTTTATGATGCCGTAACCACCCACGACTCAACATTGTCAAAAGCAGTATTCAGTATTCTCGCCAGTGAAATTGGCGAACACCAAAAAGCATATGACTACTTTATGTTTACCGCTCGCTTAGACTTGGACAATACGCACAAAAATACAAAAGACGGCTTACACATGGCAAACATGGCGGGCACTTGGTTGTGTTTAGTTCAAGGCTTTGCAGGAATGCGTTGTTATGGCAATACACTATCTTTTGCACCCCACTTGCCCCAAGGCTGGGAAAGCTACACATTTAATATGCACTTCCAAGGGCGCACGATAAAGGTTTATGTAGATAAAAGCGGCAGTAAGTTTTCACTTGTTCGTGGGGAATCTATTGAAATATTAGTAGATGGAAAGTCTATTACAGTTCACAGTCAACAATAACGTAACAACTGAAGCATACGCTGGCAGAAAATAACCGCCCCTGTTGTTATCACAACAAGGGCGGTTATTCGCTGTCTATAAGGCTGTACAGTGAAAAAAGTATCAAACAGCCATGTCTACTATCTCATCACACAATCTTATCCCATGATTATCATGGGTAATCAATATGATTATTTTATCCCTCTTTATCTGACACAGATACGCCATCAAGTTTTCACTCGTCTGCTTATCCAACGCCGATGTAGGCTCATCAAAAATCATAACGGCAGAATCTTTCATCAGCACGTTTAGGATAGCAATTTTTTGCTTCTCTCCGCCAGACGTGCTGGTATTTTTATCGTTAATGGTTAACTCCAGAGTGTTTTTGGCGATAAAATCAGTCATATTGAGGGTCTGGAGGTGAGCGTCAAGGGCTTGTTGTTGATTCGTATTGTGCTGACTGTTTTCTTTATATTCAGCATCATCTGATGATTCAAATGTTAAATTGTATCGGATTGTATCACTAATCAGCATAGGTTCTTGAGCAGTTATGCCCAATAGGGTTCTTCTTGCCTTTTCCATGTTGATACTTCGTACATCAATACCATTATAGCTTATACTGCCATGAAACTCTTTTATATACATACCCATCATCAGATTGATAAGTGTAGATTTGCCTGCGCCATTTCCGCCAGTAATAGCATAGATTTTTCCTTTTTCAAAAATTGCATTGAAATTCCTTAGAATTTTCTTATTATCACTGCTTTCATCCTTGTCGTTTGCAATATAAGAAAAACTAACATTACAAAGTTCAATCTTCCAAATGTCATCCAGCACCTCATCCCCACAAATTTCAATCTCCTGAGAAAAAATCTCCGTAATGCGGTCAAATGCCACTAAAGTTTGCTGATAGCTTGCGCCAAGACCAAAAAAATATCGACTTGCACCTAACATCATAGAAAAATAACTGGTGAATACGGTGAACATGCCTATGGTAAAGTTTCCAACAAGTATTTGATAGCCGCCAATAACAAACAGTACAATTTGTGCAAGTGTTGATACAAAACCATCCAGCCCCGAATATAAATAGCTGACTTTTTGCCTGCGAATGGCGGCATTTCTAAACGGTACAAAATCCATATCCATTCGCCTGTTCATTTCACGCTGTATAGCGTTGAGTTTTATCAGCTTTATATATTTCAATTGTTCAAAAAGGCTAGAGAAGAATTTATTTTGAAATTCCTTTAGAGCTAGGTTAGATTTGTAGAGTGGATTTTTAAATGTGAAGTATAGTATGACATACAAAATCAAGAACCCAGTGAGTGCCAGTGCCATCAATGGATTCATATAAAGCAAAATAGCGAATGGAACAATGAGCATAACTACATTTGTAGCAATGCTTTGCATAATGGTGATACAAAATGTGATAATTTCATTAGCGTCCAAATTTACGCGATGATTTAGATACACACTGTTATTTTGATTTATGTAGGAAAGAGAACTGTTTTGTATATGCTTTATGGCATCGCCGTTTAAGTCATAGCTCATCTTTGTTTTGATTTTGATATACATAATCGAAGTGATATATCCTTTTAGAATCCTGATGATATTCAGCCCTCCAAAGATGGCGGAAAAACGAAGAATGGCATGGATATCCCCCCCTAAAATAAGGGTATCTAAGAAAGCCCCTATGATATACGGAGATAATATGCCTATTGCGGTAGATACGAGGGATAGCATTACAAAAATGGTTAGCTGAAATATATACTGCCCTAGGTATTTTTTGCTGAATTTTAGGATTTTCAATGTGATTCATCCATTCGTTTAAACGAAATATTTGGGGCGTAGATTTCTATGGTCTTTATTAAATACATTGGATTGGCAGCTTGAAAACCTCCGACTGACTAAACAAGTTTGTTTAGTCGGCAATGCGGAGGTTTTATTTTCAAAACTGCGTGACCGCTGAATAGCTATTGGGCTTTCAAAAATATATCTTGCTTAACATAGGCTAAATCGTGCATTATATCCGAATCTTCGTAATTGGTTAATTTTGCGGCTCTCTCAAGGCACGCTAAACCCTGTTCGGAATGACCTTGTTTGTGTAAAGCAAGCCCAAGCCCTTTAATTGCATAGGTATCGTCTGGGTTAATTTTTAAGGCTCTTCTGTTGACTTCCTCACATTTGAGATAATTGCCGCACATAAACTCGGCAAAGCCATTTATAGATAAGGCTTCTTTGTTTTCAGGCTCTATCGTTAAAGCGCGTTCTGTGAACAGTGCCGCTGTTTGATAATTATTTGAAGGAATACTTTTCTTAGCCAGTGAAGTTAAGTAATCGACATCTGCGCTTTCTTGTAAGTCTTCTCTCACCTTCTTTAAAGCCAAGTTGTATGCGCAGTAATGATTCTCTGAATAAATATCCCCATTCATGGTAAGGCGTGTATTGGGACACCCACCAAGGCATATACTGCCGTAAGTGCAGATAGCGCAGTTTCCAGTAAGCTTGTCCTTTGTCATATTTCTGCGCCAAGCAAAATTCTCTGGATTATCCCATATTTCCTGTAAAGGTTTATCTTTAACATTTCCCTCTATATATGCTTTATCCCGAATAGAGGTGCATCCTATAATATCGCCGTTATGCAATATACCAAAAACACGTACCCCTGCATTACATCCTCTCCATAGGGACTTCATGTCTGTTTTACTCGTATTTTGCCTTATCTTTAACTCCTTTTCGCTGTAATATCCAATACAGTCTGCGAGATAAATGTTAATTTTACCTTCCATTGAAGTTTCATAGCAAAAATCAATGATGTCATTCATTTTTTCAGGGGCTATAACCCACTCAGGGCGATTTTTGAGATTACCCATGGGGAAACCTATCTGTAACTGCCACGATTTTATGCCGCTATCTGTTAACATTTTGCGTAATGTGGGAAGTTCATCAATGTTTTCATTGGAAATAGTCGTAACTGCCCCTGTTGAAATACCGATATCTTGCAAAATTTTAAAAGTTTTAAAAATACGTTCAAAAGAACCTTTTTGCCTTATGTTGTCGTGGGTTTTCTCAATGCCATCTAAACTGATGGCAATGGAAGAAATGCCACTGGCTTTTAGGGTTTCTGCCATTGCTGGCTGCAACAGCCAACCATTGGTGATAATGTTTACAGCAATAGAATGGGAAGCTAATCGTTCTACAAGCAGAGGCAAGTCGTCTCTGGTTAGCGGCTCTCCGCCTGATAGCGTTATCCATTGCAGTCCAATATCACCTATTTGGTCGGCAAGCGAAAGTGCCTCGTCAGTCGTAAGCTCGTCCGGCAAGCTCCCCTCACATGAAGACCCGCAATGGCCGCACCTCATATTGCAACCCATTGTTACTTCCCATATGGCGGTCAATGGTTTGTATTTCATATGCATCTCCTAACTATTTTAAAAATGAGAACCCATTTTCATTGTCCATGGTCATTCATATCTGAAAAGGGTTCTCATTTTTGGTTTAATTGCGATAAGCTCATCCTTCATGTGCCAAAGCACTAGAAAAGCTGTGTTTCATAATAGCTAGCTATGTTTAAAATGATTTAGTTGGCGTTCCAGTTGTTAAAACCGTAATCTGGTGTGATACAACACCAGTCACAAATTCCATAATCTGGACTAACCAGCAGTGTGCTTTGATTTTCTGCGATATTGTTTTCAATTTCGCTAAATTTTACAAAGCCCGCTAACAAATCCATGTTGATTTCATGCTTCATGCACATTTCCTCCTTTTAAATTTATGTTGAATAGGTTATCAGAAGTCTTTTCGGCCGAATTGACTACCATATAATGGTAGCATGTTAGCAAAGTCACTTCAAGAAAAACCGTATGCCATTTTGTGTCACATATCGTTTAAATATTCTACGTGGATAAAATTTATTGTAAAAGTAAATACGCTTTTGCACTCAGATAAAAAATTTTTGTAAAAGTCAACTTGACCTGTGACAAAATCCAGCTATAATGTGTATGTAAATGAATAAAATACTACAAAAAAAAGGGTGTGCAAGGCATGAAAGTTGGAACCGTTACAGAAGTAAAGCAAATGGAATATCGCGTGGGGCTTACGCCAAACAATGTACGCGATTATGTTGCCGCTGGACATGAGGTATTTGTGCAAGCTGGCGCAGGTGCAGGCTCAACATTGCCAGACGCGGACTATGTTGCCGCAGGTGCAAAAATTTTAGCCACTGCCGAAGAGGTGTGGGCAACCGTTGACATGATTGTAAAAGTCAAAGAACCCCTAGAGCAAGAATATCCACTGATGCGCGAAGGGCAAATTATCTACACCTATTTACATCTTGCAGCAGACAAACCCCTTACAGACGCGTTGCTTAAATGCAAAGCCAAAGCGGTTGCATATGAGACTATCCGCGATGCCGCTGGAGGGTTGCCATTACTTCGCCCAATGAGTGAAGTGGCTGGAAAACTTAGTGTACAAGCTGGCGCACGTTGCCTCGAAAAACCACAAGGCGGACGGGGCGTGCTTTTGGGCGGCGCAGTTGGCGTTAAAAAAGGTGATGTAGTGGTTATTGGCGGTGGAGTGGTTGGTACAGCGGCTATGAAAATGGCTATTGGACTAGGCGCAAATGTTACTGTTTTAGACAACAGTGTAGACCGTCTCACTTATTTGGATGATGTTTTTGGGGACCAAATTCAAACTATGTATTCATCAAATGCAACTATTGAAGCCGCAGTAAAAAATGCAGATTTAGTCATTGGTGCAGTACTTATCCCCGGTGCGGCTGCACCAAAACTGATTAAAAAATCCTACCTTGCAGGAATGCGCCCCGGTGCAGTGATTGTTGACGTGGCAGTTGACCAAGGGGGCTGTGCAGAAACAACCAAACGCACCTATCACGATGACCCAACCTATGTTGTAGATGGTGTCATTCACTATTGTGTGGCAAATATGCCAGGCGCAGTCAGCCAAACTTCAACCTTTGCACTAACAAACTCCACCTTGTCATATGGCTTAAAAATAGCAGGCATGGGGCTTGAAGCGGCAATTAAAGCAGACCAGTACCTTCTACCGGGTGTAAACACATACGCTGGAAAACTGACCTGTGAAGAAGTTGCAGATGCATTTGGTATGGAATACACACCAATGTCAAGCTTATTATAATCCCTTTCTTAAATGAAAATAGGCTATCCCCCTTAATAAAAGGGCGATAGCCTATTTTTGTGCTTCTTCTATACGGTACTTAAATCCCATTCTTCATGAATTTTTGGTACATCACTTATTAGACGGCGGGTGTACTCTGCTTGGGGGCTGATGATGACATCTTCTGCCGAACCAACTTCTACAAACTTACCCTGCTCCATGATGTAAACCGTATCGGATACATAGTACGCTAATCCAATATCATGGGTGATAAAGATAATGGTCATACCCACTTCATCACGCAGTTTCATTAACATATCAAGAATTGTTGCGCGGGAACATGCATCCACCATGGATGTTGGTTCATCTGCAATAAGAATCTTAGGTTTTAGCAAGAAGATACGCGCAATCATAAGCCTTTGCATTTGCCCCCCCGACAACTCAAAGGGATATTTGTTCGTCAGTTCATCATACTTGAGGTTTACAAAAGAACAGGCTTCTGACATCATTTCATATTTCTTTTCAGGGGAAAATTTTTTACCACCCATAAGATTGATACAATCCAGCAGTAAAGAATCTATCTTGCTGAAAATATTAAACGCTGAAAAGGGGTCTTGGAAAACAGCTTGAATACCCCGCCAATATTCCTTCTTTTTTCTGTGTGAGGAAATGTCACGCTTGGCATCTTTAAAGTAAACGTCGCCTTCCGTCACACCAATAAGCCCTAGAAGCATTTTTGCAAGGGTGGTTTTGCCCGATCCTGACTCGCCTACAATAGAAATAACCTCACGCTCGCGGAAATTAAAGTTTACTGCATTAACCGCCACTGTTTTACTGTTTCCGTAGCCAAATACTTTTGTTACTTTATCACCGCGCAAAACCGAAGGACGTTTTTCCAATTCTGCTCTATCGACTGCTATTTTATCAGATTTTATTATATCGCCCATTATTCTGCCCCCGTTTCAGAAACTTTGCCCTTTGACCCAGCTTCTCGCTCGTTTTTGTAGCGTTCCTGCAAATACTCTACCGAGTGTATACAGCGGTGCATACGGTTGTTGTCAAAAATCCGTGGAGAACGCTCACCATGCTCGCAAGTGGGTATCTTATACTTGCAACGTGCGGCAAAGCGGCAGCCTGGCGGCGGCTTTTTAAGATTTGGCGGTGTGCCAGGAATTGCCTCCAACTTAACATCACGGGTTCCTGCTTCTGGCACAATGATGGAACCCATTAACCCTTTTGAGTATGGATGAACAGGGTCAAAAACCATTTCATGGGCCGTGCCGCGCTCTATAATTTGCCCTGCATACATGACCATAATATCATCGGTGACATTATACAAAAGGGGCAATTCATGGGTTATAAAAATCATAGCCTTAATATAACCTTTTTCCATCAACTCACGCATCATTTTAATTACCATTTTTTGTGATGTAACATCTAGGGCAGAAGATGGTTCGTCAGCAATCAACACCTTTGGTGATTTAATTGTAGAAATGGCAATAACCGTCCGTTGCTTCATACCACCAGAAAGTTCAACGGAATATTTACTAAGCACTTCCTTGGGAAGCCCTAAAACTTCAAAGCGTTGTACTGCCATGTCATAAATATCTTTTTTACTCATGGACTTGTCATGGGCGCGCACTACATCTTCTACAAATTTTATTACCTTTTGTGTAGGATTAAGCGCGTTCATTGCGGCTTGTGGAATATATGCAACCTCTCGCCCCAGCACATTTTTGCGCACCTCATCAGGTTTCATGCCAGAAATATTTTTTCCGTCAATGATAATATCCCCGCTTATATAATGAAGGGGTGCAAAGTAATAACCCATAAGGCTTAGTGCCAGCGTGGATTTTCCGCAACCAGATTCACCAGCCACGCCAAGGGATTTTCCCTCTTCAATTTGCAAAGAAACCCCGTCAACAGCATATACGCTTTCTTTAAAGCGGGTTACATATTTGGTTTTTAAATCTTTCACTTCAAGAATCACTTTTCCCATTCTAATCCCCTCCTAACTATCCCGCAATTGGGGATTAAATACTTGGTCAAGCCCTGTGTTCATTAAGTTGAGAGAAAACGCCATGAGTGCGATTGCCAAAATAACAGGAACAAATGCCCACCATGCGCCAACTTGCCATGCACTAAACATTGTTGCCCACTGCATCATAAGCCCAAGGGTTGCCACTTCGGCAGTATTTGGCCCAAGGCCCAGCATGGATAATTGTGCTTCTGCCAAAATAGCCGTTGAAATTTGCAAAATCAAAGCCATTACTACATAAGAAGCAACATATGGCAAAATATCTTTTACAATAATACGGGGCATACTGTGTCCAGAAAGCTTTGATAAGTTAACATGGTCACGATTGCGAAGTGACAGCACTTGAGAACGTACTGCACGGCAAGTCCACGGCCATGCCGTTAGTCCAATAACTGCCGAAACCACCGTAACCCCGCGCCCCGCAGGGCCTAGTGAATAAGTGATAAGAATAAGCAAAATAAAACCTGGAATCACTGTAAAGATATTTGTGATAAACAAAATTGCATCATCTACAAACCCGCCAAGATATCCTGAAACCAGCCCCAGCGTAAGCCCAATGGATGTTGCAACAAGCCCAGCAATAAGCCCCATGCGCAAAGATACAAGCATTGCAGAAAGCATTTGGGTAAGCATGTCGCGCCCAAAGTTGTCTGTACCCAATGGGAAGTGATAAACATTAACAATATCCCTAATGTGTACAAAGTCTTGGGTATCAAAACCTGCACCTTCTTGAAGATAACCCTCTTCATCACGGTAAGCAATGATAATCGTACCGTCAAGTGCCACTTGCAGTTGTGCATGGAAACGTGTCCATGCAAGATGTTCTGCCATAATCATACCAGCGTGCCTGTAGGTAGGGTCATAATAATTATTCCAGTAGTAGATAACTGTGGCTTGGTCGTCAACACTTAAATGTCCTACAGGAACACCCAAGAATGTCTCTAAAAAGTAAATCATATTGTAAACATCTTCGTCGGCAACCACATTGCCAAGACGATTTGCGTCTACGTCTACAAGAATCATGCGCCTATCCAGCGGACGCACTTGAATAACGTCTTGGATATTGACATACCTGCCCGGCGGTGCAAAACCTGGTCTTGTAATAATTTGAAGCGGGTGCCACATAGACAACGCAGGGTAAATGATTGCCGCCGCCAAAAGTGAAGTAAAGATAATAAACCCTACCAAAAACTTTGGAGAACGAAATGCCTGTTTAACTTGATGAAACATATCGTGACCCCCTTCTATACGTCTTGTTGAGCCGCTTTAATACGCGGGTCAAGCAAGCCATAAATAATTTCAATAAACAAGTTTGCAAGCAAAATCATTATCGTAATAATAAGGGTTGCCGCAGAAATTACAGGATAGTCTCCGCCGCGAATGGACGAAAGCAATGTAATGCCAATGCCGGGATAGCTGAAAACAGTTTCAGCGACAATATTTCCACCCACCATTGCGCCAAGGGCAAAAGCCAGCCCTGTAATTTGCGGAAGCATTGCATTACGGAAAACATATTTGATAATTTTGCTATCTTTAATCCCAAGAAAACGGGCATATTTTACATAGTCAGCATTCAACTCATAAATTGACATAGAGCGCATACCAATAGCTTGCCCACCTATGGTGATAAATACCATTGTCCAGAAAGGCAGTTGATAATGCCGCAGTACACTCATCATAAAATCCCATGAAAAGTGAGGCACCATGTCAAAGGCAAAACCGCCCCCTACAGGAAACCACCCAAGGTTAACGGCAAATAACCAAAGCATTACAATTGCCAAACCAAAAGCTGGCACATTACTGACAAACATCAGCACCGGCATCATGCCCTTATCAAAACCTTTTCGCAGATATGCGGCAATTGCCCCAAGGCTATTACCTAAAATCCACCCGACAATAATAGCGGGTAACTGCAAGGCAAGTGTCCATGTAATAGACTCACCGATAATGTCTGAAACAGGGCGGGGATGTTGTAAAAATGAGGTGCCAAAATCACCTCGCACAACATTACGCAAATAAATCAAAAACTGCATTGGCAATGGTTGGTCTAAACCAAAGCGTTCAATAAATTGCAATTCTACTGCTCTAATGGCTTCTGCGTCTATCACAGCACCATCACCCATTGCTTGAGATACCATTGCCGCAATAGGGTCACCCGGCATTAGGCGCGGCAGGAAGAAATTAAGTGCCAGTGCCACAAAAAGAGTCACCAGATACCATAGAAGCTTCTTGCCATAATACCTTCTATATCCTCGCATAGTTTCACACCCTCACGTAATATTGTGCAGGCAAGCCTGCCCATTACAAATTTAAGATAAAAAAAGTGGCGGGTGTGACTTTTGAATCACGACCGCCACTTCTAAAAGCTACATCATTTTAGCCAAGCAAATTAAATCTTAACGAAGGCGCAAGTTATATAACCCTGCAATACCATACCCCATAACCATCGCATGTGGCGGTACATTTGTACCATCGCCAAATTCTGGGAAACCAGTCCATACAGATTCATTGACTGTGTGGAACATTGCAGGACGGTACATGAGATAAACCACTGGCATTTCAGTAAGCATAATACGGCTAAGTTCTGTGTAAATTTCGATAAGTTCAGCCATATCAGTTACACTTGCAACGGATTCAATCATTGCGTTAAGTTCTGGGTCATACATTCTGTGGAATGCACGGAACGCACGGTCTGCCCCTGGGTCTTCAACATGGAACATGTGGAACGCACGCTGCCATGGGGTTGCCACGCTTGTTTCTGCAACAGATGCCATTAAAATATCAAATGTTCCAAGTTGTTGGTTGTCTATCCAAACAGACATTTCTGTAAAGTTTGTTGTCAGCTCAATACCAATTGCAGCACCTGCGGCGGCAACGATTTCAAGTGAAGCATTCCAATCTGTCCAACCAGCTGGAGCGTTAAGTTGGAAGCTTAAATTGTTCCCTGGTGGGTATTCACGGATGCCATCGCCAGTTGTGTCAACGATACCATGATAGTCAAGCAACGCGTTGGCACGGGCAATGTCTGCATTGTCCCATTGATATGGTGCAAGGCGGGCTTGGTCTATATATGCTGTTTCACCTGTAAAAGGTACAGCAATAGAACGTGGTGCATTTGTAAATGTTGGTGAGTATCCGCTCATGGCAGATGCAATAATTTGCTCATAGTCAATTGCAAAAGCAATGGCTTGACGTACATAACGGTTATTTAAGCCTTCACGCTGGGTGTTAAACCAAATGGTTGGCATTGTGCCAGGCATATAGAATGGAGGTTCATGCAAGAAAGTAGAAACAGGTGCGCCGCCTTCCCACAAGTCCCATACGTTTGACATAAATTGTTGGTTTACGTCAATTTGACCAGCGGCAAAAGAAGCACGCTTTACATCATTATCTGCATAAATATTGTGAACTAAGAAACGCGGTGCAGGAAGGCGACCCCACATGGATGCAGCTTGCCCCCAATAATTATCATCCCGTTCAAGTACGGTCATAAGGTTTGATTGATAAGCCACACGGTATGGCCCTGAACTTGGGAAGTTTTCCCATGCATCTTCACGGAACGCAGTATAGTTGCTACCATGTACAGCCAGTCTGCTTTCAATAAAATCAGCTTGTATGACATAACGCACAGTGAGTGCGCGGTTAACAATGTGTGGATTGATATTGTCTGGATTCATGTGAAACACAACAGTATGGGTATCCACCGCTTCAAAGCTTTCAACAAAAGGCATAAGCTCAAGACCGGTTTCTGTGCCTACACGGCGATGTGTTTCCATGGTGACAACAACGTCTCTGGATGTAACAGGTGTACCGTCATTCCACATTGCATCTGGATTAAGGTTGATTGTTACACTTGTTAGGTCTGCCGCCCATTGTGGCTGACCTGACGCAAGCAATGGATTCATTGCGCCATCAAGAGGATTAAACAAGAAAAGGGTTTCATGCACAGCAACAAAAGGCGCGTTACCTACACCAGGTTGTGCTTGAACAAAAGGATTGCTGGGATTTGCATGGAATGGATTATCACTTACAGGCGCGCCCCAAGCTAGTCCGCCAAAGAAAAGGGTTTCATTACGTGGAAGCACCCCAAGTGGTGTCACTTGTCCATCATCATCAGCTGTATCAGCAGGTTCGGTGTGTGGTGCTGTATCTGGGGCTGGCGTAGCTTCTGCCGTAGCTTCTGTGCCTGTGTCTGCTGGTGGTTCATCATTGCCACCACAAGCTGTCACAATGAGTGCCAGTGTAAGGATAGCAGCGATTAAAAAAAGCATTTTCCTCATAATCAAACTCCTCCTAAGATAAACGTGCAGACATTTTCTAACCCACTGTCATATCTCACAAAAAATACTTGACAATGTAGCTCCCTGCACCTAATATTCACAGTATAGCTTTGTGAAATAAAAATTGCAACAATTATTTTTAGTAAACACTCTTAATTTTTAGTTAATAATTGCAAATCTACCCTATAAGGAGGATATAATAAGCATGGATTATCTAAAAGAAAAACCGTTCAACCTTACAAATGAGGATATTGCATGGGTAAAAAGTACCATGGATGGAATGAGTCCAGAGGAAAAAGTCTCACAATTATTCTGCCTTATTGCTTATGACGCAGAACCTGAAAAATTAGCCAACTTGGCTGCCAATGTGAAGCCTGGGGGGCTTATGTGCCGCCCCATGTCAGGTGCAGAATCAAAAGAAGCTGTGGGCATTTTACAAAAAAACAGCAAAATACCTATGCTGATTGCCGCCAACCTTGAACGGGGCGGAAACGGCATTATGACCGAAGGTACAAGCCTTGGTTCACCCCTTGCCGTAGCGGCTACAGACAATGATGAAATGGCAGCCCGCCTAGGCACAGTTTGCGGGCGCGAAGGCGCAGCCGTAGGCGCAAACTGGGCATTTGCACCCATTATTGATATTGATTATAACTTCCGCAATCCCATCACCAATGTGCGTACCTTTGGTTCAGACCCTGAAAGAGTTAAGCGCATGGGGGTTCATTATGTAAAAGCAGTGCAAAAAGAAGGGGTTGCCGCCTCTATAAAACACTTCCCAGGGGATGGTGTCGATGAAAGAGACCAACATTTGGTTACTTCTGTCAATACCCTAGGCTGTGATGAATGGGATAAAACTTTTGGCGAAGTATATAAAGCCAGCATTGACGCAGGGGCTTTGACTGTCATGATTGGACATATTTCGCTGCCTGAATATTCTAAAAAACTTGTCCCCGATATTAAAGACGCAGACATTATGCCCGCATCTTTAGCCCCAGAAATCACCATCACACTACTCAGAGAAAAACTAGGTTTTAACGGTCTTGCGGTGACTGACGCAACCACGATGGCAGGTATGACCATTCCCATGAGCCGTGAAAAGGCTGTCCCTGCAACCATTGCCGCAGGCTGTGATATGTTCCTGTTTACTAAAAATATGGAAGAAGACATGGCATACATGACCAAAGGCGTGAAAGAGGGTGTGATTACACAAGCCCGTCTTCATGAAGCATTGTCCAGAATTTTAGGGCTTAAAGCCGCCCTTGGATTGCATAAAAAAACCGCCCCAGAACTTATACCCACAGGGGAAGTGCCTCAAAAGGCTGAACATGTACAGTGGTCAAAAGAATGTGCCGACCAATCCATTACCCTTGTTAAAGAGGAAAAAGGTGTACTGCCCCTTACCCCGCAAAAATACAAAAAAGTACTGATTTATCCTATTGAGTCCGAAGCTGGATTTGCCTATTCTGTACGTGTGGGTGCAGTGCAAATGCTGATTGACGCACTGAAAAAAGAGGGCTTTGATGCAGATGTTTACGAGAACTCCAAAGGCTATGAAGGCATGATGGAGAAATTCTCTGAAGTGACTGACAAGTATGACTTGATTTTATATATTGCCAACATGGGCACACGCAGCAATCAAACCACTATTCGTATAGAATGGGCAATGCCCTTTGGCGCAAATGTACCTATTTATATGGAAAGTGTACCCACCGTATTTATTTCTGTGGAAAATCCATATCACCTATTGGATGTGCCGCGGGTTAAGACCTTTATCAACACCTATGCTTCAACAGATACAATCCTTGAGGCATTGATGGATAAACTCACAGGACGTTCAGAATTTAAAGGGAAATCCCCAGTAGATGCCTTCTGCGGCATGTGGGATACCCGTTTATAATAAAAGGAGGAACTACCCTATGGAAAAGAAATATATTCAGCTTTATTCGCTGAAGGATGTCATCTTTAATGATTTTGTTGGAACACTGAAACGCGTAAAAGACATTGGCTACACAGGTGTAGAGTTTTTTGGCGGATTTTTTGGCGAAATGGAAGCCAAGGAACTTAAAAAGCTTCTTGAGGACATTGGGCTTGAGCCAATCAGCGCGCATCTTCACTCTGCACAAATTCCCGATATTATTCCATATGCCGCAGAACTTGGGCTAAAGTATTTAATTGACCCAATGGCGCATTTCAACACCTATGAAGAAGCCCTTGAAATGGCTAAAACATTTAATGAAGTAGGCAAAAAATGCAAAGAAGCAGGTATTCAATTTGGCTATCACAACCACCGTCATGAGTTCCTTGAAAGCCCAGACGGGTACTTGATGGACACCATCATTAAAAACACCAATCCCGATTGGGTTTGTGTAGAATTGGATGTGGGTTGGACAGTTTGTGCAGGGGCAGACGCGGTTGCATTTATCAATAAACATGCAGGGCGCATTAAACTTATTCACGTGAAAGAATGCGGACATGTTGCAGGGGCTGAACCTGCACCAGACTTCTCAAAATTCCCAAAAGACGAAAATGGTCGTCCACAAATTCCACCAGAAGTATTGCAGAAATTACTTGCAGAACTGAAATGGAACTCCCCTGCTGGAAAAGGGCTGATTGACTGGAAAGCAGTAAAAGATGCCGCCCTTGCCCAAGGTGCAGAAGGGTTTATCATAGAGCGGGAATATGACTATGCCAATGATATATGGAAATGTATTGAAGAAGACCACGCATTTATTGCGTCATTGTAAGGTTTAGAATCTCATTATTTAAAATTTCATTATAAATATTAGGAGTGGTTCAAAATGGCTATTAAAGTTGGATTTATTGGTTGCGGATTTATCGCATTGACGAAACACCTTCCTGGAATGTCACAGGAAAAAGATGTAGAGATGGCAGCCTTTTGTGACATTATTGTAGAGAAGGCTGAAAAAGCAAAAAAAGAATTTGGTACATCCAATTCAAAAGTTTATACCGATTATAAAACACTGATTGCCGACCCAACCATTGACGTTATTCACGTACTCACACCCAATGCCTCTCACGCAGAAATCACCATTGCCGCACTTGAAGCGGGCAAACATGTTATGTGTGAAAAGCCAATGGCGGCAACCAGCGCAGACGCTAAAAAAATGCTAGAAGCCCGTGACCGTACAGGCAAATTGCTGACCATCGGCTACCAATACCGTCACTACAATGAAAACCAAGTGGCTAAAAAAGTGATTGACGAAGGCTATCTTGGGGATATCTATTATTCCGAAGCAAGCTATATCCGCAGACGCGGCGTGCCTACATGGGGTGTATTTACAGACAAGGCACAACAAGGCGGCGGCGCACTCATTGATATTGCAACACATGTGCTAGACCTTTCATTGTTTATGATGAACAATTATGACGTGGACTATGTTGTAGGCACATCTTTTGAAAAACTGGGTAAAATGCTTACCCCAGAGCAACAAGGGCAAACCAACATGTTCCGCCATGGTATGCAAGACCCATGGAACAACGAAACCTTTGAAGTTGAAGAGTTTGCCGTGGGTTATATCAAAATGAAAAACGGCGCAGTGATTCACCTTAAATCCTCTTGGGCATTAAACATGGCAGACACTCCTGCACAAGTACTCCTTTGCGGTACAAAAGGCGGGCTTGACACAACGGATAGCCGTGTGCGTCTCAACCATATTGTGGCAGGACAGCAATCCATCACCATGGTGGGTGACAAGGTTGCCCCCTATGTTCCCGGTTTCTCTAGCGGAGAACCCCCTCCATCACTTGAAGCACAATATTGGGTCAATGCCATCAAAGGGGAAGGCGACTTATTTGTCACTGCCGACCAAGCCTATGTGGTCACAAGAATCCTTGAAGCCATATACGATTCATCTAAAACAGGTAAAGCCATTCATTTTTAATGAACAATTTAGGGGCTGTCTTGTAGAGACAGCCCCTTTTTTATGGAGTTGATTTTTTTGTCTATTGCAAAAGAGCCCACAAAGCTGTGGGGTTTTGAATTTATCTTTTTACTCATTGCCAGTTTTATTAACTTTGGCTCATTTGGTATGGCAATACCTATTTTTCCTGGGTATGCAGTAAGCCTTGGGGCAAGTCTTTCTGTTGCAGGTGTGGTGACAGGCATGTTTTCTGTGGTGGCACTGGTTGGGCGGCCTGTTTCGGGGTTGATGGGGGACAGGCTTAACAAAAAACATTTACTGATTATATCCGCTGTACTCAACGGGCTGATTACGATTTTATATGTATTTGTGCCAAGTATTGCATGGGTGATTCCTGTACGCTTCTTACAGGGGCTTGCTTTTTCTGTTAATGGCACTATTGCTTTTGCCCTTGGGGCAGAGTTTATTCCAAAGGCGCGCATGGGTGAAGGTGTGGGTTTCCTAGGGGTTGGGCAAATTGTGGGTATGGCAATTGGCCCAAACTTGGGTATTTTTCTTGTATACCATTTTTCTTATCAGTTTAATTTTGCTGTAAGCGGCGGAATCATGATGTTGTCAGGACTTATGGTTTTATTTTTAAAATATAATCCTGTGGCAGATGAAAATAAGGTCAAGCGGTCTTTTAAGTTGAAAGATTTGGTTGCGGTTGAGCTTTTGCCTAATGCTTTATTTGCAGGTACATTTATGTTGGGCAATGGGCTGACCACTTCATTCTTGGTGTTGATGGGGGTTGAGCGAGGCATTGAAGGGGTGGGTATTTTCTTTGTGGTGAATGCCATAGTTGTATTGCTCACCAGACCCCTTGCAGGGCGGCTGATTGATAAAAAAGGCGTGGCTTTTGTTGTGATTCCTGGCTTTTTAATTACGGCTGTATCCATGCTTTTTATTGGCTTTGCATTGCACGTGGCGTTTATTGCAGGGGCGGCTGTATTGTTTGCCCTTGGAGCAGGTACGTCCATGCCTGCCATTCAGGCAGATTGCTTAATGCGCCTTGGCAAGCAAAGAAGTGCCGTGGCTACAGGCACTTATTTAATAGGGCTTGATATTGGCATGACCATTGGCCCTGTGGTAGGGGGCATTATGGCAGACGGGCTTGGTTTCCGCACAACCTTTGTTAGTGCCGCAGGACTTATGTTTATTGGATTTTGTATGTATCTGCTGTATAAGAAAATAAGCAGAGTAAAATGAGATATTTAAGATGATATGCCATCACCAACACGCTTGATGAGATGGGTACGACCAAATCAAACAAGCTAGTCTTCCTGTTTCGGCTCCACACGCGAAAGAAATAATCGACTTTTTGGGAGACATCGTCAATTAAAAGACTTGAAAGAATCAGTGAGGTTGGTGTATAATCGGTGAATCGTGGTGGCAGGTTAACCTGTGTATGTTGGGTGATGGCGTTGTTTACATCATCCTGCATATGTCAATTGGAGGCTAGACCAATTGGACACTGCGATTTTTTTATTGCTCACTGACAAAATACATTTTATCATAACTTGTTCATCATGGGAAGATGTTTTTAATTTAATATTTTCTTTCCAGTGATATTTACACCAATGAGACAAAGGGTAATCACCATACCTGCCCCAAGCAATACCCACCACGCAGGAATATAGTTGCCTAAAATGTCAAAGGAAATCCCCATGGCAGGGGCGGCAAAGGCTGCGCCAAAAGCCATAATCATAGACAGTATGCCCAAAATACTTGTGAAGTCTTTTTCCCCAAAGTATTTTAAAATAAAAATGTTGATAGGCACAGAAAAACCAGTGCTTGCCAGCCCAAAGAACACCCCATGCAACCAAGGCATGACAGGATTTAAAGCAAGGAGTGCAAAAATAGGCGCGAGTATAAAGAAAATGCCCAGAGACACCCCGCCTACAAAAGTACCGAATTTATCAAATACATATCCCATAAAAATTTTACCCACAGTCAACACAAGCATTGCCAGTGAAAACACGGCAGAATACACTGCCGTTGGATAACCAATATCCCCAAGATAGGGGGCAGTGTGGGCAGTGGGTGCGGCAGATGCCATGGCAATGAGCAACAAGGCAATGGTCAAAAACCAAAATGTTGGTGTTTTGCGGGCTTGGGGCAAGGTAATGCCTTTTAAACTGTGTGCATCCACAGGCTGTGTAGTGTCCTTTTCATTGGCTTTCTTATAGGGTGTTAGCCCCATATCTTCGGGCTTTTCTTTGATAAGCAGTAAAATGGTCGGGACTAAAATTAAAATAGAAGCCATGCCTGAAAAACGGAAACCCCAACGCCAGTCAAGCACGTCAATAATGCCGCTAACCATGGGAACCATCACTGCCGCGCCTATACCACTGCCTGCAAAGGCAATGCCAAGGGCAAGCCCTCGTTTGTCTTCAAACCAGCGGTTTATCAATATGGCAATCATCATAAAGTGGGCGGCATTCATAAACATGCCGTTAATCACTGCAATGAAATAAAAGTACCAAATATTTGCGGCAAATGAGTATCCTATCAAAGACAAGCCACTCATCACCGTGCCAATAATCATAATGCGCCGAATGGGAAACCGTGCCGCCAACTTGCCATAAAAGGGAAGCAATGCCGCCCCCACCAATATTACAATGGTACGGAAAAAGGTAAACTCCCCACGGGAAAGCCCTAAATCTTCTGTCACAGGGCGAATAAAAATACTTGCCGTATTGTGAAAGCCAATGCCTGCCGCCGCAATCAACACACTGGCTACAACGATGTACCAACCGTAAAATACTTTCTTTTTCATGGACTATCCGCTCCGCTTCTGGGCTTATTATATACTTTTGACATATAGATTGCTATAATCTAAGAAAAAATGCGCAAAGGGGTATGATTATGGACTATGTAAAGCTTGGGCGTTCTGGCATGGATGTGTCAAAAATTTGTCTTGGCTGTATGAGTTTTGGTTCTGCGGAGTCTGGGTTTGGCAAGTGGCTTTTGAATGAAACAGACAGCCACGATATTATTAAACGCGCCCTAGACCTTGGCATTAACTTTTTTGACACGGCAAATTGCTATGGTTATGGCACAAGCGAAGCGTATCTTGGGCGGTCACTTAAAAAACTTGCCCACCGTGATGAAATTGTTGTGGCTACAAAAGTGTTTATCCCCATGAATGATAAGCCTAATGGCAGTGGGCTTTCACGCAAGGCGATTATGAGTGAAATTGACAACAGCCTAAAGCGTCTTGACATGGACTATGTGGACTTGTACATCATACACCGCTGGGATTATAACACACCCATTGAAGAAACCATGACTGCCCTTCATGATGTTGTAAAGGCAGGTAAGGCGCGGTACATTGGCGCGTCATCTATGTTTGCGTGGCAATTTTCAAAAGCGCAATTTACAGCAGAAAAACATGGACTGACCCAGTTTATTTCCATGCAAAATCATTATAATTTGATGTATCGTGAGGAAGAGCGGGAAATGATGCCTTTATTATTAGACCAAGGGGTTGCGTCTACACCCTACAGCCCCCTTGCGTCTGGACGGCTTTCCCGAGGGGCAAATGCAGACACTGCCCGTACAAAAGCAGATGCCATGCAAGTTAGAAAATATGGCTCTACAGAGGAACAAGACCAAATCATCATCGACCGTGTGGCAGAAATTGCAGAAAAGCATGGTGTCACCCGCACCCAAATCGCACTGGCGTGGATGTTAAATAAACCGCCTGTAGTCACCCCTATTATTGGTGCGACAAAAATTGCCCATTTAGAGGACTCTGTAGGTGCAATTCATGTAAAGCTGACCCAAGAAGAAATGGCTTACCTAGAAGCATCCTATATACCCCATAAAATGTCGGGGCCTCTTTATCCTGAAACGGATTGGATTCATGGAGTGAAATAAGACAGCCCTAATATAAAAAAGAGATGTTGCCCATATTTGCGCACCATCTCTTTTTTTAATTCTGTGTTACTTTCCAACGTTGGTAATGCTTGCTTTAAGTTCAAAAAAGCTTTTTAGCTGTGCGTGTAATGCGTCTTTAAGCAACTTCGCATCGGTCGCACTGCTACGTGAATGGGTGTATTCTTTCATCACTTCTGCAAAAAAGTCACGCTCTTCTTGATTTAGGGAATTGGCGGCAATGTCAGATATCGTATTAAAATCCCCTGTGACAGGGATTTCTACTTTGCGCGCATCACCATAGATTAAATAATCTGATGTGAGGTTAAATGTGTCACAAAGTTTCTGACATAGAGAAAGTGTTACGCCCCGTTGACCGTATTCAATCAAACGCACATGAGATGGTGTGATATCTAAAATTTCAGATAAACGGTCTACACTAATATCCATCTCTCTGCGCAATGTTCTTATACGAACCCCTACTTCTTTATCAAGATTCGACTTGTTTGCCTTCCGCACTGACCGACGTGCAAGCTTTGCCCTTACTTCATTTTGCATAAGTTAACTCCTATACTTATATATTTAAAAACCATTAACTGTATTTTATCTTATTTTTCGACAATCTGTCAACACCTAATGATTCTGAAAATACACTATAGATTTCCTCAAAAAAAGCGGCTTTCGCCGCTTCTTTTTTTTAATGATTATGCGTTAAGTTCTAAATATCTGCCAAATACCCAGCCTGTGAGTTCGCCAAGTTGGATTCTGTGCCATACATGGGTTGTACCTACAGACTCAAGTACAGTCACAACATCATCACGGCGAAGTACGCCAACAGGGGTTGCGTCAGAAGAAGCATTGGCGCGGACATTCAAATACCATGCATTCACCACTGTACCTGTGCCTGATGGTGCAGGTGCTTCAACAGCAACAGGGATTTCTTCCACAACAGGTGTTTCTTCTACTATGGGTACTTCTTCTACTACAGGTGTTTCTTCTACTTCTTCAATGGATTCAACTTCATATTCGTACTCATACTCTTCAAGTCCTTCAATGTCGGCTGGAAGGGTTACGATGTCTTGGAAATTTCCGCCTGCACGATGTTGTAAAGTTTCAATCATTGCATCACGAAGCAACATCAATCCAAACTCTTCCCAAATGGTTGAGTCTGTTGGCACGTCTGTCCATGCTACCAAAGAACCATCAGCCAATAGTGCAAAGGGCTCTGAAATAAATGTCATGCCCAATGCATCACCATGATTGTTGCCAGGGAATGGGAAACGGTCGCCACCATTTGAGCCAAATCCGCCCCAAATAAAGTTAGAGCCAATCACACGGTAAATAGTATCATCATCATTGATAGGTTCGCCATTTGCAAAATACCATGTATATCTTGGACGTGCCACGCCGCCATACACAAAGTCGTCAACACGCTCACCCCGCACTGCTCCTGAAACCACCGCAGGCTGTCCTCCATTAAGTCCAAATTCAGGAGGATCCATGGTTGCACCGCCAGCTTCCATGCTCATAAGTGTTACAAGGTCACGCCCATACATTTCAAACAAAAGGACTGCATTATTAAATGGCATGGTGGCAATCATGTCTAGCATGGTTACATCGTCACCAGCTTCCCAGTGCCATGGACCCATGTTGCGCCATCCGCCAAAGTTGGATATATATACCCAGTCGTTGAGTACAGTATTTGTCCAATCTGCGTCGGTGGTATTGCGTATGACGTGGTTTTGCACAAGCTCTGTAACCCATTGATTTCTGTGGTTACGCAATACTGTATTGTCTTCAATGCCTTCCGGTGCGCCTGGTGTACCACGTTGTCCTACAACTTGGTTAAGGAATGTGCCAGCTTCGTCCCAAAATAAATCTACTTGGGCAGATACTGCATTGTACACTGCTTGTACATTGTCATTTTGGAAAGCATAGTGGGTGTGGAAGTTCAAAATAGAATATGGGTTAGGTTCGCCATCTATATTGGCTGGGCCTGTCATTTCGCTTCTTACTTCACTTATCATGTTACCGTCTTCGTCAAAGAAGAAGGATAAGCGTCCTAGTGTGCGCCCGTGCCAGCCTGCTTCAGCCAACATTGTGCCATTGACGGTACGGTTGGTCACAAGATGGGTGTGTCCTGCAATAATTGCATCAAAACCATCCACAAGGTGTGCAAGCACTTCGGCTTCTGCACCATGTCCACCACCTGTACCCATGTGGGTCAAGGCAACAACAGCCCCTGCGCCGTAATAGTCTCTTAAATGCTGGATAAGCACTTCAATATCATTGACCCATGCTTCGTTAAAGTTGTCTGCAAAAGCCACTTCCCCGTCAGACATGTATGCACCAATAGTAGGTGTGCGAAGGTCAAAATTGCTAAGGATTGCATTGGATACAAGATGAGACATACCACTGGTCATTAGCCCAACCATTGCCACAACTGCGCCGTCACGCTCAATGATTGTATAGGGCTGAACCCAGTCAGGATGGTCATTGGTACCAGCAACAAAAAGGTCTGCTGCCAGGAATGTAATACTTTCACCAAATTCACTGGCACGCTCTACAGAGCCAAAGCTAAATTCATGATTGCCAAGGGAGGAATAATTCACACCAAGGAAATCGTAAAGCCATACTGTAGGCTCACCCATTAAAAAGTTGGATACAGGATGACCATGGTAGTTATCTCCACCAGCAACCATAACTACATTGTCACGGTTGGGGTTTTGGCTTGCCCAAAACTCAGAAAACGCTGCAAACAATGCCGCGCCTGGGTCTGACGCACTAACAAAGCCGTCAATAAAGCCATGATAGTCCGCATGATGCAAAATATCAATGCGGGTTGCATACTCTGGATACGCTTCCGCTCTGGCTGTCATTGGCACGGCGAAGATTCCCAACGCCATTACGCCTGCGGTCAGCAGTGCGGCTACTTTACGAAGTGGATTTTTCATGTACAAACCTCCTATAAGAGATTAAGTTTAGTCTCAACTTATGTCGAGCTATGCAGATAATATCATGTTCAATTTCTGTGTGCAAGACAAAATCATTAGAATTTGATATAATCGTAACATCTTTGCCGTAAAAGGGGGAATTTTGTTTTGACTACACCAGCAACTTGCGCATAGCAAAGGCTATTGCGTTTAAATAAAAAACCTACAATAGCCTTTGCTTTCCTAAAGGAAAAATTTTTTAGGAGGGCAATATGCGCTATGTCAATGCGCAGGATATCTTCCCTGAAGACATCCTCGCACTTATGCAAGAATACACGGACGGTGCGTATATATACATCCCTCGGAAAACGCGTAAACAATGGGGCGAAAACACAGCCTCAAAAACCAAAACGCGGGAACGGAATAAAGAAATATACGCCCGCTATCAGTCTGGCAAAAAAGTAACAGAACTCGCCATAGAGTATTTTTTATCAGAAAAAAGCATTCAAGGTATTATCACAAAAGAGAAAAAGCTGAATCTTGTTTCAGAATAGTCTTTCAGGTAGCTCATGCGTCAGGTTGCGGTTTATGATTTCATTGGTGATAAAAATGAATCATAACGAAGTAACTTGGCGCATTTTTCCGTTAAACACCCCAACAATTATCCGTCATTGCAGTAAATGCAACCGCAAAATGGATTTTTATTGCAGTGAAAAATTCCGCACAAACAGCAATCAAACCCGTTCAGACATTTGGCTGATTTACAAATGCGAAAAATGCGACACAACCTTAAAACTAGCCATAAAAAAAGGCATAAAGCCCAGTGACTTGCCAAAAGAACGATTCGACAAGTTTACAAACAATGATGTAGCACTGGCATGGGAATACGCCTTTAACTGTGATTTTTTAAAAAATCACAACTGTGTCATAAACTATGCCAGTGTAAAATATCGCGTAGATGGCATTGAATCCATTGACTTAGAAAAGCCTTTATACATTCATTTGAAAAGTGACTTTGTTTTTGACCTCAAGTTAAGCGGTTTTTTGGCAAGTACATTAAACCTTTCTGTAACCAAAATAAAAAGGCTTGCCGAAATGGGAAACATTACGACAAACCCTGAATGTAATATTGCAAAACATAAAATTAAATCTGATATGGAAATTTTAATTCATACACTTAGCTCACCTCTATTACAGCCCCTCCTGCTGAATGAACCCGTCCAATAACCACAGCATCCACATTGGCTTCATGCATGTTAATCATCAATTTTTCCAAATCCACTTCGGGAATAGATAACAACAACCCACCAGAGGTTTGAGGGTCAAATAATATTGCCCGAAGGGGTGTAGGCACATCTGCGGCAAACTTTATTTTTTCGCCCAGATATTCCTCATTGCGTTCTGCGCCGCCAGGAATAATGCCTTGGTCAGCCAAAAGATACGCCCCGTCAAATATGGGTACAGCACTAGCGTCTATTGCAAGTGTACAACCACTGGCTTCTGCCAATTCGCTGGCATGACCCAGAAAACCAAAACCTGTAATATCAGTACACGCATTCACCCGTGTTTTTGCCGCCGCATCACGGGCATATTTATTGAGAGTTGCCATAGACACAATGGCTTCTTTAAAATCTTCTTGGGTAATCATGTCGCGCTTGGCGGCGGTGGCAATAATCCCATTCCCCAGCGGCTTGGTTAGCACCAGTACATCACCCACTTTTGCACCTGCATTGCTCCAAATCTCACTAGGGTCAATACACGCGCTGACGCACATGCCATATTTCGGCTCGGCATCTTCTACAGAATGCCCCCCTGCAATGACTGCACCTGCTTCGCGTACTTTTTCTGCCCCCCCTGCAAGAATTGCCGCAACATCTTCTGGTGGTAAACAACTGGGTACACAAAAAATATTCAATGCAATATTCGGAGACGCGCCCATTGCATACACATCTGACAAGGAATTTGCCGCCGCAATTTGCCCATATTGATAAGGGTCGTCAACAATCGGCGGAAAAAAATCCACCGTTTGAATCAGCACCAAGTCGTCGCGCAATTTATATACACAAGCGTCATCACGGGTGTCAAACCCAACAAGCAAACTTGCGTCATAGTTCTGTGGCAAAGCTTTTAACATTTCAGATAGAGCCCCCGGCCCTAGTTTAGCTGCTCAACCCGCTTTTGCTGACATATGGGATAAACGTTGTTTTTCTCTAGCCATCATTCAACACTCCTTTCGATTTGAGTAAGGACGCTGTCCCTACCACCTTATCACGCCAGCGGACAAAGCCCGTTTACGCTATAAAAACGCCCGAAAATCATCGGGCGTATCATTTTTGGCGGGAATATGTGGGAATCGAACCCACCTAAGCAGCGACTAACCACTCTCACAGGTTTTGAAGACCAGGGGGCACACCAGCACCCATCTACTCCCAAAGAAAACATAGGAAGAAGTCAATTGTACGAGTATTATAAATAAAAGTCAAATATAATTCACAAAATTATCTTTGCGCGGTGCTGCCATTGGCAGTGATTCTGACGTGTAGCCAAGCACAAGTACATATAGGGGGTCATAGTTTTCTGGAAGTTCTAAGTCTTTTCTAAACCCATCACCATATTCAGTTTCAAGTGCAACCAAAGCAGTTTGTACGATACAGGTTTGTATGCCTAGACTTTCTGCCGCATACAGCATATTCATCATCCCAACAGCACAGTCAGCCATTGCCGATTTTGAGTCTTTTTGCCCAGAAATAAAAATGGCGCATGGTGAATGGTAGAAATAGTGAAAGTCGGGTGCTACCAACCATGGTTGGGCTTCCACTAACGCGGCTTCTTTTTCAGGCAAAGCGTCTCTTGCAACTTCTGCAATTCTATCAAGCAAAGACTTTTTTTGCACGACTGTAAAATGCCAAGGTTGACCATTCCACGCGCTGGGTGCGTGGCGGCCTGCTTCTAAAATTGTAGCCAAATCAAGGGCATCTATTTTGGTTGGTTTATAATCCCTTACAGACCTTCTCTCATGAATCATCTTTAGCACTTCATTCATTTACGGTTTCCTCCAAAGCAATTTTATTTTTTAATATATTTATGCATTTTTTCTAAAACCATACTAATATCAATGGGCTTACTCACATGGTCATTCATGCCTGCTGCCTGACATTTTTCAACGTCTTCTTTAAATACATTGGCTGTCATGGCAACAATTGGAATGGTGCGGGCTTTTGGCATTTCCATTGACCGAATCTTGCGTGTTGCCGTAAGCCCGTCTAACACAGGCATTTGAATGTCCATAAAAATAAGACTGAACTTATATGGGTCTGTACTGAAAAGTTTAATGGCTTCCTCGCCATTTTCTGCTTCTACAATATCAACCCCTGTACCCTCAAGTAAAGATATCACCACTTCCCGATTTATTTCTATATCTTCAACCAGTAAAATCGTTTTGCCTGTAAAATCATGGGCTTTTAATATATGAAACTCATTGTTTGAAGTCATTAAAAGGGGTATTTTTTGCGCAGGGTTTGCAATCCCTGTTTTTGCTTGAATGGTGAAAAAAAATTCTGAACCATTGTGCAGTGTAGACTGAACATCAATGCTTCCATCCATAAGTTCTACTATTTTTTTTGATATGGCAAGACCTAAGCCTGTACCGCCATATTTGCGGGAAATACTATTATCAGCTTGAGAAAACGGTATAAATAAGTTTCCTAGTTGTGTTTCAGATATGCCAATGCCGTTATCCTTCACCGAAAAATACAATGTATTATCTTCACCGTCCGTGCTGGCAAGTGTTGCTGTCAGGGTAATTGTCCCGCCAATAGATGTAAATTTTAAGGCATTGGTAAGCAAATTCACTAAAACTTGGGCAAGCCTTTGCTCATCACATAAAATAGTATTTGGAATCAAAGGGTCACAAATGACTTTATAGGTGATATGTTTCTCTTCAAATTTATATCTTAACATGTTGGAAATGCGCTCAATCATGGTCTTAAAATTAAATTCCACAGGGGATAGTACTAATTTGTCTACCTCAATTTTTGACATGTCAAGAATATCGTTAATAAGACTAAGCAAATGTGTGCTGGACTCTTCAATTTTTTCCATACAATAGTGGATTTTTTCAATATCTTTTGCTTCACGGGCGATTGCCGTCATGCCAATCACCGCATTAAGGGGGGTGCGTATTTCATGGGACATATTTGAAAGAAATTCAGACTTTGCAGTGCTTGCACGATTGGCAGTATCAATGGCAGTGTGCATATCTGTAATATCATAAAGCCTTAGTGCAGTACCTATGCTTACCCCATGATTATCAATCAAAGGCATTCCATTGACAGCATACACATGAGGGGTTCCTGTATTATGAAAATCAATGGACTGATGTTTGGTTAAAGGATGAACCCCATCATTGACTTCATCCAAAATATCTGAAATATCGCCTAATGCTTTGTAGTGTATATATGGCATAAGGGCGGATTTATAGGGTTTGCCAGTAATAACGCTAAAATCAGGAATATTTGCAATATTTAAAAACACTTTAGACGCATAAACCAAGCACGATTCATTGTCTAAAATAATAAGAACCGTTGTAGAGTGTTCGCGGGCAATTTCAAGATAGTAACGCTCTTTTTCTTTGAGTGACAATTTTCTTCACCCCCTTATCTTACATCAATATAAATTTATGCTAACTATTCCTTATAAGTTCTAAGATTTTGACATAGAATCCCTCACACGTCAATATGTGTTACATCCTCATGTACTAAAATATTATTGACGGCGTACACGCTTTCCTTTAATATATTCTTTGGAAAAAGTCTCAACAGAAATGAGGAAATTTTTTCATATGAAAAAACTAAAGCCCAGCAAATATGCTATTTTTTTCATCCTTGTTACCCTTTCCATGATTGGCATGGTTTTATTTGGGCTTCACTCTCTTGTTGACTTTGGGCTTAACCAAAATGTAGGGGTGTCTTTCCCTACAGGACGTGTACTTGAAATTGTCCATGACCAGACAACGGTACATGAAAGCGGACTGCGCATGGGGAGACAAGATTTAATCGTTGAACTTTTGACAGGGACACATCGGGGGCGTATTGTTGAAGCAACCAATACCCTTTTGATTGGAAATTCTGTTTATGCCCAAGTGGGGCAAAGGCTTGTTATTTATTTTGAGGAGTCACCAAATTCTGGGCATTATTTTGCAAGAGTACATAGTTATGAGCGGGCAACGGCGATTTACGCCATTGTCCTCTTTTTAATTGCACTTTTGGTGGCTGTTTTTGGCAAGTCTGGATTACGGTCTGCCTTTTCACTGGTTTTTACTTTTGTAGTGATTATTTTCTTATTACTTCCCCTTATCACCATGGGCTGGCCGCCAGCCTTGCTTACTTTTGGACTGGCTTTTATTATTGTGTCTGTGTCTCTTATCTCTATTATGGGATTTGAAAGGAAGACTTATGTAAGTATTGCAGGGACGACGATTGGTATTGTCTTTTATGCATTATTTTATTTCATTCTTGGATACGCGTTAAATATCACAGGGTTTAATGTTGAAGCCATTAGCACCCTTGTGGTGATTGATTTTAATGTTGGACTCAGTGAGTTATTGTTTTGCGCTATATTGATTGCATCGTTGGGTGCTGTCATGGATGTTTCTGTTTCTCTTAGTTCTGTTATTGCAGAGCTAAGTGACGCGAACCCCCAAATGGATTTTAAAAATCTCTTCGCGTCGGGCATGAAAGTTGGGCGGGATATGATTGGTTCATCTGCAAGCACCCTTATTCTAGCTTTTACAGGCACGTTTTTTATATCACTCTTGTTGTTTAGACTAACCAATGTGAATTACAACATGCTTATTAACCGTGCGGATATTGCTATTGAGGTTTTGCGGGCGGTATCTGCTTCGGCGGCAATGATTTTATGCGCACCTGCTACGGCAGTGATTGGCGCATGGGTTTACACTAAGGTAAAAACAAAGTAGGTATTTTCTGCGGGGAAATCCCCAGTGAATATAAAAAATTCCTAAAGGAGTTGTTTTACAATGGCTAAAAAACGCATTATGGCTATGCTGATGGCTGTGACCATGGTACTTTCCATGATTCCAGTCCTCTCATCACAAGCCGAAGAAGCCGTCGATAATGCAATCGGCGCGGTAGTTGCACCTGTTACAGGGGAAAACTACAGAAACTTAGGGCTTACCCCCGGTGCAACCGTTGAAGAAATGCGCTTCACATGGCATTCTGGTTCACGGACAGGCAGTATCATCATTACCGACCCTGCAAATCCATCTTTCCGCCGCGAACTTCCCTCTACAGGCCGTCCGCTGGAGGCACATCAAGGCACCGAACCCATGGGTGCAGACACAGATATGTTCCCCGGCCGCCCTGGTTACATCTACTATGTTCACCAAGTCGCAGTGTATGACTTAAACCCTGAAACACTTTACAATTATGTTGTAACATGGGCAGGAGGCAGTTCTGCTACTAAAAGTTTCCGCACAGGGGGCGGCGATGCTTTCGCTTTCCTTATTGCCGGAGACCCTCAAATTGGTGTAGGCAATCAGTCTCTTGCCCTTGACGGTGAAGGCTGGATTGACACACTTGACGTTGCAGTTTCCGCATACCCACATGCAGAATTTGTGCTTTCTGTAGGCGACCAAATTCACACAACTGCTGGCAATGTAGAAGTGGCACAAGCACGTCATGACTGGATGTTTGGCGCAAGTCACTTGGCAAGCTTACCGCTTATGCCTGTGGTGGGCAACCATGACGGCAGTGGGCTTGGCAACACAAACAGTAGACTTTGGCCAATGCACTACAACATTCCAGATACATCTGAAAACGTACTGCGTTTCAATAACCAATTTTACACCCAGTTTGATTTCTGGAGCCGTTGGGGTAACGCGCTGATTATCCAACTGGATTCTAACACAACAACATGGGTTAATAGTGTAGGCGGTCAAGGGCGTTTAGAGTTTATGGAAGATGCCATTGCTACCAACAGCGACGCTGATTGGATTATTGTCACATTCCACCATCCTCCCTACTCTGTTTACCGCGCATCCAATGACACTACAAAAATTCAAATTATTCAAAACTGGATACCTGAATTTGAGCGTCTTGGTGTAGATGTTGTGCTTGGGGGACACTGTCATGTGTACAGCCGCACACATCAAATGATATCCAATGTACCACAGCCAGACCAACAATGGCTTAATGCCGCAGGGCAAATCCGCCAAGATGAAACAGGAATGCAGTATCAAGCGGTTTTAGACCCAACTGGTATTGTTTACTTTGCATTTAACTCTGCCAGCGGCAGCGGTTACTACAATGTAACCCAAATGCCACGTAACTACATTGCAGCGTATAACCAAAACTTCCGCCGCAATTTCTCCGCAGTAAACGTTACACCACATACCCTTGAAATTGCAACGTATCAAGTAAACAATGATGGTTCTCACACCCTTATGGATGTTTACACTATTGTACGTTCTGTTGACGGTGCTGTGCCTGAGGGTTACACATTCCGTCAGCTTGGCGCAGATGTCATGCAAAGAATCACCGACCCAGCACCAAGCGTTGGCAATCTTCACGGCGTAGAAGCCACTCCAGAGGGGCTTCGTCTTCCAGAAACCGTTGGTGTTGAAACAGACTTGCTTAACAATGACGGTGGAAATACAGTCACCATCCGCAACCCAGGTGGACAATACGGCAGAAATGTACGTAGTCAACGGGCTGTTGTCACTTGGGATGTTGAAGGTTCTGACTTTGACCCAGCGTACACAGGAGAGCAAAACTTCACCGTTTATGGCGTAGTTGAAGCCCTCCCTGCAACCATTATCAATCCAAACAACGTATCACTTGAAGTATCCATTGAAGTTCACGTGTTTGCTTATGGAGACGGCCCACCGCCAATTCCACCAACCATTCCAGTTTATGACGCAAACCAAGCCGATTACGGCACACCTGTTATGGTTGCAGGTTATGTAACGGCAGTGCTTCGTAACGACCGTATTAAAATTCAAGATTCAACCTCACCATGGGGCGGCATTTTTGTTACTGCCAATGAGCCTGTAGACCATTACCTTGGACAATGGGTTATCGTTGAAGGCACAAGAAGCTATCAATGGGCGCAAAATTCCATCGGTGGTGCAACAGTTATTGCACACCCTGACACAACACTTGTGCCACTAACCCCTGTTTTGCTTCCTTTAGGCGTATTTGGTAATGAAGATTTTTCTGAATGGAACTCTATGCTAGTGTCTTTCTATGCAGAACTGACTGCCCTTGACCCCGAAGGATTTGTTCACAATATTAGTGGTGACGGTGTTTCCATCACATTGCAAGCTGACCTTAGTGACAGCGGATTACAAACAGGCGACATGATACGTGTAGACCGTGCCATCGTTCACTGGAGAGCAGACCTTGAAGCCGAGCGTATGCACACAGACTGGTATATCGGCGGTGTTGTTCGTGCAGCAGATGAACCACTGACTGTGGCAGAAGCCAACATGCGCACAACAGATGATGAGGTCATTGTACGGGGAATCGTTGTCAACTACTATGATACAAGCCCTGGCAACCGCAATGCTTTACACTTGCAAGACTATGATTCACGCACACCACTTTCTGGTATTTTAGTTCGTGGCCCTCTTGGCTTTGCAACAGATGAAATTGTTGGCAGTGAAATTATTGTAGTAGGTGTTCGCAATGGCGACCAAGTGGGTAGTGGTTTTGGAGAAATTGAAAACATTACCATCACAGGACCAGAAGCCATTACAATTATTGACCCTAACCCACCCCAGCCTACACCTGTTGTGATTGATAACTTACTACAGCTTCGCGGCGGTGCATACAGGTCTATGCTTATTTCCATTGAGGGAATCCAGCTTACAACAGACCTACTCTTTGGCGGCCCCGGCGGCGACCGTCCAAATTACTTGCTATACCGCCCATATGGTTCTGGCGACTATCATTTTGTAGTAGCCTGTGGCATTGACGGCTGGCACTTGATGGCTGGCATTTATGAAGGCGCGGACATTGACGGCGGAAGCTATCTAACCATTCACCGTGCAGCCGTTCACTGGTGGCAGGCAAGAAATGAAGTACAAATTCGCTTGATTGACCCTACAACAGACGTGGAGTTATTTGTTCCCGAAGCATAATATGTAAAGTGTAAAACCAAAAAGGGACAGTTCTTTATCATGATAGATAAAAGAACTGTCCTTTTTTTGTTCAAAAGAACTACATTTCTATAATCATTTCATTTTCCATGGCTAATGTATTCGCGGGAATAAAACCATCTTTCATTGCCATATTGCATAAAATTCCTCCGTTCCCCAAATAGGGGACAATGTCAATGCTATTTGCATAACCTTTACATGTCACATCTTTATCTCTTGAGACATACAATGCAAACAGGCATGTACTACACAGCCTAACAACACTTAAATTCAGGAGGATTCCACTATGTCTTTACCTCAATTTCCAACAACCCCACCATCTTTGACAAGAGATGATGCCATTAACCAGATTCTATCTTCTATAGCCATGGAAGAATTAGGTCTAAGCCATATTATCAATGCTGAAGGTGAAAAGCTCCAATATGTACTTGGTACACTTTCCGGTATTCCCGGCCCAGAAGCCACAATCGAAGATATACTCAACGTAAACTCAAGCGTACAAAAAATGCTTCAAACCGCATCACAAAGCCAAATGTCCCTTTCTAACAAAATGTCTGACGCTTTAAGTGCTTCAACAATGCAAGGCCCAACAGGTGCTACTGCGCCGTTAATATGTACACAACATTTCACTGTAGTTTAAATCTATCGTTACCGCGCCGTCTTCATGCACCCATATCCTATCAATCAATGCGACAATAATACCCCTGCTTAACGTCTGTATATTACGATACTTTAAAAAATCAGCCAAATAAGGATGGGCAGAGCCAGTATCATCTGCCAGCCCTTGTATTGCTTCGGTTAAATAGGCAATATTTTGTTCAAGCTGTTGTAGTTGCTCCGCCACTTTGCTTTTCAAACGGCGGTATTCCTCCTTGGTAATGTCTCCGCTTTTCCAGTCCATATACAAACTATCCGCCACATCATTATGTTGGTTTAATTGCTTTTTTGCGGTTTTTAATGCATTGGTTAATTGGGTAGATTCATTGTGGGCAGAAGGCGCGTTGTGAATATGTGCCATGACCTGTGAAAGATTATCTATCAACCTAATATGCTTGCGAATGACAGTTAAAACAATATGCTCCAGCTTGTCAAGACGGATAGCGTGTTTGGTGCAAATTTTCTTATCCTCATATGACCTGCAAAAGTAATATACATATTGACGCACTGTTTTTCTGTGCATCGCCTTTTGACAATCTGCACATCGCACAAACCCAGAAAACATGTGAACTTCTTTTTGCGCGTTGGCAGTACGTGTGTCACGTGCGTGTAAAGCCTGTGCCTTGTCAAAGGTTTCCTTGTTTATGATTGCCTCGTGGGTATTGGGTACGACAAACCATTCACCCTCCGGCACATTGACTTGGGTATGGACTTTATAGCTTATGACACGGTATTTCCCTTGCACCATTAAGCCAATGTACATTTGATTTTGTAGTATTCTGGCTACGGTGGCAGATGTCCACATGCCATCATTTACACTTGTATTTGGGTTTTGATATTTCAGCCCCCCTTTACGCTTATACTCGGCAGGATTGGGTACGCCCATTTGATTAAGTCTTTGGGCTATACCTCTTTTGCTATAGCCTTTGTTCACAAACCAGTCAAAAATATTTCTTACCACTTGGGCAGCATTTTCATCTATCAGCAATTTGTTTTTATCACTTGGGGACTTTTTCAGCCCATATGGGGCAAATGCACCAATAAACTCCCCTCGTTCCCGCTTCATTTTAAATGTCTTACGGATTTCTTCTGATGTTTGGGCGGCAAACTGCTCATTAAACATTCCCCGTATAGGCACTTCAAGACCACTTGCAGAGCGGGGATTTTTATAATTGTCAATAAAAGGCGCACTTAAATTGATAAAGCGTGCGCCATGTGCAGGTATAAATTCTTCAAGAAACTTTTGCTGGTCAGCAAGATTGCGAAAACCCCGTGCCAAAGATTTTAGTATCATGCAATTGATTGCTTTGCTTGCGATACATTTTTCCAAACGCTGAAATTCTGGACGCTGTTTATCTGTGCCTGTCAAGCCGTCATCGGCAAAAACATCCACAATAATAAATGTGCCTGCTTCAAAATACCCATCCACAAAATCCCTAAGGATTTTTTCCTGATTCACAATGCTTTCGCTTTCATGTGCATTCCCATCTTCTTTTGATAATCTAATGTATAAGCCAATTTTCCACAAAGGTTCAGCAGGTGCATGATTCTCTCTGTTTTTTCTTATGCGCGCCATTATTTTAAACCTGTAAAATAGCTGATGAGTGCATCTGACATCTTTTTATTTTCTGCAACAAAGCGGATTGTGACCACTGTGTCATTGCACAGGAAGCAGTGAGGGGTTTTCATTTGTGCGACAAAGCTATCTATCCTTTGTTGTATTGGCAAGGTGTCATCAATGTCTACGCTGTCTATATCCACCAGTACAGCACGGTCTATATTTTTTGTCATTTTTATTCCCCTTATCAAAGGCATTCCCTACAAAATATGCAATGCCCCTTGTACAGGGTGATACTTCCCTTGCATAAAAAACACCCTGCCTTCATACATTTACATAAATGAGAAGGAAAGGGTGCGTTTATGCGCGGCACAAGATTTTTTGTATTGCAAATGAAGGATTTAATCCGTGTAGGAATTATTGCGCTTATAGGAATCATCTTGGTGATTTTAGCGTTAGTTTTCCTGCTTCCAGGGAGGCGCGGCGCGGCAGAGCAACATGAACCAGGTGCGTTGGCAAGGTACATACCCGGCACTTATGTGTCCACCATCATCCTCAATGATGAACCTGTACATGTGCGCGTCACTGTAAGTGCGTATGAAATTTTAGAAGTTTACATGACGGACATGGCAGATGTGCAAAGAACATTTTACCCCCTGTTTGAACCAAGAATGCACGATTTAGCAGAAGAAATCTTACGCTATCAGTCTGCCCACATTAACCCGCAAACAGATTACCCTGTGACTACAGGCATTTTACAACAGGCAGTCATTTCTGCATTAGAGCTGGCACACCCCTAGTCACGAAATAAACCTGACAATAGTGGTGTAATTTTTTCCTCAATATTTTTATCAATTTCATCAAAAGCGGCTAAAACTTTTGAAGCTAAAACTTTATTTTGGCTTCGCGGGCGCAAAGGTTTATAAAAAGTTTGCCGCAAGCGATTGCGCATACGATATTTATAATATCCCATAATAAACCCTCCTTGAGACTTTATGATAAGGTGGCATTATAGTATCATATGCGAATTGGGCGGATATGCTTCCAGTCTATAAATTGGCCCGTGGGGAGAAAATTTTTCTTCATACTCTGTCATGATGTTATCTTTCATATCTGATTTATGAAGGTCAAGAGATACATTTTGCACAAGCCACTTTTGACGGCTAAAGCTTTCTATTGAAGCTTCAAATAAAATTCTATTATCGGTTTTGAAGAAAAGCTCTGGAATTTTTAATGATTCGTACAATTGCAAAAAACCTTCATGGGTCAGACGGCGTCTGGCCCTCTTTTTTTTAGTGGGCCAAGGGTCGCAAAAGTTTATATACAGCCGCGAAATATCCCCTGCTTTAAAATATTCCTTAATATCCTTCACATCCGCAAGCAGAAAGATTAAGGCGTTGGCTTTGCTTTCCCGCGCCTTTCTTGAAGCCGCCGCTAAAATGACGGCTTCCCGCTCCATTGCAATATAGTTTATATCTGGATTGCGCCGTGATGTTTCTGATATAAAACGCCCTTTGCCGCACCCAATTTCTAAATGAATAGGACGGTTGTTCGTAAAAATTTCTGTCATGCGTCCTTTATAGTCTTCTGCGTCTCGTAAAATGCGCGGGTTTTCTATAAGCTCCCCCGCCGCCCATTTTTTCTTTCTCATTCTCATGAAAATGTCCTCCTTAAATACCTATACATAAGCTATCACATGTAAAGATGTTGGTCAATTCTTTAGTTGTAACATTGGCATGGTTAAAAACATCAAAATACCCCCTGATATCACTTACATATCAGGGGGTATTTTGATGTTTTACGACAAAGCAAAATTTTGGTTGCATTTTCTTGACGAATCAAGTAAAATGTACTTGTTTCCATTCTTAATGGAAATGGCACGTAGTGACCATGCGGTTTCAAAGCCCACATGGCGAACGCAAGGATGACGAGACTCATCTTACGCCCACGGATTTTCACCGCCACTACAGGCACAGTTTATCATATTTGTCTCCATTCCGCCGCCTCCGTTGGCGGCACAAATAATTTATGAAAGCGATACAGGCCGCAATCAGTTGTGTTAAAATAGTGATTGAAACAGCGGTAAACATCAAAGCACGTGG
>WRAH01000002.1 GCA_009780315.1 Defluviitaleaceae bacterium
ATTAAACCAATGTGAAAGCCATGTAGACTTTATGATTGGTTCACCCTGTTTACAAGTCACAGGCAAAACCCATGACGGGCAACAGGTTCAAGTCTTCACCAATGGTGAGTGGGCGATTTAATCACTTATACACCAAATAAAAAAAGAGACAGTCTTAAATATTAAGACTGTCTCTTTTTTATTCATTTTTGTAACCCTTGACATTTCTGTCCGTGTCGTGATAGATTTAAATTGTGCATGAAATAGTCTTATAATCAGTGAAGTTAAAATTTTAGGAGGATTGTTATGAAAAAACAAAGAACATTGTCATTTTTGTTTGTTGCCTTGTTGGCTTTAGTCGTTTTTGCCGCATGTAACACCAATAATAATGACAACGCAGCTGTTGATGTACCAGATGCAGGTACATCGGCACAAGACAACCAAGCACAAACCAATGACATTGGTGAAGGCGCACTTGATACAGTGCAGTTTCTTAACCTTGCGCTTGGTGAAGAGCCGCGTTCAATTGACGCGAGTTTAACCAGTGAAGCTGTTGGCGGAACAATTTTGACAAATATTCGTGAACCGCTGACCCGTATTATTCCCCTGTATCCAGAAAGCGGATATATGTTTGAACCTGCTGGTGCCCGTTCATGGGAATCTAATGCTGACGGAACAGTGTGGACATTCCATTTGAATAATAATTATTGGGAAGATGGTGTGCCTGTTACAGCCCATGACTATGTTTTTTCTATGCGCCGTACAGTAGCCCCTGAAACAGGTGCGCCTTTAAGCTTTATGCTTGCACCTTTGTTGCACTTTGATGAAGTAAACGCAGGAGAATTGCCTCTTGAAAGCCTTGGCGTTCGGGCAATTGATGACATGACACTGGAAATATCCCTAACATCTCCTGTGCCGTTTTTCATGAATTTGACAACCGACCGTGTCATGATGCCCCAGCGGGAGGATATTATTGCCCTTCATGGAGAAAGATATGGTTCTGGCGGTGAATTTACTATTGCCAACGGGCCATTTAGAATCGAAAGCTGGAATCAGCAAAGTTCCATTGTGCTTGTGCGCAACGAACACTACTGGGATAGCGACAACGTGCGTCTTGATACAGTCACTTTTCACATCATGACCGATGCAACCACCCGCCATCATGCTTTTGAAGCGGGTGAAATTGATATTGTTGCTGTAACAACCCGTCAGTGGAGAGACCATTTCTATGGTATGTCAGGTGTTATTCCTACAGTTGGTGTGCCAACACAAACCATCACCTATGCTTTCTTTAATACAGATGATGAGCTTTTCCAAAATGAGAATATTCGCAGAGCATTTATGATTGCCATTGACAGGGTAGAACTGAATGAAGTTGCCTTTGATGGCTTCCGTATTCCAACTTATGGCTGGATTGTGCCTTCAATTTCTGTAGGTGAGTATAACTTCCGCGAACATGCAGGCGACCCTATAAGAGAGTTGCAAGCCAATCATCCAGACCCGCGTGAATTGCTTATTCAAGGAATGCAAGAACTTGGATTGGGTGATGACCCATCTACACTCAATGTAACATTCAACCTTGCTGGAACAGATGAATGGTTCCGCACCCTTGGTGAATATTTACAGCAAATTTATAGTGTAAATTTAGGCGTAAATATGCAAATTAACTTTGCTGAATGGGGCATATTCTTTGACAATGTTCAAAACGGTAACTTCCAAATTGGATTCATGGGTTGGGGTGCCTTCTTTAACGAGCCTTTTGACGTGTTAAATATTTTTATGTCTGAAACCAATGCGGTGCATACAGGTTGGGCAAATGCAGAGTTTGACGAACTGATTAACCGTGCAATGGTAGAGCTTGATGAATGGGAGCGTCTCCAATTGTATATTCAAGCGGAACGTATCCTCATTTATGATGAAGCGGCTGTTATGCCCCTTGCAACAACGACCTTAAACTCTTTTAGACGTGATTTTGTTCGTGGTGTAAGACCGTCTACCTTTGGCGACGCAGTGTTGAAATATCACTATACAAGCGGTCGCCCTTAATCACTTTGTTTTTTATATGGGGCGCAGGGAATGTCTGCGTCCCTTTTTTAAAATTTCCCTAAGGGGGCATTGAAATGAAGTTAGTCGTTTATATTCTAAAGCGTTTAGGGCTTATGCTTATTTCCCTATTTATGATTGTAACCATAACATTTTTCTTAATGCGCAGTATTCCTGGTGACCCGCTTTCACATATGGCGCGTTCATTACCAGAGCAAACCCGCGCGAACTTTATGGCACGATATGGGCTTGACCAACCATTGTTTAATCAATATTTAATTTATCTTCGTAATCTTGCACAAGGAGATTTGGGCGAGTCTTTGGCATTCCCAGGGCGTTCTGTGACAGAAACCATTGGAAGAACCTCTCCTGTTTCTGCCCAAGGCGGGGGTATTGCACTGGCTATAGGGCTTGTGATTGGTACAGTTTTAGGTATTATTGCGGCATTGTTTAGAAATAGATTGCCAGACTATATTGTGATGATTATTGCAATACTTGGTGTCACTGTACCTGTTTTTGTTATTGCCCCGCTTTTACAGCTTGTTTTTGCTGTGCGGCTTGGTTGGCTTCCTACATTTGGTTGGGGTACTCCGCGCCATATGGTGATGCCTGTGATGGTCATGGCTTTTTTGCCCATTGCCACGTATGCCCGCTATATGAAGTCAAGTATGCTGGACACTTTAGGGCAAGATTATATTTTAACTGCCCAATCCAAGGGTGTCAGTGAAACCAATGTGATACTCAAACACGCTTTGCGCAATTCGCTTCTGCCAGCAATCACCATATTAAGCGGAAGTATTGTAGGCATATTTACAGGTGCTTTTGTAGTAGAGTCCATTTTTTCAATACCAGGTATCGGTACACATTTTGTAACCAGTATACACAATAATGATTACACAATGATTATGGGAACTACGGTATTTTTTGCCGTCCTATTTGTTGTGATGCAGTTTGTGGTTGATTTTATTTATGTACTGGTTGACCCACGCATTAAGCTTATGCATGAAACGCATTAGGAGGGGATGATGATGAAAAGCGATATTCCCAAGGAAAAATTTGAGATAATCGGCGCGGATGAGTCCCAACAGGAATTGATTGGGCGCGCAAGAGTAAGTTATATGAAAGATGCTTGGCGGCGGTTAAAAGAAAATAAAACTGCCATGGCGGCGTTGGTGGTGCTGTGTTTTCTTATTTTAATGTGCATTATAGGGCCTATGATTAGCGGGCATTCTTTTGAAGAAATCAATCCAGCCCACCGCAATCAACCTCCAAGCAGTGAGCATTGGTTTGGAACAGATAGGCTTGGGCGTGACCTTTTTACAAGGGTTTGGACTGGCGGGCGCGTTTCTATTATTATTGGCGTATCTGCCGCGTTGATTGCCGCTGTGGTTGGTATTTTATATGGCGGGATTTGTGCGTACTTTGGCGGTATGGTTGATGTTATTATGATGCGCATTTTAGAAATATTTGCAAGTGTACCCAGTCTTATATATGTTGTCATTTTCTCCATTGTATTGGGCAATGCCAACCTTACAACGATTTTGGTGGCATTGTGCGTTGCGGCATGGGTTGGCCCAGCACGTCTTGTACGGGGGCAAATGCTTCAAATCCGCAATCAAGAATTTGTTTTGGCTGCCCAAGCTTTGGGTGTCAGCTCGTTCAAAATCATTCTCAAGCATATGGTTCCTAATACTTTAAGCGTTGTGATTGTGGCAATAACCTTTGCTGTACCTGGGTTCATATTTACAGAAGCTTTCCTTAGCTTTATCGGACTGGGTGTTCAGCCGCCAAATACATCATGGGGTGCTTTGGTTGCCATGGCGCAATCGGAGTTTATGTTCTTCCCATATCAGATGTTTTTTCCAGCAATAATGATTGCATTAACTATGCTTTCATTTACATTGTTTGGCGATGGTTTGCGTGACGCTTTAGACCCAAGGCTTAGAAAGTAATGGAGGGTAAATAACTATGGAACATTTGCTTAATGTACGGGATTTGGCAGTGTCTTTTCATACCCATGCAGGTGAAGTAAAAGCTGTACGCGGCATAAATTTTCATTTGGATAAAAACGAAACCTTGGCATTTGTAGGGGAATCTGGTTGCGGAAAGACTGTGACTGCCAAAACAATTTTGAGACTTTTAAAACCGCCATTTGTTGAAATTGGTGCAGAGTCTTCTATAGAATTTCAAGGGCAAGATGTTATAAAAATGAGTAAGAAAAACTTGCAAAAATATCGCGGGAAAGATGTAAGCATGATTTTTCAAGACCCCATGACAAGCCTTAACCCAACCATGACTTGTGGTAAGCAAATTATGGAGTCGGTGCTTTTGCATGTGACAAAAAACAAAAAAGAAGCCTATGACATTGCACTAGACACGTTAAAAATGGTGCAAATTCCAGACCCAGAAAAAAGAATGAAGCAATATCCCCACGAATTATCAGGGGGAATGCGTCAAAGGATTATGATTGCCATAGCCCTTTCGTGTAAACCCAGCATTCTTATTGCAGACGAGCCTACAACGGCACTGGATGTAACCATTCAAGCACAGGTCATAGATTTATTGCGCGAACTCAAAACAGCTACAAAAGCGGCAGTCATTCTTGTCACCCATGATTTAGGCGTGGTGGCTAATTTTGCAGACCGTATTCAAGTCATGTATGCTGGTAAAATTGTAGAGCGCGGCACGGCACAGGATATTTTTTATAAGTCGCGTCACCCATATACTTGGGCACTTTTAAATTCTGTTCCAAAGCTTGCAAAGGAGCGTAAACAGGCATTGTATTCCTTACGCGGAACACCACCTGACTTGATTCTTCCGTTAGAACACTGTCCGTTTGCGGCACGGTGTCAATATTGTATGCCAATTTGCAAGGAAGTTTTTCCTGAAGAAACGGTTATTGACGGGCAGCATAGTGTACACTGTTTCCTCACGCACCCTAACGCACCAGCAGTAACACCGTTGTATCAAATGGAGGTATCATCATGAAACCTTTGGTTGAGGTAAAAGGCTTAAAGAAATATTTTAATGTAGGGCGCAATACTGTGCTAAAAGCTGTAGATGATTTAAGTTTTACGATTTACCAAGGGGAAACACTGGGGCTGGTTGGTGAATCTGGTTGTGGTAAAACCACCTGTGGGCGTACAATTTTGAAATTGTATGAACCTACAGGCGGCAGTATTATTTACAATGGAAAAGACATGAATACAAAACAGCCCCGCAGTGAAATAATGAATTTTAAAAAAAGTGCCCAAATCATTTTTCAAGACCCATATTCTGCATTAGACCCACGCATGACCATTGAAGAAATTATTTCCGAGGGAATAAGTGTTCACTATAGGAAAACCCGTTCGGAAACTGCGGAAATTGTAAATGAACTGCTAACGAAAATTGGGTTGACAGGAGATTTTGCAAACCGTTTCCCTCATGAACTTTCTGGCGGACAGCGTCAGCGTGTAGGCATTGCGCGGGCATTGGCAGTAAATCCAGACTTTATTGTGTGTGACGAGCCTATTTCTGCACTGGATGTAAGCATACAGGCGCAAATTGTGAACCTTCTCATTAGCCTTCAAAAGGAACGCAATTTAACTTACCTTTTTATTTCTCACGACTTGTCTATGGTGAAACATATTTCCGACAGAGTAGGGGTTATGTACTTGGGCAATTTGGTGGAACTTGCAGACAGTGAAACCCTTTTTGCCGAGCCTAAGCACCCTTATACAAAGGCACTCATGTCTGCAATACTCACGGCAGACCCTGATTTTGAAAAGGTAAGGGAACGCCAAAAGTTACAAGGGGAAATTCCAAGCCCAATCAATCCGCCGTCTGGTTGTAAGTTTAGAACACGTTGCCCCTATGCAGATGGGTCTTGCGCGCAAACTGTGCCGGAATTACGTGAGGTTAGCCCTGGACATTTCACTGCCTGTGTTAAAGAATAGGGGATAATTATGCTGAATAAACCATCTATTGAAAGAATCATCAATGCCGCCCTTGAATTTGGAGATTTTGCCGAAGTCTTTTGTGAACGCAATGTAAAAAGCTTGATTACTGCAAATTCTCAAAAAGTAGAAACAAGTTCTACAGGTGTTGAAGCAGGTACAGGTGTACGGATTTTCCGCGGGCTAGACGAGATTTATGTCTACACCAGCGGTTATAGTGAAGACAAGATTATAAAAATTTTAAAAGATACAGTGGGCAGTTTAAAAAACGACAGTAGTTTTAGTACGCCAACCTTTGCTGCTGCAACAAACTACAATCGTTTTCAAGGGGAACTCCATACCAGTGTAAACTATGGCAGAAAGCTTGAAATTGTAAACCGCGCACTCATTGCAGGTAAGGAATACTCATCAGATATTGGGCAGATGTTTGCGCGTTATTTTGATATGTGTCAAGATGTGGTGATTGCCAATAGCGAAGGTATTTATGCTGAAGATAAACGGGTGAAAACAAGAATGCTTATTACAGCATATGCCCAAGGCAAAAATGGTGTTGCAAGCGGCTGGCAAGGGCCAGGCGCAATGAAGGGCTTTGAATTTTACACCACATTAAATATCGAAGATTATGCAAAAGAAGCGGCACGGATTGCGATAAACATGAGTAATGCAGAAAAATGCCGCGGCGGGCGTATGCCTGTGATAGTTGCTAATGGGTTTGGCGGGTTAATTTTTCATGAAGCCTGTGGACATAGCCTAGAGGCAAGTGCTGTGGCAATAGGCACATCAGAATTTTCAGGCAAACTAGGGCAAACTGTAGCAAGTCCGCTATTGACATTGGTTGATGATGGTACTGTAGATGGCGCGTGGGGTTCCCTTGCAGTGGATGATGAAGGGACACCTACACAAAAAAATGTGCTTATTGAAAATGGTGTTTTAAAATCATACATGATTGATAAGTTAAATGCACGGCGTATGGCTACACCTTCAACTGGTTCAGGGCGGCGGCAAAATTACCGCTTTGCACCAACTTCTCGTATGACAAACACATATATTGAGGGCGGTGTAACGAACCCAGATGAAATAATTGCAAATACCGAACGTGGATTGTATGTAAGTTATATAAACGGCGGCTCGGTTAATCCTGCCACAGGTGATTTTAATTTTGCCGCCACAGAAAGCTTCATGATTGAAAATGGTAAAATAGCTGCCCCTGTAAGTGGCGCAACCCTTATAGGTAATGGATTGCAAGTGCTAAAAGATGTAGATATGGTAGGCAATAATCCAAAACTTGGTGAGGGGTTTTGTTTTGCAGGCAGCGGTGCGCTCTTTATCAGTGCAGGGCAACCTACAGTGCGTGTCTCCGAAATGACTGTTGGAGGTGTTAAATAATGAACCCATACACGAATGCAGTAACAAAAAAAGCCATAGCGCAGGGCATTACACAGTTGCATTTTCATATAGAAGATATTAAAAAGCAAGAGTTAACAACACTGAATGGTGAAATTGAATTTATAAGTGCATCAAATGAAACGCTGGTGTTAATCGAAGGTGAATACAATGGATATATAGGCAGTGCATATACAGAAGATTGTGATGAAAGCACCATAATGTCACTACTTGAAAACATCATCCAAACTGCGACCCAGAATAAAGTACCCTATATTGAAAAATCCATTCATACATTAAATGTACCCACAAATAGAAGTATCCCATTTAACACAAAAGAAATTGCAGAGAAGTTGATTACAGCAGAAAAAACGGCACGGGAAAGTGTCAAAAATATAGAAGTTTTCCGTTCAGGACTTGTTCACCATCAAAAAACAATCACCCTTGTAAATAGTGATGGCAAAAGTATGTCTGATATGGTTAGCTATTTTTCCGTTTCTACAAATATCATGACAAAAGATGGCGAGCAAACCCAAAGCGCACGTAAACACATGTTATTTGAAAGTGTAGCAGATGTGGACTTGACTGCCTTCATCATTAAAGCCGCCCGTGAAGCGTCACAAATGCTAAATAGTCAGCCATGTGCCAGTGGAAACTACAAAGTAGTACTGCAAAATAATGTGACAGCAGAATTATTTGGTGCATTTCTCCCAGCTTTTCAAGCAGATAAATGTCAAAATAAAATGAGTTTTTTAATGGATAAATTGGGTGATGTAGTCAGTAGTACGCACTTTATTGCATATGAAGACCCAAGCAGTCTAATTCACCGTTGTTTTGATGACGAAGGTACACTAACCTCAAAAAAAGCCCTCATAAATGAGGGCAAGTTAAGTAATTATTTCCACAATAATGATACTGGGCAAAAAGCCAAACAACAATCAACAGGAAACGGCTTTAGACAAAACTACAATGAGAGTATTTCCAGTGCATATACCAATGTAGTGATAAAAATAGGTAAAGATAGCCTAACAGATTTAATAAAAAATACAGGGAGTGGTATTTTGATTACTTCCTGTGACGGCATTTTTGCTGGGGTCAATCCTACATCAGGGGATTTTTCGGTTATTTCAAAGGGTTATATGATTAAAGACGGTGCTTTGGCAGAACCTATAAGCGGAATAACCATAGGCGGTACTTTATTTGACATCTTATCTGCAACAGAGGAATGCGGAAATGATAGCATAACAATAAACAGTAACACAGGCATTGTATCCGCACCATCAATAAGGCTATCAAGTGTTGTTGTCACTGGTGTGTGATTTTGCCCCACGGACTTTCTTCCTTAGATTTGTTCATGTTTCATTGTAGATGGTAGTTTAGGATAGGCATGTGAGTGAATGAAGCAAGTTGGATGCATACAATTTGCAAAGGGTTGACCTGTGATAGCAACACCTACACGCCTTGGATAGATATTTTTTGATATCCACTCAAGGCGCGTTATAATAAATACATCCTGGCGGGCATTTAGATTTATTTTTACTAATCGGGCAAATGTATTCCCCATTAACCATAAACACTTGCTCTGGGCGTATGCCGCACGGTGTTGTAACTGAATTATGCCCAATTGGTTTCCACTCGACACGCTTAAATATTGCAACCATAGCAATAGGGATATAGGTTAGCATAAATAGAGGGAAAGTAAAAAGATATGCTATTTTAAAAAATGCTCGGCAATGTATCATTTTCCATTCTGTTATAACAGTTATACTGCCGATTGTAAAAAGCAATATATACAAGGTCAATATGGCGGTTAAAAACAAGTTTATTACAGCGGAAATATCAAAGCCGATTATTGCACCTAAGATACTCACGGCAATGTTGAGTGACATGGTTACTGACGTAAGTACCATGCCAGGCAATATAGTCATAAACATATCAAAAGCGTAGAAACTACGTTTTTTGAACATTGTTTTTATCAGACTTGTGCCGTATTTCCCAAAAACCTGATAAAAACCTTTTGTCCAACGCATACGCTGATTCCATGATTGACGAAAGGTAGTAGGCTGTTCATCATAAAAGATTGCCGTTTTGCAATAGGCTATGCGGTTTCCTTCTATTGCATTGTGGTTTGAAAATTCTATATCCTCGGTGAGTAAGTGGAAAGGCCAGCCGCCGTTTTCTATAATAATATCTGCCGACACCAAAAAGCCTGTTCCTGATATGGCACATCCTGTACCCAATATCATCCTTGGGTTGTTCATATATTTTGATTCACGCAAAAACCAAAGAGAGTATCCCGCTGATAACCAATTATCAGCATAATTTTTGGTGTTTCTATAGCTTGTGATAATTTTATGTCCATCACAAAAAGTTTTGTTCATTTCTGATATATAATTCACATCAAGGAGATTGTCAGCATCAAAAACAAAAAAGCCATCAAAGTGATTTTGCGGATAGGCTTCAAATATTTTGCCAAACAAGAAATTCAGTGCATAGCCTTTACCTACTTGATTTTTATTAAAACGCTCATATACAACTGCCCCTGCATTTCTTGCTATATCAGCGGTATTGTCGGTGCAGTTATCGGCAATTACAAAAATGGTTATGCTGTCCTGGGGATATGATTGCCCCTGTATGCTGGTGATAAGCTGTGATATAACATTTGATTCATTCCTTGCGGCTATCAATACGGCATAATTTTTTATACTGATTATGCCATTGTCTTTATCATTTTTTCCATTAAAGAACAACGACACCAAAATATATATAAGCTGATATGAATAGAACGCTGTAAATACTATCGCAACTATCACATTAAAAATAACAATAATATCTAAAAACAAGTGCTTCCCCTCACTTCGTTGAAATTTGGTTAGGATGACCTTCTAATTTCCTGACGCAGCAACGCCACAGCCTCCACATGTGGGGTTCTTGGAAACATATCCACTGCATCAATTTTTATGAGAGTATATCCTGCTTCTGTAAGTAAAATCAAGTCACGTGCAAGGGATTTTGGTTTACAGGCTACATAAATAAGCTCTGGTGCGGCTAAAGCAGATATTTGCGGCAATGCCTTTGGATGCAAGCCGTCACGGGGTGGGTCTACTACCACCACGTCAGGTTTATCTAGGGCAGGTAAGTTTTTTAGCACATCCATAACATCCCCTGCATAAAATTCGCAGTTGGTGATATTGTTCAGCTTTGCATTATCTTTAGCCGAATGGATAGCGTCCTCTACAAGTTCAATGCCAATGACTTTCTTGAAAAGCGGCGAAAGTACCTGTGTAATTGTTCCTGTTCCGCAGTATAAGTCGTATGCAACCTTTCCATCTGTGCCTACATAATCTTTTACAACATCATATAAAACTTCTGCACCAGCAGAATTTGTTTGAAAAAATGCATGTGCCGCCACCTTAAAACGTAATCCACAAATTTCCTCATGGTAAAAATCCTGCCCCCATAGGCATTTCACATTTTCATTTTTTACTGCGTCTGCAACACCATCATTGATACTGTGCAAAAAGCCCATGATTTTCCCATTAAGGGGAAGTTGTATAAGCCCCTGTATAAGGGGTTCAAGGGGCGTTTGTAATGTAGATGTTGTTGAAAGATTTAATAAAATTTCCCCAGTAAACTCACCGCGCCGCATAACCAAATGCCGTAAAGCACCAATATGACGCTTCCGATGGAAAAATGCTTCCCCCGATTCACGAAAATATCCTAATACATATTCGATTATTCTTTTATAATCATCAGGAATAAGTACACAATGAAGCGGTGTGGCGACTTCGTAAAAATTGCGTTTTTTTCGCATTCCTAATGCAAGCCGTCCTTCTTTGCTTTCATCACCAAAAGCAAGTTCCATTTTATTACGATATCCTTCAATTACTGGTGATGGTTTCAATGACTGCACCAAATGCCCATACTTACCAAGGCATTCTTTTAACGCTGTTTCTTTTAAAATCAATTCTTCCTTATATGGAATATCTAAATATGTGCAACCGCCGCATCTTCCAAAATGTTCACACAATGACATGATGTCCTCCCAAAAAGTAAAGTATAAAATTTTTCAGATATTGTGACATAATAGTCATGGGCGGTCAAATATCTAAGATTTGTTCTGTGACGGAACAAATGCATGGTCTGCTCGTTTACTATAAGGAATCCAAAATATGAAAGGAAAGTTTGAATATGAAAAAAAGAAAATGCGTTAGCCTTGCCATTGCAGTTTTAGCCATAGGCATTGGAACCACTGCATGTGGTACTACGACTCCAGAAAATGAATATGAGGTCATATCCACTGCACCCTATGCCGCAGAAGCGGATATGCCAGAACCAGAAACTACAAACCCTGCGCCGCCCCGCTTTACAGTTTTTGAACACCAGCACCAGCATTATCTTCCCCCAATACCTGAATCTTCAATGCCCATAGCAGAAGCCGCAGCGTTTGCTGGGAAATATATTTATAATATGCTTGACGTAAATATAGACGGCATGTATCTCATCATGTGGCATGATGTCCGCGAGGAATTTACAAGAAACTTTTGGCATGGAAGCGTTGCCCTTACAAGGCAAGCCACGGGGATAGATATTGACCACGATGAGATTGATTGGGATGCGATTCTGGCCAATCCACTGCTTAATCCATACAATCCGCTTTTTAACTTTATCATTGATGCCGAAACAGGCGAGGGGATAGACCTAACCTACTGGTGGGGTGCATGGACAGGACATAGTGCGGACTATCCGCCGCCGCCAGATTCAGAGGAATTATGGGAAGCATGGCGTGAATCTTCCATGCAGCAAATGTGGATGGAAATGGACAACGACACAATAAAAGAACGCCTAGGCATTAGCCAAGAAGATTTTAATGCCATATATACACAAACTGCGCTGGATGATGCGGCAAGGCATTTTGAAAACACAACAGTAATGAATATTGTCACAGGCATTAGCGTTATCAATCCAGACAGAAGCCTTACAACATGGGGTGGAATATATGTAGAGCCTGTTCGTGATACAGACGGCAATTTGACTGCACAACTATCCTCCCTGAACTTTACAGTAACAGACCACACAGGGCGTATGGCTAACTTGCAGTACATCATAGTCGATGGAGAAATGCGTCTGCGTAATATTTCAACACAAGCCAATGATGTCATTCGTTAGACAATAAAGCACAGAATATTCAAAAAGTACTTTCATTAAGGGCATGTAGTGTGGTATAATCACTTTCAAAATAACTCATTGAAAGGTTGTGTGCTTTATCATGAATGAAAAAGTAGCAATGGCAAAAGGAATTGTAATGGGTGTATTAGTAACAGTGTTATTATCTGGTACTATTGCAATGGCAAACCCTGTAGTGAGGGAAATCCTTTTTGGTGTCTCCGTTTATGTAAATGGGGTTGATGTCACCTTTGCAGAAGATAGTCAACCGTTTATTATGGGAGACAGAACCTTCTTGCCTGTAGCCGCAATGGCAGAAGCATTTGGCTTTGATATAGAGTGGAATGCTGCAACAGCTACCGCCAACATCACTATTTTAGAAAATGATGGGCCTGCAATAAACCCAATTACAGTGGCTGAAATCACCGCACTGCAAATGGCATGGGGCGAGGGCTTGGTTGCAATAAGTACTGCCTATGCCAATGACGAGGATTATGCATCTATTGCCCAAGGTGTGCTAGATACCTTGTATGGCTATGTGGATGGCATTGTTTTATTCAAGCCTACTATTGCTCAAGAAGTTCCCTTTAGATTTACAGAAGCGGCAGCCGCATCTTACTTCATTGGCGGTTCTATTGATGAAGATGGCGGGTTTGCACTTAACCCTTGGACAGCCGTTAGGTTTGGCAATGATGGACAACATATTATCAATGGCGAAACAGCATTATGGATGGGTTCTGTCTTTTTAACCAATGGGGACGGAGAAGAAATCCGAGTAGAAAAATCATTGGGCTTATATAGAGACAATAATGGTGATGTAAGAATCCAGTTGCATCATTCAAGTGTGCCATTTTCTGAATAAGATTTTAAAAGATAATAGCGAAAGGGGACAGGCTTAACTGCTGCAACGGTTTCCCGTGTGATTGACAGTGACACAATTTTTTATGACGCGTCAAGCCGCAACAAGTGCTGGGTAAAATCCTTGTGGATTATGCCGTCCGTAAAACACTATGAAAAAATCCCTGCTTAACAATGCAGGGATTTTTTTATTGTCTATGTTATGCAGTTTGTAGTACAATATGTCAAGAGTTTATGTTTTTTGGCAGTTAAAAGCTAAAATAAATAAGGAGGAATCCAATCATGAGTCAATTTAATTTTCATGACAAAGTTATTATCAAAAACAAAGGTGATGTCCATTTGGGTGACAACAACAACTACTTTGCAGATTTCCAAGGAGAATTGACGAATCTAGCGTCAGCTTTAAAACAAGGGGGATATGAAGAAGATTCTGCATATGTAGAAAGCATTTATGAAGCTGTAGAAGTAATGGAGAAACTCATAAACGAATCTGGAAGTCCAGAATCTGCCGAAGTACCCCTTCGCAAAAAAGGTATCCTATCAAAACTCAAAGGATTTTATGAAGATATGACGGAGGAAAACTCTGACTTATACAAAAAAACTAAGGCACTAAGAAATGGGGCAAAAATAGTCAATAATCTTATTGAGTTTTCTAATAATATAGCAAAGTTTGTACCTTATTTACCATTACCTCCACAAAGCTAACCACACGCACTTGCAAGGTGTGTTCGGTTGCATTGTTTTAAGTTGTAGGGTACAATATGTCAAATATTTATGCTTTTTGTATGTGGGGGTGGTATTGTGAGTAGTTATGACCATAAAAAGTCAGTTGAAAATAAAAATGCAAGAGATGTACACTATGGTGATAACAATATTTACCATGTTAATGAAAAACCATTGCAAAAAATAGTCACCATTGGTTCTGCGCCGTCACCCTCAAAACACTTTCTGGGGCGTAAAGATGATATTGCAAAGATAAAGGCAAAAAGCGGCAAACTGATACTGGTCAATGGGATGGGCGGCATAGGTAAAACAGAAATATGTAAAAATCTTTTTGCTGAATACAGTAAAACCCATAGCGCAGTCCAGCATGTGGGCTGGGTAGTGTTTGATAGAAACCTTAAAAATACCTTGTATGGCAAGTTTATAGCCACAAGAGAAATTGCAGACTTTGAGAAAAATTATATTCAAACAAAAATCCACATCAATGATTTGTCAGACAAGCTAGTTTTATTTATAGACAACATGAACGAAATTTCTAAAGAGGATAAAACGGAGATTAACAGCTTGGCATGTAATGTCATTATAACCTCTAGACAATTAACCCATGATAATAATATAGAAGTTGTGGAAATAGGCGTACTTACCGAAGATGATTGTGTTTCACTTTATGAGGAAGTGCTAGGGCGTAAAAATTATGACCATGAAGTCGTTAAACACATTGTCCAGAAGGGGGCTTGTCTTACACTGGTCGTTGAGTTGCTTGCAAAAACCGCTAAACGCGCACGTTTAACAGACGATGAACTGCTTGAAAAACTAAATAAAAATGGATTTGATTTGTCTGAAATCAAGCATACGGTTGATGATGACAAAAGTTTTAATGAGTGTTTATCTAAGCTTTTTGACTTATCGAAAATAGGCACAGATGAACTTTTGGTATTGAAGCAATTTTCATTGTTCCCGCCACAACCCCTTGATTATGAATATGCTGAAAAATGGTTTGGACAGGACAACCCCGATATTTTAAATATACTCATTGACAAGGGTTGGCTTATTGATACAGGTACAGGTATTTATATGCATCATGTAATGGCTGATGTTGTAAAGTATGAAAATATGCCAAGCTATCAAGAATGTGTAAAGCTGGTAGAAATGCTGGCTAAAGATTTGTACTGTAGTGAAACAGAGATATTTACAGATAAGCTTCCATTATTGCCCTTTAGTGTGCCTGTTGCACAGCGATTTGTAAATGATAAGGATGAAAATATCGCATTGTTACTGCATACCATTGCTGTTCTCTATAAGAAACAAAGCGATTATGACAAAGCGTTAAAATATTACAAAAAAGCATTGGCAATTAAAAAAGTGTTAGGGAAAACCCATCCATCAACCGCAACGATATATAACAATATGGCGGGAGTTTTTGAAGCCCAAGGGGAGTATAGTAAAGCGTTGGAGTATTACGAAAAAGCATTGGGAATTTATGAAAAAGTATTAGGTAAAACTCATCCGTCAACCGCAAGGACATATAACAATATGGCGGGAGTTTTTAAAGCCCAAGGGGAGTATAGTAAAGCGTTGGAGTATTGCGAAAAATCATTGGCAATTAAAGAAAAAGTATTAGGTAAAGCCCACCCATCAACCGCAAGGACATATAACAATATGGCAGAAGTTTTTAAAGCCCAAGAAGAGTATAGTAAAGCATTAGAGTATCACGAAAAAGCATTGGAAATTGATGAAAAAGTATTAGGTAAAACCCATCCATTAACCGCAATAACATATAACAATATGGCGTTAGTTTTTGCAAACCAAGAGAATTATGACAAGGCTTTGGAATGGTATCTGCGTTCGATAAAAATATTGTTAAATATATTGGGGCGGGAACATCCCAATACAGTTACAGTTTTTATAAATATGAAGTATGCATACACTCAATCGGGCAAAACATCTGATTTTACAACATGGCTAATCGCCCAACTAAACAAGGAGGAATCAACTCATGAGCCGATATAGTTTCTTCATCAAATATGCTAAATCTGGTGATACTTACTCTTCTATAAAGTCCACCATAAAAATCAAGCCAGAAGTCTTTCAGTTCAACGCTGCCATGGAAGAATTACGAAGTGAATTTCTTTATAGCTCAGTATATTTAAACAAAGATGGGCATGAAGACGAGGGTGCAAATATAGAAGAGTTGGACGGAATGCTGGACGAGATGAAGGAAATCATAAATACATTAGGAAGTATGGCAGCCGCCGAAGCATCCCTTCGTGAAAGAGGAATCGTATCAAAATTCAATCAATATTATGAAGATATAACGAACAAAAACTCCAGTTTATACAAAAAATTGTTGACAATGAACAACAGAGTAAGAAAAGCAGATTCGCTTATTGAGTTTTATAAAAACTTTGCAAAATGTATACCATACTTCTTACCACAAGACTAAAAAAGAGCAGTCTCCAGACTGCTCTTTTTCATCAATTCAAGCAAATGATTACATTACGGCACAGGCAAATATCCAGTATGATACGCAACATAACCCGACACACTATAGCCCTTTATTTTATCCAAAGACTGATTTGCCAAATCTAAATCTTGTGTGTGAATAGGATTTGCGCCTACAAGTTGATTACCGTCTACATTAGCGGCATCTCCGCACACCATGATTCCGCTGTCACGAAGATGAACTACAATGTGACCAGGTGTATGACCCGGTACATGTACAATTTCTATACCGCCGCATATGGGATACACCTGCCCATCTGTCACCTGGTCTGTAATGTGAATAGGATTATCCTCATAACTCTTTTTCCAACTGTCATAAAATGCCCGTACATCTTCAGGCAAAGTGTCATATTCCTTCAACCTAGCCTCAACTTTAACAGGAAGCCTGCGCCCGTCAAGATAAGGGGACTCATCTACATGGGCAATCATACGAACATTCGGTGCAAGTTTTTGTAAATCAGGCACACAACCTACATGGTCCCAATCATGATGGGTAATAATCATATGTGTCAAATTTTCAGCACGAAACCCCTCGGCCGCTATGGCACTAAGGATTGCGTCTGTTTGACTGGGAAAACCTGCGTCAATAAGCACAAGGTTATCATCATCCCAAGTCAGTACCAAATTAAAACATTCAGCCCCCTCGCCATTCTTTATTGGCAACAGTGCTACATTTTTTGCTATTCTCATACATATACCCCCAAACTATCTTTGTGCAATAAGCCGCGCACCAAGTGCATACGCCTTTTCGCAATCTATTGGAAACTGTGTCTGGTGTACTTGCTTTTTCTTGGCTTCATCAAAAACAGTACAAACATATTTTGAATAATCATCAAATTGCAAGGTATCATTAGAAACAATAGACTCGCAATGCCCAAAAAGCCGTGCCAAATCCCCTTCGGCAAACTTTAATGCATCCATATAACCCACTTGATTCATAAAGTCTAATGGCACATTCATGGTATAAATGAAACCGACAGGGATTTTTCTGTCTAAAAGCCCTTTGTATCCTTCTGTATAAGTCAGCACAGGGAACATGAGTCTTTCTAAAAAAGAACGCATCATGCCGGTTACATTTTCAAAATAAATAGGCGAACCCAATACCAACGCGTCAGCAGACATTGCCTTATCCAGAATAGGTGCTAAAGCGTCTCTATAAAGACATATGCCTGGTTTAGGGCAGTTTTTTATTTTACAAGCAAAACAGCTGATACATCCCTTAAACTCATAATCGTACAGGTGCAGTGTTTCAGTTTCTGCACCCTTGGACGCAGCACCTTGAAGGGCATTTTCCAGCAAAATAGCGGTGTTTTTATTTTTCCGCGGGCTTCCGTTGATTGCTAATATTTTCATAACAACCTATCCTTTCAAATTAGTTTCCGTTTTTAAACTTTACCGCTGTGCCATAAGCCATCACTTCCGAGCTACCGTCCATGACAGAGCAAGTGCTGTATCTTACAGCCACGATAGCATCTGCTTGCATTTGATGTGCGGCAAGGCTCATGCGGTCTGTTGCAATTTTGCGTGCTTCATACATAAGCTCTGTATACTCATCAATTTCACCCCCTGCAATGGCTCTAAAACCGGCCAGCATTGCTTTTCCAATGTGCTTTGCCCGTACAACACTGCCCTGTACCAAGCCAATATGTTCTAGTTCCTTACCTTGAATAAACTCCGAAGTTACAATAATCATGACAAATCCCTCCAAATTTTTAATCAATCTATGGTATCACGTTCTTTTCTATGATTCAACAAAGATTTTCTTGACCAGCTGCTCTCCTTGACAAAATCATGACATCTTGTCAAAATTAAGGTGAAGCATAAAAAAGATGTTTGGGAGGCAATAAATGATTAAACAAAAAAACACTATCACAACAGTTGAAGACCTAAAAACTAAGATGGCAGAAATTCGTAAAGCCCAAAGGATTTTTGCAACTTTTTCCCAAGAGAAAGTCGATGCAATTTTCAAAGCCGCGGCACTGGCAGCCAATCATGGGCGTATTCCCTTGGCAAAGCAAGCTGCCGAAGAAACAGGCATGGGTGTTGTTGAGGATAAAGTAATAAAAAATCATTACGCTTCCGAATACATCTACAATCAATATAAAGATACAAAAACCTGTGGTGTGATAGAAGAAGATTTGGAGTTTGGTATCCGTAAAATTGCTGAACCTATGGGTGTTATTGCCGCCATTGTGCCAACAACAAACCCCACATCTACCGCAATTTTTAAAACCCTCATTGCCCTAAAAACCCGTAATGGTATCATTCTAGCCCCGCACCCCCGTGCAAAAAAATGCACTGCCGCCGCCGCTAAAATTGTATATGACGCGGCAGTAAAAGCAGGCGCACCTGAAGGTATTATTGCTTGTATAGACGCACCTTCACTAGAACTTTCCACAGAAGTCATGCGCAATGCAGATGTTATTCTTGCAACAGGCGGTTCAGGTATGGTGAAGTCTGCCTATTCTTCTGGAAAACCAGCCATTGGCGTAGGCGCAGGCAATGTTCCTGCGGTGGTTCACAAAACAGCAGATGTGCAGATGATGGTTGCCTCTGTAATCATCTCAAAAACTTTTGACAATGGTATGATTTGTGCGTCTGAACAATCCGTTATCGTTGATGAAGAAATTTATGACGCGGTAAAAAAAGAATTTGTAAAGCGCGGTTGCTATATTCTTGATGGGGCAGAAACAGATAAAATTCGCCACACCATGATAATCAACGGCGCGCTTAATGCAAAAATCGTTGGTCAAACGGCTGAAACCATTGCCGAAATGGCAGGCATTAAAGTACCCAAAGATACGAAAATCCTTATAGGCGAAGTAGAAAGCGTGGAGTATAGCGAAGCATTTTCCCACGAAAAACTTTCTCCTGTCCTTGCCATGTATAAATATAAAAAATTTGAGGACGCAGTGGCAAAGGCAGAACGTCTTATCATTGATGGCGGTTATGGTCACACAGCATCTATGTATGTCAACACCTCTGACCCTCAAGGCAAAAAAGATTTGACTGCTTTTGAGGATGCCATCAAAGCTTGCCGCATTGTGGTAAACACACCATCTTCTCAAGGGGGAATTGGCGACCTTTACAATTTTAAATTAGCACCTTCGTTGACACTTGGCTGTGGTTCGTGGGGCGGAAACTCTGTAAGTGAAAATGTTGGAGTAAAGCACCTGCTAAACATCAAAACCGTTGCCGAGCGGAGGGAAAATATGTTGTGGTTTAGAGCCCCTGAAAAAATTTATTTTAAAAAAGGTTCGCTAAAAGTCGCACTAAGCGAGTTGAAAGATGTATATGATAAGAAAAAAGCCTTTATTGTCACAGACGAGTTTCTATTTAAAAATGACTATATGAAGCCTCTCATTGATAAACTTGACGAAATGGGTATCATGCATTACACCTTCTATAAGGTAGAACCAGACCCAACTTTAGCTTGCGCACGAGAAGGTGCAGAAGCCATGCAAAGCTTCGCGCCAGACTGTATTATTGCATTCGGCGGTGGTTCGCCCATGGACGCAGCAAAAATAATGTGGACACTGTATGAACATCCCAATGTAGACTTTCAAGACCTTGCCATGCGGTTTATGGATATTCGCAAGCGCATTAGTCCTTTCCCTAAAATGGGTACAAAGGCAAATTTCATTGCCATTCCAACCACCGCAGGGACAGGCAGTGAAGTGACACCATTTGCCGTTATTACAGACGAATCCACAGGCATTAAATACCCCCTTGCAGATTATGAGCTACTTCCAAATATCGCAATTGTTGACGTGGATTTTATGATGGATATGCCGTCAAGCCTAACTGCCGCTTCGGGAATTGACGCGTTGGTGCATTCTCTTGAGGCTTATGCATCCATGCTTGCCACAGATTACACAGACGGATTGGCACTGACTGCTATTAAAAATACCTTTAAATATCTGCCATTGGCATATCAGAACGGCAAAGACATTGAAGCCCGTGAAAAAATGGCAAACGCCGCCACCATTGCAGGTATGGAATTTGCCAACGCTTTCTTAGGAATCTGTCACTCTCTTGCCCATAAGTTAGGCGCGGCATTCCATCTGCCCCACGGTGTTGCCAATGCATTGCTTATCAATGAAGTGATTAAGTTTAACGCCACAGATAATCCAAAGAAAATTGGTGCGTTTTCCCAATACAAATACCCTAAAGCAACAGAGCGTTATGCGGAAATTGCATCATTTATTGGTATAAACGGCAAAGACGATGATGAAAAAGTAAAAAAACTTATGGCTAAAATTGACGAACTGAAAGAAACGGTTGGCATTAAAAAATCCATCAAAGATTATGGTATATCCGAAAAAGATTTTCTTGCACAACTTGACGATATGGTAGAGCAAGCCTTTGACGACCAATGTACAGGCGCAAACCCACGCTATCCGCTGATGGCAGAAATGAAAGAAATATATCTTAATGCATACCATGGGAGGGTTTAACATTAAAGCTTCAATACTATGGAAGGAGCATATTGAATTATGTCTAAATTAAACCTAGGAACAGTCATTACTACACGAGAAACCAAGACCCTCTACCGCGATGGAGACAAATGTATTAAACTTTTTAACAAGGGCTATTCAAAACAAGATGTCTTAAACGAAGCCCTTAACCAAGCCCGCCTAGAAGATACAGAATTAAACATTCCCCAAGTGTTGGAAGTCACAATGATTGACGGTGCATGGGGTATAATCTTTGAATTTATTGAGGGCAAAACCCTAACAGAAATCATTGCCGCCGACCCAGAAAATGTGAAGCAATATATCGACATGATGATAGACTTACAGCTTAAAATCCACGCGCAAAAATGCCCCATGCTTCCAAAGCACAGGGACAAAATGTTCCGCAAAATTTCTGCAACAGAATTTGTAGACGAAATAAAATACGAACTGCACACCCATCTTAACGGAATGCCAAAGCATAATAAAATCTGCCACGGCGATTTCCGCCCAAGTAATATCATCATCACCCCAGATGATAAACCTTATATTATCGACTGGTCACATGCCACCCAAGGCAACGCCAGCGGTGATGTCGCCCGCACCTACTTGGTTTACCTTCTAACCAATCAAAAAGAAAATGGCGAATACTATCTAAACCGCTACTGCGAAAAAACTGACACCCCCCGCAAATATGTTGAACAATGGGTGAGAATTGTAGCCGCTTCTCAAACCGTAAAAGGTAAAAAAGAAGAGTTTGACTTCCTTGATAGGATTGTGAATGTTATGGAGGCACAATAGAAACGACGAATGAGTTATCCTTTATATCCAAATCCAAACTGTAAAAAAATCCGCGGTAGTCACATTTTATCCGTAAGTTGTGCTTATTGCAAAACATTGATAGCCCATTATCAAAAAGTTGGAGAAAGCAATTTTGTAAAAATGTACAACGACCGTATTATTGACGGTATTGTTGATTTTTCCCAGCGGCACGGTGCGATATTCTGTCCCAATTGCAACGAGCGTATTGCCACAAGATATATGACGAAGATGGATAAAAAAGAAGCCTACCGATTAGTACCATCAGCATTTCATAAAAAGAAAATTTAGAAGAAATAAATCTTTTCAAAACGCCCAGAGATTCTGCGGCGTTTTTGTTTGTCCTAAGATAAAGTTTACTTATAAACGAATTTTCCCATGGACACTTTCCAATAATAGCGTATAATAGAATGGTTGCGAATTATTTTTCGAGAGGATTTATAAGCGTATGCAAGATAAAAAGAAGACGGATATCCAAGTAAGCATTCCTGATTATATGAAAGGTGCGTTTGCTGCCAATGGTGTGCCAACCAAAGGGTTGCTATTTGCTGTACATACGGATATGACCATTGACGGGGATTTTTCCGATGCGTATGTGGCAGTGGACAAAGAAAATCTCTATATATTGTATGGGATTGAACAGGTTGTAAAGACCGAAGGCGCAAAGCGTTTGGTGGCTGAATATGTCACAAAAGAAGTCGTAACACACAAGTTAAAAGATTTGGGCGAACTTCGCACGGATATTTTGCTCTCCACATGTCGTCTCATTGGTAAAAAAGACGATAAAGAAACCCTGGTTTTACTATTTACTTTAGGCTATCAAACCTTTGTGGATAGGCTTGTGAAGGTCACAAAAAATATTGAAAAAGGCGAAGACCCATTAAATGAAGTCCGCCTAGATGATGACCTTTTTTGTTCAAAGTGCGGAACACGTTATCCAGAGCCTGAACGGGCACTTTGTCCAAAATGTACAGATAAAATAAGTATTTTCTTCCGATTGTTAAGCTTTTTCAAATTTTATAAAGGCAAAGTGGCAGCATGTATGGCAGTCATGGTTGCAATTACAGTGCTGTCCTTAATTGCACCCATTGTAGGTACACAGTTTTTAATTGATGAAGTACTGACCGAAGGCGGACGGTTTTTTGGGCTGCTTGGTGGTATTGTAGCAGTGATTGTAGGTGTGCGTATGCTTACCACTTTGTTTAATATGCTATTTCAAGTTGTACTTGCTAAAACGATGCCATGGATTATTTATGATTTACAAATTCGTATTTTTGAAGCCATGCAAAGGCTTTCTGTATCCTTTTATACCTCTAAGCGCACAGGGTCTTTAATGAACCGTATTGGACGGGATGCGCGGAATATTTATTGGTTCTTTGTAGACGGAATGCCCTTCGTCATCTTAAATGTGATTTTATTTATTGGTATTTTCATCATGATGTTTTTCATGGAATGGCGGTTGGCACTCATTGCGGTGACGATTGTACCTATTGCAGGTATTTCATTCCGTGTGTTGATGTTTGTTTTTAAGCGTTTCCATCATAAGTTTTGGGTTATCAACTCACAACTTAACAATATGGTGAGTGATTCTGTCAATGGACAACGTGTTATCAAGGCATTTGCACGAGAAGGTGAAGAATCACGGCGTTTTGCAGATTCCAGCCATAAGCAAGCCGCCGTACAAATTGACAGTGCAAATACTGCTTGGACAGCGTTCCCGTTGATTTATGGTTTTATGTTCTTAGGGCGTGTGGCTGTAACGGCTGTAGGCAGCATGATGGTGATAAACGGTGATATTACATTGGGTGTGTTCCTTACATTTTTAGCCTATTTGCTAATGCTTTTTGGCCCATTGGAATTTATGTCAACCGTCAGCAATTGGGGTGCCCGCTGTGTAGATGCCGCCCAACGGGTTTTTGAAGTCATTGATGCAAAAGCAGAGGTTGAGGACCCTGAAAATCCTGTACAATTGGATGAATTTAAAGGTGAAATCAAAGTCAAAGATGTATGGTTTCAATACGAACCAGCCAAGCCAATTTTGAAGGGACTAAGCCTAGATGTTGGCGCAGGCAAAACCCTTGGTATTGTTGGGAAAACAGGTTCAGGCAAATCCACCCTTGCCAATTTGATTGCTCGTTTATATGACCCAGGTGAAGGTTCAATTTTCATCGATGGCGTGAATGTAAAAGCACTGCCATTACAACAACTGCGTACAAATATTGGTATCGTTTCACAAGATATTTACCTGTTTATTGGAAGCATTGCGGATAATATACGTTATGCCCGTCCAGACGCTACAGTCGAAGAAGTTATTTGGGCTGCAAAAATGGCTTCTGCCCATGAATTTATTGCCAACCTTCCAGACGGATATGAAACCCGTGTGGGTGCTGGCGGGCAAGACCTTTCTGGCGGTGAAAAACAACGGCTTTCTATTGCACGCACCATTATTCAAAATCCTAAAATTTTGATTCTTGATGAAGCAACTGCCGCAATGGATACTGAAACAGAGGGAAAAATTCAAGCGGCACTGAATCAGCTTCAAGCCGACCGTACCACCATTGCCATTGCACACCGTTTATCTACCTTAAAAGATGTAGATAGTTTGGCAGTCATCAATGAGGGCAAAGTTGTAGAAAGCGGTACTCACGAAGAATTGATGAAGAAAAAGGGCGAATATCACAAGCTTTACAAGATTCAAATGGAAGGCTTGAAAGTTATTACAATGGATTAGGAGTGAATGTTTTGGAATCAATAAAAGACCAAATGGATTTAGGTATTATGGATATAAAGCAAGCAGAGTTTTATGCGACAGATGGCGGATTTGTAGGGTTAAAGTATAAAGGCGAAGACTATAAGCATGTAGTGCTTAGGCGGATAATGCCCTCAAAGCAACCCTTTAACTATATTTCTGTTGCAGATATTGAAAATAAGGAAATTGCGATTTTAAAAGCCGTAGATGACTTACCAGAGGGGCAAAAAAATGTAGTACTGACAGAGCTTGATAACCGCTATTATTCGCCTGAAATCTTGGATGTAATTTCTGTACAAGATAAACTGGGTTATGTATACATGGAAATGCGGTTAAAAAATAAAAAAGGTATAGAGTACAAAAAAAATTGTGCCATCAAAGATGTAAGCCGCAATATCCGCATGACTTCGGATAATAGTATCATTGTCTTTGATGTGGATGGCAACCGCTATATCGGTTCAGATTTGAAAAAGTTAAGCCGCCAAAGTATGAGAAAATTAGATGCTTACTTGTTCTAGGAGAGTATAAATTATGAAAGCATTTGCTTTTGAATATGATTTAAAGATGGATATGAACCCTGTTGAAGGACAGCTTATCTTTTCTGAAGATGGTATGGTTCGGGCTGTTGAAAACGGAGCAGAAGTTTTTGCCTTCGACGCTAAAACCCTTAAAGAGGCCAAGGTTCACGCAGGTGTAGGTTGTGGTCTTATTTTTGCAGAATATGAGAACGCACCTGATAAGGTATTATGCCGTTTTTCTATGAGCGGGCTAAAAATGGCAGGGGAATTTTGCAAAATTGTAAATTTTTATAAACTTACAGGAAAACCTGCATTTCCCGATGAAGTAGAAAAACGTGTGTGTGAAAAATGCGGGCGTGCCATGGTTGCAGAAATTCGTGTGTGTGTATTTTGCTATGACCAATTTAGTGTCATTAAACGGGCATTGTCATTTTTGCGCCCCTATGCCAAAACGATTACTATTTCTCAAATACTCAATTCAATTTCAGTGATTGGGTTTTTGATTCCGCCTATTATCATGCGGGTGCTTATTGACAGGCATCTTGACGAAGGCATTGGCACATGGGGACAGATTATGATATTTGCTGGCGCATTGCTTTTGTCACGGGTTATTTCAAATGGTCTTGAAATTTTTGCTGGACGACGGTACAACCGTGCTACAATTTCTGTTTTTGATGATATGCGCACTGCCACATATCAAAAAGTACAAAGTCACTCTATGACCCTTTTTGCAAAGCGGACACCAGGGGATTTAATTCGCCGTGTTATGGATGATACAGATACCATCGGTGAATTTTTAAACGATATTGGCAGATGGGTACTGGAAATGATTTTGATGTTTACCATTGCCTCAGTTATCTTGTTTTTCACCAATTGGCAACTGGCTTTACTGGTGCTTGTACCTGTACCCATTGTGTCTTTCCTTATGTGGTCAGTACAAAAAGTCCTTCGTGCGCGATTTGAACGTCAATGGCGTAAATCTTCGCGGGTTAACACAATCTTACACGATATCATAAAGGGCATACGCACAGTAAAATCCTTTGGCAATGAGAAACGTGAAATTGCAAAATTTTCAAAAGCCAATCATGACCTTGCCAGTATTTCTTCACAAAATGAAACCCTATGGGGTATTTTATTTCCACCCATGAGCTTTTTGGTGAGTGTTGGAGAGTTTCTCATTTTATTTGTTGGTGGTTGGATGGTGCTGAACGGCACAATTTCTCTTGGTGTAATGGTGCAGTTTACCATGTTCTTGTGGGCCATTTATGACCCCCTTCGCTGGCTTGTTAATGTACCCCGTTGGCTTGCAAACACCACCACAAGTATGGTAAAAGTTTTTGAACTGCTTGATGATGAAAGCGAAATCACCGAAGTTGCTTCACCAAATAATGTGCCAATCAAAGGTAAAGTTGACTATAAAAATGTTTACTTTGGCTACAAGTCTTATGAGCCTGTGTTAAAAGGGGTTAGTTTAGAAATTCAACCGGGTGAAATGATTGGGCTTGTTGGTAAATCTGGCGTGGGTAAGTCTACACTCATTAACCTTGCAATGCGCCTTTATGACCCGAACAATGGTAAAATCACCATTAACGAAGCTGATTTACGCAATATTTCCCCTGACCATTTGCATGAAAACATGGGGGTTGTTTTCCAAGATAGTTTTCTGTTTGCAGGTTCTTTCTATGAAAATATATCCTATGGAAAACATGGTGCGACTTATGAAGAGGTTATTGCCGCCGCAAAGGCTGCCAATGCCCATGATTTTATTACACAATCATCTGATGGGTACAATACTTTAATTGGTGAAGGTGGGCAAAGCCTTTCTGGCGGGGAACGTCAACGGCTTTCTATTGCCCGTGCCGTTATTAAAAACCCAGATATTCTTATTTTGGATGAAGCCACATCTTCCCTTGATGTGGAAACAGAAGCTTCAATTCAAGAAAGTTTAACCCGAATCACCAAAGGTAGAACAACGATAGCCATAGCCCATAGACTTTCCACCTTAAAAAATGCCGATAGGCTGGTGGTTTTGGATAAAAACGGTGTTGCAGAAGTAGGCACACATGCAGAATTGCTCAAGAAAAAAGGCATTTACTATGGATTGGTTATGGCACAACGACAAAGTAGCCGTAAAGAAGGACAGGAGACTGCCTGATGGTGCGTAGACGGCATACTTTTCATAGATAAAACAAAGGAGCTATTGAATGGAGTATAGAATAGCAGATATGCGTGATATTCAAACCCTTGTGGATTTTCGTAAACGGCAGTTAATAGATGAAGGACAAATTCCAAACATCAATATTGACCAGTCATTAACAGAATATTTTTATAGAAATTTGTCAGAAAACACACTAGTACAGTGTATTGCTATGGAAAATGGTGAACCTGTGGCAACTGGTGGCGTACACTTCTATTGCTACCCCCCATCCTTTACCAACGCAACAGGCAAACAGGCATATATTGCCAACCTATATACCATGCCAGATTTTCGTGGAAAAGGCATAGCCAAAACAATACTTAATTTATTGATAGAAGAAGCAGAATCACGGGCATATCACACGGTTTGTCTGCAAGCGTCTGCCCAAGGATATCCTCTTTATAAGCAGTATGGATTTGTGGATATAGGCGGCTTTATGAAATTTGATAAAAATATGTAAAAGCGTTTGAATAAAACCCCTGAAAGTTTTGTGAGAATTTATATTTTAGTGTGGACATTTTCTAAGATATATGTTAGATTGAACTAAGCCGAAGGGGGTGAGTACATAACAAGCCTAAAAAACCTTTACGAAAAATTAGCTGGAAGCGCAAAGTCCGCTGTTGCAGTGGCATGTGCAGAAGATTCCCACGTGCTTGAAGCCGTTTCTGATGCTCGGGAGATGGCTAACTTTGTGTTAATTGGCGATGGGGATAAAATTCGCATGGCGGCAAAAGAAGCCAATGCCAACATTGACGGTATGGAAATTGTCAATGAACCCAATGTAGAAACAGCCTGTGCCTATGCAGTAAAGTTAGTTTCCGAAGGAAAAGCCGACGCATTGATGAAAGGATTAGTGGATACTTCCATTATTCTAAAGGCAGTCTTAAAAAAGGAAGCTGGAATGCGCACAGGCAGGACTTTAAGCCATCTAGCAGTTTTTGAAATGCCAACCTATCACAAATTATTATTTGTGACTGACGCGGCAATTAACATTGCCCCAGATTTAAACGGCAAAAGAGAAATCCTGCAAAACGCTGTGGAAGCCGTCAATAATTTGGGTATAGTCAATCCGAAAGTGGCACTGCTGGCTGCAAAAGAAAAAGCAGACCCTAAAATGCCAGTGACAATGGACGCTGTTGAATTAAAGGCAATGAACATTGCCAATTGTATAATGGATGGCCCATTGGCACTAGATAATGCAGTTTCCAAAGAATCTGCGGAAATAAAAGGAATCAACAGTCCGGTTGCAGGTGAAGCGGACATTTTAGTTTGCCCAAATATTGAAAGCGGCAATGTGCTTTACAAATCTTTGGCATTTCTTGGCGGTGGGAAAAATGGCGGTGTAGTGCTTGGCGCAAAAAAGCCAATCATTTTAACATCCCGCGCAGACTCTGCCGAAAGTAAGCTTATTTCTATTGCACTAGGAATACTATCTGGAAGGAACTAATGTGTGAAACTTCTTATAATAAACCCCGGTTCAACCTCAACCAAAATGAGTGTTTATGAAAACGAACAGTCAATTCTCGATAAGGATTTAACCCATGATATCGCAGAACTTGGCAAATATGAAAAAATTACAGACCAGTATGAATTTCGCAAAGGGGTTATTCTTGATGCGATGAAAGAAGCTGGCATTGAACTTACTGAGCTGGATGCAGTTGTAGGGCGCGGCGGACTTGTAAAACCGTTAACAGGCGGAACATATGCCGTCAATGAAGTCCTTATGCGTGACTTGCGCATTGGTGTTCAAGGGGAACACGCTTCTAATGTTGCAGGCTTAATCGCTCATGAAATTGCGACAATGATTGGTAAACCAGCATTTATTGTTGACCCGGTTGTTGTGGATGAGCTTGACCCAATTTCCCGTATCAGCGGACACCCATGGATAGAACGCCGTTCCATTTTCCACGCCCTTAACCAAAAGGCAATTGCCCGTCAATATGGAAAAGAAGTGGGTAAAAAATATGATGAAATTACTGTCGTTGTAGCCCATATGGGCGGCGGAATTTCTGTTGGTATTCACAACAAAGGGCGCGTCGTTGATGTGAGTAATGCCTTAAATGGTGAAGGTCCATTCAGTCCAGAGCGTAGCGGAACATTGCCTGTTGGCGACCTTGCTGCCATTTGCTTTAGCGGCACAAAAACTTTGCCTGAAGTCAAAAAAGCCATCACAGGGCAGGGGGGTATTGTGGCATACCTTGGCTCAAATGATGTGAAAGCCATGGTAGAAAGAGCCGAAACTGACGAAAAAGCAAAGCTTATTATTGATGCAATGATTTATCAAATTGCAAAAGAAATTGCTGCGGTTTCCACTGCTGTGAATGGCAAAGTGGACGCAATTCTGCTGACAGGCGGGCTTGCTTTTGGCAAGTACATTACTGAAGGCATTGAAAATCGCGTAAAATTTATCACAGATGATGTGCGTGTGTATCCTGGTGGTCACGAACACTTGGCACTAGCCCAAGGCGCATTGCGTGTACTCAATGGAGAAGAGCAAGCTAAAATTTATGGGTAGTAAAATTATTTATATATATTCTGGGAGGAATTAAATATGGACAAATTCGGTTACATGGAACAGTATGGTTATGAGCAACTTAGCATGTTCCACGACAAACACACAGGGCTTAAAGCCATCACCTGCATCCACAACACAGTACTAGGCCCAGCACTTGGCGGTACACGGGTTTGGAATTACACCAACGAAGAAGACGCGATTGAAGATGTACTTCGCCTTGCACGGGGTATGACTTATAAAAGCGCGTTGGCTGGGCTTGAGCTTGGCGGTGGAAAGAGTGTAATTATTGGGGATGTAAGTGTTATTCGTAAAGACCCTGTGCGCCGTGAAGCGTTCTGGCGTGCATTTGGTCGTTATATTGCAGGCTTAAACGGCCGCTATATTACAGCCGAAGATGTAAATACCAGTACCCAAGACATGGTGTATGTAAATCTTGAAACAGACAATGTGGTAGGTCTTCCAGGGCGTTCTGGCGACCCATCCCCATATACCGCCCGTGGTGCATTCAAATCCCTTAAAGCTTGCTGTAAATTCATTTATGGGGATGACAGCGTAAAAGGCAAAACCGTTGCTGTACAAGGCACAGGCAACACAGGCTATTACCTATGCAAATATCTTCATGAAGAAGGCGCAAATCTTGTGGTGTGTGACATTAGCCAAGAGCGTATTGACCGTGTTGTCAATGAGTTTGGCGCAAAAGTAGTTGCTCCAGATGACATTTATGCTGTGGATTGCGACATTTATGCACCATGTGCATTAGGCGCAACTGCAAACAGCGACACAATTCCTCAAATGAAATGTAAAATCATTTGCGGCACAGCCAACAACGTATTAAAAGACCCAGCAGTTCATGCAAAAATGCTTGAAGATAAAGGTATCACTTATGCACCAGACTACCTTGTAAACGCTGGTGGTGTCATTAACGTATTTTATGAGCTTCAACCAGGAGGATATGACGAAGCGGCGGCACTTCGTGATATTGACAGAATTTACTACCGTATGCTTGACGTACTCAATATCGCCAAAGAAACAGGAAAATACACCTATGAAACCGCTGACAAAATGGCAGAAGACCGTATTGAAGCGATGAAAAACATCAAGTCCATCATGACTTGCGGTGGTAGAAAATAATTTATTATGATTATTCACCAAAATGTGAAAGAAACATGATAAAATGACTATTCACCAAAACATGAAAGGAACATGATAAAATGGCAAACCTCGTAACAATTACTGAATCCATGTGTAAAGGTTGTGCTTTATGCGCTGATGCCTGTCCCAAAAATATTTTGGAGATGGCAAAAGACCGCGTAAATAACAAAGGATATCATCCTGCAACCTGTATAAACATGGCGGCATGTACTGCATGTGCTATCTGCGCTAAAATGTGCCCAGATTCTGCAATTAGAGTGGAGCGTGATGCATAATGGCAAAGGTGCTAATGAAAGGGAATGACGCTATTTCAGAAGCGGCAATTCAAGCAGGATGTAAGGGATTTTTTGGTTATCCCATTACCCCTCAGAACGAAATCCCCGAATATTTTAGCCGAAGAATGGAAGAAGCCGGCGGTGTATTTATCCAAGCAGAATCAGAAGTTGCAGCGATAAATATGGTGTATGGTGCAGCGGCGGCAGGTGTACGCACCATGACCACCTCTTCTTCTCCTGGTATCGCTTTAAAACAAGAGGGCATTTCCTTTATCGCAGGGGCAGACCTTCCTTGTGTTATTGTAAACGTCAGCCGCTGCGGCCCTGGTCTTGGGGGGATTCTTCCTGCACAAAGTGACTATTTTCAAGCCACAAGAGGCGGTGGACATGGTGACTACTATACCCCAGTTTTTGCACCCTCCAATGTGCAAGAGTGCTGGGACATGGTTTTCCATGCATTTGATGTTGCAGAAAAGTACCGCACCCCAACCATGATTCTTATTGAAGGTATGCTTGGGCAAATGATGGAACCCTGTGAAATGACAAAACGTCCAACTTATCAAATGGACAAATCTTGGTGTGTAGACGGCAATGCGGATAAACGTCCCCGCAATACCATCACATCACTGAGCTTATATGCAGAAGTGCTTGAGCAAATGAACATTGACCGCTTTAAAAAATATGAAGAGATTGCAAAGAACGAAACCATGGTGGATAACCAAGTCAAAGACGGTGACGAAGTCGCTATTGTGGCATATGGCACACCTTCCCGTATCGTTCTTAATGCCATTGAAGAACTTAAAGCCGATGGTATAAAAGCAGGTCTAATCCGTCCAATTACCCTTTGGCCATTCCCATCTGGTGAGTTCCAAAACTTACCTTCTTCTGTAAAGCATGTGCTTGCGGCAGAACTTTCTATGGGACAAATGGTGGAAGATGTACGCCTTGCGGTCAATGGAAAACTACCAGTACATTTTTACGGACGTACTGGCGGCTCAATTTTTGAGCCTGTAGAAATTGCTAATAAAGTGCGTGAAATCTTAGGAAAGGGGGCGAAGTAAATGGCTGTTGTTTATGAAAAAAGTAGAGGTCTTACTGACAATCCACTCACCTATTGCCCCGGATGTTCCCATGGTATCGTGCATAAATTGGTTGCAGAAACCCTAGTAGAGCTTGATATATTGGAAAAAACCATTGCCGTAGCACCTGTAGGTTGCTCTGTTTTGGCATATGAGTTTTTTAACTGTGACGGCATTCAAGCTGCCCATGGGCGCGCGCCTGCTGTTGCCGCAGGCATTAAACGTACAAACACAGATAAAATAGTGTTTACCTATCAAGGTGATGGTGACCTTGCGTCTATTGGAACGGCTGAAATTATCCATTCTGCCCACCGTGGAGACAACATTACTGTTATTTTCATCAATAATGCAATTTATGGCATGACTGGCGGGCAAATGGCACCCACTACCCTAATCGGGCAAAAAACCAGCACCAGCCCATACGGCAGAAAAGAAGAACAAGCAGGCCGTCCGCTCCTTGTCAGTGAAATGATGGCACCAATCCCCAACGCGGTTTACATTGAGCGCACAAGCGTTCATGATGTAGCCAACATTAACAAAACAAAAAAAGCCATCAAAAAAGCCTTTGAGAATCAAATCAACAATAAAGGCTTCTCTATGGTAGAAATTCTCGCGTCATGTCCAATCGGGTGGAATGTCTCTCCTGTTGATGGCAATAAGTTCATCAAAGAAGGGTTAATGCCTTACTATCCACTAGGGGTTTACAAGGATGAAGGAGGGGAAAACTAGATGACCACTCGAATAATATTCTCTGGGTACGGAGGACAGGGTGTACTTGTTCTTGGCGAAATTGTAGCAACCATTGCCATGAAAAAAGGTAAACACGTCACATGGATGCCTTCCTATGGGCCAGAAATGCGGGGTGGCACAGCCAACTGTGCTGTAATCATTAGTGATAAAATCATTGGTAGCCCCATTGTGCTTTCCGAAGTTGACATTTTAGTAGCCATGAACCAACCTTCGGTTGATAAGTTCCTGCCTAAAATGTCTCAAGGCGGCATGGTGATGGAAAACACTTCACTCACCACCAAAAAAATTACAGACGCTCATGTAAAAGTGGTAGAAATTGATGCCACAAACATTGCGTCAGAAGTAGGGAGTTTAAGAGTTGCCAATATGGTCATGCTTGCAGGCTTCCTGAAAAATCTAGACCTCTTTGAAATGAAAGACATCATAGAAGTTTTAGAAGAACGCTTTAGCGGAAGCAGAAGCAAAGACCTTATTCCGCTGAACATTAAAGCTATAGAAGCAGGAATGAAATAAATAAAAAATAAAAGTGATGTCTTACCTGTTTTAGTAACAGGTGGGACATCACTTTTTTATGGGATAAACTTTGTTTAGAAGAGTGCTATTGAATTTGATAGGGTGTAAGTTCTGCACGATGTCCGATTGGGTCACCAGGGTCTTGGTAAGCTGCTGATGCAATAGATGTCATTCCTAAAGCGAGAGTGACTGTTAGCAACATAACAAATATGCATTTCTTCATAAGGATAAATCTCCCTCCATAAGTTGTTCATATATTTTCGTCGCCTTTCGGCTATACTCTAATGCTAATTTGTATTTAATATTTTTTTCACAATAGCTACTAAGCCACTTAAAACATTCCACAACAACTAAATGTCTACCATAGCCCATTAGATTTGGTATAGCTGTGTATTCCATATACTTTAACGAAGCGTCATTATCTAATTCCATAGAGTGCTTAATAGCCATCAACCACTCATACCATATCGTACCTTTTGTAAGTAATGGTAAACTTTTATCTAAACAATCTGTAACCATGTCGTTTTTATTATAGGTGCGAAGCAATGTTGCTTTATAGCACATATATGTTTGAAATGCCTCACTATTAGTATCACAGTATTGAGATGCCTTATCAAAATTCCATAGTGCTTTATCAAAATTACCAGCGTTTTGATACACCTTACCTATATCAAGGTATACAGTGTATACTGCCAATTCATTATCTTTTATTTCCTTCATTACATAATCTAAGCAGTTGTTTAATATTTTTAACGCTCGCTCTGTTCTGCCCAATTTGCTAAGATTAACGGCTAGAAGTCTTTTAGTAAAAACTCCAGCTGATACACTAATTAACTCAACCTCTTCTTTTTTTAGTTTTTCTAAGTATTCAATTGACAAATATGAATAATCCATTAACCCTAAACAGTAAGCAATATTGTAAAAAAGATTCCGATTGTTACAACTTAAATCTAAACTTAAACGATTTCCACATGCCTCTGCTTTAATGTATAACGATAATGCTGACTTATAACGCCATAACGAATGTTCCAATATGCCAAGGCAGTGATAATACCAATAAAAATGTTCATCAGAAAATTCACTTTCTCGCTTGCTTAATTCAGATAATATTTTTTTACATTCTTCTTTATTTCCATTTGCAGAATGATATTTTACACGAAATAAATCACAGAGGTTGCATAAGTCTGTGTCAAAACACCATTGCGAACAACGCACTGATTCCTGTAGAAATTTAGATATTTTCTCATTGTCACTTAGGTTAATAGACGTAAGATGTACATACAACTTTTTTTTAAATGCAGTCACTTCATCATCAGTTAATGGGATATATTGCGTACCTGTCACTCCTTTAAATCGGTGTAACAACTTATCAGTGACTCTGTGAATCCCATTTTCATAAGAATATATAGTAGTCTCACTATAGTCCATTTCAGTAGCCAATGCCAATCGTGACAGCCTAAGTGCTTCTCGAATGGCTCTCATTTTCTGCGGCAACGTCATTATATCAACCACCTCATTTTCCGAATTATCAAGTAAAAGGTCTGTACTTCGACATAATTCTAGTATAGCAATATTGCTGAATGTATGCAATAGTAAATTCATAAATTTTTATAAAATTGGTTATTTAAATTGCTTTATCCTCTACAAATTTAACACTAACTCTGCAAAAAGGTTACAGGGGAGGAGTATTTCAATGAAAACATGGCGATTGTAGTCAGTGTAAGTTGACAGCATCATAAATAGTTTTTTCTACAAAAGCATTAAGAGAAATGCCTTTTTTGCTTGCAAACATAACGGCATCCTTATGCAGTTCAGGAGAAATGCGAACATTGAAAGAGCCTTTATAGGCTTTTTGTGGTTCTTTACCTACTTTCTTGCAGAGCGCAAGATAGTCTTCAACAGAATCTTCAAAGGAAGATTTAAGACTTTCTACACTGTCACCCTCAAATGTTACAAGGTCAGTTGTACCAATGATTTTGCCAAAGAAACAATTATCATCAGCAGAATATTCAACACTACCAAAAAAATCTTTGTATTTGAGTATATTATTTGCCATTCAAATAACCTCCTTTCTTTAGCTCACTTATGATGTAGTTAATAAGATATGTTTTTAATTCAGGGTTTGGATGTGGTTTGTGAAGACGAATTATATGACCATTTTCATTGTTAATAAACTTTACCGAAGAACCGCTTGTACTACCAGCATTAGATACACTAAAACCCAAACTGACTAAAAGGGTTTCAAGTTCTTTAAAAGTGAAGTCTTTAGGTCGGCGTAATAGACGACCCAATAGCTTCATTGACTTACTCATTTTATCACCTAATTTTATTATACTCCAAAACATGATAAATGCAACTAATTTATAGTTGCATTTATTTAATTGCTTTATCCTCTACAAATTTAACACTAACCAGCTTAGAAATGCCTTGTTCTTCCATGGTTACACCATATAAATAGTCGGCGGCTTCCATTGTGCCTTTGCGGTGAGTAATGATGATAAATTGAGTGGTATTGGCGTAGGTTTTTAAAAAGTTGGCAAAGCGGGACACATTGGCATCATCTAGGGCAGATTCAATTTCATCCAATACGCAAAAAGGTGATGGCTTTAAGCGAAGGATTGCAAATAACAGTGCGATTGCCGTCAAAGCCCGTTCTCCGCCAGAAAGTAACATAAGATTTTGCAAGGATTTGCCTGGGGGCTGGGCCGTTATTTCTATGCCAGACTCTAATGGATTATCTACATCCAGTAAACGAAGGCCCGCTTGCCCGCCATTAAACATTTCTTTAAAAACATCTTGGAAGTGTATTGCAATTTCTTTAAATCGGGCGGCAAATTGGGCTTCCATTTGTGTGGTTAAACTTTGGATAAGTTCATCCAGTGCCGCTTCGGCTTGTAAAATATCATCCCGCTGGGTGGTTAGAAAGTCGTGACGGGTTTTGAGTTGCTTAAAAGCTTCTATTGCGCCTATGTTTACGTCTGTCATGGTGGCTAGTTCGGATTTTAGACGTTGTCCTTCCCGTCGCAGTGTGGCTTCACTGATATCTGTACGCTTGTAAGGCTGGGCAGTTTGTAAGGTGAGATTATATTCTTCCCAAATTTCGTTATGCAATCGATGGCTGGTGGCATCTAGGTGTTCTTTCCGCATTTCTAAGCGGGTTATTTCACGGTCTAATAAAGATGCCGCATCAGCTTGGGTGCGCGCTTCTGTTTCTGCTTGTGTTATTTCCATCTCTAGGGTGGTTTTTTTATTTTCGCTTTCGGTTAAAGATAGTCGGGCTTCTTCTAGGTGGTTTTTTAGATTGGTTAATGCTTGTAATGTTTTTTCTTGGGTGGCTTCACTTTGTGTTATTGCGGCTTGATTTGCGTCTATTTCCCGCGTGAGTAAATCTTTTTCTTGATTAAGGATTTCTACCTCGTGGATTAGACGTGTGATTGTTTTTTCAGACTGGTGTATCCACTCTGTACGGCGGGAAATTTGAATACGCAACTCAGTTATTGTGTCAGATTCCTCTGTGGCCGCTTGGCGGTTTTCCTCTATTTGGCGTTGATAGTCTTCTAAATTTTGACGCGCTTTTGCGTGATGTGCATTTGTTTCTGCTTGGGTGGTTTTTAATTCACGAATGAGTCCATTCGTCTCTATCAATTGGGTCATGATATTGTCATTTTCTTCATGATATTGTGTGGTGATTTGACGAAGTATTGTTAACGCTTCCTTATCGCGGGTTTGTTTCAATTGTAGATTTTGCGCTTCAGATTGAAGTCGTTGGGTGCGCTCTCTTGCGTGGGTAAGGGTTTCGTAAGTGGTTTGGCGTTTTTGTGATAATGATTGTTCCTTTGCTAATAAATCATTGACGGTTTTTTCTAGGGTGGTGACTTGCACTTTTAGTGCTTCAAGTTGACGGCTGCGCCCTAGGATTCCTGTTGTATTTTGGCGGCTTCCCCCTGTAATTGCACCGCCTGGGCTTAGGCGTTCTCCGCTTTTTGTGACTATTTTATAGGTATAACGATATTTTTTGTGCAGTGCTAAAGCATTATCAAGGTTGTCCATGATAACAATGTCGCCCAGCAGTTGCCCAATGATTTGGGCATATTCTGTATCGCATTTCACAAGGTTTGCGGCTATGCCGATAAAACCTACATCATTTTGCAGACGGGTTTCATCTATGGTTTTTCCCCGTACTGCGGTAAGGGGTAGAAATGTTGCACGCCCATCTTTGCTGTTTTTTAGCATGTCAATTGCAAGCTTTGCATCGTCTTCTGTTCGTGTAACAATATTTTGTGACGCTCCGCCTAGGGCAGTTTCAATTGCAATTTCATATTCATGGGCTACGCTTACCAGCTCACTTACTGCACCGCAGATTCCACTAAATCGGGGGTCTGTTGCACGTTTGGCAAGGACTGATTTTACACTTTTGTAATATCCCTCATGATTGGACTCTAAGGCATTTAATGCACGATATCTTCCACGGATAGCCGTTAAAGATTCTTGATTTTGGCGAAGGTCGGCTTCTATTTGACGGGCTTCATTAGAAAGTTGTGTGTATGCTTGTGTGTATGCTTCTTCACTTGCTTTTGCCTGTGCTAAATCAGTGGTGAGGGTCGTGAGTGCCGTCTCTCCTTCTTTTATTACGGATTTTTGGACGTTTAACTTGGCTTCGTGGCGTTCCATTTCAGCATTTATGCGTTCTTTATCATCCTCTAATCGATTGTAAATATTTTCGGCTTCAAGTACTTTTGCATGGGCATTTGCGATGGCATTCATAGCCTGTAGTACGGCTTGGTTTAGGGTATTTAATGCTGTAGCTTCTTCATGTATTGCCGCTTCTAGCTTTGCGGATATTTTTAGTTCATCCTCTAGTTTAGCTGTTAAGTCTTCTAATTCTTTTTTTGCATTGGTTAAATTTTTATTTTCTTGGGAAAGTTCAGCATGTTTTACATCAATTCCATTTTCACGTTTGATTACTTCACCTTTTAAGCGGGTGATATCCGTTGCAGATTGTGCCGCGCTTTGCTCAAGCAGGTTGATTTCATTTTGCTTTTGCTCAATTGCAGTTGTGGTTTCCAGTAAAATTTCGTTAGCACGGCGGTATTGTATGTCGGTTTCCATGGCACGGGCTTTTAATGCTTCACTTGCGGTTCGGGCTTGAGACAATAGACGTTTACCGTCTTCTGATTGAGTTTTGCTGTCTTCCAGTGCTTTTGTGGTGTGTTCAAGCTCAATACTTATTCTGCGGATTTCGTCTAAAAATATATTGATGTGAATGTTTTTATAGGCTTCGCGTAACGCTAAATATTTGCGGGCTTTTTCGGATTGTTCGCCCAGTGGTTCTATTTGTTCGTCAAGTTCTGCAATAATATCATCCACGCGGTTACGGTTCTCTTTTTCACGGGCTAACTTAGACAGTGCCTCGTTGCGGCGGGCTTTAAATTTGGCTATGCCTGCGGCTTCTTCAAAGATGTGACGGCGGTCTTCGGATTTTAAGCTTAAAATCTCGTCCACCCGTCCTTGTCCAATAATTGAGTATCCATCCCGCCCTATGCCTGTGTCCATAAATAGCATTTGGATGTCTTTTAGACGGCATTGTTCGCCATTGATTGCATACTCGCTTTCCCCCGAGCGATAGACACGGCGGGTTACGGTTACTTCGGAAAAATCCAAAGGCAGTCCATGGTCACTATTGTCTATACGCATAGTAATTTCAGCGTAACCCAAGGGTTTTCTATGGGCAGAACCTGCAAAAATTACGTCTTCCATTTTGCCGCCGCGTAGTTGTTTCGCGCTTTGCTCGCCCAAAACCCAACGCAGTGCATCTGCAATGTTTGACTTTCCACTGCCATTTGGCCCTACCACAGCATTCAAACCAGGGGTGAGTTCAAGTTGTGTTCTATCTGCAAAGGACTTAAATCCTGCAAGCTCTAATCTTCTTAAAAACATTTTATTTTCCTTTTGACATTTTCTTAGTTAATTATGCTATAATGAGTAGAGTAATACAAGTCCATTTTCGAGGGAGTTGATTTTATGGTACAATTTATGGCAGGACTCAAGGGTGAGGGTAAGAGCCGCAAGATTATTGAAATGGCTAATCAAGATGCAACGGTGACAGATGGTCATTTGGTTTTCATTGATGATGATAAGCGCAATATTCATGGCTTGCACCGCGACATTCGTTTTGTCGAGCTTGGTAAAGGCGAACTGGCAAGCTACAGAGAATTTGTTGGCTTTGTCATGGGCATTCTTTCCCAAAATAGCGACATCAAACATATTTACGTAGATGGATTAACCGGTATTTTGAAAAAAGATGACATTGACAATGATGCTTTGGTTAAAATGAAAGCGCGTTTAGATGGTATCTCTAAAGTTGAACATGTAGACTTCACCATTAGTATCCATTGTGAGGTTGACAGCTTGCCGGAAGAAATAAAAACTGCCTGTATCTAAATTGAGACATAAGTACCCCTGTAAATGCATATATTTAAGCATTTACGGGGGTGTTTTTTATGAGTCATTTGCGAAGCAGAGAAATAAAGCGCAGAATGGGAATCCGTACAGGTCGTCAATCTTCACCTATAAAATTACCTCAATTGAAATTACCGCGATTGCCAAGGCTGCAAAAAATTTCACATATGAATATGCCCCGTATTGGGGTCATTCGTGTGCGCCGTTTAAAAGACTTGGCTTTTAAACTATGCGTTTTAGGGGTGATTTTACTCATTGCCTTTGGCGCATTTCAATTAATACGCCCAGGTATTCGTATTCGTGTAGATGCAGATACCGTGGCAGCTTTTCAAGTACCCCATAGGGCAATTGGGATTTTGCGCGATTATTCTGAACAATATGGAATACCCTTCCCAGAACTCTTTGCGGTATTTAATGCAGAAAACGATTTTTTTCCAGATAAAACCACGGTTTTTGATTTGAGTGTCATTGAGACCTTATATGTATCTGATTTTCGTCAAATTAAACAGCGTTATAGCCGCCGAAGTCTTCAACCCTATGTAGAGATGTTTGCAAATTTATTTGATGAAATAGAAGTTTTCCCAATTCCCGCAGGCTGGTATGAACATGACGCTTCTATTATGTTTGGAAACTCATGGGGTGTTGAGCATAATTTCCAAGGCCGTCCAATGCATATGGGGACAGCCATCATAGACCGTGAAAATATACGCGGCCGTGTGCCTGTGGTAAGCATGACCCATGGGCAAGTGCAAGAAGCGGGCTGGGACAGACAGCTTGGTTACTTTGCAAAAATCCTATCAGAAAACGGCACGACTTTCCTGTATGCCCATTTAGACAGCCTTGCCAATGGCATAACCCCAGGACAGCGTGTATTTCCAGGGCAGGGGCTTGGGCAGATGGGTAACTCAGGGGGAGGGCGAAGTGGGCAAAGTTTTCCTGTGCATTTGCATATAGCAATAGCCCCCGAAGTCAGCTTCACACGAGGGCAATTTTGGATAAATCCTTATCCAATACTACGTTATTTGGAATCGTTGTTATAGGCTTTACGTTCAAAATGTGCCAGAATTTCATCCCAAATGTCTTTGAGTACTGCCACGATGGGGATAGCCACAAGCATACCTAAAATGCCGCCTATTGCACCGCCTATGGTTATACTGATGATGACAAGCAGTGGACTTAATGAGAATGAACCACTCATAAGTTTTGGCTGTACAATATTGGCATCAATTTGCTGAACGACAATGAGAAGCCCAGCGGATATCGCGCCCATGGTAAACCCCTGTGTAAGGGCGACAACAATAACTACAACAATGGTACCAAAAAGTGAGCCAAAGTAAGGGACATAATTAACAATACCAAGCATGATACCCAGTACGATTGCATGTGGAGAACCTAGGATGAGCAACACAATCGTTGCCATAACACCCAAGATATTCCGTCAATGGTTTGCGTACGGATATACTGGCGAAGGTTGCGGTTAAGACGCACAAAAATTTCTGTTACGGTAATGCGGGCTTCTTCAGGAAGAAATATTTTGAGTAGTTTATTTGCATATGCTTTAATTTTATCTTTTTCCACAAGGATATAAATAGAAGCAATAAATGCAATGGCTCCATTAAAGACCGAACTTGCAGCACCAGCAATGGCTTGAATGGGTGCAGCAAAATCAATATTTGCGAAATCAAATCCGCTGAAAATATTATTGAACACACCGACTATATCAATTTCACTAAGGTTCACGCCAAGAATATCAAGGTTGATAATGTTGTCAATAAAGCCTGTGATAGTCAACCAATAGGCTTCCGAATTTTCTACAAAGTCCTCAACACTGTTTATAATGATGGGGATAAGTAGATTAAGCACAATAAAAACAAGTAAAATCATAATCAGGATGATGCTCAGTAAACTAAGTAACTTAGCACGCTTTAAGATAAATTGATGATTAGTTTTTTTCAATAGCTTGTGAATACTTCCTCTTGGAATATTGATGACATATGCCAGTAAAAGCCCATAGAAAAATGGACTAATCACATGCCATCCCCAACGTAAAAAGTCAAGAAATATACCAAACAGACCAGAAAGTCTGTAAGTTATGATGATAAGCAGTGCCAGTAAGAAGTAGGGAAGTAATGATTTGAATTTTTCAAAAACAGGTGAGTTTGTCAATGAAGTTCCTCCTCAAATGGGCAAAATGATTATAAACTGTGTGCCTATGCCTATGGCACTGTGTACAGTAATTTGCCCTTTTTCAATGTCTAGGATTTTTTTTACGAGAGAAAGTCCAAGTCCGTTGCCTTCTGTTGCCCGAGAGCGTTCCCCTTGATAAAACTTGTCGAACATATGGCGTAGTGTTTCATCATCCATGCCCATGCCTTGGTCTGAAATTTTTATAATGGCATGATGTTCTTCTGATTTTAAATTGATTTTTACAATACCATCAAGATAACTGAATTTTATTGCATTGCTGAGTAAATTTAACCATACATGATATAGTAATTCTTCGGCGGCTGTTATGCTTACAGATTCTAGCTGAATATCAACTTCTAAGCGTTTTTTTTGCAAATGGGGCTCAAGTATTAAAATCAATTTGCGCAGTTGCTCATCCAGAGAATATTTTACACGTTCAGCATGAAGTGTTGAAGCCGCTTCTAAGTTGGATAATAATAGAACATTACTGGATAGACGGGACAGGCGTTCGCTTTCAGATACGATAATGTTTAGATACTCTGTACGTTGTGCTTCACTTAGCCCCTCTTTCATCAGACGCTTTGCAAAACCTCTGATTGAAGTCACAGGGGTTTTAAACTCGTGAGAAATATTGCTTACAAAGTCTGCACGAAGGGTCTCTATGCTTTTAAGTTCCTTTGCCATTTCGTTAAAACTATCTGCAAGACGTTCCAACTCTTGAGAAGATTTTGCATCTACATAAACGTCAAAATTGCCTCGTGCAATTTCTTTGGTTGCAATCGTAAGGCGATGTAAAGGACGTAAAAAGTACTCTCCAACAATGGTTGCTAAAACCGTGCTGATAAGCAAGCTGATAATGAGTAAGAACAAAAATGTAGAAATTGCCGCGTTGCCTTCTTCAAAGGGCATGAGAATGTCTAAATGGGTTAATGATTGCCAAATAACGCCTGCTAGAATAAGACTGACAAGTAAAATGCCAAAGACAAAAAGCACTAGCCATAAAAGTGTAGACATACTGCGAAAATAACTTTCATAGGATGGCTTACTCATGTTTCACCGCCTTATATCCTAACCCGCGAACGGTTTGTATTGTAAACTCCTGCCACTTTGCAAAACGCTCCCGCAACCGCCCAATGTGAACACTGACTGTATGCTCGTCTGACTCTGTATCCATTCCCCAAATTTCATCCATCAATTGCATTCGCGTAAAAACAACATCTGGATAGCTTAATAATTTATACAGTAGCATAAACTCTTTTTGGGGCAGTGTGATTCTTTCACCCTCACGGCTGATTGTAAATGTATCATAGTTTAAAACGGTCTTTCCTATGATGATTTTACGTTCGTTAACAATTTTTGCACGACGCAGTAAAGCTTTTACACGCAGTACCAATTCCTCTTCATCAACAGGTTTTACCATATAATCATCCGTGCCAACAAGAAAGCCTTTGCGCTTATCCTTAATGGTTTCTCGTGCAGTCACCATTAAAATAGGAAAGTCATAACCAGCCTCGCGGAGTTCCTGTGTAAGCATGTAACCGTCTGTGTCAGGCATCATGATGTCGGTAATCATTAGGTCAATATGGTTATGGTCAAGTATTTGCAAAGCTTCTTGGGCGTTACTTGCCAAAAAAGGTGTATACCGCTCGTCCCGCAAAACATCACCCATAAGTTTACATAAGTTTACATCATCTTCGACGACTAGGATGTTGAACATGTGCTGCTCCTTTGAAATATTACATCATTGTGGTAGGTGATAAATTCTTTTTTAGGTTTGAACCTAGTAGGTATTGCAATGGATTGTTTGTTGTATTGTTTAAAAAATGCCGTATTTTCTTCACTAGAAGTTAGAATTTGCGGTGAAACGACTATTTTATAATCACTTGAAATGGTTATATATCCTTCATCAAATGCAGCATCATGTAATGCATTTAGTAAAAGTCCATTGCTTGGATTTGCTTTTTCATTTATATCATTTGATTTTGCCCATGGTTTAATATGTGAAGCTCTTAGTAATTGTATTACCGAGATGCCCGTGATGCAACACTTGTTGTTATATGTCGCTAATAATGCTTTTCTAAAAAATGCTTGACCAATACGTTCTTTTCTTGTAACGGCTTTATCTTTTGCAATGTGCAAAATGATTTCATCACCATTTGCAGATTCAACTGTTGGCAGACCATAGTGATTTTTAATATCTTCAGTCTCTATAAGCAATGCGCTCCAATTTTGCAAGTAAGCTTCACATATTTCCTTATCAAGCTTACTTGTATTCGATAACCCAGCACGACCATCAGCAGTATATGAAGGGTCAAGACTTTTAAAGTTTTGTAGCTTCATCTTTACACCGTTCGCTGGTCGTCCAATTGCTTTTGCCAAAGTTTTGATGTGTATATTATTCACTGTAACCTGGCTACTGGGAATAGTACAATATAGTTCAAACGCAAGCATGGTTTCTTCTCTTGTCCAAATTCTCTTGACAGTTTCCAATTTTCACCACCTATAAATAATTATTTTATACTTAGAATATATAGTTGTAACTTGCATTTTGTAATTTTTAACTGTTGAACTTTAGTTGAACTTCTCATCTTAGAATAAGTCCGATGATTTTATAAAAACTATTATATCTGAAAGCAGGGAAATTTTCATGAAAAAATTTTTAATAACCATGATGGCACTAGCAGCCTTAGCCCTTCCGCTTACCTCTTGTGGGCAAGAAACGGCGGCGGCAACGGTAGTTGACAACACGGTTTTGGTTAGCACAATTTCACCAGAAACAGGAAATATTATCGTTATGGGGGAATACATAGGTCATATGGAGCCTAACCAGCAAGTTGCAGTATTGCCTCGTATTCCCGGGGAAGTTTTGAGTGTATATTTTGGTGTAGGCGACCGTGTTGAAGCAGGGGATGTGTTGTTTATCCTTGATACGGCTGACCTTGAAGCCAATATTACTGCACTTCAAGCCCAACTTGAAGTGCAAGATGCCATGGTGCGTGCCGCACAAACAGGTGTGCAGTTGATTGACGGCAGTGCAATGCAAAGCCAAGTATTGCAAGCAGATGGTGGTGTAAACCAAGCCGAAGCGGGCATTAACCAAGCCATACAAGGTGTAGAGCAAGCCAGAATTGGTGTAGAGCAAGCACAAATGGCATATGACATGGCGAATCAAGCCTTTAATGACACCACCACGCTTTTTGAAGCAGGAATTGTAGCAAGAAGTGCCTTTGACCAAGCTGAAGCAGGTTATCTTAATGCCCAAGCTGGCTTAGAGCGCGCTCTGGTTGGGTATACACAGGCACAACTGGGTCTTTCCCAAGCAGAAATGGGTCATGCTCAAGCACTTGAAGGGCAAAGAATCTTAACCGAGCAAACACCGGTAGAAAACCGCCGCCGTGCCCAAGATGGTTTAGCCCAAGCCCAAGCCGCCCGTAATGCGGTTGCGGTCAATCTTGAAACAACGATGGATAGATTAGATGATGCAATCGTCACATCACCAATAAGCGGTGTGGTTATTCAGCGTAATGTTGATGCGTTTGGATTTGCAGGCCCGCAAGCTCCCGCATTTATCATTTCAGATGATGAAAGTATGGTTGTATCTTTCCGCGTTCCCAGAAATTCTGTAGAACATCTTTCAATTGGTGATAGCGTAACCCTTCAAGACAATGGATATGCTCTGGCAGGTACGATTACAGAAATTGCATCCATGGTTGACATGGGTGGGCTGGTTAATATTCGTGCAACAATCCCTAACCCCCCTGCTGGAATGATTGCAGGAACTTCTGTTAGAATTTTTGCAAATGCACAACGGGCAGATAATGCTATGGTTCTTCCGTTAAACGCAATCCATCATGAGAGAGGTATTGCCCACGTATTTATTGCAGAAAACGGAATTGCAAGCCGTGTACCTGTTGAACTTGGCGTTTTTGACGCGTACTATGCACAAATTCTTTCGGGCATTAGCATGAATGATGAAATTATCATCACATGGAGTGCAAGACTTACAGATGGCGCAGAAATTAACATCGTTAGCGGGGAGTAAAAAAACTAAATGATAAAATTAACTGAAACTATTGTAAAACGCCCTGTTGCCGCACTGGTTATCATTGTTGCTGTCATGGTGTTTGGCTTTATGTCTATCGTATCTATGCCCCAGGAAATAAACCCCGACATGGAAATGCCCATGTTGATGGTACAAACCATTTATCCCGGTGCGGGGCCTAGTGATGTTGAATCTCTGATTTCCAGCTTGATAAAGGATGCCCTTGGTACGCAAAGCGGATTACAAAGTATTACCTCCCAATCCATGGAAAACATTTCTTTTCTCATCTTACAGTATGAGTTTGGATACGATATGGATAGGGCATATAATGAAGCAAGCCGTGCTATTGATGTGATTATCAACGACTTGCCTGATGATGCCTTCACCCCTGTTATTGCAATGATTGACGTAAACGCCATGGCAACCATGACCCTTTCCGTCCATTCTGAAACACGGGAAAATCTTTTACACTTTGTAGAAGATGAAATTGTGCCACAGCTTATCAGACTTTCTGGAGTTGCCAGTGTGAATGTTTCTGGCGGACAAGAAGACTATATTCGTGTTGAAGTCAATGAAGAAGCTATGGCAATGCACGGGCTTGGGATTCATGATGTCATTGCTGCTGTTGCAGGCATAAATCATACCGCTCCCCTTGGGACAGCCGTATTTGGTGATATTGACCTGGGTATTCGTGTGCAAGTGCGCCATGAATCAATTGAAGCCTTAAATAACATTCCCATAACCCTTAGAACAGGTGGGGTTATTCGGCTTTCAGATGTGGCAAATATTCATGTTTCTACAATGGAAGCAGGGTCAATCAGCCGTTTTAACGGAATTGACACCATCAGTTTAGATATTCAAAATCCCCAAGCAGTGACCGCCAACGTCACATCAAATCAAGTAACCAGTGCAATCAATGCCATTATGGCAATGCATCCAGATGTTGAAATTGTTATTGTTAATGATTTTAGTATCCTTATTGCAGATACAATTTTCTCTGTAGGGCAAACGCTGATTTTGGCGATTATACTTTCTATGATTATTTTGTATTTATTCCTTGGTGATTTACGTGCTTGTTTAATTGTGGGTAGCTCCATGCCAATTTCCTTGCTTATCACTTTCATTTTTATGGATTTTATGGGGTATAGCTTAAACCTTATTACCCTAAGCGGGCTTATTATAGGGGTTGGTATGATGGTGGATAATGCCATTGTGGTTATCGACTCATGTTTTAGGTCACGTAAAGAAGGACGCTCTTTTATCGATGCAGCTGTTGAAGGTACAAAGTTCGTTATGCTTTCCATCATTGCTGTAACCCTTACCACCGTTGTTGTATTCGTGCCTATTGCATTGATTGAAGGTATGTCAGGGCAAATGTTCGCCCCTCTTGGGTTCTCGATTGTTTTTGCACTTGTGGCATCACTGATGTCTGCTGTTTCTCTTGTGCCGCTGTTCTTTGTACAGTTTAAACCAGTGGAAAGAGCAAATGCGCCCATTACAAAAATTTTCGTCAAACTGGAAAGTGGCTATGCCCGACTTCTTGGCGTTGTGCTTAACAAGAAAAAAACCGTTGTGCTTATTACATCAGCTATTCTGGTTTTAGCGATTTTTCTTGCAACACAAATGGATTCTGAGCTTATGCCGCCCATGGATGAAGGGGTTATCAATATCAGCATTTCAACCCGCCCGGGGTTAAATCTTGAAAGTGTTGATGAAATTTTATCTGAACTTGAAGACATTGTTGCGGTTCACCCAGATGTATCTCATTTTATGCTGACAAGCGGCAACATGGGTTCAACCCTTATGGTATATTTGTATGATGACCGCAATATGCAAACGGGTGAAGTCATTGAACAATTCCGCCATGAAACCAGCCATGTTTTAAATTCGGATATTGAAATTACAACAGGTGGTATCTTTGGTGTACCGGCGGCTGAAGGGGTTGCAATAACCCTCATGGGTTATAGTTTGGAATCCATCACAGAAGGTGCAGAAATTGTTGAAAACTTTATGCATCAGCACCCTGATATCATTCGTGTAAACTCTACAATTGCCCGTGCGAATCCCCAAGGGGAAATAGTTGTTGATTCGTTGATGGCGGCCACACATGGAATCTCTCCCCAAATGGTGACAGGTACTTTGTTTATTGCCCTTAATGGTACAGAAGCCGCAGAAATTAACATTGATAACCAGCGTTTTCCTGTGCGTGTGGAATATCCCCGTGGGCGTTATGAATCTGTAAGTGATATGACAAACATGTTGCTGATGTCGCCCATGGGTGCAATGGTTCCTTTGTCAGCTATTTCTTCAATGGAGTTTACAGAAACCCCACAAACAATTACACGTCAAGATGGGTTGTATACGGTGACAATCACAGCAGTACCTATAGAAGCGGCGCGTTTTACCGCAGCAGCAGATATTCACATGGGGATGCTAGACCTTGAGTTGCCCTATGGTGTGCGTCAAGGGACAACAATGATGGAAGATATGGAAGGCGAAGAATTGCAATCTTTATTATTTGCAGTTATCACCGCTATTTTCCTTGTATTTATGGTCATGGCGATACAGTTTGAATCTATCCGTCATTCATTGATGGTTATGACATGTATTCCTTTGGCTATCATTGGCTCATTCGTGGTCATGTTCCTTACAGGCACAACAATCAACATGATTTCTATGTTAGGTTTTCTAGTGCTTATTGCGTTGGTTGTAAACAATGGTATTCTATTTGTTGATACAACAAACAAATATCGTATTGACATGCCCCTGCGTGAAGCTTTAATTCATGCAGGCAGTACAAGACTTCGTCCAATTCTTATGATAACCCTTACATCTATTCTTGCTATGCTGCCCCTTTCATTGGGTTGGGGTGATGAGATGATGCAAGGGCTTGGTGTCACTGTCATTGGTGGACTGACTGCCTCAACTGCATTGGCACTACTTTTCCTACCCACATTCTACTTGATAATTGACGGAAACGCTGAAAAGAGAGCTTTACGCAAACAAAGAAGAACTGAAAAGCGTGAGAAAAAGATAGAAGCGCATTTGTAGTAAGGGGGAATGGCAATGAAGCGGCTAAAGTATTTAAAGTGGTTGCTGCCTATATCCGGCTTACTCGTTGCGATTTTAGGTGTAACACTCATTTTCGCTTCAACAAAAAATTTATATGCCTTGGCAATTTTTATTGGTATTGCAATAATGCTTGTAGGTGTCTCAGACATTGTTTCACTTTGCAGAAAAGAAAAAGGACGGCGTTTTCGTTTGGGAAGCGGCATTGGGTCTATCTTGGTTGGTGCGTATACTGTCTTTGGTGGTGGCATTGATGCTTTAGCCATTATTTTACCCCTAGTATTTGCATTATGGATTATTTCATCATGCCTACCCAGAATCTCCACTGCACTGACCATGCGGGCAGAAAGGTCTCCGCTTTGGGTCTTGATGTTTTCCTTTGGGCTTTTAGGCATTGTGCTTGGTGGGTTGATTCTATTTCATCCCCGAGTTTCATCTTTTGTCGTGGTTTACTCCTTGTCTTTCTTATTTATTTCCCACGGAATAAATACAGTGATACTATTTTTAAAACTTAATAGACGAGATGAAGAAATGATAGAATGTATAAGTCGATAAAATTGCAAAAAAAAAGACCTGAACAGGGTCTTTTTTTTATTATATTCCTTTATACTGTTTTTTTATTTTTCCAGGAACGAATATGTTAATGGCTTTTTTAGGGCAGGTATTTATACAACGATAGCACATGGTGCAGTTTTGCTTTTGCTGAACCTTTCCACCGTGTATATGGAAATTATGCATTGGGCAAGTTTTGATACATATGCCGCACTGGTTACAATGACTATTTATACGCACTGCTTTATTTGCCCACTTTTCTGTTGATGTCATAAAGAATGCTTGGGGGAAGCCTAGCATAATAGCAAGGATAGAAAATCCGCGCTTTTTGATTTTGCCATTTTTAATATGATTACAAATAAGTTCAATTTTTCTGTTTGCGCGAATGCGATAATCTTCTAGTGCTTTCCCTTTTGAGATAGGCAGGAAAACTATATCATTCATGTTGTTGGGCATGAAGAAATGCGCTGTATATATGATTTCTACATGGTTTTTTGGAAGCAGTAAAGCAAATTTTCTAGTACCATCACCTGATAGTAACCATTGTGTGCAAAGGATAATTATTTTTTTGCCCTTTAGTGCTTTCATGTGTTTACTCAAAAATTCCCGCATGATTCTTGGCACACTGGACATGTATATTGGATAGCAAAATCCAATCGTATTTTCTGTGCCTATCAATTTTTCAAAATCAATATCTTCTTCAATTGAATGACAAGTTGCTTTCATACGTGTGCAAAACTGCTTGGCAATATATTTTGAATTTCCTGTGCCTGAAAAATAAAGCATAATCATCATGTTTATCCCCTTCATATTGTTTTACCCGACACATTAAATTATAATGTACACATGTGCAGTTATCAATAATCAATTGAAAGTAAATTTGTCTTTAAATAGACATGTTGAAAGGATTGTGTCGTGTTGAAAGAGGATAGACGTATAAGAAAAACAAAAAAAGCTTTGCGCGAAGGGTTGGCAGAGCTTTTAATGGAAAAAAATATTCAAAGTATTACCGTAAGAGAATTAACAGACAGGGCTGACGTACATCGGTCTACATTTTATGCAAACTTTAAAGATGTTTATGATTTGCATAAGCATGTGGAGGATGTTGTCATTCAAGAAATAAAGGATATTATCTCTATTGAATATCATCTTGATACAAAAGCATTTTTCAGTGCATTGTTCCTCTATATCAATGATAATAAAAAAATAAGTAGGCTGTTTTTTGGGGAAAATGCAAGCGGAAATTTCTTCAATCAAATTTCAAGCTTATTTGTAGACTCTTGCATGGATTGTTGGCGCAAAGAATTTAATCTTAAAGTCTTGCCCAGTGAACTAAGAATTTACGCCCAATTTATTTTGTCTGGTAGTTTAGGCGTGGTGAGAGAATGGGTTGAAGGTGGTTTTGAAATGCCAATGGAAGCACTTATGGTCATATTTATCGATATTGACAAGGGCTTTAGACAACGGTTAAAAAGCAAATTTTGCTTATGATAAATCTATCCAATACCGTTCGTCTGCTTCATCCCCATCATCTGTATATGCCATTCGCTCAAACACTCCGCCACAAGCTAAAATCGTTTTTTTACTGCCTAGGTTATCAGGGGCGCAACATACAAGCACTTTATCAAGCCCATACCCACGGCATTTTTTAAGGCATAATGCAAGCATGATTGTTGCATATCCTTTGCGCCGTTCAAGGGGACGAATGCCATATCCAATATGTCCGCCTTGTTCAAACAAATAAGGGTTATCTAAACTATGGCGAAAATTTATCATGCCTAAAATCCGTTTATCCCCTTCATACACAAGCATAAACTGGTCTGCTTCCACGTGTTCTGGATGTGGAACAGTTTTTTTATTTTCATATAATCGACAATTTTCAATCCATTGAGAAATATCTGCGGTTTCATATAGAAATGACTCACCATGGCTGTGGTCATCATAAGCGAGAAGCTCCTGCCTATAGTCTTGAATTTCGTCATGATATGCTTCACTAGGTCTTATTAAAATTAAATTTTTCATATACATTACTCCTTCACTTGTTTATTTAATAATGTAATCAACGCTATACAGATAGCAAGAGCGAAATCATAGCAACATATTTATCATCAACCCTTTCACCGGTAAAATTGCCGTTATAGTGATTGGCAATATCAGAAAGAATCGCTTTGCCATAGCCTTTGCCTCTCCGCTCTTTTTTTAAACTGTCTGCCACAGGGTTTACGCAACCTATATGCAGATAGTCACCTTTAACGGCTGTACGCAGTTCTATTTTCCGTTGACCTTGGACAACAGACGCACAAGCGCGTATGGCATTGTCCAATAAGTTTGTGAATATGCTGCACAGGTGAACGGATGATATGTTATGCCCTTCAACAATCGTAACTTTGACCTCCAGTTCAATACCCGCTAAATCGCAATCTTTCTGTTTTTCAGTAAGCACAGCATTGACTATGGCGTTTTGACAAAACAAGTATTCCTTTGTGCTGTCAATGGATTGCTTCAAATCATTAAACAATTTTTCGGCATATTCTTTATCATTTGTAGTAATTAATTGATTGACTGTAGCTAACTGATTGCTAAAATCATGACGAATTTTCGCCAGCTCCTTCGAGCGTAATTCAATCGCATTATAATGCATCTGTTCAAGTTCACGTATATGCTGAAGTTCTTTTAGATTTTCTTCAGTTTCCCTTTTCTTTGAATTGGTGTATAGAATGAGCAAGACGGCAAAATAGCTAATAATCAAAATGATTATACCTATACTCCATATTGGATGAATATTGTCAAAATCAAACGTATTATGTGAAAAGAACAATGCACTTACCAATAGCCCAAGCAAAATAATAAAAAACGCCCCTGCATTGGGAATATCAGAACGAATTGAGCCTACAAATTTTTTCCATATGATAAAGAAAGCAGCTAGTGAAAGCACTATAGAAATAGACGGGATAAATGCAACAAGTATTGATTGATTACTTGATAACTCAAAAGTCAAAATGTATTCCCCAAAGAGTAATGAATATGTCAATGAGGATATGATGTCAGTAAACAGCATAAGCCCTAAGATTAAGAGGGTAAACAAAATTATTTTCATAGATTTATCTCTACAAGTTAAACGGAAAAACACATACATATAAACAGGAAAAACGATTGCATCAACAATAAGGTTAGACGGAATCAGCGGCATATGCGTATGGAGATAAACTCTTAAAAAGCGAACCAGTATTGCACCCGATAAAAACAACAGTATAGTCAATATCTTATTGTATTTTGGGGTCAGCATTTCTTGTAAGACGGTGGCAGTAGCCATAGATACCATTACTGCGGTAGAAATGATTACCCACATTGGCCACGCCATTTTAGCGCACCCCCCACATATTTGAGCCTATATATCGAAAATAATGCTCACGTACTTCATTGTATCGTGCTTTACTTACAGGAATTTCTATGTTTTTGCCAAGTACTATGCGCTCACGCTCAATACGTTGGATTTTGTCCATGTTTACAAGAAAGCTCTTATGCGTAGTGACAAACTGCCTAGGTAGGCGTTTTGCCAAGTCGCTCAATTTTTCATAGCATAAATGCTCGCCGTCTGTAGTGTAAACTGTGACGGTATGCAGTTTGCTTTCAAGATATAAAATATCGTCCGAGTCAACGCCTTTGATTACACCATTAAACTTCAAAATTAACTTGCGGTTTTCTTCAAGTAGCATTTCATCTTTTAGTTTTTCAAGGTTCTTTAATAAAATATCTGCATCTATAGGCTTGGCTATGAATCCCCGCAGATTTGTATTTTTAAGGAATATCTGCTGTGAGTAACGCTCTGGATAGCCTGTGACAAAGATTATTTTTGTCTTAGGGGATAAGCTGTATAGTTCTGATGCGAAGTCAATCCCGCTCCTATCCTCACCATCCCATTCAATGTCCATTAAAACTGCATCAAACTTAACGCCTTCTTTTATTTGTTGAAATAAATCAGAAATTTTGAGAAATATAGCTATTTCACTTTGAAGGCTGACAGTTCTTATTTTGGTTAGCGTATGCTCAAGCCCATGTTGCTGGTCATCACATATAGCGATTCTCATAGCTCACCCCTTTCATATCTTGCGACCTTTCCTAATTTCAATTATAACATAGCACTGCTTCAATTGAGAGTTTATTATGCGCTCAAACCATCCAGTTATGTTGCTGGTGTACGGATTGTTGTTAAACCAAATTTCCGCGCCAAACCTGCTCCCAAGTTGCCCAATTCTGCTGACATACTAGAAAAGCTGGTGGTAGGTATCTATAATAAACTATGAGAATTGATGGGAGGAATTAAATATGAGGAATTTTAAATCAAAGGAATTTGTAAGGGAGTTGATTTTATGCTTACAATGAATCAAGTAGGGACTATCATTAATTCGGTTCAGTTAATAATTATTTTAGGATTTGTTTTTTGTATGGTTAATATGATTTTGAATCATATTTTTAAGATGAAGGCAATGAAAATCAGCAACACGGAATTGGAAAAATATTTTGCATTGGGAAAACAGCTTATAACAGGATTAGGGATTTTAATTGCCCTTTTATTCGCCGCCTTAGTGTTTATGAATATTCTTCAAAGTTGGAACGCCCAAAGTGCCGTTGATATTACTGTCAATGCTTATCCGCACGCAAGAAGAACGATTATTAACGAATTAACTAATGCGGTAAGACTGCTCGTAATTTTCAGCTTTGTTACTGTGGGTGTCAAATTTATTTTAAAATATCGTGAACATACCACAAAACTGAAAAATAGTGACAGTCAAACTATACATCCGACATCAAATGATAAAAATGATTTAACGCTAGGCAATTCAACAGCATCATACGATAGGTGGGAAGTTTGATGCGCGCAAACAGACAGCTATATATCGATAATCTTAGGCTTTTAATGATTGTTCTTGTTGTATTGCAGCATATAGCCGTTACATACAGCGGCATGGGCGGCTGGTATTATATAGAGCCCAGCGAAATGGATATAGTCCAGACTGTTGCTTTCGGATTCCATCAGGCATTTACGCAAGGTTATTTTATGGGCTTTTTATTTTTGATTGCCGGATATTACACACCGAAATCTTATGACAAAAAGGGATTTGGCAAATTTATAAAAGATAGATTTGTCAGGCTTGGAATACCAACCATAATTTATATGCTTGTAATACACCCGGTTTTAGTTTTCAACATCATGGGATACCGCTTAGACGCAAATGGTGGTTTTATTGCCCAAGGTGACGGCGGACTACCTGCTTCGTATATAGGGTATTTTATGGGATTGCATGTTTTTGGTGGCACTGGGCCGCTGTGGTTTACCCTTGCACTTTTGGTTTTCTCAATTATTTATGCGTTAATTAGAAAATGTATTGCCCATAAACCTTTAGCAAACGCCAAAAGATTCCCGAAATTCTCAAATATAATCGTGCTTATCCTGTTGATTAGTGTCTGTGCATTTTTAATTCGGATAGTACAGCCTCGCGGTACAGATGTGTTAAACATGCAGTTTGCCTATTTTTCTCAATACGTAATATTGTTTATTGTGGGCATATACAGCAAGCGTTTTGACTGGTTTGAAAAACTTGACTATGTAAAGGGGAAACGATGGCTAATCTGCGGCATGTTGCTTGGGTTTGTTTTGTTTGCAGTTGTCCATATTTCAGGCGGAGCGTTAGACGGTAATTTAGAGCCATTTGACGGTGGTTTAACTTGGCAAAGTGCGGCCTTTGCTGTGTGGGAATCATTTGTTTCGGTAGCAATGGCTATTGGCTTACTTGCTTTGTTCAAAGAGAAATTTAACAGGCAAAGTGAGTTGGTTAAGAGATTATCCCAAAACGCTTTCTCAGTTTATGTGTTCCATTCGCTGATTATAGTCTCATTATCACTGCTCTTTGCACCGGTTAATTTAATCCCTATCGTTAAATTTATTATAGTTGCAATAATCGGCATACCTCTCTGCTTTTTGATTACTGATTTGACAATTCAACGAATAGCTTTTTTGAGAAAATTGTTTGCGTAAAAGAGAGGTTCAATGATAAACAATGTGCTTACGGTACTTTCGATTATTTTTATAGGCGCAGTATGCCTTTTACATGGGCATTTGGGCTGAAAGGATTAACCCTTTAATTTGATTGTTGTTGTACATTGTATAGTAATTTAAACATAGCGGCTAATAACCCTGCAAAGGCTAACAAAAATACAGGATAAAAGCCAAGCCCCACAGTGTTTGTCAATAGTCCAAACAGCGGGGGCATAAGTGCTGAACCTGTATATGCACCAGCCATTTGCACACCGATAATCCCTTGAGAATTTTCTGCCCCAAAATTGGATGGGGTTGAATGAATAAGTGCAGGAAAAATAGGGGCGCAACCAAGCCCAATAATGATAAGCCCCGCAAAGCTAAATAAGTCAACATCCAGCGGAATAAATATTGCACCAATGCCTATAAAAATTATAACAATTCCAATTTTAATCATGGTCTTACTGCCTAATTTATTGGCAATAAATCCTGACACAAACCGCCCGGCAGTGATGCCAATAAAAAAGAATGAGGCAAATAAGGCCGCCGTTTCAGCTTCAATTCCTCTATGATTGACAAGAAAAGTACTTGCCCATAATCCTGTGGTGGCTTCTATTGCACAATAAGAAAAAAAAGCCAATAATGCAAACTTTACACCGCGTATTTGCAGAATTTCACCAAGCCCTTTGACAGGTAAAGTATCTCCATTAACTGTTTCTCGTCTTTTCCACAAAGGAAAACTGAAAGCCAGTATCACAGCAAAAATAATCTGCATAATGGCAATGGTTCTATAGGCTCCGCTCCATTCAATGCCGCCTGTAAGGTGAAGCCCCATGATATAAGGCCCAGTCATTGCGCCTACACCCCAGAAGCAATGCAACCAGCTCATGTGCCGTGAGGTATAATGGGTTGCTACATAGTTATTGATTGCCGCATCCAGCGTACCCCCGCCAAGCCCATAAGGAATTGCCCACAAGCAAAGCATCCAAAATGTATTTGCCGTGGAAAATCCCAAAAGTGCGGCAGCAGTTATGAAAACGCTGATAGGTACGACAACCCGCACCCCAAATTTCCGCGTAATCCTGTCAGACATTAGCCCTGCTAAAATTGTTCCGCCAGCCATTATCATAGACACTATACCCGCATAATGAATAGGCACGTTAAGCTCCCGCTGTATCACAGGCCAAGCAGACCCAAAAAGAGAATCCCCAAGCCCCAAGCTAATAAAAGCCACATAAATAATAGAAATCAGTAAAATATGCATTGTTCACTCACCCTTTAAACCATCTATCATAGATATTACCCTAAATTCATTGCATAGTATATAAATTTAATTATATAATCTATACATTATATAGAAAGGGGAATGCTTATGAAAAACTGTATCATTACAATCAGCCGCGAATACGGAAGTGGGGGACGTGATGTTGGGCGAATGCTTGCAGAGCAACTTGGTTTGCCGGTTTTTGATAAAGAAATAATGCACTTGGCGATTGAAAAAAGCGGACTGCCTGGGGACTTCATAGAAAAGCATTGCGAGAAAGTACCAAGCAAATTTATACAAGCCCTAAAGCGTTTGTCATTAAACGTGCCAAGTACGCGTATGCCTTCTGGTTACACATCTCATGTGGCTGCCATTCCGCTAAACAAAAAAACCGATGCAGACAATGTGTTTCAAACCCAATCGGCTGTTATTAAAGAAATTGCAGAATCAGGAAGTTGTGTAATTATTGGACGGTTGGCGGGCTATGTTTTGCGTGAACATCCGAACTTGTTTTCAGTGTTTATCCGAGGGGATTTTGAGGATAGGGTGAAGCGTACCATTGAAGTTTACAATCTGCCAGCAGAAAATGCGGCTAAAGATGTTAAAAAAATAGATAAACACCGTGCAAACCATTATAAACTTTTTACCGACCAAAAATGGGGTGATGCAAAGAATTATGACTTGGTGATAAACACATCCAGTGTAGGCATTGCAGGTGCGGTAAATGTCATAAAATCTATGTTAAGTGAACGCATTAAGGAATAATAAATAAAAAAGGCTTTACTTAGCCTGTGAAGTATAGTATCATATGTAAGCGGACATAAAAAAGCCGTAGCGGAAGAGATGGTGTAGTACCACCACTCGTCTCATGTAGGGATGTCAACATTTAAGCCATCACACATGAACAGGTTAACCTGCCGCCACGACATAATGATTTTACACCAGACTGCACATTTTTTCAATAGCCTAAACACTTTTTAGTGCTTTCGGTGTCCCCCTCCTTCGGCGACGGTTTTGAAGATAGCCGTTGAAAGTTATTATTGTTATGGGTGTGATGGTGCCGACCCTACATGAAAACGTACAAGAAGTACAATTTAATCAAGACAGTTAGAAAGCCTACACAGTTTAAATCTGTGTAGGCTTTTTTGTGTATCAATCATCCACCATGGGCAAGGATATGATAGTGAGGGTCTTAAATAAATAATTAAGTAAAAACACTTAATTTATGCTTGACATTGACTAAATTATTAGGGATAATTCATAAAGAAAATCTTAATAAGACATTTTCCAGTCGGAAGGAGACAACCATGAAAAAGAAAATTTTAGCTTTACTTGCAGTATTGTGTATTTCTGTTTTTGCTTTGTTTGCATTCAGTGCGTGTGGCAATGACAATGACGGTGGTGCAGATGGGGAAACCATCAATATTACATGGTGGGACTTAAACGAGCATTTGACAGGTATCGACTCAATTATCGCAAGCTTTGAATCACAAAATCCAGGTATTACGGTTACAACTGCTGGGCATTCTAATGAAACCCTGCACCAAAACTTGCAAATTTCAGCCATGAATGACACCTTACCCTCTATGTGGTTTATGTGGGGCGGGGCACTTGGCGGACGTTATGTGCAGTATGGTGTTTCCAGAGACCTTACATCTTTTGCAAATGCAAACAACTGGAATCAAGTTTTCACACCAGCATCTTTACAGCTTGCCACCCTTCATGGTGAACTGGCTGGATTCCCACGGGCAATGAATATCCTAGCCGTATACTATCGCAGAGATATTTTTGAAGACCTAGGGCTTTCTCACCCTACCACCATGGCAGAGTTCCACACCCTTGTAGAAACCATCCATGCTGCTGGTATTACACCAATCAACACTGCGTCTGTTCCTGGTTGGCATATTATGCGTCTTTGGGAACAGTTCCTAGAGCATTATGCAGGTGCGGTACAGCATGACCAGTTGCAAATCTTTGAAATTCCATGGGAAGGCAATCAAGCGGTGATAGACTCTTTTGCCACATTCCAAAGATATGCACAAAGCGGCTTCTTTCCAGATGGATTTATTTCTATGGAAGCTGGTGACTTGACTTTATTACTATACCCTGGTTTTTCAGCCATGCAAATTGAAGGGCCTTGGTTTGACTCAAGTATTATCAATGACCAGCAAGACATTGAGTTGTATGGTATCTTCCCACTACCAAACGGCGGAACAAACAGGCTTTCTGCTTTTGGTGAAATGTATATGTTTAACGATAATTTAACAGATGAAGAACTGGAAGCGGCAGTGGCGTTTCTGCATTACTTCTTCGAGCAACACAATGTAGACACACATCCAAACCTATTTGGTGTACCCATTCCACAAATAGGACGCGAGGGAGGTATTCCTGCTGAACAAGTGAATGTACCCGCCATTTTTGCAACAGGCAGTGTAAATGGAACATTTACAATCAGCGACCAAGCCCTTCCTCCCATTGTGGTAGATGCATTATTTAATGTATTAGACTATGTCGCCTTGGGTACGATGACCCCAGAAGAAGCCGCCGCATTTATGCAAAGAGGCATTGAAAGACATCAGCAAGAAGGATAAATACTAATACGGGGCTGTGGCGGTTTGCTGCCACAGCTCGTATTATCTAATGGATGGTGACGGCTGTGAGTAAAACAAAACTTTCAACCTACTTATTTATTTTACCTGCCTTTTTAATTTACACATCTGTAATTATTGTTCCTGCCCTTCAGTCTATCTGGGTGAGCTTTCACAGGTGGAACGGCATGGATGACATGGAGTTTGTTGGGCTTGGCAACTTTAGCCACCTGTTTTTTGAGGACTTAGTGTTTTGGGGGGCTTTGCGTAATAATCTTGTGTGGATGATACTGACCCTTGTATTTATGATTTCTGTATCTCTTGGGCTGGCTATGTTACTTAATGCAAAATTTAAAGGACGCACGTTTTTCCGTGGCTTATTCTATTTTCCATTTGTACTGTCAGGTATTTTGGTGGGTATCATTTGGCGGTGGATGTACAATGTAAACTTTGGCTTTTTAAATGAATTTTTATCCCTTATCGGGCTTGACCAATTAAGGCAAACTTGGCTTGGAGACCCGAATATGGCGTTGTTTTATGTATTTATTGCGGCACTTTGGCGCGGTGTAGGTGCGCCTATGATTCTTTTTCTTGCAGGGCTTCAAACAATTCCCGAAGATGTGCTGGAAGCCGCAGATATAGATGGTGCAAGTCGGTTTAAAAAATTTTTCTCAATAAAACTACCCATGCTAAAAGAAACTTTTGTCATTGTATTGGCAACCCAAATCATTGGTTCTATGGGTGTGTTTGATATTATTGTTGCAACCACTGGCGGTGGCCCAGGCAATTCGACACAAGTCCTTGCGTCTTACATGGTACAGCAAACTTTCTCCTTTGCAAACATGGGCATGGGCGCGGCTTTGTCTACGATTATGCTGGTGATTATGATGATTGTTGTTATCCCTTATGTGTTATTCACCACAAAGGAGCGTTAGTATGAAGAAAATTTTTCCCGCTGTTCGACGATATTTTATACTCATTTTATTGTCTGTCATATGGATTGTGCCTGCTATCTCAATTATTCTCACCTCTATGAAAAGTCGGGCTGATTTTTTTAGCGGCATGGGTTTATTTGAATTGCCCAGTCAAATTCATTGGGCAAACTTTACTAACGCACTGTTTGATGCTAATTTGCTATTGTATATGCGCAACTCTTTACTCATTTCTGTTTGGAAAGTGCCTATTGGCATTTTTGTTGCCGCCCTTGCCGCCTTTGCCATCACAAGATTAGAAGTTAAATACCCAAGGGGAATTTTCATTTACTTTCTCATTGGCATGATGGTTCCTTTTCATGTGGCATTGGTTCCTTTAAATGCATTCTTTGCACAACATGGGCTGATTGATTCATTTCTTGGCATTACTTATGTTTATATTGCTTTTGGTTTGCCATTTGCAATTTTGGTCTTGCGTGGATTCTTCAACTCCATTCCAAAAGAGCTGGATGAAGCGGCGTATATTGATGGGTGCAGTAGGGTTAGGCTGTTTTTTTCAGTCATTTTACCCCTAGCAAAACCTGCAATTGCTTCATTATTTATACTCGATTTTCTTGCCACTTGGAATGAGTACATTCTTGCAAGCGTACTCATTCGTGACAGGTCACGTCAACTTGTGACTGCGGGGCTGATGAACTTTATTGGACAGCATGGTACAGATTTTGGACTGCTTTCCGCTGGGGTTTTGCTTAATGTCATACCAATAATGCTTGTGTATGTATTGCTTCAACGCCACTTTGTAGAAGGTATGGCTGGGGCTGTGAAAGGATAGGGAATATGATGAAATGGAATTATGATTTTGAAGTGCCGGAACAAAAGAAAATTCGTATGATTGTACACACAGATTGTAAAAATGAAGCAGACGACCAGTTTGCCCTTGCACACCACGTCATGACACCAAAGTTTATCGTCAAAGGCATTGTAGGCGGACACTTTAATATGTACCCTCGTGAATATGGTGAAGGCAATACAGCCAAAGCCAGTGTGGATGAAATCAATAAAGTCTTGGACTTGATGGGCTTGAATGGCGTATACCCTGTTTTAGAAGGCGCACCACGGGCTTTAGCCAATGAAAGTACACCCATACAATCACCCGCAGTGGATTTTATCATTGAAGAAGCCATGAAAGATGATGATAGACCTTTGTTTATATCCATGTTGGGGGCGATTACAGACTTAGCCGCTGCCATTTTATTAAAACCAGAAATATGCCAGAAAATGACGGCAATTTGGATTGGTGGCGGACAGTATCCAGAAGGTGAAGACGAATTTAACTGTAAGCAAGATATAGCCGCTGCAAATGTAGTCATGAAGTCTGAAATGCCATTGTGGCAAGTGCCTAAAAATGTGTATAAACAAATGGCAGTTTCACTTGCAGAACTTCAAGTGAGAGTGAAACCCTATGGAAAAATAGGTAAGTATTTGTTTGAGCAAATGGTAGACTTCAATATGAAAACGGCACACATTCCCCATTGGCCTCATGGTGAAATTTGGGGACTTGGCGATTCGCCTACAATTTCTGTACTCATGGAAGAATCTGAAAAGACAGATATTTATGACCTTATTCACGCGCCAAATATACGATATGATGATTTAAAGTATGAACACAACACAGTTAATAGAAAAATAAGAGTATACAAAGCGGTCAATGTCAGGCTTTGCATGGAAGATTTTTATGCAAAGCTGATGATTAACTTCCCCAATCAAGATTCATAAGAAGCCCTTGGGGCTTCTTTTTTTATACTAAATAAATTAAGTAAAAATTAAATAAAAAACACTTAATAAATACTTGATATTTAGTTTTTTATCAGTGATAATTTACAAAGAAAATCATTAACTGATGCTTTTTTAGGCGGAAGGAGCCAATTATGAAAAAGAAAATTATGGTTTTGTTTACGGTAGTATGGGTTTCTGTTTTTGCAATTTTTTCTCTTAGTGCATGTGGCAATGACGATGGGGGCACAGCAGATGATGGCCCAGATGAATTAGTTATGGCATTTATGACATGGGTTTTGCCTAGTGACACTCAAATGATTCAAGATGCAATGAACGAAATACTTATCCCAAGATACAACATGAGCGTAGAACTGCTTATTATGGACGCGGCATCTTATCAACAAAATATCAGACTGATGTTAACTGCCGGTGAGCAAGTGGATATTATGAATACCATCATGGCAGGTTATACACACCTTCAAGGACAGGGTTTTTTACTTGACCTTGAGGCGAACAACTTGATTCAAAACTTTGGTGCTGGGATTCCTGATGCTGTTGGTGGATGGGAAATTTTAAATGGTGCAAGAATTGCTGGTACACTTTATGGCGTACCAACAAACTGTGACCATGCTGTTGGACGCGGTGCAATAGCTGTTGGCACACAATTTCTTGACGCTATTGGGTTTGATGTGCCCAGTCCCAATAATGATATTATCCACATAAGCGTTGCAGAACTTGATAGCATCCTTATGCAAATCAATGAAGCTTTCCCAGAGATGGAAACATTCCGTCCAACGATGCCAGGGGGCATTACTCAATTTATGTCTATCGACCCACTGGGCGCAGAACCTTTTGGTGTTTTGCTTGACCCTGTGAATGATTTAACGGTTTCTAATCTGTTTACAAGTCAAGCATTTTATGACTTTATTAGTATGATGTACAGGTGGAATAATCATGGGTTTATCAGCTTAGATGCTGCGGCAGATGACACCCCTGTCACTGCCCTTGTTTCAGCAGGACGTTTAATGAGCTATATGACAGGTGGTAAGCCTGGCATTGTTGCACAAGAAAGCGGGCTTTGCGCACAGCCTATGACCATTTTCCAAACGGGCCCTGACATGATGAATGCAAATGCGGCGGCACGTTTCCCATGGGCAATTCCATTCACTACAGCCAATCCAGAAAGAGCAATGACCCTTCTTAATGCATTCTACACTTGTCCAGAACTGTCAAACCTTCTTATCTGGGGTATCGAAGGGGTGCATTATGAAATGCAAACTGACGGGCGTGTTGACTTCCCTGCTGGACTAGATGCAGGAACTTCTGGCTGGCACAATGGAATGGCTTGGAATATGCCAAATCAATTCATTTCTCATGTGTGGATGGGGGACGATTTAGACCTTTATGACCAATTGATTGAATTTAATGCAAATGCACAAATTTCAAGAGCATTCGGTTTCATTTTTGACCCAGCTCCTGTCCAAAACGAAATTGCGGCAGTAACCAATGCTTATGAAGAACTTATTGTTTCCCTCGGTATGGGCATGGTCAATCCCACAACAGGTATTGCCCAGCTGAATGAAAGACTCACAGCCGCAGGACTTTATAGAATCATTGACGAAAAACAATCTCAACTAGATGCTTGGGTGATAGCTGTAGGCATGAACTAAAACGAGTGTAAAAATTTAGGGCTGTAGCGAAAACTACAGCCCTTTTTAAGAAGGGAGTTATCCTCATGACACGTGTTAAAGTAAAGAAAAAAACAAACTGGCGGCGGTTTATTCCTGTTTATTTAATGATGCTTCCAGGGCTGGCGTATTTTTTTATTAACAATTACATGCCCCTGCCAGGAATTATGGTTGCGTTCAGGCGGTTTAATGCACAGCTTGGTATTCATGGCAGCCCATGGGTGGGGTTTGCTAATTTTGAATTTTTGTTTGCCACTCAAGATGCTTGGATTATCACACGCAACACGATTTTGTACAATACGGCTTTCATTATTGTCAATACTGTTTTGGCTATTTTAGTTGCGGCACTTTTGAGTGAGCTTTCTGGTAAATTAAAAAATGTTTATCAAAGTGCCATTTTACTTCCAAATCTAATTTCCACAGTTATCATTGGTTACTTGGTTTTTGCGTTTTTAAGTGCGGAAAGCGGGTTTATTAACAATACGGTACTGCCATTTTTGGGCATAAGCCCAATCAGTTGGTATACAGAACCAAGTTATTGGCCTTTTATTTTGATACTTGTCAATGCATGGCGCGGTGTTGGTTATGGCTGTATTATTTATTTGGCAACACTGACGGGCTTCGACCGTTCCTATTATGAATCAGCAATGCTTGACGGTGCAGGGCGGGGAAAGCAATTTCTCCACATTACTTTGCCACTGCTTAAACCTACAATTATTATGCTTACTTTACTTTCTATTGGACGGATTTTTTATGCGGATTTTGGGCTATTCTTCCAAGTGCCTATGAATCAAGGTGCATTATTCTCTACGACGAATGTTATTGATACTTATGTTTTCCGTGGGCTTGTGCAGCTTGGCAATATCTCTATGTCTGCGGCGGCAGGACTTTATCAATCTGTTGTAGGCTTTATCTTGGTGCTTTTTGCTAACGTGGTTGTACGCAAAATTGACCCAGATAGTGCGCTAATATAGGAGGACTGGCTAATGTATAAAAATGATAGAATTTTCAATTATATTGGTCATGTATTGATGTTGATTGTGACTGTAATGACACTTTTGCCATTTATACTGTTGATTTCATCATCGTTTACAGACAATGACGCAATTTTAAGGTATGGCTATGGGTTTATCCCAAGTGTGTTTTCTACTTTTGCCTTTGAATGGTTGTTTATTACCAATGGAGAAATCATTTTGCGGGCTTATGGCATTTCCTTTTTGCTTACTATTTTGGGTGTGATTTTAAGTATTGTCATCACCACACCCCTTGCGTACGGTATGGCAAAACAGGGGCTTCCCCTTCGTAAGATAATTATAATGTATGTATTTCTCACCATGATTTTTAATGGCGGACTTGTGCCCACATATCTTAACTACACACAGGTTTTTGGGTTAAAGGATACCTTTTGGGCGTTGCTTATTCCTAATCTTTTAACCAATGGTTTTTTTGTATTGCTTATGAAAAGTTATTTTGCCACAAGTATTCCTAATGAAATTTTAGAAGCCGCGTCAATTGATGGTGCTTCTGAAACAAGAATTATGCTTCAAGTGGCTGTACCCATGGCAAAGCCGATTATTGCTACCATTGCAATTTTTGTTGCAATAAACTATTGGAATGATTGGTTAAATGGATTTGTATATCTTGCACGGCGTACAGATTTGGCAAGTATTCAAGTGCTGCTTAATCGCATTATGCAAAATGTTCAAGTTTTACAGCAAAATGCGGCGGCTATTGGTGGTGAAGCGGCTGTTGGGTTGGCACAGACACCTATTGTTGCTGTGCGCATGGCAATGGCTGTAATGGGTGTGCTTCCTATTGTATTGGTGTATCCATTTGTGCAGAAGAATTTTGTAAAAGGGATTACCCTTGGCGGTGTGAAAGGATGATTGATATGATGAAGTTTGAACAGTGGCGTGCAGGTCTTTTAACATTTGAAAGTACAGCAAAAGTGGAAAATCCCTTTTTAGATGTAACCATTGTCGCAGAGTTTACATCACCAACGGGAATCGTGATTAAACGGGAAGCTTTTTGGGATGGTGGAAATACTTACAATGTGAGTTTTGCGCCAATAGAGATTGGTGTGTGGGACTATGTGATTCAATCGCCTAATGAAACAGGGCTTAATGGCAAATCTGGTAAAGTGGAATGTATACCCTATACAGGTGAACTTCCAATATATAAACATGGCTTTTTAAAGGTTGGCGAACAGGGGCGTTATTTGACTTATGCTGACGGTACGCCGTTTTTCTGGCTGGGAGATACCCATTGGGGTTTTGTTTCTGGTGAGAAATGGGATGAGTCTAACCACCCTAAGATGTCATGTATGTTTAAAGGCATGGTGGATAGGCGTTGGGCGCAGAAATTTACAGTATATCAGTCAAATCTGCGTCCTGAAAAATACATGGGCAATGCCCGTTATTGGGAAGAGGGTAAAGAAGGTATACTGCCTGATATTGGGTTTTATCAAAATGTTGTGGATAAGCGAATGCATTATATTGCAGACAAAGGGCTTGTTAATGCCCTTGGCTTTGCATGGTGCTTTTCGGGAATGGATATTGATATAATGAAAAATTTTGCCCGTTATATCATCGCTAGATACGGTGCATTGCCCATTGTGTGGACTTTGGCTGGTGAAGTTGCAGGGTATTACCCCGAGCAAAGGGAGATGTTGATTAACAATTGGCGTGAAGTGGCTTTACTTACAGAAAAACTAGACGGATATGGGCATTTGCAAACGGCACATTATACGAATGAGCGGCCATTCCCAGACTATTATCAAAATGAGAACTGGTTTGACTTCACTTTAGGTCAGGCAGGGCATGGCGATTATGTGATTAGCATGAGGGATTTTTATGCCCATCGGCAAAAATTCCCCAATAAACCATTTATCGAAAGTGAAGGTTTTTACGAGTTTGTTCACACTCTTGAGGAAAATGGTGGGCGTATTGCCACTGCGGATATGCTAAGACGTGTTGCCTATCTTTCCATTCAATCAGGTGGGTGCGGATATACTTATGGTGCCCAAGGTATTTGGGATACTGTTTGGGAAAAACCAAAAGAAATGACAGGTATTATGCAAGTATTCAATCCCCATGGTATCACTTGGGCAGAAGCCATTGATGGTATCGGTGCAGTTCAAATGGGATATATGCGTGATTTCTATGAAGCAGTTGAATTTCATAAATTGCGTCCGTTTATGGCTTGCTTTAAATCTTCATCATTTTTCTTAGGGGATGCGCTTTTTGGTTTATTTTCCCCTGCAATCAGTGCGAATGATGATATGAGTACGGTTGTGGTTTATGTGTCGGGCAATTCAAGAATAAATGACACATTTATTCAGTATCTTCATGGGACATATAGAATAGAATGGTTTGACCCAAGGGAAAGCAAATGGATTGTTGTCAGTGACCATGCGATGGCTAAGGATGGAAAACTTCCAATACCAACGCGCCCAGATTCGCAAGACTGGCTGCTTGTGTTTAGGAGGTTCGTATCATGATTCAATCCGTTAAGCAGATTCCCATAACATCTGATTCTAAACCATTTGCCGCTGCGGCAGATACCTGTAGTTTTGATAAAATAGGCTATATTGAAGATGAATTTTTTATGAGCGGAACAGCCAATATTTATAAAGAAGGAGAAAACCGTAAGCCAGAAGTTATTTTTCATGATGCGCCATATACCACACGGCTTTTGATTCGCCGTCCAATAGATATAACTAAATTTAGCGGTAATGTTGTTTTTGAAATTTTAAATTCCACAGCAGGTATTGATATTGACCGTATGTGGGTTAATTCTTGGCAGTTTTTTACCCGTAACGGTGACATTTATGTAGGCATTACCAGCAAGGGGCATGTTGTAGACGCGCTATTAAAATTTGACCCACAGCGTTATGCACCAATAAACTGGGCAAATCCTTTACCCGATAGACCAATGCCGGCAGGTGCCCAAACAACAGGAATTTTTCGTTTTCTGCCTCAATTTGAAAGCGGACTATTTTGGGATATGCTTATAGATTGTGCAAAACTACTTAAAAGCGATGACCCTATGAATCCTATTGTACAATATCCAAATCGTCATATTTTTCTTACAGGATGGTCGCAATCTGGGTTTTATATTGCACGTTATCTGAAGAGTTTTTATGATGCTTCTGATGTTTTGTTTAGTGGGTATTTATCAGCAGGTAGTGGTGCGTATTGTTCGCCGCTTAACGCATACGAAAGTCAGCTTCCGTCTTTTGGTGCAAGCGGTTGTCTGCCCGTAGGCAGTATGATGGGCGCACCAGAACCTGTCATTGCAATCAATACAGAAAGCGAAAATAGAATGGTCTATTGGCAAGGCGATTTTGATGAGCCAGACTTTAAATTCCGCACCTATCAAATTGCCGCCAGCAGTCATGATACAAAATACTGTTTGTTGGATTATTATGGTAAAGAGGGGCTGGCAATGCTTGACCGTATCGGCATTTCCAACGGGTTTACAGGGGTAGACGGTGACCCGTTGGATAATCCCTTTGAAGTGATTTTTAATGCTGCGTTCTACCATTTATATACATGGGCGCGGTATGGTGTGCCTGCGCCATATGCCCCCCCTATTGAAACATTTATCGCTTATGAAAAATCTACTGACCCAATGGGTGGTTATGCAGATAATCAGCGTGATGTATTTGGCAATTGTAAAGGCGGCATTCGCACCCCTGTCGTGGACTATCCTACAGGCGTGTATTCCAGCTTTAGCACATCAGCAAACGATGGCACAGGTTCAGCCAATGTTAACCCCATGTTTGGCAAAGTCAATCCATTTCCTAAAGAAATGTTAAAGCATTTGTATGGGAACATCAGCCATTATCGCAGATTAGTTACTGAAGGCACAGATGTCACTATTGCCCAGGGTTTTATCTTGTCAGAGGATAGGGATAGTTTTATTGCGCAAGTCGTACAAACGGCTGCGGAAAGAGGGCTTTAGGCCGCCAGCTTTAAAAAGAACGTTACAGAAAATTTGTAGCGTTCTTTTTTCTTTAATAACTTGACATATCTGCATAAATAATGGTAAGTTTACATGAGCTTTGACACATTCTTAGAAATCGTGTTGGGCTGATAATAGTATGTAGTGTAAGGGGATTGGGTTGTGACGTTTACAAAAAAACACTTTGCTGGCGTTGCCTTGCTCCTTACTGCTGTATTGGTTGTTATTTTTTATCTATATTTGCCTGTAGAAATTGCAGGGCATGTTACAGGTAATATTCCCTTGCGTTTATTTCATGCTGGCTTTTTTGCGGTTACGGTTTCGGCTTTGGTTGTTTCGGCTTTAGTCGTTTTGACAAGGGGCGAGTATGTGCGCTTGCAAATTATCACTTTTGCTCGTTTTCGTCACTTGCTTGTACTTTTGGTCAAACGGGATTTTGTAGCAAGGTATAGACGCAGTGTTTTGGGCATTTTATGGTCGTTGCTTAACCCACTGCTGACAATGCTGGTCATGACCATGGTTTTCTCAACGATTTTTAGCTCGGGTATTGAAAACTTCCCTGTTTATTTTTTAAGCGGGCAAATGATTTTTCTTTTCTTTAGTGAATCAACCACCCTTGCTATGGGTTCTATCACTGGTGCGGCGGGTACGATTAAGAAAGTTTATGTGCCTAAGTATATTTTTCCTATTTCTCGTGTGCTTTCTTCTCTAGTGAATATCGGGTTTTCCTTTATCGCACTTATGCTGATTATGCTGATTACCGGCGCACCTTTTCAGGTGACTACACTGCTTGTTTTTATTCCTATATTTTATGTAGTTATATTTTCAATGGGTGTGGGCATGATGTTGTCTTCACTGGCAGTATTTTTTAAGGATATTACACATTTATATGGGGTTGTAACTCAGCTTTTATTTTTTATGACACCTATTATGTATCCTGTAGAAATTTTGCCGGAAAGAATATATTTTCTTATTCACTTAAACCCTATGTTTCACTTTGTCACGTATTTTAGAGAGCTTGTGATGTTTGGTAATATTCCTGGTTTTTGGCTAAATATTATATGTTCAGGTTTTGCTGTTGCAGCATTTGGCGCAGGCTTGTATGTAAAAATGTCTCAACAAGATAAGTATATCCTACACTTGTAACAGAAAATGAAGAGGCGACAATGACAACAGATATAGCAATTTCGGTACAAGACGTATCCATGATGTTTAATTTAAGCCGTGATAAGATTATGGGTTTAAAAGAATATGTTGTGAAGGCCTTAAAGCGGCAGCTTTTTTTTGATGAATTTTGGGCTTTAAAAAACATAAGCTTTGAAGTACCTCGCGGCGAAGTCATGGGTGTAATGGGGTTAAATGGCTCTGGAAAGTCTACCCTATTAAAGCTTGTTGCAGGCGTGTTTAAGCCCACAAGTGGTACAATTTCTGTAAAAGGTAATGTGGCACCCCTTTTGGAACTTGGCGCAGGTTTTGATTATGAGTTTTCTGCCCGTGAAAATGTATATATGAATGGGGCAATGTTTGGGCATTCGCCTGCATACATGAAAGAACTTTATGATGAAATAATGGACTTTGCAGAATTGTGGGACTTTGCAGATGTTCCCCTTAAAAATTTTTCATCAGGCATGTCTGCCCGACTGGGCTTTGCAATAGCCACACAAGTTGACCCTGAAATTCTGATAGTGGATGAAATACTTGGCGTAGGAGACTATTTATTTGCTCAAAAATGTGAAGCCAGAATTAGTCATCTTTTGAAAAACGGCACAACTGTTCTTATCGTTTCCCACTCGCTAGATACTATTAAGAAGTTATGTTCCAGTGCAATTTTATTACAAAAGGGACAAATGATAGCGTCGGGTACTGTAGATGAAATTTGTGCGTTTTACCAACCAGAGGTATAGTTCCACATGCTTACAATCCTCATGGCAACTTACAATGGTGAAAGATATCTGGCAGAGCAAATAGATTCGTTGCTGGCACAAACATTTTCAGATTTTAACCTGTGCATTCAAGACGATGTTTCAACAGACGGTACTTGGCAAATTTTAGAGGACTATCAAAAACGCTATCCAGAAAAAATTAAAATAATCAAGAGAGAAACACCGTCAGGAAGTGCAAAAGAGAATTTTTTGGATATGATAACCACTTATCGTGATGACTATATTATGCTGTGTGACCAAGATGACTTTTGGTTGCCAAACAAGATAGAACGCACTATGCAAAAAATGAAGGCAACAGAAGCAGAAAATCCAAAGCAACCCGTGCTTATTCATACGGATTTAAAAGTAGTAGACCAAAATCTTCAAGTGATTCAATCATCTTTTCAATCATCAACAAATCGTGATTATAATAGGAAAGCATATCCATATATGCTGACTGTAAATAATGCTTCAGGCTGTACGATTATGTATAACCGTGCTTTAGCAGACTTGCTGTATGTAAAACCTGCCTACACCATGATGCACGACTGGTGGATAAAGCTTATTGCTGCTTCATTTGGGCAAATAGGGCATATCAATGAACAAACCATTTTGTATCGTCAACATGGTGCAAATGCCCTTGGTGCAAAAGATGTTCGTACTTTAAAGTACAAAATAAGCAGATTGCTTGATTGGAGAAAATTGCGTGAAGATTTGCGCGCCACATGTACGCAAGCAAAAAGTTTACTGGATTGTTATGAAGATAAATTAACCCCCGAACAGATTGATTTACTAAGACGTTACAGTGGGATTCCAAGCAAAAGCAAACTTGGACGCTGGTACACCATATGTTCTCTTGGTACATTTATGAAAGGCATAAGTAGAAACATTGCATTTTTTTTATTTATATAAAAGGAGTTGTTCGTTATGAAAGGTATTATTCTTGCTGGGGGGGCTGGGACACGTCTCTATCCTTCTACGTTGTCCATATCAAAGCAGCTTCTTCCTATTTATGACAAGCCCATGATTTATTACCCTATTTCTACACTCATGCTTGCAGGTATTCATGAAATCCTAGTCATTTCTACCCCAAGAGATATTGGGCAATTTGAATCATTATTGGGAGATGGCTCTCAGTTTGGTGTAAAATTTTCCTATGCAGTGCAATCAGAACCACGTGGTTTGGCAGATGCATTTATTGTAGGTGAAGCGTTTATTGGCAATGATAGTGTTTGCTTGGTTCTTGGTGATAATGTTTTCTATGGACATGGATTTTCCGGCACATTAAAAGCCGCCGCAGAAAGAAAATCAGGTGCAACAATATTTGGATACCACGTAAGCAATCCGACAGAATTTGGTGTGGTGGCTTTTGACGAAGATGGAACTGTGTTGTCTATTGAAGAAAAACCTAAAACACCGAAGTCAAACTATGCAGTACCGGGTTTGTATTTTTATGACAATCAAGTCATTCACATTGCCAAAACTGTGAAACCCTCTGCCCGTGGAGAAATTGAAATAACCGCGGTAAATAACGCATATTTGGAAAAGGGACAGTTAAAAGTTGAACTGTTTGGGCGCGGCATGGCATGGCTAGACACAGGTACCCACAGTGCCCAGCTGAATGCATCTGTATTTGTGGAAACAGTGCAAGCGCGTCAGGGTTTGTATGTATCTTGTTTAGAAGAAATTGCATATAAACGTGGTTTTATTACAAAAGAAGTTTTGCTTTCCCAAGCTGAAAAAATGAAAAATACAGAATATGGGCAATACTTATTCAGGATTGCGGAGGAAGTATAATGACTGCCAAGCAATCATGGAAGGAAACTGCTAAATGAACGTAATCAAAACAGATTTACCTGATGTATTCATTTTAGAGCCTCAAGTGTTTGGAGATAACCGTGGATGGTTTATGGAAACATGGTCAATTCCCAAAATGCAATCTATAGGACTTCACTACGATTTTGTACAAGACAATCACTCATTTTCATCCCAAAAGGGTGTGCTAAGGGGCATTCATTTCCAAAATGGTTCTGCTGCACAAGCAAAGTTAGTGCGTTGTACTAAAGGTGCAGTTTTAGATGTTGCAGTAGACCTTCGTAAAAATTCGCCCACATATAAAAGGTGGATTGCAGTAGAACTTTCGGCTGAAAACAAACGCCAACTTCTTATTCCACGGGGTTTTGGGCATGGGTTTGTAACGCTTACAGATGATGTTGAATTTTTGTATAAGGCAGACAATCCCTACAATGCAACTGAAGACCGAAGTATACGTTGGAATGACCCAGAATTAAATATAAATTGGGGAATAACCAGCCCAACAATATCTGAAAAAGATGCAAATGCACCACTATTAAAAGACAGTGATTGTAATTTCATATAGGAGCGATAGCCATGACAATTTTAGTAACAGGCGGCGCAGGTTTTATAGGCGCAAACTTCGTTTATCATATGTTAGAAAAATACCCCTCATATAAAGTCATTTGCTTAGATGCGCTGACTTATGCAGGCAATATGGAAACCCTTGCAACCGCCATGGAAAACCCACAGTTTATCTTCATAAAAGGTGATATTGCAGATAGGGAAGCAGTCTATAAAGTTTTTGAAAGCCATAAGCCAGATTGGGTTGTAAACTTTGCCGCGGAAAGCCATGTAGACCGCTCTATTACAAATCCTGATATTTTCTTACGCACAAATGTTATAGGCACAGGTGTGTTAATGGATGCTTGCCGTAAGTACGGAACATCTCGTTTTCATCAAGTTTCCACAGACGAAGTATACGGAGACTTGCCCTTAGACCGCCCCGACCTATTTTTTACAGAAGAAACACCCATTCATACATCAAGTCCATATTCAGCTTCAAAAGCTTCTGCTGATTTATTGGCACAAGCTTATCATCGCACATTTAAGTTGCCTGTAACGATTTCACGTTGCAGTAATAATTATGGGCCATATCATTTCCCTGAAAAACTTATACCCCTTATGATAGCCAATGCATTAAACGACAAGTCTCTGCCTGTTTATGGTAAAGGTGAAAACATCCGCGATTGGTTATATGTATTAGACCATTGCGTGGCTATAGACTTAATTTTACACAAAGGCAAAGTCGGTGAAGTCTACAATATAGGCGGTCACAATGAGCGCACCAACCTTGACGTGGTAAAAACAATCTTAAAAGAACTAAATAAGCCGGAAAGTTTAATAAACTATGTAACAGACCGTCCTGGACACGATATGCGCTATGCCATAGACCCTACAAAAATAAACAATGCATTAGGGTGGCTACCATCCACCTCTTTTGATGAAGGCATTAAGAAAACTATCAAATGGTACTTGGATAATCGTAAATGGTGGGAAAATATCCTAGCTGGTGAATATCAAGGTTATTATGAAAAGATGTATGCAGGTAGGTAAGAAAATGAAAATATTGGTCACTGGTGCAAAAGGACAGTTAGGTTTTGACATAGTAAAAGAGTTAACTGCAAGGAATATTCTTCACAAGGGTGTAGATGTTGAAGATTTTGACATAACAGATAAATCTGCTGTATTTACTGCAATAGAAACTTATCAACCTACAGTAGTTATACACTGTGCCGCATACACTGCTGTAGATAAAGCCGAAGACGAACCAGAACTATGTCATAAGATAAATGTAAACGGTACACGCAACATAGCTGAAGCCTGTAAACAAATCAACGCAAAGATGATATACATTAGTACAGATTATGTATTTGCAGGTGAGGGCAATCACTTTCATAAAATAACAGACCCAACCAGTCCAAAGTCCATATACGGTAAAACTAAGCGGGATGGCGAATGTGCTGTTATTGAAACATTAAGCCAGCATTTTATAGTCCGTATATCATGGGTATTTGGTAAAAATGGCAACAACTTTGTAAAAACCATGTTGCGCTTAGGCAAAGAACGAGACACCATTAACGTAGTATCTGACCAAATAGGCTCCCCCACCTATACGGCTGACCTTGCACCATTACTATGCGATATGACAGCCAGTGAAAGATATGGTATCTACCACGCCACAAATGAAGGGACTTGCTCTTGGGCAGAATTTGCACAAGAAATATTTAAACAAGCCAAGCTAGACACACAAGTAAACCCCATTCTGTCAAGTGAGTACCCAACAAAAGCAATAAGGCCTTTAAATTCACGATTAGATAAACATTGTCTTGATGATACAAGCTTTAATAGGCTTCAACATTGGCAAGATGGGTTGAAACACTTTTTGAAATAATGAGGAGATAACAATGCGCGAATTATACAATGAAAATTATTATAAAGATTATGGCACGATAGGTCTGACTATGGACTATGGTGATACGGCGCATTGGGAATCATTTTTTAAAGGTATAGCGAAAAGAATAGTCGATGATTTTTCACCTAAGACAGTACTGGATGTAGGTTGTGCATGGGGTTATCTTGTGACTGCCCTTCGTGATTTAGGTGTAGAAGCTTATGGCTTAGATATATCATCCTATGCAATAAGTAAAGTGCGAGATGATATAAAACAGTATTGTACCGTTGGTTCAGTGCTTGATGATTTACCAAGTGAGTTTCCCGATTATTATGATGTAGTCGTGACAATAGAAATGATTGAACATTTGCATGAAGAAGAATGTATGGCGGCTATTGAAAAGCTTTGTAACTACAGTGATAAGATAATCATGTCGTCATCATCAGATGATATTACAGAGCCTACGCATTTTAATGTGCAACAACCTGAATATTGGGCAAAACGTTTTGCTCAGTTCGGATACTTTAACAGGGTTGACTATAATACCTCATATATTTCTAAAGACACTTTTTATTTTGAAAAAAGTAGCGATATTTCTAGAGTGATAGCAACTTATGAGCAAGTCATGCGATTGACTGCTTATAATCATCAAATACAGGCAAAGGCAAAAGAAAAAACTGCAAACATATACACTTCTACGGTATATAAAGACTATGGCGATGGTTTTATTGATAAAAATGCAACCACTATATCAACTTCGGGGCAAAGCTTTAATTGTCAAATAGATGTGTGCAACAGCTTAAAAACCATACGATTTGACCCTCTTGAAGGAATGTTGTGTATCGTAGAAAGTCCAAGTGTTTTATCAAGTGCCGGAAATCTTCCTATAACTAATTTGAATGGCTTTATTGTTGGCCCATATCATCTCTTTCTAACAAAAGACCCTCAATTTAGTATAGACATTCCGCAAGGTGTTACTTGGGTTTCTATACAAGCCAATATATATCCCTGTCCTCAGCCAATGTTTGCAGGTTTATTTTCGTACGCCAAAAACCTTCTCCATGATATTCAAAATTTAAAGGATAAAAGTGAGGCACTTAAAGTTAGTTTTGCTAAGGATATTGAAGCCCTAAAGTTAGAAATATTAGAGAAAACTAAGTTTTTGAAAGCGCAAGCAGCTGAAATAGAAGTACAAAATACAGAAATAGAAGTAAAAACCACTATGATAGAAAAACTTACAACGGAATCTGAAAACCAAATGCATCTTCAAAAAGAAGCATTGAATCGATTGCAAAATGAATTAGATAGTGCGAATGCACAAATTGCAAGCCATTTATCTCATATTCATGCAATGCAAAACTCTACTTTTTGGCGTATAACAAAACCAGCTAGAGTGATTGTTGGTGGTGTAAAATTATTTTTTAGAAAATTTCCGCCAACTCGGCTTTTGTATAAAGGCTTATGGAGTTTAAGAAGAAATGGTATAAAAGCTACTTGGATTCATGTAAAATATTATAAAAATCGCACCAAACAAGCCCAAGCATTTTTATCTGCTGCTTTTGATATCAGTGATGAAGTTAAAATATCACAGCGAAATACAGCATTTTTAAAAACAATTAAAATAAGTATAATAACGCCTTTATATAATACACCAGAAAAATTTTTACGTGAAATGATAAATTCAGTTCAAAATCAGACTTATACTCACTGGGAATTATGCCTAGCTGATGGTAGTGATAAGAACCATAAGTATGTAGAAAAAATTTGCAAATCATATGCTAAACATGATAGGCGTATTCTTTACAAAAAACTTGAAAGAAATGCAGGTATTTCTGAAAATACTAATCGCGCAATAGAAATATCAACAGGTGAATATATCGCAATGTTAGACCATGATGATATACTTCATCCCTCTGCCTTATATGAAGTCATGCATGTGATTTGTGAAAAAAATGCAGATTTGATATATACAGATGAATCTATTTTTACACATGACCCGCGCTCTGGCAGTCCTTATTTTAAGCAAGACTTTGCGCCAGATACGTTAAGGTCACAAAATTATATGACACATTTTTGTTGTTATTCCCGCAGTTTACTTGATGAAGTTGGAAACTATAATAGCCACTTTGATGGTAGCCAAGATTATGACATGATATTAAGACTTACCGAGTCAGCTAAAAATATCATACACATTCCAAAGCTGATGTACTATTGGCGCGCCCATGAGGCGTCGGTTGCAGGCAATATTTCTGCAAAGAATTATGCTATTTCGGCGGCTAAATCTGCAATAACAGAACATCTTAGACGTATTGGATTATCAGCAGATGTACAGGATTCAGAGATTGAAGGCATGTATAAGTTAAAATATGACATAGACGGTGAGCCTTTAATATCCATAATCATCCCAAATAAAGACCATGTTGAAACTTTAAAAAAGTGTATAGACTCCATATTCGTAAAATCAACTTACAAAAATTTTGAAATTATTATTGTTGAAAACAATAGCACATCTACAGAAATATTTGACTATTACAAAACCTTAAATGGTAATAATCAAATAAAAGTAGTCACTTTTGAAGGTGGGTTTAACTATCCTGCTATCAATAATTTTGGTGTCAATCAATCTTCCGGAGAATATGTAATACTTCTAAACAATGATGTAGAGGTAATAACACCAGACTGGCTGCAAGAAATGCTTATGTTTGCACAACGTACAGATGTTGGGGTAGTTGGTGCAAAATTATACTATCCAGACAACACCATTCAACATGCTGGTGTTATTGTTGGCATTGCAGGATTTGCTGGGCATTCTCATAAGCACTTTCCAAGAAGTCATTTTGGGCATATGGGTAGATTAAAAATTGCACAGAATTTAAGTGCCGTGACAGGCGCATGTATGATGCTTCGCCGTAGTGTATATGATGATGTTGGCGGTTTAGATAGGGATTTTGCAGTAGCCTTAAATGATGTTGATTTTTGTATGCGTATTCGTAAAGCGGGGTATCTCATTATCTTTACTCCATTTGCCGAACTATATCATCACGAGTCAAAAAGCCGTGGATATGAAGATACGCCTGAAAAACAAGCGCGCTTTTCAAGAGAATCAACACTTTTTAAAACCAAATGGCAAGACGAGCTGAAAAAAGGCGACCCATATTATAATCCGAACTTGACTTTAGATAGGGAAGATTTTTCATTGCGCTAATACTTTGTATAAAATTTTAATATGATTGTATGGTGAATATTGTTGAAAATTTTGAATGTACAAATAACAAAATCTTTAGTAGTGTTTACATGTATAAGTGTGCTTATATGTGTAATACTTTTTGTGTTTGCCCGCTCAAGATTTTGGGCATCCACTGGAGAATATCAACATTGGACTCAAAGTGCGCTGTATCAAAACTTACATGGTTTTTATCTGCTGGATAATCATACAATACAGTCCTATCATGCAGACCCTTGGATTATGGTAGGCGTAGACACCCATGTTATTGGAAATAGATTAGCAATTCACATAAGCAATCTTAACGTAGCCAGTACAAGTGCTCAAATTTTCTTTATGCAAGAAGATGAAGGGTTTAGTGAGTTAAATTCGCGGCGATTTGTACTAACTAATGGAATAAATATTATAGAACTTCCATTGTCACAATACACTGCATTTCGTTTAGACCTTACAGAACAGCCTAATATAATGATGACAGTCAATGAAGTTAATTTTTTGAATTATGCTAGAATACCTGTCGCGTCATTGCCATTTGAGTTTTGGGTTATTTTTATAACTTTATCGTTATTCAGCGTCATTATATTACATCTCATACTATGTAAATATGATGTTTTTGTAAAATGTATTGATTATATTTCTGAAAATAAGTATTTATTTATTTATTTATTATTTTGTTTTTTTATGTATTCCCTTTGGGCAATCGTGACACCATTTAATGGTGCGCCAGATGAACACATGCGCTGGGATTTAGTACGATACATGATTGAGAATGGGTCATTGCCGCGTGGAGATGACCCTGCAATTAGAGATGCGATATGGGGATTTAATTATTCCTTTTTTCCATTTACAACGCAAATCATTGGTGCAGTTTTTTATAGAGTATCCTCTGTATTTAGTCCTCATCCCCATGTTTCTTTATATTTAGTAAGACTTCCAAGCATACTTTCCTCTGTAGGCACAGTTTTTTTTACTTTTAAAATTGGAAAAATCTTATTTACAGAAAAGACAGCATGGTTTTTAATAATTTTAGTGAGCATGTGGCCTCAATTTGCATTGGTTTCCTCATATATTAACAATGATGCATTTGGAATTTTTACCATATCCATTATATTGTACGCTTGGATTTTAGGGATAAAAAATAATTGGAATACAAAGTCTTGTATATGGTTGGCTATTGGTGTGGGATTGTGCTTGCTCTCATACTATAATGCTTTTACATTTATTTTACTCAGCGCGCCATTATGGTTTTGGGTCGTGCTTGCAAATAAAAAAAATCATAAGCACTATAAAGTTTTTGTTAAAAGAATAGTTATCATGCTTTTGATAGTGCTTTCAATTGCAGGTTGGTTTTATATAAGAAATGCTTATTTATACGATGGTGACTTTTTGGGTATGCGCACACAGTTTATGAATATTGAAGCATATGCAGTGGATTGGTTGCGCCCATCAAATAGAGATAACTTTATGAATAGAGGTTTATCAGTTTTTGATATGTTACGGGAAACGCCATGGATTCCTTTTTCATATCTAAGCTTTATTGCAACATTTGGATATATGAATATTAACCCACATGCCAGTGTTTATGCTTTATACCATGTCATTATAATAACTGGAGTAATAGGTTTAATCGTCTCTATATTTAAGAACTTACGTAAAAATGTAGATAATAAGTATAAAATATTTTTTATAGCTTCAGCCATTTCAATTCCAATTACCATTGGATTGTCAATACATTACTCTTTTTCAGCAGGTTTTCAACCTCAAGGCAGATATCTTCTGCCTATGCTTCTTCCATTATGTATATTGTTAGTATTAGGACTAGATAGTATACGAAAAATAATACCATCTAAGTATGATTTGTTTACTAATGTTTCTATTCAGTTTATCCAAGGGCTTATTCTGTTAATGAATGTTTTTTCTTGGTTTTCAATATTTGCATTTTATCACTTACCATAATTACGCTTTGAAAAGAGGTGTGTTTTAAATGAAAATTTCACCAAACCGCTTAGACCGTGTATTTATGGCTCATTCAGCAGAATATGAAGCGGCTGCAATACGCGTGTTACGCTCTGGATGGTATGTTTTGGGCAATGAAGTTTCATCATTTGAAGAAGAATTTGCTCAATATACTGGAGCATCTTATTGTGTGGGTCTTGCCAATGGGCTAGATGCCATAAAGATTGCGTTTAGTATCTTGGGTATAGGTGAAGGAGATGAGGTTATTGTCCAGTCAAATGCTTATATTGCTTGTGTAATGGGAATAACCATGAATGGTGCAACCCCTGTTTTTGTTGAGCCAAATCAATATTACAACCTTGATATAACAAAAATTGAATCAGCAATAACACCTAAAACCAAAGCCATATTGCCTGTGCATTTGTATGGGCAAGCTTCTGATATGGAAGGGATTATGACTATTGCTAAAAAGTATAATTTATATGTAGTAGAAGATTGCGCACAATCTCATGGTGCAAAGCAAAATGGAAAAATGACTGGGACTTTTGGTGAAGTAGGTTGTTTTTCTTTCTATCCATCAAAAAACCTTGGAGCTTTTGGAGATGCCGGTGCAGTGACTGTAAATTCGGCAAAGCTAGATGAAGATTTTAGGGTTTATCGTAATTATGGCAGTGAAAAGCGATACTATAATAGAATCGTTGGTACAAATTCTAGGCTGGATGAAATGCAAGCAGCATTATTGCGCGTGCGGCTTAATCATCTTGATGAACTGACAAATGAAAGAATAAAACTGTGTTCAAATTATTTAGAAAAAATTGAAAATTCTTGCATAGAACTGCCCCAGGTGCAAAGGAGTTGTGAAACAGTATGGCATCAATTTGTAATAAGAGTGAATAATCGAGATGCATTTATTGATTATCTTAGTGGCAAGGGAATAGGCTCAATTATTCATTATCCAATTCCTCCACACCTATCAGAGGCATATGGGTATCTTGGATATACAAAAGGAGCATTTCCTATTGCAGAAAAATATGCGGATACAGTTTTATCTTTACCCTTGTACAATGGCATGACCCAAGAAGAGCAAGACTATGTAATTGAAATTATCAATAAATATGAGGTGTGACATTATGAAACATAAAATTAAAGCTAGTTATAAAAACGTATTGCTTCGGGCTTTGACAGTGGAGGATTTGGAGCTAATGCGTATATGGCGAAACGAGACACAAGTAGACTTTTTAAGGAAAATTGACACCATAACACCAGAAATGCAACAAGAGTGGTTTAAACGTGACAATGAAAATATTGAATGTTGTACATTTGGTATTGAAGAGGTAGATGAATTAAATCGGCTTGTTGGTAGTGTCGCCTTATACAACTTTAAAGATAAGACGGCTGAATGCGGGCGGATTTTGATTGGAGATACTGCCGCACATGGAAGAGGAATTGGTTATCTTGCTATTTTATTGTCTTTGTATATAGCTTTTGAAAACTTAGGTTTTGAAAGAGTGATTGCAGATGTACATGAAGAAAACTATGCAGCGGTAAAAAATAATATGAAAGCTGGTTTTGTTGTGTGTGGAAATCATATGGATGAAAATGGGCTTAAAGTATTAGAAATTGCAGTTGAAAGAGCGGATTTTTATTTAAAACATGATTTCTTATCAGAGGTTGTTATCTCTGGAGGCGAAGTCAAGTGAATACAATTGATGATGTAAAGATAGTCTCCTTTCCAGAACTTGGAGATGAAAGAGGTCGTTTGGTTGTAATAGAGGGTGGTAAACAAATACCCTTTGATGTAAAGCGTGTTTTTTATATTTATGGTTCTGATTCAGATGTAGTTAGAGGACAACATGCCAACCGCGACTCAGAATTTTGTCTCATCAATGTGTGTGGGCAAAGTAAGGTTAAAGTGATAGACCAACAAGCAAATGAAAAAGTATTTGTGTTAGATAAGCCCCATATGGGTGTATATTTACCACCTATGATTTGGAAAAATATGTATGATTTTTCGGTCGATTCTATTTTATTAGTCCTTTCAAGTCATTATTATGACAAAGCCGAATATATAAGCGATTTTAATGAATATTTAAAAGGGGCAGCCCATGAGTAAGCTTTCTATTATAATACCTGTTTATTTTAGTGCCGACACTTTGATGGACTGTTATTTAGACCTTAAAGAAAATGTGCTGGGAAAAATTGAAGATTATGAGTTGATTTTGGTTGATGATGGCTCGGGTGATAACTCCTATGAAGTATGTCTTGAAATTGCATCATGTGATGACAAAGTGCGCTTGATTAAACTTTCCCGCAATTTTGGTTCTCATGCTGCATGTTTTGCCGGAATGGTTGCTTGCACAGGTGACTGCTGCACAATAAAAGCTGCTGACCTTCAAGAACCTTCAACCCTTATTCTAGACATGTATGAGCGTTGGAAAAAAGGCAATCGTGTTGTGCTGGCAGTGAGAGAGGACAGGGAGGATAGCTTATCTCAAAAAATGTTTGCAAATATGTATTATGGGCTGGTTAAAAAATTTGTGAGTACAAAAATGCCTGCTTCAGGTTTTGATTGTTATCTTTTAGACAGAAAAGCCATTGAAGCATTAAAACTTTTAGACGAGAGAAATTCTGCAATTACATTACAAATCTTATGGTCTGGATTTAAGACAGATACAGTGTCATACACGCGCCTAGCGCGTCAAAAGGGTACTTCAAGATGGACATTGGGCAAAAAAATTAAACTGGTGATTGACTCCTTTGTTAGTTTCTCACCTGCACCCATTCGATTTATAGAGTGGGTGGGGGCTATTTTTGCCATTGGCGCAGGTGTCTGGGGTACTGTACTGATTATTTTAGGATTTTTAGGCGTTATTGATGTGCAAGGTTGGGTAACACTTATGGTTGTTATTTTATTTTCATCTGGTTTAATATTACTTGTGCTTGGCATTTTAGGGGAATATATTTGGCGTATTTTAGATGTAGCACAAAATAGACCGGTTTATTTTATTGAGGAAGAAAAATAGTTTATGATTGCGTTTATAAAAAAAAATTTTTTAAACAAACAATTTATTTTGTTTGTCATCATTGGCGGTATAAATACGTTTAATGGAAGCGTATTGGCTTTTGGTTTTTCTTTGCTAGTACAGGCTAATTTAGCATTTGCTCTGGGGTATATTACTGCACTTATTATTGCGTACTTATTAAATTCATTTTTTGTGTTTAAGTCAAAACTTAACATGGTTAAGCTGGTGAAATTTGCATTGTCCTATGTACCCAACTTTATTATTCAGAATATCATGGTGTTTATTGTATATAATATTTTAGGATTGTATGCGCTGATTGCTTATATACTGGCAGCAATATCTGGAATACCGCTTACTTTTTTAATATTAAAATGGTTTACATTCAAAAACAAGAACATAGTTTAAGATAGGGGTGGAAATAAGTGAAACGCGCACTAAGCACAGTATCAATTTTAATTATTTTGTGTATTGGACTTATTGCTTTATTTATAAATTATTATAATGAAAGTGATGAAATAAAACGGCTTGAAGATATGCAGTCGGTTGAAATTTTTAGCAATGGAAATCATATACGCAATTTGATTGTTGGCGAGCTTACTCAAGGGGTAGAGGTTCGTCAACAATTTCAACATAATGGATATGTGTCTAAATTTTCTATACTATTTGCAACTTATAATAGAGATAATCATGGTTTGATGCGTGTTGCAATGAATATCAATAATGAAGAGATTTTTTATACACATGTTGCCTATGAAGATGTTAGCGATGTTGTATTTCGGGAATTTCATTTACATGACAAGGTGGCGGTTCATTCAGATTATTTGATTGAGATTATCATAACTGCTTTAGAAGGTGATACAGGTAGTAGTATTACTATATTAGCAAGTGACTTTGAAGATTTTGACACAGATGAAGAAATACTTAATATGCCTTTAATGTATATCAATGATGAAGCGCAAGATGTGGATATTTTATTCAGAGTATATGGGCATGGGGAATTTTTATATTTAACTCCAGAGATGTATGCAGTGGGTACTGTTGTTATTTTTGTAGCCATATTTTGTATGGTTGCATTGATTGTTTATAATAGGATAGTGGATAAATCAGATAAGATGTGTGAAAAAAAATCAATGATTGTGCTTTATGTAATTTCTGCGTCATTCATACCTCTAATATTTTTATTAAACTTATATAGTCAAAATGTTCATAGGGCTAACTTGTCATTTAATCATCTGCTTGTATGGATGATGCTTTTTTTCATCGGCGGGTTGATAGTATATTTTATTTATAAAATAATCGTTGACGACTTTAAAGGTGGCTTATTGATTTCCCTGTTATTTTGGGTGGGGTTTTGGTTTTTTGAAAATATACACACCATACTTAGCCGAATTATAGATTCATTTCCAAGAATTTTTACGCTTGCCTTATTATTTGTAATTTTATTAGTCTTTTGTGCAATTTTTCTCAAATTTAAAGCCTCAAGTTTAAAATTAAAAAATATATTTTTTAATGGGGTACTTGGTTTTAGAGTCGTGTTTTTTGGGTTATGTGTATTAGTATTTTTTAATTTTGCACCAGTTGTGTGGCGTGAAATTCAATTTTATGTGGCAAGACGTGAGCGTGAAATTTATTTTTCACGAAATTTTTATGTAGATTCGGAACTGCCAAGCCCTGATATATACTGGCTTTGGGTGGATGGAACTTTAAGTCTTGAAGTGTTTGAGCAATTTTTTAATGAATCAAAAGATTGGGCTAGGGCAGGATTTGAAAATAGAAACTTCCAAATATATGAATATGGATATATGGCGGCTGCCGGCACTGTAACAGCATTTCCTGCATTATTTTCTCCAAATTTTTATGACAGTATTTATGGTGAAATATTATCAAGCTTTCGTCATTATCTTAATTATGAACCTGACTTTGATGATTCACGCCGTAATGTGGAAATACTTAATGCATTGTCAGGTTATGGTTTGAATATATATTCGGATGTTATTTTAAACTCTGAGTTTCATTGGGCACTAATCGCTGCGGATTACGAAATTTATAATATACTGGTTCCTCCTGCACCTTTTACTTCTGCCCCTTTTCATAGACATTACAACAATGTACACTCAGAGACAATAAGCCATTTTTATTTTAATGATTACAATTTGATTTCTAATGGATATCAATATTTATTTCATGGCAATTATCGTGAATTGTTTAATTTAACCACACCACTTTCATTACTGCCAGCCCGTTCTAGCCGCTCAAGCATTGAGTTTGTTATAGATGAAAGTATAGTCATGCCACATTATGCTACACCTTTATCCCGCAATATATATAGGTCAATTTTAAATATATTTGATTCTAAATTAAGCACATTTACATTAGTATGGTTTCCTTACACACACCACATACCGTATTCAAGCCAATTAGGAAGGCATACTATAATGTTTGAAACAGTATTTAGCACTATTGATTTAATACTTGAGCATAACCCAAATGCAATTATCGTTGTACAATCTGACCATGGAATACACAATGCTGCCATATATCAAAGAGAACTACTCGAATTAGGCTATACTCATGAAGAAGTATTGATATTGTTTGAATCAGCATTTAGTGCAGTATTCATTCCAGAACAATACGGTGGACTTGACGCACCGCTACACCCGCTCAATATCTCTCGTGAATTAGTCAATCGCTTCGTTGGTCAAAACTATGAGTTATTGCCGTAATTTGAAATAAGCCGCCAAGATTATGTATAATAATCACACTCAACAATGTGATGCATTGCATGGTGAAGTAGAAAAGAGGCAAATGTATGTTGCTTTACCTTGATAACTGTAGCTTTAACCGCCCTTTTGATGATCAAACACAACTAAAAATAAGCCTTGAGTCACAGGCTAAGTTGTTTATACAGTATGAAATACAAAACGGGCGTTTTGGGCTTTTATGGTCGTATGTATTAGAATATGAAAATAATAAAAACCCTTTTGAGTTGCGCCGGGATAGTGTTATCAGCTGGAAAGAAGTTGCTATCAAACATATAGAAGAATCAGAAGGAATTATTGCTTTTGGTCAATCACTTATGAAGCGGGGAGTAAGGCTATATGATGCCTTACATGTTGCTTGTGCGTACTTTGGAGGCTGTGATTGTTTTATTACAGTAGATAAGGGGCTTTTAAATAAGTCTATCAATGAAATTATAATAAAAAATCCTATAGATTTTATTAGAGAACTGGAGGGTTAACTATGCGTACGGATACAGTAGTAAAAACAGAAGGAATGAAAATGTTGCTTAATAATCTTGGCAGAGTAGATGCAGAGCGTTTTATTGCGCTTATCATCCGTGAACCGTTTGACTATACCGTATGGCGTTCTAATTTGCAGGAAGAAAATATAAGTCTGCGGGAACTAAGCCGCCAAGCAATGGCTGAATACAGCATATAACAAAGCTATTTGGTATTGGAATATAAGATGCTCTTTTATCTTTAAATTGAAGCTGATTTATCTTTTGATGTTTTAGAATCTGGTTTAAGAAAGGAACGTGATTTTATGTATTTAGACCCAGGCTTTGGCGGTATGTTACTCCAAATAGTCGTTGTGATTATAGCAATGGGAGGTGCGATATTATTTTCTTTGCGCAAGAAGATTCGTAATTTGTTTACAAAAAAAGAGGATATAAATTCTACTATTGCACCAACCCACAGCACATCTGTCAGTGAAGAAGATGTAATAGATGTATTGGATGAAGACAGTTAATGAATATAGTCCTTGATGTTTTAGCAACGCCACTAGGGTGGGTATTGTATTTTATGTTTTTGCTGACAAATAGTTTTGGTATGTCGATTATATTTTTTGCGATTATTACTAAATTGATACTTTTTCCACTGACACGTTTTGCACATTTAAATTCTATACGACTGTTAAAATTACAACCTGCCTTGTCTGCTATACAAAAGCGTTATGCACATGACAAGGAACGGCTTAATGAAGAGCGATATGGGTTGTTTACAAAAGAAAAGTATAGTCCATTAGTAGGTATTGTTCCTTTATTGGTGCAGTTGGTTTTACTTATGGGTATGTTGCAAGTTATGTACGACCCACTTTATCATATGGGCTTTCCAGAGGGTATAGACTTGTACTTTTTAGGTGTAGATTTGAGGGAAGGCTCTTTTATTATGCCCTTCTTTTCGGGTGTAGCGGCGTTGATATTTGCTTTAACACAAAACTTCATAAGTCCCGGTGCATTAAGTCAAGGTAAAAAAATGAATGTTGGTTTAATTATTTTTACTGTAGGATTAAGCATTTATTTTGCCGCAGTAACCCCGGCAGGCGTAGGACTATATTGGACAGTTGGCAATCTTTTTGCGGTTGTTATTGTGGTTGTGTTGTATCTTTTTTACAATCCATATACGTTGGCATCAGAAGCACTTGCACTGCAAAATGCAGAGCGTAAAACACCAGCAGAGATACAAGTAGCGTACAAAAAAGATAAAGAAAATAAAGCACGAGAAAAAGCTGATGCAACAAGGTTTTTATCTGCAAAAAAACAGCTTGTTTTCTATGCAATTTCAGGCGGTCAATATAAGTATTACAAAAATATCATTGATTATCTGTTAACCCATAGCGATATGGTGATTCATTATTTAACAAGTGATTCGGATGATAGTGTTTTCCACAAAAATCACCCGAAACTTTTGCCATACTATGCTGGGCAGGGAAAAGTCATATCACTCATGTTAAAATTGGATGCAGATATGTTCGTGACCACTGTGCCAGATTTGCAAACATTTCATGTGAAGCGTTCCATAGTACGTGATAATATTGAATATATCCATACTTTCCATGGGCTTACTAGCACCCATCTTGTGTATAAAGAGAAGGCTTTTGATTATTTCGACACAATTTTATGTGTGGGCCCTCATCAAGTTGCAGAATTGCGGCACCGTGAAGCAATGGAGGGTTTGCCTAAAAAAAATCTTGTAAAAGCAGGATATGGTTTGTATGATGACCTTCTTGAATCCTATGCCGAACTTGTAAAGCAAGCCCGTAAAAGTGAAAAACCAAGAATTTTGATAGCACCGTCTTGGCAAGCTGATAATCTTTTGGATATGTGTATAGACCCCATGTTGGAATCATTGATTGGAAATGGGTATGAGATTATTGTGCGTCCTCATCCCCAGCATATACGTTTATTTCCTCATTTCATCAATAGCTTGGTTGAACGGTATATGCGCTATTCTGAAACAGGTGAAATTATTTTTGAGTTGGATTTTGCAGGCAATGAGTCGATTTTTACGTCAGATGTGTTGATAACAGACTGGTCTGGAATTGCTTATGAGTTTTCATACTGTACTTTGAAACCTTGTATTTTCATCAACACCCCGATTAAAGCAATGAATCCAAATTACCAACGATATGGTATAGAGCCTTTGGATATTATATTACGAGATAAAATAGGCACTTCCATCAATGTAGAAAATGTGGACAAACTTAATGTTGCGGTTTCTCAATTATTGAAAGATAAAGATGCTTATAAAAATCAGATTGAAGACATTGTGAAGCAATATCTTTATTATCCCAAACGTAATGGACAAGCCGCAGGAACGTATATCATGAAAAAACTAGGTATATTGCCGCATAAAGAATAGGAGACATTTTAAATGAAAACAGATGTGCAGTATTGGGATGGGTATTATAATAATGACAGAAAAGATATTAGTCAGCCTTCAGATTTTGCAAAGTTTGCAATGGGACAAATGCAATCTGATAAAAAGCTGATTGATTTGGGCTGTGGTAATGGACGAGATAGTATGTATTTTTGTCAAAACGGAATCATGGTGACAGCGGTAGATTCATCAAAAAGTGCAATTGAATCTATTGATAGGCATGGTATGGATATATTTGCAGTGTGCAATGATTTTGTAATCACAAAAGCGTTAAAATGTATTGATTATGATTACTGTTATGCCAGATGGTCTATTCATGCAATCAATCAAGTACAGCAAGATACACTTATTCCAAACATACATCATGCACTAAAAAAAGCAGGGCTTCTTTTTATAGAAGTCCGCACAGTGAGCGATGTCAAATATGGTCAAGGTGAGTGTATTGGAAAACATGAGTATTTTTGTGATAATCATTATCGAAGATTTATAGAGCCTGACAGTTTGCTTAATCAACTAAAAGATAATGGGTTTGAAATCATTAGTAGTGAAGAATCTGATGGATTTTCTGTAGTAGGGGACGACTCGCCTACGCTACTTAGATTAGTTGCCAAGAAGGTTTAAAGGTTTTATTCGCATTGCATAAAGTTATTGCGATGCAGTACATAAAAAAGGCTAAGTTTGATAGAAATTTATCATTTTCAATGACAAAATCCAAGAATTGTTTGAAGCTTTGACAGAAATGTGTTAACCTGTGAGTTGTGTGAATACAACCCCTGTAGAAGGGGGCTAGGAGCAGGTATATGGCACAGTCAACAAATCAACAGCCTCAACCGACAGAAGAACAGATTTTAGAATATTTATATCCCAAGTCGTTTCACTGTCCAGTATGTGATAAGGAATTTATAGATTTTGTTATTAAAAAGTCAAAGCTTAAAGTGATTGCGACGGATACGGATTTTATGAATACGTATAAAGATATTGACGCTAATCAATATGAAGTGCTTTTTTGTATACATTGCGGGTATGCGGCGTTGCATAGTTATTTTGATAAGATTACCTCACGTCAGCAGATGATGATTAAAGAAAAGATTACCCCTGGGCATAAACCACAGGAGTTTCCTATGCCGTTGAGTAAAGAGCATATATTGCTTAGATTTAAACAAGCGATTCTTTGTGTCGCAGCAATTCAAGCAAAAGACAGCCAACGGGCATTTACCAACCTACGGTTTGCATGGGTTTTACGTAAAATGGAACAATCAAAGATAGAACAGCATTTTTTAGAGAATGCATATGGTGGATTGAAAACAGCTTTTACTACCGAGCGTTTTCCTCTTGGAAATATGGATGAATCTACTGCCAAATATATGATTGCAGACCTTGCCTATCGCCTTGGTGAATATGGTGAGGCCGCACGATGGGTTGGGGATTTAATTGTAGCGCGAAATCTAGCGGGAAGTCTCAAAGAGCGTGCAGGGAATTTGAAAGAAAAGATAAGAGAAAAATTATAATCTAAAGGAGTGGTTATCACATGAGTTTTTTAGCGCGGATAAAAGCACGTGCAAAGTCACAGCTTAAAACGATTGTATTGCCAGAAGCACTGGATGCGCGTACTTTAAAAGCCACACAGCAAATTTTGGCAGAAGGGCTTGCCAACATTGTGCTTATTGGTGAAAAGTCGGCGATTGATGTTGCTGCAAAAGCAAATGCTGTAGATATTTCACAAGCAGAAGTCGTTGACCCTGCAACATATCGTGAGTTTGAGAAGATGACAGCAAAGCTTTTTGAACTGCGTAAGTCAAAAGGTCTTACGATGGAAGAAGCAGAGAAACAGTTAAAAGAAAACCCTGTGGCACTGGGCTGTATGCTTGTTAAAGAAGGGATTGCTGACGGCATGGTTGCAGGGGCAGTGTATTCTACTGCTGATGTATTGCGTCCAAGTTTGCAAATTTTAAAAACTGCGCCCAATGTGTCAATAGTAAGTTCATTTTTTATCATGTGCGTGCCAAAATGTGACTGTGGTAATCAAGGTGTGTTTCTATTTTCTGACTGTGGGCTGGTTCAAAATCCAACGTCGGAAGAACTTGCTGTCATTGCAGAGTCTTCTGCGGCATCTTATGAAACTTTGCTGGGTGATGAACCTATTGTTGCACTGCTTTCTCATTCTACAAAAGGGAGTGCTAAACACCCTGATGTTGATAAAGTTGCAAAGGCGGCTGAAATTCTCAAAAAAAATGCCCCCCATATTAAAGCCGATGGTGAGTTTCAGCTTGATGCGGCAATTATCCCATCGGTTGGCGCAAGTAAAGCCCCTAACAATGCTGTCGCCGGCAAGGCAAATGTGTTAATTTTCCCAGACCTTGACGCAGGGAATATTGCGTACAAGCTGGTAGAGCGTTTGGCTAAAGCGGATGCTTATGGCCCAATTACACAGGGCATTTCAAAGCCTGTAAACGACCTTTCACGAGGTTGCAGTGCAGAAGATATCGTTGGAGTTGTAGCCATAACCGCCGTACAGGCGCAAAAATAAAGGAGAATGCAAATATGTATGTATTGGTAATTAACGCAGGTTCATCTTCACTCAAGTACCAACTGCTTGACATGAGCAATGAAAATTTGCTTGCAAAAGGTTTATGTGAAAGAATCGGCATTGATGGCCGTCTTGTTCATGAAACTACAGGCAAACCTAAGCACACAGTAGATACAGCCATGCCAGACCATGGCGCAGCCATTGCCATTGTACTAGACACTTTGGTGGATGCTGAACTGGGTGCCATTGGGTCAAAAGATGAAATTAAAGCCGTTGGCCATCGTGTCGTACATGGCGGTGAAACTTTTACAAACTCCGCGCTCATCACAGATGAAGTATTTGCCGCAATTGACAAAAATAGTGAGCTTGCACCCCTTCATAATCCAGCCAATCTTACAGGTATTAAGGCTTGTCAGCAAAACATGCCGGGTGTACCCAATGTGGCTGTTTTTGATACTGCATTTCATCAAACAATGCCTGCCAAAGCATATCTTTATCCAATTCCATATGAAATGTATGATAAGCATAAAATCCGTAAATACGGTTTCCATGGTACAAGCCATAAGTTTGTGTCTGCCCGTGCGGCTGAAATGCTTGGTAAACCTGCAAAAGACCTTAAAATCGTCACTTGCCACCTTGGCAATGGTGCAAGTGTTTGCGCTGTAGACGGCGGAATTTCTGTTGATACATCTATGGGACTTACGCCGCTTGAAGGACTTGCCATGGGGACTAGAAGCGGTGACCTTGACCCTGCCGTTATTCCATTCATTATGGAGAAAGAAAATCTTACCGCCCAGCAAGTGTTAGACATGTTTAATAAAAAGTCGGGAATGCTTGGTTTAAGTGGTGTATCCAGTGACTTCCGCGACCTTGCAGATGCAATGGATACAAACCCACGTGCCAAAGATGCCCTTGATATTTTTGCATATCGTGTGGCTGGCTATATCGGGCGTTATGCCGCGGGCATGAATGGCATTGACGCAGTGGTTTTCACCGCAGGAATCGGCGAAAATGACACGTATATCCGTGAAAAAGTTTGTGAATATCTCACTTGGTTGGGTGTAGATATTGACCTTGAAAAGAATAGTAAACGTGGTCAAGCCCTTGATGTATCTAAACCAAGTGCAAAAACACGTGTGTTGGTGGTTCCAACCAATGAAGAACTTGTAATCGCTCGTGATACAAAATCAATCCTAGGATAGTAGGGAGCTTTATATGCTAGTTAATGCAAGAGAAATGTTGCAAAAGGCCGTTAAAGGCAAATATGCCGTGGCACAAATCAATATCAATAATCTTGAGTGGGCAAAAGCTGCATTAACCACTGCACAAGAACAGAACAGTCCAATTATTTTGGGCGTAACAGGCGGAGCTGCAAAGTATATGGGCAGTTTCGGCACAGTTGCCGCTATGGTGAAAGCCATGGACAAAGCCATGGGTATCACCGTACCTGTGGCTATTCATCTTGACCATGGAAGTTATGACCAATGTTTAGCCTGTATTGAAGCGGGATTTACAAGTATCATGTTTGATGGAAGCCATCTTTCATTTGACGAAAACCTGCGTAAAACCTCTGACATGGTGCAACTTGCCCGTAAAAACGGCATGACCATTGAGGCTGAAGTTGGTGCGATTGGTGGAGAAGAAGACGGCGTGATAGGCAATGGCGATATTGCTGACCCGACAGAATGCGAAGCCATTGCCAAGCTGGGTGTAGACTTCTTAGCGGCTGGAATAGGGAATATTCATGGGGTTTATCCAGAAAATTGGACAGGTCTTGACTTTGATATCTTAGAAAAAATAGGTCAAGTGACTGGTGGCATTCCATTAGTGCTTCATGGGGGAACAGGTATTCCTGTAGAGATGATTCAAAAAGCAATTTCCTTAGGTGTGGCAAAAATCAATGTAAATACAGAATGTCAACTTGCATTCGCTGCTGCAACACGTAAATACATTGAAGATGGCAATGACCAAAAGGGCAAGGGCTTTGACCCAAGAAATCTACTAGCCCCTGGTGCAAATGCTATCAAGCAAGTGATAAAAGAAAAATTTGAACTGTTCGGCTCTGTAGGAAAAGCATAAAAAGCAGTATGAAAATAAAAGTCCTTTGTGTAAATTTTCACAAGGGACTTTTTCTTATATGCAAATTATGATACACTGGGCAAGGTGATGATATGAATATTGACCGAATCCTTGTGAAGAATATACTTGCAAATCTTGTGATATTTCTTGTATTGTTTAATATCATATCCTTTGTATATTTTATTGTATTTGCAGGCATTGATTTTAGTTGGTGGTTGCTTATTATTCCATTTTTTTTAATGCAGGTTATTCGTGCAAGGATGATGAAGATACCTGTTTTTGTTTTATTACATATGATTCTTATTGCTGTGCCTGTTGCAATTCTTGGCAGTCAGATTACACTATGGTTTATCTTGCTATTTATGATTTTGGCAGTTGCTTATTCTTGCTTTGCTAAAAAATTTGGTGAACGTGACTTGCAGTTAAAAACTGCTTTGAAAATATTTGCAATGCAATTACTGATGTTTCTCATTGCAGGCATGGGTGCTGGGCAGTATGTCATTTTTCGTCATCAATTGACGATGACAACATTGGTGATGATTGCGGTTATCGTGCTTTATATTCAGTTGCATAATGTAGATATTAACGTCATGTCTACACAAATAGGTGATGATAGAAAACATGACACGATTAAAGTACTTAATATAAATAATCGTCTTATTGCTGTATTCGTTTCTGTTTTAGTCACCTTGGCTATGTTTGTTATATTTTTTCCTGTAATGGGTATGGTTGTTGTTGTAGGTCATTCGATAGTGCGTTTTGTGACGATGGTTATTGAGTTTGTTTTTCCGCCGATTTTGTATGCATTTAATGTTATCATAAGCCCTATAATGAATTTTCTTGCATGGGTCATTGACCAAGGACATGATTTAGAATATGTTGCACCGCCAGAATTTTTGCCTGGTTATTCAGAAGAAGAATATATTGTTGGACAGCCTGGTATAGCCTTTCAGACCATTGCCGCGATAATTATAGGTTTCTTTTTTGTGATGATGATTTTGACTATTATTATTATACTTAGAGGTTCTGACTCTCCACTGCGTAACATACTCGGCGCGTCTAAAGAAGGTGTGAAAGGTGAACACACTAGCCTTGCACATAATATCTTGGGTGATTTACGCGACCTTTTACCACGTTTTGGCGGTGGTTCAAGCAATGTGGTGCGGCGTGAATATGCAAAAAAAGTGACAAAGCATATTGTAAAAGGGGTAAACATTCACAGGTCTGACACGACAGATATCATTGCAGATAAAATTCGTCATAGGGAAAATATAGATGGGTTGACATTAAAATATGAAGAAGTGAGGTATGGAAAATGACACAAGTGATTGACAATATCGAAAAGGTGATTATAGGAAAAACTGATGAGATAAAATTAGTACTTTCTGCTTTTTTAGCTGGTGGACATGTTTTGCTTGAAGATGTACCTGGTACTGGCAAGACAATGCTTGCCAAGGCACTTGCGCGGTCATTTGACTTTAAATTTTCTCGTATACAGTTTACACCTGACCTATTGCCATCGGAGCTTACAGGTATCAATTTTTATAACCCAAAAACGGGAGAATTTACATTCCGTCAAGGTTCTTTATTTGCAAATATTGTGCTGGCAGACGAGATAAATCGCGCCACACCGCGCACACAATCGGGCTTACTTGAATCTATGGAAGAACATCAAATTTCTGTAGATGGTACAACATACACTCTTGAAAATCCTTACTTTGTTATTGCAACACAAAATCCAATAGAAACACAGGGTACATTTCCACTGCCTGAAGCGCAACTGGATAGATTTCTACTGCAACTCAATCTAGGTTATCCTGAAAAATTAGAGAGTGTAAAAATTCTTAAAAATAACATCATGGATACGCCCCTTCAAAGTTTAAAATCTGTATGTAGTATGGCGGATTTCCTCCAAATGAAAGAAAAAGTATCCAAAGTTTTTATTCATGATGATGTTTTTACTTACATCATAGAACTTACAGAAGCCACCCGTGCAAATGATGCAGTGGCACTGGGTATTAGCACCCGTGGTGCCCAAGCACTGGCAAAAATGGCACAAGCTTATGCGTCCATTGAAGACCGCAATTATGTAACACCTACAGACATACAGTATCTTCTGCCATATGTTTTTGGACATCGCATCATGCTTAAAGGTGGGCTGAAAAACCGTAAATCGGCTGTACTTTCATTGCTTGCAGATGTGATTGCCCAAGTGACAACGCCTACAGAATCTTGGAAGGGCTGATGAGATTATGCCCCTGATTATTCTTGGCATTGTTGTTGTACTATTCATTTTTTTTCACAATTATGTATATAAACGACTTTGGGACAAAGGACTTAAATATCGTGTGTACTTTTCTACAAATGAAGCCTTTGAAGGGGAGATTTTATACTTACATGAAGAGCTTATAAATAGTAAAATACTTCCTTTGCCATGGGTTTATGTCAGCATGTATGTACCCCAAAACTTAGTTTTAGAAAATGATTCAAATAATAGCCTGTATTCTATCATGATGAATACGTCGATTAAACGTAAAAAAGTATTTACTTGTAAACAGCGCGGCGTATATAGAATCAGTAATATACAACTTACCGTAAGTAATTTATTGCACACTGCCTATTTTGGAAAAGGTATGCGTCATAAAAATGAGTTGTTGATTTTTCCTAAGATTTTAAGCCACTTTGAAACAGTAGATTTACTACTTAAACAGCTTGATTCAGTGGTACTCACCAACAAGATTGCCAACCCAGACCCTTTTGAGTTTAAGGGCATAAGGGATTATCAAGTTGGTGACGCACTTAAAGCCATCAATTTTCGCGCCTCTGCAATTAGTCAAAAATTGATGGTCAATATTCATGCGCCAACCTGTGCGCAAAAATTAGTACTCGTATTAAATGTAGAAGACTTTGGTGAAAATGCGATAACATCGGTCGCTTTACATGAGCAATCTATCCGCTTATGTGCGACGCTGGCACAGCATTATATTGAAATGGATACGAATGTAGGGTTTGTAACCAATGGGAAAGATAGTTACACCACTGAAAGTATAGATTTGTCCTCAGGTGCAAGTATCGGTCATTTATATAGTATTTTTGAATGTTTGGCTAGAATGAGCCTAAACTTTAAAATTCAGCCCATGGCTGAATACATGCAAAATATCACTGACAAAGAGCAAATGTATGTATTTATCTCGCCAAATCATGACGAGCATTTTATGATGGCTTTTAATGCATTAGCATCACAGGGAATTGCAGCATTTTTAGTTATTCCTGCTTTTGATGATATGGAAACGAAAGTTGAAGACACCCATAAAATAGCCTTGTGGAATGCAGGGGCTAGGGTGGAGCAGTTGTAGTATTGTGCTTTACAAACCCCATTTTCCGCCACTTTCCCAGACGATAGGCTATGACACCGATTACAGCATTGGAAATCCAACCAGCCAATAAGGAATAAAAAAGTGCATCAGGTACGCCCATAAAATGAACAAATAGGTAGGCTGTTGGTAGGCGCACTGCAACCGTGTTAATCAGCGAACCCCATAAAGGTGTCCACGCGTCGCCTGCACCGCGAATAATGCCCCACACAACCATATTTGCAGCAAATATTACATAGCCAATGGCAAGTATCCGTAACATTCTGATACTCATATCAATGACTGCTTGAGTATCCGTGAAAAAACCAGCAAGATAACGACCAAAAATAAGCATAATGGCTACAAGGATGATGGATGTGCCTACTGCCATGGCGATACATTGAATCATGCCTTTACGCATTCGGTCAATTTTTCCTGCGCCCATATTTTGCCCTGCAAAAACAGTCATGGCATTGCCAAAAGAGAAATTAGGCATCATGACAAAGCCGTCAATGCGCATAACAACCATATTTGTTGCAAGGAATCCTGGGAATGCATTGTCCATTTCATTCGCCAGTGGTTGAATAATCATCATAGCCACTGCAAAAATGGCTTGACTTGCACCTGATGGAACACCGATTTTTAAAACCTTGGTGATGTAAAGTTTATTTGGACGCATGTATTTCCATCCCATATCAAAAACATCACGCATTTTAAGCAAGCGGCGCAAACATAAGAGACTGGTCAAACCTTGGGCAAAAACTGTACCTATTGCTGCACCCCATACGCCAAGTCCAAGTCCAGGAATGAGAAGCAAATTGAGAAAAACATTTAAAATACTAACAATTGCCAAATATAAAAGGGGCGAAAATGTATCACCAAGACCACGCAAAATGCCAGACAATATATTGAAATAAGCCATGCCTAGAATACCCCAAAGCAAGACATTCATATACAGCACACTGTCATCTAAAATTGCTGTAGGGGTATTCATGGCAATCAACAATGGGCGTGTGCCAAAAGGCGCGAAAATCATAATAGCAAGTCCAAGAATAGTGGTGACTGTAATAGATGCACCTACGGTATATGACAATTCCTCACGTTTTTTTGCACCAAAATATTGAGATACCATCACCCCTGCACCCATAGCTATACCCATCATCAGCACCATGATTAAGAAGAAAATAGGCATAGAACTGCCAACGGCAGCAATCGCATTGTCTCCCACAAACTGCCCGAGGATAATCATGTCTGCTGTTGAGTATAATTGTTGGAATACATTGCCTATTAAAAGGGGCACTGTGAAAAGCAGTAGCTTTTTCCACGGTGTCCCTTCCGTCATATCTATATTGGATAAGGAACTTTTGAACCTTTGCAATCGTGCATTCACTGACCAAGCACCTCTTCTAAAACTGCATCCAATATATCATCTTCTGATATATTCCGTATGATTTCGCCCTTGCGGAAAAGTACTGCTTTGCCGCGTCCGCCAGCGATGCCAATGTCAGCTTCACGGGCTTCACCTGGGCCATTGACTACACAACCCATCACGGCAATGGTCATGGGTGTGGTGATGTGGGCAAGTTGAATTTCTAATTTTGTTGCTATGCCTGCCACATCAATATCACAACGTCCGCAGGTTGGACAAGCGATGACTGTTACGCCAAAGCGGCGTAATCCCATTGCAGAAAGAATTTCTTTTGCAGCCTTAATTTCTGCTACAGGGTCGCCCGAAAGTGATACCCGCAGCGTGTCACCAAGCCCAAGGCTCATAATCGCGCCCATTCCAACAGCAGAACGTATTGCCCCTGCGTAAGGTGTTCCAGCCTCTGTAAGCCCGATATGTAGAGGGTAGGGGAGTCTTTCAGCTAAAATCTTATGGGCATTTAACATGAGTGTCACATCACTTGCTTTTACAGACACCACAATATTGTTAAAACCGAATTTTTCTAGCAGAGAAACATTAGCAAGTGCGCTTTCGGCTAACCCTTGGGCAGTAACTCCGCCATATTTGATTAGAATATCCTTTTCAAGAGAACCGCCATTGACCCCTACACGAATAGGGATATCTGCGGTTTTTGCCGCTTCTGTCACTTGACGGACACGATTTTCACTGCCAATGTTGCCGGGGTTAATACGCAGTTTATCCGCACCATTTTTTATAGATTCTAGAGCCAAGCGATAATCAAAATGAATGTCCGCAACCAGTGGAACTGCAATTTCTTTTTTGATTTGTTTAATGGCTTCTGCGGCTTCTGTATCCAGTACAGCCACACGCACAATTTCACAGCCAGCGTTTGTTAAGGCGTGAATTTGTGCCACTGTCGCGGCAACATCACGTGTATCAGTATTGGTCATTGATTGTATGGCAACGGGGCTTCCTCCACCAATGGAAACCCCGCCAATGTGTATGACTTTAGTTTGATTACGTTTTATCATATTAACCTCATAATATCACGATAGGCGATGAAAACTGCCAGTACTAAAATGGCAACGAGTCCGACAAGGTGTACCACTGCTTCTTTGTCAGGCGGAACAGGTCTGCGGCGGATACCTTCTATAACAAGAAAAATCAGCCTTGCACCATCTAGTGCAGGGATGGGTAGAAGATTCATGACACCCAAAGCCGCATTGAGCAATGCCATCATAGACACGACCATTAAGGCAATATCTACAAATCCAAAATTTAATTCGGCAGCCATTTGCCCAGCAGCTACAATTTCTCCGCCAATGCCAATTGGCCCCATAATGCCACCGCCTTCAGGCATGTTTTGTCTTGTAATGAAACGTGTTATCAAGGTAAAGGGTGTGCGTATATGGAAGAGTATATTTTCACCTGCGGCAACAATGCCTGTGGCAATGTTCACCCGTTGGATATGGGCAATCGGCTCTGCTGGCGGCTCTGCTAAAAGACCATATCTATGCCCTGTAATAAAGCCTATCACATAATTATCATGTTGATTTCTTATAGGTGTAATGGGCAGTTCAATACGTTCTCCGCCACGGTTGATACGCACAATTTGCTCTTGTCCACCAGACATATCCAGCAAAAATACTAAATTAGTAAACGTACCAGTACGTACACCGTTTACATGGGTGATAATATCACCAGATTGAAGCCCTGCGTGATATCCAGGGGCACCCACTTGCACTTCTCTTACCTCAAGTGTGGGAAACCCTTGAAACACTGCCAAGCCAAAAAACAATAAAAACGCAAGCAAAAAATTCATAAGCGAGCCGCCTGCAATAATAAGCAAGCGTGCTTTGACAGACTTATTATTCATTGCTTCGTGGTCGTCTGGCACATCTTCATCTTGCCCTCGCATTTTACAGTAACCGCCAATGGGGAGCATTCGCAAAGTATATAATGTCACTTCTGGCTCAATGGGTTCACCATTTTCATCAACTCTTGTGTAGGTTGATTTTTTTTTGCCTTTAAACTGAATGAGCTTTGGACCCATACCCAACGCAAACTCTTCTACAAAAACACCAGCGCGTCGTGCCGCAAGAAAATGCCCCAGTTCGTGGATGAAAATAACCACACTAAGAATTAAAATAAATGCAATGATTGAAACTGCTGTTAACAAATTGTCACCTCATAAATATATTATATCTTATACATGAATTTCATACTTTGTCGAAGGGAGAGACTTGATAAACTGTGCCGCCCAAGCTTCGGCATCTTGAATATCGGCAAGTGTTTTTACTGGTTTCACAGTATATGAGCGAAAAGCTAAGGCTATTAACGAAGAAATATCATAAAATCCGATTTTATTTTTTAAAAACTCTCCAACGGCCCATTCATTCATATAGTTCATCACAGCAGGGAGTGTTCCGCCTGTTTTAGCTGCTTGGATTGCCAGTGCCAAACATGGAAATTTATCAATATTGGGTGCTTCAAAAGTCAAATCTCCACATTTTGTAAAATCTAAACGTGGGAAATTATTTTTAACGCGCTTTGGTGCAGAAAGTGCATATAGTATGGGGAGTTGCATATCAGGTAGCCCAAGCTGTGCTATCACCGAGCCATCATGATATTGCACCATAGAATGAATGATACTTTGTGGATGTACCAAAATTTCTATATTTTCTAAAGGTTGATTGAATAAGTGCATGGCTTCAATAAGTTCCAATCCTTTATTCATAAGGGTTGCACTGTCAATGGTAATTTTCGCACCCATTTTCCAATTAGGATGACGTAAAGCATCTTCTGCACGTGCATTCGTAATCTTTTTCTGGGACCATGTGCGGAATGGGCCGCCAGACGCAGTTAGTAAGATTTTTTCAACCGCCTGTGGGTTATCTTGTAAGCATTGCCATATGGCAGAGTGTTCACTATCTATTGGTGTAATGCCCACGTTTTTTTTGCGCGCTAGATTGATGACCAATGGGCCTGCGGTCACTAATGTTTCTTTATTGGCTAGTGCAATATCTTTTCCAGCGGAAATTGCGGCAAGGGTTGGCGCAAGTCCTGCACGTCCCACCAGTGCATTGATAACAATATCCGCATTATTTTCTGCTGCACAAGCAATAAGTTCTTCGTCTCCTGTGAAAACTTTACAACGATGTGTCACCAATGCATTGAGTTTTGAAGCGGCTTCCTTGTCAGGAACCCACACTTTTTCTGGTTTAAACTCATCAACCAACGGCGCAAGCCTATCAATATTTTTGTAGCCTGTAAGTACATCAATGTTTACATTATTTAGGCAAGTGCGCACGGCATTTAATGTTTGTATTCCAATAGAGCCAGTCGCGCCCAGTACAGCAATTGTTTTTTTCATACTAACAAAGTCACCACCACAAAAATTACTGGTGCAACAACAAGAATGCTGTCCACCCTATCTAAAACCCCACCATGTCCTGGGAAAACATTGCTAAAATCCTTAATGCCGCAAAAACGTTTAACTGCTGACGCTGCCATGTCGCCAATAATAGAAAATATCGCACCTAAGAAGGAAGTTGCTGTGGCAACAAGTATAAAATTAAAAGTAGGGTCGTAAGCAAGTACAAATCGTGTAAGCACAAATCCATAAATGAACCCAATAAAACCCGCGCCTAAAATTCCGCCAACAAGCCCTTCCAGAGATTTTGAAGGACTAGGAGAGTTTTTTAATTTTCTACGTCCAATTGCCGAACCTACCAAGTAAGCAAAGGTATCACAAACAAAGGCAGCCGTAAAAATCAGCCACACAAAATACTGCCCATAAACATGTTGGCGTACAAGCACTAAAAAAGCAAGCAAAAAAGGTACATACAAGAAACCATACACTGTACTTACACATTCTCGCAAGGGTAATTGCCTGTAAAAGATAATCAACGCTGTTTGTACAGTCACCATGAAAAGTACAAGTGTAATAAGCAACCATTGACCCATACCAAAAAAGTGAATGGCAGTAAAATACCCTATGGTGAAAAAATACCCAATAAAATGCACAGGTTTATCTTTTTCAGAAAACGCAATATAAAACTCACGTAAAGCTGCCAAAGCAAAACCGCCAACGACAACAAGTAAAGGCCAACTGCCAATATGCACCAAGTAAATGACTGCTGGCAAACCGATAAGGGCCGTTAAAGTGCGTTGAAAAAACGCACTTCGTTTACCCCCAGAAAGCATCATACCGTCATGATTTCCTTAGTTTTTGCCTCTACCATTTTGTCAAGCTCTGCAACATGCTTATCTGTCAAGTCTTGAATTTCTTTTTCCAGGTTCTTTAAATCATCTTCTGTAATGTCAGATTTTTTCTCTGCTTTTTTAAAGGCATCTAAAGCGTCACGGCGTAGATTGCGAATGGAAACTTTTGCATCTTCACCTTTCTTTTTAACATCCTTAGCAAGTTCTTTACGACGGTCTTCTGTTAATTCAGGGAAAATTAAACGAATTACTTTGCCGTCATTTGTAGGGTTGATTCCCACATCAGAAGCATGAATGGCTTTTTCAATTTCTTTTAGCATTGAAGCATCCCATGGGGCAATTTGTAAAATACGCGCTTCTGGAACACTAATATTGCCTACCTGTGAAATAGGGCTTTCTGTGCCATAGTAGTTCACCATGACCCGATTAAGCACGTTTGGATTGGCGCGTCCTACGCGTACAGTTGCAAACTCTTCACCCAGTACAGCAACGGTTTTCTTCATTTTGTCACGATAATTTTCAGTCATAATAATCCTCCTCTATATCAACACTTATGTAAGTGCCGTTTAAGTTTTCTGTTTTTGGATAGGCGCAGGCCAGTGTGATACTATTTGGCTCATTAAGCCCAAATACATAGGATGGAATTTTAGCCTCACGTGCAAGATGCATAGCCGATAAGTCTGCAACTTTTAAATCACGAGAAATTTCTGCACTATAACTCAAGGCTTTAAATTTTCTAGCATTTGGGTTTTTTCGTGGGTCACTGTCATAAACACCACTAATATTCTTGGCGTACAAAATACAGTCTGCTTCAAGTTCTGCCGCACGCAATGCTGTTACTGTATCAGTAGAAAAATACGGATGCCCAAGTCCTGCTGCGTTGACTAGCACTATACCTTGACTCATCCATTCCAAAGCCGTATCTTTTTCATACACCGATGTCATTGTACCAAATGGAATGGGGGTTACAACTTTTGCATTTTGACCCTGCCGTTTAAAAGCTTCTGTTAAATATATAGCGTTCATAACAGTGGCAAGCATTCCCATTTGGTCTGCCTTTACACGGTTCATATCAGGGCGGGCATATATCCCGCGCCATAAATTCCCACCGCCAATAATCAATGCCACTTGCGTTCCTACTTGCTTGACCTCTATAATTTGTTTTACTATAGCGTCAACGACTTTATCATTATATCCTGTCTTACTTTCTTGGGAGCCAATAGCCTCACCGCTTAACTTTATGACAACTCTCTTCAACATATGTTCATCACCATATAAGAATATATCATATCGCTTGTCGAAAGGATACCCTAAAATGGAACAAAAAAAACTTAAAGACGAAATTTCACGTGGCGAACTAGGCAAATTATACCTTTTGTACGGAGAAGAAAGATTTTTAGTGCAATATTATGCTACAGAAATTGCAAAAGGACATCACAAGGATACATTTGAAGGCGCAGTTCCAGCCCATGAAATCATGATTGCAGCAGATACTATTCCATTTTCACCTGGAAAACGGCTTATATATGTAAAAGATTCAAACTTGTTTACTGCCCCACGAAAAGCCGACGCAGAAGAAATTGCCAACTATTTAGAAAAAATACCTGATGATACAACGATTGTTTTCATAGAATCTGAAGTAGACAAACGTGGGCGGCTTTTTAAAAAAATAGTTAAAATGAATGCAGATGTATATTGTGAAACGCCAGCACCGCCAGCCATGACAAAATGGATAATTCGCACAATGAAGGAAAAAGGAAAAATAATAAGCGATGGGAATGCCAATACCCTACAGCGTACATGTGGTACAAATATGGCAAATCTTTTCACAGAAATGGATAAACTCGCCCATTATTTAGGCAACAAGACCGATGTTTCATCCGCAGATATTAAAGACATTTGTACCCCAACCCTAGAAGCCCGTATTTTTGACCTCGTAAAAGCCATGGGTGCAGGCAATGCCTCAAGTGCCCTCAATCACTATCGCAATATGCTTTTTCTAAAAGAATCTCCCTTCGTCATTCTATCTATGATTATCCGTCAGCTACGCATTATCCTGTTATGTAAAGTTGCAAGTGAAAAAAATCTCCCGCGCCCTCAAATAGCCAAAGACTTAAATATTCGCGATTTTGTTATAAGCGAAGCATTAACACAAGGCAAACGCTTTACCAAAGACGAACTCATCACCGCTTTGAAAAATTGTCAAGACACCGATACAAAAATAAAAACAGGACTGCTATCCCCAGAAATTGGGGTAGAAGTCCTGCTTGCAGGGTTATCAGTTTTAAATGTTCAAAAAATTTTTACTAGGATGATTGTGCTGTACTTATAGCTCATCAATATTTATCGTTTTTTCATCCATCAAATACCCTTTGCCGCCAACCACAACTTTATCAATATTATCATGGTTTGTTGTCAGACGCACAATAATTTCACTTGGGCTATTGAGTGTATAGCCCTGCTCAAAAATATATTCATTTTTCCGCAGGATATTATTTTTCCAAAGATAGCTTGCTAAAACACAGTTGCTTGTGCCCGTCGCGCTTTCTTCAGGAACGTCATAAAGAGGTGCAAAGTTTCGGCATACGATACGCTCTCCATCCAAAGTAAAAGCATGAATGCCGACAGTATTAAACTTGCGGCTTATGGCAGAAATTTCGCCAAAACTTGGCTTCATCCTTTCTAAGATTGTTAAATCTTTCACAGGCAAAATAATATCACGTAAACCTGTTGAGCCAATTTCTATTGGAAATTTATCATTTATAACATCCATATCGAAACATCTTGCTAAATCTATCTTCGATAATGTTTCATAAAATATAGGTTTTTTTTGTTCCATAAAAACCATTTCATCATCTAAAATAACGTGTAAATTACCACACTTCGTTTCAATGATATATTCACTTTTATTCAGTGGCAACTTATTCTGCATAACAATAAATGAGGCAATAGTAGCATGTCCACAAAGGGGTACTTCTTCGGCAGGTGTAAAATATTCCACCATAAATCCATTTTTCCCTGTAGAAATATATGCTGTTTCAGCAAAGCCAAGTTTTTTGGAAATTGCCATTTTTTGCCCCTTATCCAACGCTTCACCATGCAGACATACACCTGCCGTATTGCCACCCATATTATTTTTGCTAAATGCACTGGCTATAAATATTGTCATGCGTTAGCACCTCCTTTAAGCCGTTTAGATAATTCACTGCCAATAATAGGTATTAACGAAAACACAAATGAAATACCCAGTTGTGTTGGCGACAGGGGAACTGTGGTTAACATCTGATTTAGCACAGGAACATAAATGGTGGCAAATAATATAACAAATGATATAAGAATAGAGCGATTGAGAAATATATTCGCAAAGATTGATTTGTTTAAGCCTATATATCCTTCTGTACGTGCTGTATAGGTTACAAGCAGTTCGCTTGACACTAAAGTGAAAAATGCTAAAGTGATGGCTACACTATTATCATAGCTGCTGTAAAAATGCAAACCATATAAGAACGCACCTAAAACACCAGCGGATAGAAAAATACACTTGAATAATATTGTCTTACGCATTATGCCATTGATGATAGGTTCTTTTGGGTCACGGGGTTTTCTACTCATAATATCCGCTTCCTTACCTTCCATACCTAAAGCAAAAGCAGGAAATGCGTCTGTAAGCAAGTTGACAAACAATAGCTGGGTAGCAACCAGCGGCACAGGCAATCCAAAAACAATTGCCAGTAATATAATTAAAATTTCACCGATATTGGCAGATAGCAAATATCCCACGACTTTGCGAATATTATTATATATTGTGCGACCTTGTTCTACTGCGCTTACAATACTTACAAAGTTGTCATCTGTGAGTATCATATCAGCGGCTTCTTTAGAAACATCTGTGCCAGTTATCCCCATTGCAATACCAATGTCTGCACGTTTTAGACTTGGCGCGTCATTCACACCATCACCTGTCATTGCAACAATATTTCCATCTGCTTTTAGTGCTGAAACAATACGCACTTTATGCTCTGGGGATACTCTTGCAAAGACATTGATATCTCTTACCTTTTCTATCAGTTTTTCATCAGATAAGTTGTTAAGTTCTACACCTTCTAATGCAATATCCTTATCCTTTAGGATACCAAGTGCTTTTCCTATTGCACTTGCAGTGATTTTGTGGTCGCCGGTTATCATTTTTACAATAATTCCTGCATGGTGACAGTTGGCAATCGCGTCTTTTGCTTCTACCCTAGGCGGGTCAATCATGCACATCATACCTACATAAATTAAATCCTGCTCTTCATCATCTAACTGTGTTTCACTTTCATATTTTTTGTAGGAAAAACCAAGCACACGTAAAGCTTGCTTTGCAAAGTTTTCATTTTGAGTAATAAGATTCTGTTTGACTTCATCAGTCATAGGCAAAATTTCACCATTTTTTAGATAATACTCACTTCGGCGGATGATTTCATCTGGCGCACCTTTGGTATTCATAATGATTTCGCCATTTATCAGATTATACGTTGACATTAACTTTCGCTCAGAATCAAAGGGTATTTCCCTGATACGCTTGTGTGCGTTGTGAAGTGTGTCGCGGTTTTTTTCTGCTTTTTCCCCCAATACCAACATAGCTGCCTCTGTAGGGTCGCCTATGATTTGTGCATTTTGAACATCGTATGAACTATCATTGCAAAGAACAGCTATTTCAGCCATTTTATGAATGTTTGTTGTAAGGGGTATGTGGGCAGCTATCGCTCCGTCAGCACTATATCCAGTACCGCTGACTTCATAAATATTTTCATAGTCAAATACTTTAACGACTGTCATTTTATTTTGGGTAAGGGTGCCTGTTTTATCGGAACATATCACTGTGGTACTGCCGAGGGCTTCCACTGCACGCATTTTCTTTATAATAACATTAGAGCGCACCATGCGATGGACACCTAACGCCAAAATCATTGTAGTAACAATGGCAATACCTTCAGGAACAGCCGCCACGGCTAAGGATACAGATGTCATAAACATCGTTACCAAATCCATACCACGTAAAAAGCCTATGGCAAATACTATAGCGCAAGTAAGAATAAGAACAATGCCTAGTCTTTTAGCCATAGAATCAAGTTTTGTTTGAAGTGGAGTTTGTGTATCTTCAACTTGGTTTAGTATAGATGCAATTTTGCCCATTTCTGTATCCATTCCTGTTGCACAAACCACCGCTTTACCTCTGCCGTAATTCACTACAGTTCCCATAAATGCTAAGTTAATTCTATCGCCTAAAGGTGCATCAGCAGGAATCGTGATATCTGCATTTTTTTCTACAGTAATAGACTCACCTGTTAAAGCCGATTCGTCTACGCGCATGTTGATACTTTCTATAATGCGTACATCGGCAGGAATATAGTCCCCTGCATCCAGCATGACAATATCACCAACCACCAAATGACTGGAATCAATTTTGTCAACCACACCATCACGCAATACTTTGGCTTTAGGCGCGCTCATTGCTTTAAGCTCTTTGAGCGCATTGTCTGCTTTATTTTCTTGAACAAGACCGATAATCACATTGATTATCAAAATTGCGATAATGATTGAGCCGTCTATCCAGTCGCCGCCAACGACAATAGATATTATCGCGGCAATGATAAGTATAATCACTAGAAAATCCTTAAACTGGGCTAAAATTTTAAATATCCAGTGTTTTTTCTTAGCTTCGTCAAGGCGATTTGGGCCGTTTTGAGCTATGCGGCTTGTGGCTTCACTCATAGTAAGACCGTTGTGTTCATTGGTTTTTAATCCCTCAATCGTTTCACTTGTGGTTATATTGTGGTAATCTTTGTTCATTTTAATCCTCCTAAATGTAGTAATGTAGATGCTATAAATCGTCGCCCTATAGCTCTTGCTTTTATTCCTTTTGATTTTAAGTAATTTTGTAATAGTATACATTGTGTTGTTTTGCCCGAGCCATCAATACCTTCAATGACAATAATAAATTTATTCTTAAAAATATTTTCACTCCTTGCACATAAAAAAACGCAAGACTATGACTCAATAAAAATAAGTCAAAAGTCTTGCGTCATCTATATTTCAGATGTGCCGCACCCGGGCTTATTCAGCCGTATTGACGAATGCGGCAAATGGCTACGCCATTCGCTACTCCCTTTTGAAGGGTACTATTGTTTATTTAGGTGCAGGTTTTGCACTCATTTCAATATGCATTCCACCAATGTTTTCACGCATTTTTGTGTCTGCTTCTTTGTTTTTTAGTGAGATATAATCCATATATCCCATATTTCCTTTGCGCAATGCCTCGGATAGTGCTAACGGTACTTCAGCTTCAGCTTCTACAACTTTGGCACGCATTTCTTGGACTCTCGCACGCATTTCCTGTTCTTCTGCTACAGCAAGGGCACGGCGTTCTTCTGCCTTAGCTTCGGCAATTTTTTTATCAGCTTCGGCTTGCTCAATTTGCAATGATGCACCAATATTACGTCCAACATCAACATCCGCAATGTCAATTGAAAGGATTTCATAAGCAGTTCCTGCATCAAGCCCTTTTGCCAAAACGGTTTTGGAGATTTTGTCGGGATTTTCAAGTACTTCACGATGGGTGGCAGCAGAGCCTACTGTGGTTACAATACCCTCACCAACACGGGCTATGATTGTAGCTTCACCAGCACCACCCACGAGACGCTGGATATTGGTGCGCACGGTTACGCGGGCAACAGCTTTAATTTCAATACCATTGATTGCCATTGCTGAAATCATAGGCGTTTCAATAACTTTTGGGTTTACACTCATGCGTACAGCTTCAAAAACATCACGACCGGCAAGGTCAATTGCCGCTGCACGTTCAAAGGGAAGCTCTAAATTTGCGCGATGTGCCGCAATAAGTGCGTTTACCACTGCATCAACACGGCCACCAGCAAGATGATGGGCTTCAAGTTGTGCAATGGGAATGGGGATACTTGCTTTGGTTAATTTAATTAAAGGAAGTACTATGCGGGAAGGTGTAACACGGCGAAGGCGCATTCCAACAAGGGAGAAAATTCCAACTTTAGCTCCACTTGACCATGCAGAAACCCATAAGCCAATGGGTACAAAACGCAAGAAAATGAACAAAAATAGAAAAATGGCAACAGCAATAGCTACCCACATCATAACCACACTCTCCATTGAAATGGCAGTGGCAATAGTATTCATAAACATAAAAAACCTCCTCTAGTTCCCGTCAACTAAACTTACAATGACTTTATTTCCTTGTGTTTCTATGACTTTGACCCTTGCACCCCGCTCAATCATGTTTCCATTAGAACTGACTTCCACACGAACACCATCAAAATCAACTTCACCAAAAGGACGAAGCAATGTAACTGTTTTTCCTTCTTTTCCAAGAAGGCTTTTAATGTCAATAGACGGTAAATCTTCAGCTAGGGCATCATTAAGAATAATTTTTCCATGGGTTTGTTTACGTCTGATAACTGTAAACATAATGGCCAATGCACCAAATAAAACAATCAAATTTACGCCTACAAAAAGCCAACCGCCATCTACAAAAATTACAGCAAGAACAGCCGATGCAACCAATGAAAGCACTCCAATAGCACCACTAATAAAACCATCAAATCCAGGCATGAGTAGCTCTAGCAATAGTGAAAGAATACCAATGACCAACAACACAATAACTACATATAACATGTTTGAATCCCCCTTTCATATTTGGCAAATATGCCTTCGGGTGGAAATAGTCTTTCATGCCAATGTACGAATATAATTCGCCCTTAGTCTGTTGTAGAAGTTTCTTTTGGTGGCGGTGTCATTTTGGGCTCGCGTACAGCGACAACATCAGCTTTTAACACTGGAATTTTTACGCCGCGGTTAAGTCCAAATTCTACAATAAAGCAGTCTTCGCCAACATCTGCAATTTTGCCGAACAATCCGCCTGACGTGATGATATTATCTCCTGTGTTAATGGCGGCTTGCATTTCTTTCATTTGCTTTTCACGTCTACGCTGGGGACGAAAGAAAATAAGGTACATTCCTAAGAAAATTGCACCATAAATTAACACCATTGGGGCTATGCCGCCACCCAAACCAAAAAATCCGCCAGCTTCTGCCGCACCATTGGCAACTTGCTGTACTACGTCTCCGCTTATCGGTGCAATACCTTCACCTGTTGCAGGTGGTGCTGCGCCAGGGATACCCAAATCTGCCCCAAGAAACATCGTACGCTGTAGTATGTTCATTAGTGAATCTACCATTTCAAAGCTCCATTCTTATACATCTTTTTCATTCATTATAGTTGCTTATGTCTTGGCACGCAACATAAAAAAACGAACGTAGCAAAATTCGCTTACGCTCGTTGTCGTTTGACTTCCTGTGATTAAAATATGCTGTATGCAAATTCGTATGGAATGAATACCGTTCCATTATCATTGAATCCGCCTGTTTCTGACACTAAAAAGCTTCTGGTATATCCATCAATGGTTATCAGCACTGCATTGGTATCAACATCCCAGCCAACCTCTGCGCCTTGCGCATACGCAAATAAACGGAAAGGCACATAAACAGTTCCATCTACAATGCGTTGTGGAATTGCTGGTTGGGATACTGCCAATGTTTGCGCTGCCATCCACTCAAAAAGTGAAATGCTTTGTCCATCAATCATTGTTGAAACAGTGTTGTTTAATGGGGGAATCCAAGACCAGTGATAGTCAAATTGCCATGGGTTGCCGTCTTCGTCATAAAATTCATGGCTAAATAAACCACGGCTTGTAAACAAATGCACGTTTTCCGCACCTGCATCTAATAAGAGACTGAGCAGTCTTTCTGAATCCTCATGTGGTGTTGCGCCAACGGGGTCATAGTAGTCATGAATAAACCAAATGGGAACATGTGCGATGCGCTCAATTTTTTCATCGGTAATCCATGTTTCACGATAACCTAAACAGATAGGCCATGCCGCCGCAAACATGTTTGGACGCTCGAACAGAAGACGCATAACCATGTATCCGCCATTGGAACAACCGCCTATATAAATGCGGTTCGTATCAACGGTTGGCGTATTGGCAATAAAATCATCAATCAAAGCCATAAGGGCAGATTCATAGACAGAACTGTATCCACCATCTCCTTGGAAATCTGCACCGCTCATCCACGCAGTTGGTGTTTGCGGCACAAGCACATGGGCTCCGCCCATGAATCCTTGAATTTCTGGGGCAGCAAGTTGGGTGACACGGTTGCCCAGTAGTGCGGCTTCGGGCCCTGCTGTGTTGCCAATACTGCCTTCTCCGCCGCCGTGAAGCCAAATGATTAATGGGCGGTCACTTGTTGACGCTGATGGGGGTGCAAAAGAAGCATATTGCAATGTAATTTCATCATATACAAAGCGTCCACTAAGGTCAAAATCATCTACAATAGGTATAATTTTTTGTGTGCGTTCAGGCATAAAGTCTTCATCATTCCATGTGATGACCGCATCAAAAACTGATGACCAGTCATTTCCCATGGGGGATAATGTAAATGTAAACGGATTAACCCCTGTGCCAGGGTGAACTTCAATGGCTAAAACAACAATGTTATCCGCTTCACCAATAAAAGCATTTACCACTACGGCTTCTTGCAAAATTGGGTCAGCTTCAACATCTGGATTCATTCTGAAACTAGGACTGCGATAGAATGCCACTGTAAAATCCTCCGCGTTTACCTCTTCAACAGAAGCATCTAGTGTGAGGATTAAGTAAGTTACACCAGGGCCCCAATCAAAGCCTTCAACGACCATTATATAGGACTCAATGGAGATACTCGCTGTTTCATTCGCAAATCCAGTGATGGGTAACATCGATAAAATTAGCGATAGTGTCAGCAACAGTACATTTTTCATTTTCATTTTTGAAAATCCTCTCTTTTAAATATTTTACTGGATAAAATTCACTGTCATATTAACCTACAAATTTTGCTTTGTCAAAGAAAAAATTATGATATTTTACATAGCGGACATTATCTAAGATTTTGTTTACTATTTATTATAGATGATGTACAATAATAATGTTGATTTTTTCATTCAAATTTAAGGAGGTTTTAAAATGCAAAAAAATAATTCAGCCTGGGAAGGCTTTAAAACAGGCGCATGGGTTGATGCGGTTAATGTACGTGATTTTATCCAGCGCAATTATGACCCTTATCATGGAGATGACTCATTTCTTGTAGGCGCAACTGACCGCACAAAAGCACTGTGGGAAGAAGTTTGCAAGCTGACTAAAATTGAAACTGAAAAAGGTATCTTGGATGTTGAAACTAAAAAAGCATCAAGTATCGTTTCTCACGGGCCTGGTTATATCAAAAAAGAACTTGAGCAAATTGTGGGTGTGCAAACAGATAAGCCTCTTAAACGCGGAATCATGCCCAAAGGCGGTATCCGTGTTATTCAAAATGCACTAGAATCCTATGGATACAAACTTGACCCACTGGTTGAAGAAATTTATACAGAACACCGCAAAGCACACAATGATGGTGTTTTTGATGCTTATACCGATGACATGCGCGCGGCGCGTTCTTCCGGTATCATTACAGGGCTTCCTGACGCTTATGGACGTGGAAGAATCATTGGTGATTATCGCCGCTTGGCACTTTATGGCACAGACTTCTTGATTCAAAATAAAAAAGAAGAATTGAAACAAACTGACCTCACATGGCTTGAAGAAAAGTATATCAACCTTCGTGAAGAGCTGAGTGAGCAAATTCGCGCATTAAAACAAGTTGCCCAAATGGCAGAATCCTATGGTTTTGATGTGACAAAACCAGCGACAAACGCAAAAGAAGCCATCCAGTGGACATATTTTGCATATCTTGCGGCTGCAAAACAACAAGACGGTGCTGCAACTTCTCTTGGACGTGTAGCAACTTTCCTTGATATTTATATTGAGCGCGACATGAAAAAAGGCTTAATCACTGAAAGTGAAGTCCAAGAGCTTATGGATCACTTTGCAATGAAGTTGCGTATGATTCGTTTCTTGCGTACGCCTGAGTACAATTCATTATTCAGCGGCGACCCTACTTGGGTAACTGAAGCCATTGGCGGAATGAGTGAAGATGGACGCACGCTAGTAACAAAAAACTGCTATCGTATGATTCATACGCTGGTCACATTAGGCCCTGCGCCAGAACCAAACTTGACAGTACTGTGGAGTAATAGCTTGCCAGAAAGCTTTAAAAAATTCTGTGCAAAAATGTCTATTGAAACAAGTTCAATTCAATATGAAAATGATGACCTTATGCGTAGCTATTGGGGTGATGATTACGCCATTGCCTGCTGTGTATCTGCAATGCGTATTGGTAAGCAAATGCAATTCTTTGGCGCACGTGCAAACCTTGCAAAAGCACTAACCTATGCCATCAATGGTGGTAAAGATGAAAAGAGCGGCATTCAAGTTGCGCCGGAATTTGCACCCATTACAAGCGAATACTTGGCGTTTGATGAAGTTTATCGTAAATTTGACCAAGTGATGGATTGGCTTGCACAGCTTTATATTAGCACCTTGAATATCATTCACTATATGCACGATAAGTATAATTACGAGTCATTGCAAATGGCTTTTCATGACAGAGATATTTTACGCACCCATGCTTGCGGAATTGCAGGATTAAGTGTTGTTGTTGACTCTCTTGCGGCGATTAAATACGCAAAAGTCAAAGCTGTACGCAATGAAGCAGGTCTTGCTGTTGATTATGCCATTGAAGGGGAATACCCTGCTTTTGGTAACAACAATGAAGAAGTTGACAAAATGGCTAATGAAATTGTAAAGCGTTTCATGGATAAATTAAGCCGTCAAAGAGCATACCGCGAGTCTATGCCAACACTTTCTGTATTAACTATCACATCAAATGTGGTTTATGGAAAAGCAACAGGGTCAACACCTGACGGACGCAAAGCTGGCGAGCCTTTTGCACCAGGTGCAAACCCAATGCATGGACGTGATAAAAAAGGCGCACTGGCTTCTATGACATCTGTTGCAAAACTGCCGTATGCACACTCACTAGACGGAATTTCCTATACGTTCTCTGTAATTCCAAAGGCACTGGGACGTACTGAGGAAGAGCGTGAACAAAACCTTGTAAACCTTTTAGATGGTTATATTGCCGACAACGGACATCATATTAACGTAAACGTTTTTGATAAAGAGACGCTTTTAGATGCAATGGAACGTCCTGAAAAATATCCACAGCTTACCATTCGTGTTAGTGGATATGCTGTCAACTTTATCAAGCTTACCAAAGAACAACAGCTTGAGGTCATTCATCGCACATTCCACGAAAGGCTGTAATATGAAATCTTACACGCCGTTGCAGGGCATAAGCTCACACAACGCGGAAGGAGCATGTTGAGTTTATGCCTTTAAATTACGACCCGACTAAAACAGGCTATGTCCATTCCACTTATTCTGGTGGGATGGTTGACGGCCCCGGTATCCGTTATGTCATTTTCTTTGCTGGATGCACCCTGCGTTGTAAATATTGTCATAACCCTGATACTTGGGTGGCAAGCCGTGGCACAAGAATGTCTGTTGAGGAATTGATTAACGAGATTGTAAAATATAAAAACCATTATGTTCGCTCTGGAGGTGGTGTCACCATTTCTGGAGGTGAACCTATGGAGCAGCCGGGTTTTTTGGCTGAGTTATTAAAAGCCTGTCGTGAGCATGGTATTCACACTGCCCTTGATACCTCTGGTAATGTTCCAATAAGCACGGCAGAACGTATTTTTCCACTGGTTGACTTGTTGATGTTTGACGTGAAATCATGTACGCCAGACACATATCTGCATGTGACAGGTAAAAAGATTGAACCTACACTAAATGCTCTTGACGTTGCCCAAAGGTTGAACGTGCGTCTATGGGCAAGGTTTGTATTAGTGCCTGGTTTGACTGACAAAGTAGATGAAATTCACGAAATGGCGGCGGTACTTCGCAAATATGATAATATTGAAAAGATTGAAGTTTTGCCCTTTCATAAGGCAGGAGAGTATAAGTGGGATAGCTTAGTTATTCCATATGAGCTAACCAATACGCCGCCCCCTACACTTGAACAAGTGGAAGAAGTGCAAAGGATTTTAACCTTTAAAAACTAACGCAAACCATACGAAATAATCCCCAAAAATCATTTTGATTCTTGGGGATTATTTTTTAGTATCAATCAAGAAATTTTAGCATATTGAATGTCAAACATACGCTGATATATACCTTTCTTATCCATTAACTCGGTATGATTGCCTTGTTCTAAAATTTGCCCTTGGTCTATGACTAAAATATGGTCGGCATTGGCAATGGTACGTAGACGGTGGGCAATCACAAAACTGGTGCGGCCTTCCATAAGCTTACTCATGGCTTTTTGAATTTTAATTTCTGTTCGTGTGTCTACAGATGATGTGGCTTCATCCAAAATTAAAATATCTGGGTCTGCCAAAATGCATCGTGTAATTGCTAAAAGTTGACGCTGTCCTTGGCTTAAACCACGGCTGTTTTCTGTCAGTAAAGTATCATATTGTTCAGAAAGATTTGCGATGAAACCGTGCGCCCCAACAATTTTTGCAGCATTGTATACTTCCGCTTCTGTAGCGGAAGGACGGCCATAGCGTAAGTTTTCCATGATTGTGCCTGTAAAAAGATACGTGTCTTGCAAAACAATGCCAAAGGTACGGCGCAAACTGGCGCGAGTATAGTGATTAAGCGAGTGCCCGTCAAGTGTGATTTCTCCCTTGTCTGAATCATAAAACCGTGTAATGAGATTAACAATGGTTGTTTTACCTGCCCCTGTTGGCCCAACTAATGCAATAATAGCACCAGGCGGTGCATGAAATGTGCAATTACTGATAACAGGATTATCAGGATTGTATCCGAAACTAATATTTTTAAAATGAATGTCACCTTGGGTTTTTATCAGTGGTACTGCGTCTGCTGGGTCAGCCATTTCTTCTGTTTCATCAAGAATTTCAAATATGCGCTCACAGCTGGCAAGTGCAGATTGAAACTGATTATATGTGCCAGCAAGGTCATTAAGTGGACGGCCAAACTGACGTGAATATGCAATAAAGGTTGCGATAAGCCCAACAGTTATTGTACCGTTTATTGCCATCATACTGCCTGCAAAGGCTATGACTGCAAGTGATAAATTATTGATGACATTCATTGCAGGCATAATAAAACCTGACCAAATATTCGCTTCTGTTCCTGCAATGCGCAGTGCCTCATTAGTTTTTGCAAAATCTGCCACAGCACGGGCTTCGCTTCCATAGGCTTTTATCACTGCCATACCAGAAATATCTTCTTCAATCTTGGCGTTTAATATCCCAAGAGAAGCTTGTTGCGCACGAAAAGCCTTGTGTGTCTTTGTCGCAATTGTTTTGCTTACAATGAAAAATAAAGGTACGCTAATCAGTGAGAAAAACGTCATGATGGGTGAAAGCCATAACATCATTATAAAAACACCAGTCAATGTAATTGAAATAGATGTAAGCTGAACCAAAGCTGTCCCTAAAATACTTGCTACATTATCTGTATCATTGGAAATACGGCTCATAAGTTCCCCATGCATAAATCGGTCGAAAAACTTGACGGGTAGTTTTTGCAAATGTTTAAACACCGAATGACGCATAGTTTTTACAAGCCGCTGACTTGCTCCTGCAACCACCCAATTTTGAAAAAAGTTTGCCGTTGCATCTCCGACATAAAGTATCACCATTGCTACAAAAACTAAAGTTAAAGTGTCTGTGGGGTATACAATATTATCTATAACTTGCCCGATAAGAAAAGGCCCAATCATTGCCGCCGCGCTTGCACCAAATGCCAATACAAAAATAAGCACAAGCGTAAATCTTTGCCCACGAAGAAAACTTAAAAGCCGTAGGATAGTTTTGACAAAGTGCTTAGGTTTTTCTTTTTCTCGCATGAAACGCTGGTTTCCCATACGTCCTTGTAAATGTGGAGGCGGTGGGGCTTGTTGTGGTTGCTTGTTCATATGTATTTTCACCCACATGCATTATATCAGAGATTATGCTATAATCCAAGAAAATGTCGAGGGGTAAAAGTATGGATAACTTGGAATTAGTAGAAGCATCAAAAGTATATGAAATACAAGCCATGGAATACAGGCAGGAATACATCAATTGTGGGGAAAATGAAATCAATGGCAGCAGTGGGCTTTTTGAATATGAAAATTATGACAAATGGTTAGAAAAAATCAAAATGCAAAAAAATATAATTCCATCTTCAACTGAAACTCCATCCACAACATACTTTACACTCCGCAAAAGCGACAATAAGATTATAGGCTCTATTCAGCTACGACACCACCTTACAGACGAACTGCTTAAAGATGGCGGAAATATTGGCTATGGCATCCGCCCATCTGAAAGAGGAAAGGGTTATGGTACACAACAAGTAGCCCTCGTATTAGCACAGGCAAAAGGGATAGGCTTGTCTAAAGTCATGATTTCATGTAATAAAATCAACAGGGCATCTGCACAAGTGGCTATCAATAATGGTGGTATACTTGCAGGAGAAGGCTTTGATGAAGATGAAAAGGAAGTAACAGAAATTTACTGGATTGAGGTTTAAAAAGTGTTGAAAAAAATAACAGCGTGCTTGGACATGGTTGGTTGCCCCAACCGCTGTAAACATTGTTGGCTAAAAATAACGCCCAATGGAAAGCTTGCAGCCAAAGATTTAAAATATGTTGCCAACGCATTTCGTCCATTTGCAGAAATTTTAGAAGTAACGGGAACTTACCGCGAAGAAGATTATAGTGATAATTACAAAGAAGTTTGGACATTATCAACTGAACTTTCCGATATAAAACAACCTCATTTTGAAAATATCAGCTATTGGCGTGCTGTGCGTGATGATGAATATATATCGTGGTTATATTCCCTTGGGGTTCGCGCTGCCCAGCTCACAATCTTTGGTAATGAAGATACTACGGATTACTTTGTAGGTAGAAAAGGCGCGTTTAAAGAAATTCTGCAAACCATAGCATTACTTATTCAAAATAAAATTGCACCGCGCATTCAAACATTTATATACAAAAGTAATATTGCTCAACTACAATATATTCAACAGCTTATAGAGAAACTTGACCTTGAAGATAGGTGCCGCTCTTTTGATAAGTCGTTTGCATTTTTCCTACATCAAGGTTCTTGTGAAGGAGAAAATGCGCAGTTTTACGACGTATGGATTACGCCAGATGATATTGAAAAAATCCCACGAAAGTTAGTAAACTATACGGAAAAATATTTTGGTGTAACTGACATCAGAGAAATACTGGGAGAAGCTGAACAAAACTTATGTCATCAGTTGCTTGCTGACACATCTACAAGGAATATTGTAGAAGATAGTCCTGTATTTTATATAGATAAAAATTTTGACGTATATCCAAACTTTACAACACCCTCAACACCATGGCTTTTGGGTAATCTAAAAACAAATGGTGCAGAATATATAGTCAAAAATTATATCAATAACGCCACTTTAGCCCAGCAAACACTTCTGACAGTTCCATTAAATGAGATGGTAAGAAGACATGGCAATTTAAACAGTCAACGTCTATTTTGCGTTGATGATTACAAAAATTTTCTTTTAACAAAGGAGTTGCATCATGGGATACATTGAAGACTTGCGCGCAATCATTGGTAATAAAAGAATTATTTTAAATGGTTGCATTGTATTTATTATAAACCCAAAAGGGCAAATTTTAATGCAACAAAGAAAATACCCTCTAGGCAAATGGGGCTTACCGGGTGGGCTAATGGAACTAGGTGAATCCACAGAAGAAACCGCACGGCGTGAAATTTTTGAAGAGACAAGCTTACATTTAGGTAAATTATCCTTATTCGGTGTATATTCTGGCAAAAAATACTTATGTACTGCCCAAAATGGTGATGAGTTTTATGTCGTAACAACGGTATATACTACCTCTGAATACACTGGAGAAGTGCGTATAAATGATGATGAATCATTAAAATTTGAGTGGATAGATGTACACAGTTTGCCTGAAAATATTGCCAGAACACATGAAGATATAATAAACGATTATTTGCGCTAAATTAAGATAAAAACCAGTTGCGTGTGTCTTATTGGATAAGTTTCTTAGCTACATCTCAAATTTCAAAATAAACACTAAATCCTGCGATAAAGAAAACCCCCGACTAGAATATAAATTCTAGTCGGGGGTTTTTCAAACAGGCACCACCCGGATTTGAACCGGGGGTAAAGGAGTTGCAGTCCTCTGCCTTACCACTTGGCCATGGCGCCTTGTAAAAAAAATGTGCGTTCACAGGGGGATGTAAACACACATAGTGACCCGTAGGGGAATCGAACCCCTATCTCAGCCGTGAAAGGGCCGTGTCTTAACCGTTTGACCAACGGGCCAACATTTGGAACGAGGATTAGTATAGTGCATTTGATGGATTTTGTCAATACGAATTTTCAAAAAAAATAAATTTTTTTTTATATGCTTTTTGATGATATTTATGAAAGCGTTATCATACTGCTATCATGCAGCGTATCACTTGCATTAACATTGGTTTGGCAAGTTCCGCTAAACATTGCACCATCGTCTATAATTAAGGTGGTTGTAACAATATCACCCTGTACATCAGCAGTTGAGGCAAGGTGCAGTACATTACGACAGCTTACATTTCCAAAAACACGCCCGGCAATGCGGGTTGACCCTGCAAAAATATTGCCATCCACACGCCCTGTGTCACTGAGATTTAATACCCCCTCAATAATTACATCGCCAATGATTGTTCCGTCTATGCGCATTGCTTCGGAATCATTACATGTGAAGCGGGCGGTATGAATGGTAAAACCATTGCCAATGACAGTTCCTGTAGGCTTGGTAAATTCATCTTGTGGTTTATTGCGTGACATATCAATCCTCCTCTAACTATGACGTTCCAATAAGAATGGAACAGGATTTCGAGCAACACCATCTATTTGCACTTCAAAATGCAAATGCGGCCCGGTACTGCGTCCAGTGCTTCCTACATAGGCAATGATTTCGCCCCGTGAAATGGTTTGCCCTACAGTTACACGATTGCGCGTATTGTGGGCATAAAGTGTAACCATACCGTTGCCATGGTCAATCATTACTGTATTACCATAGCCATTTTGCCATCCTGAAAAAATGACTGTTCCACCGCCTGCTGCACGAATGGGTGTTCCTGTTGGCGCAGGAATATCAATGCCATCGTGATGTTCACTGCCGCTGCCGCCCATAGGATTCCTTCGCCAGCCAAATCCAGAGGATACCGGTCCGTTAAGGGGCCAAAGGGTAGGGTAGTTGCTTAAATAAGGCTCCATAAGTTGCCTATGGATTTCAATATCTTCTAAAAGTTTGCGTTGTAATGCTAACTCATCTTTTAGAAAAACCAGCCTGTCAAGCATGATATCCTCAGCATAGCCCATGGTGGTATGCTGACCAAAACCCATTAACCCAATAGATGGTGTGGTTAGGGTGGTTATCTCTTCAAAACTTTCTTTCCTATTTGCTTCAGATGTTCTGCGCAGTGCTTCTTGAGAATCCTCAAGCTGTCGCATTAGTCCTGCGATTGGCGGGATAATACTTCGTACACCTAAATTGTCTAATAAATCCAGCCGTTCATCATCAAGTGCCTGAATTTGCCGCTCAAGCTCATCAATATGGTCCCAAATGTCTTCTAGCGCGTATTGATGTCGCCGCGCCTGACGGTCAAGCTCTTGCTGTGCGCGAATTTGCTCTTCACTAAGTTGTTCATACATTTGTGTTGTCGCATCAATTAAATCACTCTGTACTTGTTCAGAAAACTGCTGAAACTCATAAAATGCTTCTTGTGTCTCATCCAAGTGGTCACTTAAATTGCTTGCCATTCTTTCAAAATAGCTGCTGCGAAGATAGACTCCGGTAATGACTGCACTCACTGCCAAAACACTGATAACCAGCCCGTGAAGTACCACACGCGGAACCCGTAAGCTGCGGGTTTTGCCCGTGCTATACGATGGCACGAGCATGAGTGAAATATACTTTTTTTGTTTATGTGATTTGGTGTTGATAAGTTCGCTTACTTTTTTGACGGCTGGACGCGCGTTGGCTTCTTGCGCTTTCCGTTTAAAAAACATGCAATTGCACATCCTTTGCTAGTAGTTTAAAATACGATAAAGCAATATATGCAAAATGTCAAGTGATATTTACAGTATATTGAAAAAATATTACGAAAATGTTAACGATATGCGTAGCTTCATGTCGAAGTATGTATTCACTAGACACTGATACCAATATATGGTACAATTCTTGAACTCATAGTAAGGAGCTGATGAAATGGAAAAACAAGGTACACAATCTAAGGTCATGCGCTTTGATGAAGATAGTTTTGATTTAAGTTCACATAAAAAAGCAGCGGATGCGGTTATTCGGGAAAAAGTCCGAAAAAAACGCATCCGCCGTCAAGTGACAGTGGGTAAAGCTGTGATGGCTATAGTGGCATTTTTAATATTTATGCTATTGTTTTTTGTAGCCGTCACAACAGGCTTGGTGGCGATTTAAGCTATGCTTCAACCAAAATTGGGAAAATCATAGGGTTACGCTTGGTCATTTGCCAAATGTATTCCTTTAAATCATCGCGTACTTTGTTTCTTATATACTGCCTATCGGTGGTATTTTTTTGTTCCAAGTCATGCAGTGCGTCTAATACAACTGCCCTTGCGCCGTTCATGAGGTCATCAGATTCACGAACAAATACAAAACCACGGCTAATGATATCAGGGCCTGAAACCACTTGCATATAACCGTCATGCATAGTGATTCCTGCGGCTGCTATAATTAAACCATCCTCAGAAAGATGTTTGCGGTCACGAAGTACAATATTACCTACATCACCAATGCCAAGACCGTCAACCAGAAGCTGCCCTGACGGCACTGTGCCATTCATTTTGGCTTCTTTATTGCTGATTTCCAGCACTTCTCCAATACCTGCTACGAAGATGTTTTCCTTTTTCATTCCCATAGACACTGCTAAGTCTTTGTGATGGGTCAGATGGCGGAACTCTCCATGCATTGGCATAAAATATTCAGGCTGAATGAGTGCATGCATGATTTTTAGTTCTTCTTGTTTTGCATGGCCTGAAACGTGAACTTCCATAAGTCCTTCATAAATAACTTCTGCACCCTGCTTCATCAAGTCGTTTATAACTCGTGAAACCCCTTTTTCATTGCCGGGAATGGGGGTAGCAGAAATAATGACCTTATCACTTTGGGAAATAGAGATTTGCCTGTGGTCATTAAATGCCATACGAGAAAGGGCTGCCATGGGTTCTCCTTGACTGCCTGTGGTGATAATGACAAGTTGGTTTGGCGTATAATTTTTAAGTTCAGACACTTCGATAATAAGCCCTGGGGGCGCGGATAAATAGCCAAGTTCTGTGGCTGTTTTTACGGCATTAACCATACTTCGTCCCATAAATAGTACTTTACGGCGATGCAACACGGCAGAATTTATAACCTGCTGAATACGGTCGATATGAGATGAAAACATTGCTACGATTAACCGCTGTGTGGGAGATTCATCAAAAACACGGCGAAACATGTCGCCAACGGTGCTTTCTGAAAGGGTGTATCCTTTGTTTTGTACATTGGTGCTTTCGCACAGAAATAATTTTACACCTTGTTTGCCAAGTTCACCAAAGCGCGCAAGGTCGATAATTTCTCCTTGAATTGGTGTAAAATCTACTTTGAAGTCTCCCGAAACAATCACCATGCCTACAGGGGTGGTGATAGCAAACGCAACTGCATCTGCAATAGAATGATTGACGCGGATAAACTCTACTTTAAAACATCCAACCGTTGCAGTATGACCTTGAAGTACAGCAGTCATGTCTGTTTGATTTAATAAACCATGCTCACGAAGCTTATTGCTTACAAGTCCAAGTGTAAGTTTTGTGCCAAATAACCGTGTCTTTACTTCTCGTAAAAAGTAGGGTACAGAACCGATGTGGTCTTCGTGTGCGTGGGTCAAAAACAGCCCGCGGATTTTCTCTTTATTTTCTTGTAAATAGGTGAAGTCGGGTATGACTAAGTCGATTCCCAGCATTTCGTCTTGAGGAAAGGCTACACCGCAATCAATGACTATAATATCATTACCGTATTCTAGTACGGTCATATTTTTTCCAATTTCGCCCTGCCCGCCAAGGGAAAAAACTCTAAGTTTACTTTTTCTTGCTGCCAATTTTAAAAACCCTTCCTATTCTTCCATATCCAGTTCTTCGATATCAATACCAAGTTCTGCATAGTCATCTTTAAACATTTCAAAAACCCGTTCGTAGTCTTCGTGGTCGCCGTCAATCATTTCAAAAGTAATTTCATCCTCACCTGAGGGGGTGCATTTAAAATGAGAGACAATGCCGTCTTCACCTTCTGCTGCCAGTACATACATGCCGCCTTCAGTTTCACGGCTGGATAGAATCTGCAATGGGATTTCTTCTCCGTCATCATTTACGATAATAATACTATCATCGTCCTCATCAAATTCATCAATGGGTGTTGGTTCAGTTGTCATAGGTATGACCTCCTTATTATTTTTATAATCTAAAAATCCTTGTAAAATATACACCGCCGCCATGGTATCTACATTATTTTCATAACCTTTGCGATTGCCATTGTATCCTCGTGAGACAGCTTGGGTGCTTAACCGCTCATCCCATAGGGTTACAGGTTTTTTAAAATATCGCTCAAGTTTTTCCTTAAACAATGCTGTTAACTCGCAACGCAGGCTTTCTTCACCATTCATATTTTTAGGATACCCAAGTATGATATGGTTTGCCCCATATTCGGTCATGATGGCTTTTAGCTCTTTTAAGTTGAGGCGCAAAGCCGCCGCTTCTTTTCTGCGAAGGGTGCGAATACCTAGGGCAGTTCGCCCATTTGGTGATACTGCCACCCCAATTGTTTTATCGCCATAGTCAAGCCCTATAAAAACTTCTTTGCTTGCACTCACTATAGCACATCACGCAAAAATTCTCGTACCATCTCTTCCAAAAGTTCGTCCCTTTCAAGCTTGCCGATGAGTGTGCGGGCGTTCCTGTGGCTGGTGATGTATGTAGGGTCGCCAGACAGGATGTAACCAACAATTTGAGTGATTGGATTGTAGCCTTTTTCTTTCAGTGCGGTGTAAACCGTTTCGATGTTTGCTTTGACTTCGTTTTGGGTTGCGCGTTCAAGATGGTCAAGTTTGTGTGTTGCTGTTTCCATCATAATAAACTCTCCTTTATATCTCCAAATAATAATTCGCTTTTTGATTCAGTTATTTTTACATTTTGTATTGTGTTTGAAAGTGCATTTTCTGCAAGGACTGTGCAATAGTTTTCCGTATGCCCTCTTTGCTTAGATTCAAATAAAACAGGCAAAGTTTTGCCAACTTGTTTATGCAAAAAGTCTTTTTGTAATGATAAAGCAAGTTCACGCATAAGCTTGCTGCGTTCGGATTTTACCCCAGAAGAAATTTGCCCTGTAAATGTTGCCGCAGGTGTTCCTTCTCTTTGGGAATATTCAAAAACATGTACTTGTGCAAATTTCATTTCACGCACAAAGTTTAAACTTTCTTGAAAGTGTAAATCGCTTTCATTGGGAAACCCTACAATAATATCTGTAGTAATGGCAGCATTTGGGCGTAATTTACGTAAATCTTCTATAGCTTTTACATATTGAACAGTGGTATATCTTCGATTCATGGCTGTAAGTGTTGTATTACATCCACTTTGTAATGACAGATGAAAATGACTACATAAAACAGGTAAAGTCTTTACCACATCAAGAAAATTATCATCAACAACACAAGGGTCAATACTACTTAATCGTAAGCGTTTAAGCCCCTTTAATGTAGCAATATTTTTTATCAATATCGCTAAATTTTCACTGCCTAAATCATCTCCATAGGACGCAACTTGTATACCAGTAAGCACGAGTTCTAATGTGCCGCCGGCAATCAGTTTTTCGGCTTCCTCTAAAATATCTGACATAGGACGGCTTTTAGGCAATCCGCGAACATAGGGCACTATACAATAAGCGCAAAAACGGTCACAACCGTCTTGAATTTTAATAAAAGAACGGGTACGTGAAGTCTTAAAAACGATTGATTCGGAATTAATATGACTTTGTACTTCATGTGAAAGGGCTTTCACACGTGTCAAAAACATCTCTGGTTCACGGGCATCAAAAACATAATCTGCACCAATGGTTTGCGCAATATTGGGGTCATTTTTTGCCATACATCCACAAACGGCTATAAAAGCATTGGCATTTAATTTTCGCGCTCTTCTAATCATCTGGCGCGATTTTTTATCACTGATATGTGTCACTGTACATGTATTGATAATGTAAATGTCAGCCATATCAGTAAAAGGCACAGGAATAAAGTCTATCAATCTGCCAAGTAAAGTATCTGTATCATATTGGTTCACTTTACACCCAAGTGTGTGCGTTGCTATTTTTAACATGATTCTCCTAAAATAATCTCGCGCATTTGCTCTTTAATCACATCAAGTTCTGGCGGTACTTTGTCAGATGCGGCAAAAATATAAGCCTCACCATGTTTGCACGGAATTTTATTAAGATAATCAAGTGCTTTGCGTCTATATTTTTCCACGGGAACACTGGCGGTTAAAAGTAAATTGACTTTAGTATCAGAAAGGTTTGCTTTATCTAAAAAATATCGTGGTGGCCCAACCATTTGCCCGCCATAAACAGGCCCGCATAAATAAATTTCTTGAGGTATACTTGACGGCATGTTAGACACAGGATACCCGTTTCCACCAAAAGCCATACCCAATGCTTTTATCAAAAAAGCAAAACTTGATTTCTCATTCAAATCAGATTTCAGCTCATAAACAGGCATGTTTACAACTTCACCCAAGGCTTCTGCAAAAATTTTTGTCTTTTTAGACCGAGAATAGTAGAATATCACTAAGAAGCCTCCCAATATATCTGCATGGCAATCAACTTAAACTATCATTAGAAAATGTCAGTGTCCATATCTTACCACTGTATGAGCAAAAAAGAAAGGGGTACAAGCAAATGAAAGTCATTTTACAACGGGTTACAAAAGCAAATGTGAAGGTAGCCAATGAAAAAATAGGTGAAATCAATCACGGATATGTATTGTTATTAGGCATTGGAGGGCAAGATACCCACGAAATTGCCGATAAAATGATAAACAAAATAAAAAACCTTCGCCTATTTGCTGATGATACAGGTAAGACCAATTTGAGTATCAATGATGTGAACGGAGAGGTGCTAATCATATCTCAATTCACTCTATATGCTGATTGCCGAAAAGGCAATCGCCCAAGCTTTACAGAAGCCGCACCGCCGGCCCTTGCCGAAGCACTTTACACATATTTTATCAAAGCCTCCAAACCTCATTTCACAAAAATAGCCCATGGGCAATTTGCCGCGTCTATGCAAGTGGAATTAGTCAATGATGGCCCATTTACAGTCGTGTTAGAGATGGGGTAAGGACATTTATTTTATTTATACTAATGATAGGCATACTTTCTGGCGGAGAGCAACAAAAAGTTATGCTTGCACGAGCAATTGTACAGCAACCAAAGTTATTACTTTTGGATGAACCAACCAGCAACTTAGACCCCAAAAATCAAAACTTTTTAAGCTCTTCACGCAAAAACATATCCTTAATACGTATATAAGTGCCTTTCATGCCTAAAGAGCGAGACTCTATTAAGTCTGCGCTTTCAAGTTTGCGGAGCGTGCTGGTAATGACTGAACGAGCAAAACCCAACTTGTCTGCAATATGTCCAGCAATTAACAAGCCTTCTTCGCCGCTAAAGGTTTTGAAAATTTCCGTGGCGGCATCAAGTTCTGAAAATGACAAATTATTGACAACGGCGCGGACGGTTTGAATGCGCCGTTTTCTATCCGCAGAAAGAACCCCCTCGCGGTGGCGCATAAGTATTGTACATATGGCAAGTGCAAATCGTATGGCTAAATTTTCTTCCTGAGAAAATGGCAGTACACGGTGCAAATTTAAACTGCCAATAGTCATATCCCCTGCTAAAATAGGCAGTCTTAACCACGCAGAATCATCAGATGAAACGGGCATATCTGATGATTCTGCAAATACTTCAATAATTGCCCGTCCGTCACGCCCTTCAATGCATGAGGATGCAGATGTGTGCATTTTTAATAGCTCACATACGCCTTCTAAGGCTTTGGCATCGCTTTCATTTGCCAGCAGTGTATTAAGTTGTGCCGTAAATAACGACAAATCAATATTATTCATTGTTTGAACCTTCATCTTCATCAATTTCTGGTGCTTCTGTTGCATAGGTGCATGATGAACAGGCGATGACACGTTTTTTGCGTCCTTTTTCTACTAAAAACTCGCCGCATTCGGGACAATTTTCCCCAGTAGGTAAATTCCATGAAATGAAATCACATTCGGGATTTTTTTCACAGCCAAAATATTTGCGTCCTTTTTTTGATTTTTTTATCACGACTTTTCCGCCGCAGGTTGGACAATCTACACCTGCTTCTTCAAAAAGGGGTTTTGCATTGCGGCAGTCTGGAAAACCGGGGCAGGCAAGAAATTTACCAAAACGCCCGAACTTTATCACCATAAAGCGGCCGCAGTGTTCACACTCAATGTCTGTTTCTTGGTCTTTAACTTCAATGTCTCCAATTTTCTCTTCTGCTTCTTGGATTTTTTCTGCCAAGGGCGGATAAAACTCACGTACAATGTTTTTCCATTCAACTTCGCCAAGTTCAATGCGGTCAAGTTCATTTTCCATTCTTGCGGTAAAATCTGCGTCCACAATATTGTCAAAATGCTCATTCATGATTTCATTGACTATTTCGCCAAGCTCTGTTGGATAAAGTACACGGTTTTCTTTGGTTAGATATCCGCGGTTCATAAGGGTTGTAATGGTTTGTGCAAAAGTACTAGGTCGCCCAATGCCTAGTTCTTCCATTGTGCGTACCATGCTACCCTCAGAAAAACGTGGTGCAGGTTGAGTGAAATGTTGGGCAGGCAGAAATTCTACGACAGTCAGTTTTTCGCCTTCAACAAGTGCTGGAATCGTGACATCTTTTTCAGAGTCTTCATTTTTGCTGTACACTGCCAAATATCCATCAAATTTTAGCACAGAGCCACTGGTGCGTAAAATCGTTTCAGATTCGCCACTGGTTGCTGAAATTTTTATAGCCAAAGTATCATAAATAGCAGATGACATTTGACTGCATACAAAGCGTTCCCAAATAAGTTTATAGAGCTTGTATTGTTCTCCGCTTAAAGAAGCCTTGAGTAACTCAGGTTTGCGTGCCACATTGGTTGGACGAATTGCCTCATGGGCATCTTGTGTGCGCCCTTTAGACTTGTACTGTGGGCGTTCTGTAGGAATATATGTGTCTCCATATTCTGCTTTAATTGCGGTGACTGCATCCTCATAAGCGTCGTCGGAAATACGCGGTGAGTCTGTACGAATATAGGAAACAAGCCCAACTGTGCCTTCACCTTTTACGTCTACCCCTTCATACAACTGCTGTGCAATGCGCATGGTGCGGGATGTAGCATAACCAAACAGTTTACTTGCTTCTTGTTGAAGGGTACTTGTTGTAAATGGGGCAGGTGGTTTTTTAGTGCGTGTGCCATGTTTCACATCACGCACAATAAAATCAGCTTGCTTTAGTTTTTCTAACAGTACATTTACATCAGCTTCAGTTTTTAGCTCTTGCTTACCGTTGTCACTGGCGTTATATCGGGCGATGAGCTTGCTGGATTTTCCTTTTTCGGGATTGAGTTTTACTTCAAGGGACCAATATTCTTCGGGAATAAATTGCTCAATTTCTTCTTCTCTATCACACACAAGTTTTAAAACAACAGATTGTACACGCCCTGCGCTTGTGCCTTTTTTTACCTTTTTCCATAAAAGGGGGCTTATACGATAGCCTACAATACGGTCTAAGATGCGCCGTGCTTGCTGGGCATCCACCAACGCCATGTCAATAGGCCGTGCTTCCTTTAATGATTTTTTGACCGCATCTTTTGTAATTTCATTAAATATGATACGTTCGGTATTTTTTTCATCAAGTTTTAGAGCGTGCATTAAATGCCAACTAATGGCTTCTCCTTCACGGTCAGGGTCAGTTGCAAGATATACTTTTTTTGCGTTTTTGGCTTGCTTGCGCAGTGTTGCCAAAATATCCCCTTTGCCGCGGATGGTGATATATTTAGGTTCATAATCATTGTCAACATCAACACCAAAATGACTTTTGGGCAAGTCACGCACATGACCGACACAGGCTTCAATTTTGTATGTGTTTCCAAGAATTTTACGAACTGTTTTTGCTTTAGAAGGAGATTCTAATATCACTAAATTTTTAGACATAAATTCACCTTAAATCTATGGGTTTTTCACAAAGCGTGAACCGGGTAATTTTTTGATTAAACCTTTAATCTCTAGGGATGTACAAATAAAATGTAGCCGCCCAGATTCTAAATTGGTAGACTCTGCTAAAATGTCAAAGCTTTTTGGGACAAAGTCCAAGCTATCATACACCTGTTTTTCGTCAGGTGCAAGATGTGATTTTGTTTCAGTAGTATTTTGTTTTATTTCTTTAGGGGAAATACCCAGTGCATATAAGACATCTTCCGCATTTGAAACAGGGTGCGCACCATCACGAATAAGCTGATTTGTGCCTTCACTTAGTTTACTTGAAATATTGCCTGGTACAGCCAACACTTCGCGTCCTTGCTCTATCGCTTGGTCAACAGTAATTAAAGTGCCACTTCTTTTGCTTGCTTCTGCAACAATAACCCCTTCTGACAAACCGCTGATAATTCTATTTCGTGCCGGAAAAAATGCTGGCTGGGGTTTTGTTCCCGGAGGATATTCTGAAATGATACAACCCTTTTGCATAATTTCATGACGAAGTGTGCGGTTTTCTGATGGATAGCAAATGTCTGCACCGCAACCCAGTACGGCGATGGTTTTTCCGCCATGCTTTAGTGCGCCCCAATGTGCCATGCTGTCTACACCACGCGCCATTCCGCTGACGATAACTATACCTGCCTTTGCCAAAGGCTCTGCCAGTATCCGTGCCGCAATGAGTCCGTATTCTGAACATTTCCTTGAGCCGATGATTGCCACTTTATGAGTATTATCCGCGGGAAGGGTTCCCATACAAAAAATGCCCAAGGGTGCGTCTGTGATGGTTTTAAGCAATGCGGGATAACGTGGGTTATTGCGTGAGAAATACGCCATTTCCTTGGCTTCCATTTCGCTTAACAGCAGTTCTATGTATTGTAAATTGCGGCGTTTAGAAACTATGCTCATGGCTTTGGATGTTAAATTGACTGCACGTCCAATGTCTTTTGCCTTAAAAACTGCTTTAGCCGTACCAAAGATTTCTAAAAGCATATTTAATTTCCGTGAAGAAATAAATGGCATGAGTGAGGACATCCACAACATGTATATGTCATCGTGCATAAAAATTCCCATCCTTTAATGGCTATTCCATAAATTTTTCTGGCGTTGGGTATGTAACGTAATCAGCGGCGGAAAAACTGCCCCGCCGCTGGTATACAAAAATTTTTCAATTCTGGCTTAGAATAATAGAAAATCAGAGAATATTTCATCAAGCAACGCTGTTAAATCCACATAATTTCCGTCAACAAGTACTGGCATAACAGGTCTTACTGCGTTATTGATGTTTATGATTCTGCCGTTAAAAGCTAAATCAAATGAAACAGATTCTCCAGCTTCGGTGATTTCTACAGATAGGTTTAAATCTGCATAATATCCATTGTCAAGCCCACCATGGTTAAAATTAAAATCAATGGTGACATAATCACGAAGTTCATCCCATAGTTCGGTTAAGATAGGTGTGAGTTCTCCAATCATTAGTTCAAGTTCTTCATGAACTATAGAAAGCAATTCATCCATTTCTTCATCACTGATTTCAAAGAATGCTACATCAAGTGCTTCAAAAATTTCAGCCATCATGACACCCATATCCATCACAATGAATTGATATGAAAGTTCTGGGGCAGTGGCATTTAACATCATGCGAAGAAGCAAAGGCAGTTCAATTTCCATGATAACGCGCATGGTTGGGTCGCTTAAATCTGAAAAATCAGCATCAATCCAATACCTTAGTGTAACGGTTAGGTCTTCAAGCTCTGGCAGACGTATGCCAAGTTCATAAAACATGATAAATTCGATGTCATTGCCATAAAAAGTGCCATCAAGGGTAAGTACAACGCCTTCACCGCCAAGGGCATGAAGTATTTGCTGAACCAGTGCATCATCCATGCTTGGGTCATCTAAATTAACTTCCACGCTGAAACGGAGTTCACTTTCAAAATCATATGACGTTGGCACTTCAAACGCCTGTACGGGAATGGCTATACCTAAAACCATCACCATCATGAGTGTTGCACTAAGCAACTTTGCTAAAAACTTTTTCATTTCTAATACCTCCTATTGGGTCTTAATTTTTTTAGGGCTTCGCCCATCTTTTTTTCCACCCCATTTTCAGTAGGGCGGTAATATATCTTGTCAGATAATTCCTGCGGAAGATACTCCTGCGGGACATAATGACCAGGGTAAGCATGGGCATATTTATAACCTATGCCTGGGTCTTTCAAATGGGGCGGGATTGTTTTAATGTGGATTTTTTCCACATCTTTTAAAGCTTCCCCAATGGCTACAACAGCGGCATTGCTTTTGGGGGCACAAGCAATGTAAGTGACTGCTTGAGACAAAATGATTTGACTTTCGGGCATTCCTATAAACTGCACCGCTTGTGCCGCCGCCATGGCAACCATCAATGCATGAGGGTCAGCATTGCCTACATCTTCTGACGCACAAATGACAACCCGCCTGGCAATAAAACGAGGGTCTTCCCCTGCATATAACATTCTAGCTAAGTAGTATACTGCTGCGTCAGGGTCTGAACCGCGCATACTTTTTATAAATGCGGAAATGGTATCATAATGATTATCCCCATTGCGGTCATAAAACAATGACCGCTTTTGAATGCAACTGGATGCAATGTCTAAATCAATCACTAACTTTCCGCCTTCACTTGGGGTAGTGGTTAACGCCGCAAGTTCTAATGCGTTTAATGCCGCACGGGCATCTCCGTTGGCTTTATCGGCTAAAAAGTCCAGTGCATTTTCATGGGCTTCAATCTCCATTAAACCTAAGCCCCGTTCTTTATCTGAAAGGGCGCGCTTCATGAGGGTTATAATATTTTCTTTAGTCAGCGGGTACAACTCAAAAAGCATTGAACGGGAAACCAACGCCTTATTGACTTCAAAGTAGGGGTTTTCCGTTGTTGCGCCAATGAGTATTACTATGCCATTTTCCACATGGGGCAACAGTGCGTCTTGCTGTGCTTTATTAAAGCGATGTATTTCATCCACAAAAAGAATGGTGCGGCGGCCGTACAGTGAAAGTGCGGCTGACGCTTCTTCCACTGCACGTTGAATGTCCTTTACACCTGCGGTTGTTGCATTGATTTGTGTGAAAATGCCCTGTGTGGCGGCAGAAATAACGGTTGCAAGGGTGGTTTTTCCTGTGCCTGGCGGCCCATGAAAGACAATTGAAGTCAATTTATCCGCACGAATGGCACGGCCTAATAAGGTATCTTTACCTATGATATGCCCTTGACCTACCCATTCATCCAAGTTTCTTGGACGCATTCTTGCCGCCAAAGGACTTGACGCACCCATTATTCTATAAGCAATTCAGGATATTTTGCCACCATTTGCTCTATCAAAATGCTAAGTTCTACTGCATGAGAGTGGTCGAGGTCAATAAATTTAACGCCATGCAGGAACTTTCCATTGGCTTCATCGCGGCAAAATATAACTTTAGCCCTGCAACTAATGTCTTCACTTTTGGCGATATAAGAAGATGTGCCTTCTAGCACAATTTCCGAACCCTCTGGGAACGCTTCGCAGGCTGTAAAGCTCATGCCGCCAGTAGAAATGTCTTCTGCTTTAATGTCTACCCAGTGGCGTGCATCTTTGCTGGCACGTGCATCTACGCTAAGATAACGGCTGCGTACTGAAATGCGTTGTTCTTTCATGGTATTACCCTCCATAATTATTGCTCGTTTAGTTTATTTTGAATGCTTTGTAAAAAACCGCAAATCCAGCGGTTTATTGCAGGATTGACCGTGGTTTCGTCTTCTGTCACTGCAAAGTTTGTTGCAATGGTGGTCATGTCATAGAAATACAGCATGTCAACAAGCCGCAGTACCCCTAAGAGGAAGGATGTGAATACAATTTCTGCATCGTGGTTTCCGTCCAAGGTGACAATATCAAACAAGTCAGGACGTGTGCGGATTTCTTCCATAACAGACGGATGAAGGTTCATATGGTCTGTATGACGTTTATACACGATGGTTAAATTATCATCTTGGCGTTTTCTTGCCAGCAGGCGTTCAATAATCACATCAATACGGCAAGTTAAATCAACAACCAATACACGCCAACCATTTTCTTTAGCAAAACGAATTAAATCAATTGCCTGTGCGCGGTTACGTGGATAACCGTCAATCAGCCCAGGAGAATTACTCAAAGCAAATGCTCTAAAAATTTTGCAAGATTTTTCGTTGGGGATAAGAATGCCCTGTGCTGTTAAATCTTTAATTTCAGGGTCTTCTTCAGACTTTTTGCGAAAGATATCACCCATACTGGCAGTGTGCAAGTCTGGCAGCCAGTAACGCAGGATGTTTTGTACAAGGGTGCCTTTTCCGCCTCCTGACTCACCAAGCAATACGATAAAATCCCATTTTTCAAGTAATAATGGTTTGCGGTTCATAATATGTTTAACCTCCAAGAGTGTGTCTATGATGTGTTCATTGTACGCCTTTCTGCCTTACACTTCAAGTATAAGTATTAAAAAATGTACATGATGTAAAAAAGTTTGCGCAAAACGACAAATTTGTGTAAATTAAGAGAGGTGATGCTATATGGAAAATATAAAATTTCGTGAATCCTATGTTTTTGATAATCCAGTGTTTTTGTTTATCATGCGCCTTTATGCATTGATATTTCCTTTTATATTATTTTTCGCCTTGGAAAGTTTAAACCCTGCTTCTTTGGCATTTAATATGGGGTCATATCTTGTGTCTGTATTTTTAATCATGCTCGCTGTGGTGATGGTTTATTCAATTGTTGGGTCAGTTGTTTGGGCATATGGCATGGTTTCTGCCATTTGGCTGACCATTTACATTGTCAATCATTTTAGAATTATGATAACAGGCGGCGTGTTTGTACCCACGGATATTTTTGTTGCAGGTGCGGCGGCACAAATGTTTGACTTTAATGCATTGACCATTGAGCGTATGTTTTTGTTGCGTGTTTTTATTGTGCTGGTCATTCATTTGCCCCTTATTTTTGCAAAAATTAAAATAAAATCCCTGAAACGGCTGGTCATACTTCCCGTTGCAGGGGTTATTTTTGTAGTTTTTTTTACGGGTCATTTTGCGGCAGCCCATGTTTTACCTGCCCTTGGGTTGAATGAAGGCACAATATCTGGGCGATACCGTACTCATGGGGTGATGCTGGGGTTTTATTCTGTGTGGGTTGAACATACTACGCGGACTAATGCAGTAGACGAGGAACTCATTTATGAATTTTTTACCACTGGGTCACGGGAGGTTAACACCCCTGACGTAACACCTAATGTGATTGTTATTATGTCAGAAGCTTTTATGAACCCAGCCACATTACCCAATTTAACATTTTCCCGTGAGCCTATTCCAAACTTTAATCGTTTGGCGGCACAGGCTGGCACGATTAGCGGCAATGTTGTTGTGCCTGTGTATGGCGGGGGAACTGCCAACACGGAATTTGAATTTATTGGGGGAAGTCCCCATGTGTTTTTTGGCAGTCGGTTTTATATCCCTTTTGAAAATAGGGAGCAGTATTTTAACCGTGAAATACTTACGGCTTTACCGTGGATGTTTCGTGCCAATGGGTATAGAACTGTAGGTGTTCATCCTTATTATGAAGCATTTTTTAATCGTCATATGATTTATCCCATGCTTGGTTTTGATGAATTTATTACGGTGGAGGACATGCCCAATGCACCTATTCATGGGGAGTTTATTTCTGACGAATATTTTACAGACAGAATAATAGAGCAGATAATACTTGCAGAAACAGATGATGTGCCATTATTTCTTTTTGGCATATCTATGCAGAATCATTGGGGATTTGACCCGATGAAATACGGCACACTGGATTTGGATGTAATGGCGGCAAGCCCCTATTTGAATGATGAAGAAATTGGCAGTGTCAATGCATTTTTACAGGGTATTTCAGACGCGGACAAACAGCTTGGACGGCTGGTGGAATTTGTAGAAAGCCGTGACACGCCTACCATGATTGTTTTCTTTGGCGACCATTTGCCTATTATGGGTCTTCATGCAGACAATATTTTTGAAACCATTGGGTTTGTTTCTCATCAAGCAGATTTTAACTGGACATTGGAAGACCAAATGGCAATATTTCAAACCCCATATCTTGTGTGGGCAAATTACGACTTGGGGCAAGAGGACTGGGGGACCCTTTCTGCTTTTGCCCTTGGGGCGCGGGTTGCGGAAGTTTCGGGGGTTCAGCTTAACCGATACTTTACCTATGTATTGCGGGGCTTAGAACATTTTAGCGTCATAACCAATGAACTATACCTTGATGTCAATGGGGTTTTTCATCAGGGGTGGACAGCCCGTGAAGAGGAACACATTTTGGCCTTACAGTCCCTTTGGATTGCTAAAATCCATGGGCATAATGCATTTCATCGGTCATTGGCAGCGTTATATTAATTTTAATTTCCCTTTGACAAAGTATGAGGATTCATATATAATTAACTTCATTAAACTACAATTACAGTGGATATAAATAAAAATAAGAGCAAATTTCCGGTTGGGCAGATGAGGTATCTCATTGCTTTCAAGATTTTGAGCTTCAGGGTGGAGAGCTTCTATGAGCGTTTTCTGCCCTTTTTTATTGCATAATTGAGCGGAGAACTTTCAAATGAAGTTCTCCGCTTTTTTATGTCTAAAAAAGGGGGCATAGCCATATGCTTATCAAATTTTAGGATTATATCAGAGCGCGTAAGTAATAAAAAAATTATCAATTATGATGAGATGAGATGAACAGTAATGAGAATGGGTAAACATACTATCTTTGTAATGCTGATATTGACAGTTGTTTGGGTTATCTTGGTTGAAGAGCTTTCTTGGCAAAGTGTAGCTGTTGGCATGTTTATGAGTATGCTTAGTGTACATTTTATGGGTCTGTTCTTTAAATTTGATGAGATAAAAAATGTGAAATTTTATAAACTTGCGATTTATCCATTTTGGCTTATCGGAAGGATTTATATGGATGCATTTTCTTTAGCTAAGTTGATTTTTACAGGTGCTAAATGGGGTATAGTGAAGGAACGGCTTGAACTGGATAACGAAACACTAAATACAATATTGGCTGATTCAATTACACTTACGCCAGGTACAATATTTTTGTATAGAAAAGGCAAAGAAATCACACTTTTATGCATAGGTGATAAAAAGAAATCAGGATTTCCTTCTACGACAGATGGTTTGCGAGATATTGAAAAAATATTAAAAAAGGCGCATGATGATGAAGAAAAGTGAAAGCATGAAAAAGGTATATGCATTTTTAATCAACAAAAAAACACGCCCAACAAATGTCTGTGGGCGTGTTTTTTTTTGAGGGGTTTTTCTCTAATGGTAAGGGATTGTTAAAATAACGAGATGTTCAGCGGAGTAAATTGAAATTTCATCTTCTATACTCCAATTGAAACGGCGCATGAGTTCGGCAGGAATCTCTATTCTGCCAAGTTTGTCGATTTCGCTTGTATAGCAATGGGGGGACGGTTCATCCTTTAAACGCCACATGATGATTGCGTTTTCTACAGGCATGAGGGATACTTGAGTTTTTTCGCTTAAATCCAAGTCTCGTCTGAGCGCACTGGGTAAAACCATCTTTCCTAGAGGGTCAACCCTCCTGTTATTGTGCCTTTCCATGGCTTATTACCTCTCTTTTCTAAATTTACGGTAATAAGATAAGCCCGCAAGAATGCACCATTACTCTTCACTCACACGCTTGATATATGTATCATCAAGCTGGGTCTTTCCTTTTTGCACACACGCGACAAATAACGAATTTGGCAAAACCCCAACGTCTACCCCAGATACTTGTATTGAGTGCTTGAAATGGTGTATAATCGGCTTGCCGCAGTGGCAGGTTTGACCTGTTCATGTCGAGTAATGGTATTGACCCATTCCTACGTGAGGCAATGATGTTTCTCCATCATTGTCCCTGCGGCTACATCCCTTCCGCGTGTACATATTTTATCCTATATTTTCTAATAAGTAAAGCTTTTTTGACAAAAAAACAAAGGACTTGCATCAGCAGTCCTTTGTTTTTTTATTCGTGGTAATCTACACAAGCTCTATTTTGTGTCACCGTGCCAACAAATGCACTCACTCTTTTATGTTCAGGGTGGACTTGATACGCGGCTAATGCTTCTTCGCTTTCAAATACACTATCCAAAACTAGGTCTTTATTACTGGATGGCAGTAAATTGATGTGGACTGTGATTTGGATAATACCCTTGATTGTGTGCTTTAAGGCTTCTAACTCAAGTTTAACCTTTTTTGCGTTTGCTTGATTTTCACTGGCAGAAAATCCGTCCTTGTAATTCCATGCAACAATGTGCCTTACCATGTAAATACCTCCAAATATAAATAATTTTTATTACAAGCAATCTTCACATGAGATAGCAAAGTTTTTAGACATGTCATCAGTACTTTGCAGAACAAGATAAAAATTCCCATCAATAGACACTTGCAATGCTGTTATTTCGCAATTCATCATAGTGGCATAACTGGATAGGGTTAAATCTTCAGAAACATATCCATTTTTGCCCATATGGGTACATGCCATATCTACAGATATAAAGTCATTGCTGGATAAATGAATCACTCCATGTTTTCCAATATGAATACATTGGATAATGGCTTCTGCTACATTTTGAGGGGTGTTAAAACTTATATATAGATTTCGATATACAGGTTTACCAAATATTAGATTGTCTGCAACAGATGGTGTCATAATTTTAGGTATTCGTATTATCAAGCAGCGTTCCCCTAATGCTGATTGTAACAGTTTCTCACATGCAAGTTTAAACTTTCCATATGCACTGACTGGATAAGGGGTATCTAACTCTGTATGAGGCTTATCTATTGCACCGTCAAATACGTTCGCTGTGGAAATAAAAATCATACGTGTATCCATCGTTTGAATATAGTCGGCTATACATTGGTGGGCAGACAATTGCATTTCAAAATCCCCAGTGAGAGAGGAAATAATAATATCTGGTGATACATCAGCAAGTATCTGCTTTAACAGGATAACATCTTTAATGTCCCACTGTATTATTCTTTTAGAATCCAAGTCCAAAGGTTTGTTTTTGTTGTATGTTCCCCAGCATTCATATTTGCTTGAGGCACATTTAAAAATGGCATGACCAATGGTTCCACTGGCACCTAGAATCAATATTCTCTTCATGTTTTTCTTCCTTCATTACTATATTTTTAAGGGAAAATGTGTTTTGGCGGCGGCGGTATAACTTTCTGCCGCATTAGCGTGGTGAATCATTTGAGAATGGATGGCAGTTTTCCCTCTGCGGTTGGGTTTGCTGTACGTGCCGTTCGGCTTCATGTCTCGGCGTTTTACATTGTCAGACAGGGAAATTTCCATGATGGATATAAGCTCTTCTTGTAAAGTTTCATCTTCAACAGGAAAAAGCACTTCTACACGGCGGTCAAGGTTACGTCCCATCCAGTCTGCACTGGAAAGATAAATGCGTGGGCGGCCTGCATTTTCAAAGATAAACACACGGCTATGCTCTAGGTAGCGGTCTACTATGCTGGAAACGGTAATGTTTTCGCTAATGCCTACAATACCAGGTTTTAAACAGCAGATTCCCCGCACCAATAGGCGAATTTTTACCCCTGCTTGAGACGCTTTGTAGAGGGCTTGAATCATTACTTTGTCTGAAAGAGAGTTCATGCGGGCAGTAATGGCGGCAGGTTTGCCGTCTTTGGCATTTTTACCTTCTTGGTCAATGAGACGCAGAAACCCAGGGCGAAGGGTGACAGGGGCAACGGCAAATTTTTGCCAGTCTGTGGTTTTGGAATAGCCTGTGAGTACATTAAAAAGCATAGACGCGTCTTGCCCTAAAGTTTCACGGCAAGTGAATAAACCAACATCTGTATAAATTTTAGCCGTTGCTTCGTTGTAATTGCCTGTACCCAAATGCATGTAACGGCGGATAGCGTCATCTTCACGCCGAACCACTAGGCAAACTTTGCAATGGGTTTTTAGCCCAATAAGCCCGTAAATCACGTGAACGCCTGATTTTTCCATAAGCCGCGCCCAGTTGATATTATTTTCTTCATCAAAGCGGGCTTTGAGTTCTACAAGTACACTCACTTGCTTGCCATTTTCAGCCGCTTGAATTAAGGATTTTATAATGGGTGATTGTCCACTGACTCTATACAGGGTCATTTTTATTGCCAGTACACCTGTGTCAACAGCGGCTTCTTGTACGAAGCGCAAAACACTGTCAAATGACATGTATGGATGGTGTACCAGTACATCACGTTCTTTTATGACATCAAACATGTTGTCGCGGTTAACAAAAGGCGGGGCAGGGCAGGGTTGGATGGGTTTGTTCCGCAGGTGTGCAAAATCTGAATAGGACGTAAATGAAAACCATGCTGTAAAATCCAGCGGCCCATTGATTTCGTATAAAATGCTTTTGTCAAAGGCGAGTGCGTCTTTTAAAAAGCCCATGGCTTGTTTGCTTATGCCCTTTGAAACCTCAATGCGCACAGGTTCGCCCCAACGGCGGCCTCTGACAGAGCGTGCCATTTCATCTAAAAGGTCTTCAGTATCTTCTTCATCTATGGTTAAATCTGAACTGCGCGTGACCCGAAGTAAAGCGGTTTTGGTGACAATATTGCCCAGAAAAAGCTCGTGAATGTGTGCCAGTATAATATTTTCAAGCAAAATAAAATCTTTTTTTCCATGTTCGGCTTCTGGCAGTTCTACAATACGCGGAACAACTGTAGGGACGGGTACAACGGCATATTTATGATTTGACGCTAATTCGTCTGTGATATTCCATCGGTTTTCAGCTTCCAGCCATTCTACTTTTCTTACAGCAGGGGCATCTTTGTCTGCGGCAAGTTCTATAAAAATATTGACTGCGCGGTTGTTTAAATTGGGAAATGGACGGCTTTGGTCAATTGCCATGGGGGTGAGTACTTGATATAAAACATCATGGAAATAGCTGTCTATATGGGATTTTTGATGGTCGTCAAGCTGTGCATAAGAAAGAAAACGGATATTTTCTTTTTCCAATGCAGGCAAAAGACTGCGTGTGAAGCATGAATATTGTTTTGACACCATTTCATGTACACGTTTGTAAATTTCGGCAAGCTGTGTAGTGGGGGTCATGCCTGACAAGTCAGGAGACATACTTTCGTTGTGCATGAGGGATGACACCCGTACCATAAAAAATTCATCTAAGTTTGAGGCTGTAATGGCTAGAAATTTTAACCGCTCCATGAGCGGGTTTGTGCGGTCTACCGCTTCTTCTAAAACACGCTCATTAAATTCCAGCCAGCTAAGTTCACGATTGACATATAAATTAGGGTCTTGTAGGTTCATAGTATCCCCCGCAGTTAGAGTTTTTTTATTTTTAGCATGGCTTTAATCCCGAAAACCTCGGCGAAGAATTGCCCTTTGTCTGCAAAAGCCCATTGCTCAAGTGCCATATTGGCAGATGTGTTTATGGTGATGTTTAACATGCCGTCGGAGAGTTTAACATCTATATTATGACATTTTTGTGCGCGCCCCAAGTCTAAAGAATCTGCCAGACGCAGCATTGCCGCCAACTTTGAAACCCGTACCCGTGTACTTGCGTTAAGATTGGCATAACAAGGCTCTTTTAAATCAGGCACAGCTTCCCCAGAATGATAGCGGCATAGTAGTGCCACAATTTCAATTTCCCCATGGGTAAGCCCTACAATGTCAGACCTTCTGACCATTTCATATGAGATTTCATGATGGTCTAAGGTGTTAATATATTCGCCAATGTCGTGTAAAAGTGCGGCGGCAGTTAACAGCAGTTTATCGCGCCCTCCAAGCCCGTGAAGCTTTTTGATTTTGTCATAAATCATAAGCGCGAAGTCACGCACTTGCTCAATATGAGGGATGTTTGCATGATATTTCAGTGCAATTTCTCTTGCAGAAAGTACTGTTCCCTTATCAAATCGTTTTTCAATGGCGGCAAATCGTTTTGGATATAACATTTCAAATAAAACAGCGTCACAAGGCAACATTCTGCTTGCGGTGATGGCTTTTGCACTGGTGCAGTTTAGTAAATTTTGATATATACAAGCGGCAGGTAACAAGGACTCTGCAATGTCCCCATCTAAAGCATAGTCTGAGGCTATTTTATCGGTGGTTTTACGCTTTATTTTTTCGTAAAACTCGTCAAAGTCTTTTCTTGGAATATCAAAAAGCGGTACACCAAAAGGAGGTGTACCTTTGGAAATAACCAGTTTTGCAATCAACTCAATTTCAGGGCCGCTGACTATAAAGTGTTGGATTCCCTTAGGCAATTCATTGCGCAATTTATATGTGATTCCTGCCAAATATTCTTCCATTAAGCGGTAGAACTCTCGTGTAAACTCCTGTAAATCACCAAAGAGTTCACCCATACGAAGAGAACCTACACGAATATTCCAAGTACGTGCCATTTTGCCGTCAATAAATAGACTAACCCCCATACTTCCTGTGCCAATATACACGATAACTGCTGATTTTTTAAGAAAGTCCTCTGCATGGTGGGTAAGCAACTTGTAAATATGACGCTTTTCTTCCAAGTCATCAATGACTTGTACGTCAATGCCTGTTTTAATTTTTATCTGGTCAAGGATGAAGTCCATATTTTCTGCTTCACGCATGGCTGTGCCTGCCACAGTGTAGACATTGCGTACACCATAATCGCGGGAAACATGCAGGAAGTTTTTAATGACATCACAGGCTTGGTCTACTTTGTCAAAACTCATTTTCCCTTCAAAAAATGTTTCGCGCCCAAGACTTAAAGGGTACACCAGACTTTCTAAGTACTCTATTTTTTCAGAGTCTTTTTCAGTGGGTTGCTTTGGGGCTTGGGCAATGTGAAGACGCAGTTCATTTGAGCCAATGTCAATGACGGCAGCCGTTGGTGCTTTTTTAGGCATGTTTTTGCCAGCTCTCTTCAATCTCATGGGCAAGGGCGTTGATTTCCTCAAGCTTATCTGCTTTAACAGAAGATTTAATGCTGACTTCACCAATGAAATTTATGTTTTTGCATTTTTCAAATTTTTCACGCATTTGTTTTCCGCTGGTTGCTACCCATGAACCGTTTTCGATGAAAGCAATGGTACGGTTTTGAATATTGTGAGAGACTAGGTCGTTAATTAAAGCTTCCATGGTGACAAAAATCCCTGCGTTGTAGGTTGGGGACGCGAAAACCAAATGGCTCCACTTAAAAGCCGCAGATATAATATCTGAAGCTGGTGTGACGGACACGTCAAACATCACTGTTTTGATACCTTTTTCCCATAGACGGCTGGCTAAAATTTCGGCGGCATTTTCTGTATTGCCATAGACAGATGCATAAGCAATCATGACACCATTTTCCTCTGGTTCATAACTGCTCCATTTTAAATAGGGGTTTATGATTTCATTTAAGTTTTTTCTCCAAACAAAACCGTGAAGGGGGCAAATCATGGCTATGTCAAGCCCAGACGCTTTCTTTAAAAGTGATTGAACTTGCGCGCCGTATTTGCCTACTATATTTGTATAGTAACGCCTTGCTTCATCCAGATAGTCACGGGCAAAATCTACTTCATCTGCAAAAATTGCGCCATTTAACGCACCAAAGCTACCAAAACCATCTGCTGAAAAAAGTATCTTGCTTGTTGCGTCATAAGTGACCATGACCTCTGGCCAGTGAACCATTGGGGCGTTTACAAAATGTAAATGATGCTTGCCTGTTGTTAAGATGTCACCTTCTTTAACGATAAGTCTTTTTACACTTTCGTCAATATTAAAAAATTGCGACACAAAGGCTGATGATTTTTCATTTAACACCAAAGTCACATCTGGGTATTGGCGAAGTACATTGATAACTGCCGCACTGTGGTCTGGCTCAATATGCTGCATAATCAAGTAATCAAGGGTGCGTCCATTTAAGCCTTCTTCTAAATTTTCAAGAAGCCGCTCTTGTACAGCTTTATCAACGGTGTCAAATAAAACTGTTTTTTCGTCCAGCAATAAATAAGCGTTATATGACACACCATCGGGTACAGAATATACCCCTTCAAACATAGCAAGGCGGCGGTCATTTGCGCCAACCCATAAGAGATTTTCAGTAATTTTTTTTATATTATACATAGTTTAGTTTCCTCCAGTAATTTAAGAAAGGGGGCTTTTAAAAGAAAGCCCCCCAAGGATTTACTTCTCTTCTTCAAAAACATCTGCGCCTAATCCACAAACCGGACATTCTTCTGGCGGGGTTTCGCCTTCATGAAGGTAGTCGCATGGTATGCATCTCCATTTTTTCATGGCAATCGCTCCTTTGAATAAGATGTAAAAAATATATCCTACTTTGCATAAGATTGCAAATGTTCTAGGATTTTGTCATATTCTTTTTTTATCCTATGATAATCCTCGATGACGCGGTTGGCTTCCCGATTGCCAATGTCTACGATTTCATCATAGTGCTTTATGGTTAGGGCAACAATTTCTGTATCAATTTTACCTCGGTTTGCCATACCCTCTAATATGCTAATCGTTTTTTCCTTGGGAAATGCAGATTGATAACTGCGTGTGGCAGTCAATGCACTTAGGATATCTGCCACGCACATGATACGGTCTAACGGCTTTATGTTTTCACCTGAAATACCACGGGGATAGCCTTTGCCATCTAATGTTTCATGGTGATTGATGGCGATAAATTTTACCTCTTCATCCACATTGCCATCTAAAATTTCTGCGGAAACCACAATATGATTACGCATGATTTTCATATCCTCGTCACTTAACTTACTGCTTGTGCCTTCAAGAATATGAATAGGGGTGCTGATTTTTCCAATGTCATGTAGCAGTGCGCCTGTGCGGATTTTTTCAATCTCTACATCACTTGCCCCTGCCAGCTTTGCTAATTGTTCGGCAATACATGCCACTGAAATTGTATGAACCACTGTTTGACTGCTTCGGAAGTCTATTGTGTAGATTATCATTCTAATATAGTCTTCTACTTCTTCTTTGGTGAATGGTATTCCCCGCAAGATTTGATTATAGGCGGTGTCAGTTTCTATCTCCTTTACAAAAGTTTCAATGACAATGCCTGATTTATAAAATAAATCAATGGCTTCACTCTGGAACTGACTATCGCGCCTACGTTCCAACAGTCTGTGAAAAGCCCCAGTGTCCCGATTGAGCGTGTAATACATATCTGCGGTGTTTGCAATAGAAATGACTTGTGCCAAAAATGCATTTTGTGGGTCTATATCATATACCGTGTCAAAGCGGGCGTGATGGTATAAAATCGCTGGGGCATATGCTTTAAGGGGTGAAAAGTATTTTATAAACAGATATCCATAAATAGAGTGGGGCCATATGTTATCTGCTTCAAATTGGTGCATGTTGTCAATTTCCTCTGTTTCATAAGCACCGATATCATGAAGCATTGCAAGCATTGAAATATCCCGCAATGCTTTTTTATCAAACGCTGGATGATTTTTTAGCATTCTGTAGACCAAATATGCAAGCCTTTTACCATGCCCAATGAGCCTTGGGTCAACATAATTCAATGTGCGCTCCATGATGTCGATAATTTTTTCATTTGAAGATAGTTTCATTGAGATAGTTCCCCCTAGAGCGTAAGTTATATTTGACATCATCTTATATGAGATTTACAATGTTTTCAAGGTGATTTTGTGACAAAGCTTAAAATAATTGCTGGTGCAACGGCCAGCGGGAAAACAAGTGCCGCCGTGCAGTTGGCGCAAAAGATTGATGGCGAGGTTGTTTCCGCAGATTCTATGCAGGTATACCGCCACATGAATATTGGCACAGCCAAACCAACAAAAGCAGAAATGGGGGGAATCCCTCATCATTTGCTTGATGTTGTTGACCCAAGCGAGCCTTTTTCTGTCGCTGAATATCAGACACTTGCTGTGGCTGCAATTAAAGATATTCAAGCCAGAGGAAAGACTGCAATTTTAGCTGGCGGCACAGGGTTTTACATTAACGCAGTGTTAAATGGCGTTGATTTTTCTACAGTAGTTCATGAAAATGAGTTTGCATTACGAAAGCATTTTACGGAAGTTGCAAAGGAAAAAGGCGCGGAATATTTGCACAGTCTGCTTGCAGAAAAAGACCCTGTACACGCTGCAATCATTCACGCAAACAATGTCAAACGTGTAGCCCGTGCCCTTGCATACTGTGAATCCACGGGAAAGCTTTTTTCCGAATACAATGCACGGCAAAAAACAAGACAACCATTATTTCATGCAGACTTCTATGTCATATCCATGCCTCGTGAAACTTTGTACAGCCGCATCAATGCCCGTACATTGGCTATGTTTGAAGGGGGCTTGGAAGGGGAAGTGCGCGGGCTTTTAAAACAAGGCTATCATGAAGCCCTTGCACCCATGCAAGGCATTGGATATAAGGAAGTCATAAAATTTTTGAAAAACGAATACACCAAAGACGAAACCATTTCTGCAATTCAACAATCCACCCGCAACTATGCTAAAAGGCAAGAAACATGGTTTCGCCACCAAGCACCAACAGCGCGGCTCATTTATAAGGAGGATGTATTATGGCAGCAATAACCCACAATTATCAGGACATGTTGTTAAGTTCGGTACGTAAGGCAAACATGCCAGTCACTATTTATCTTACCAGTGGTTTTCAACTGCGCGGAACCATTTGTGCATTTGATAACTATGTCATCATCATTGAATGTGATGAAAAGCAGCAAATGGTATATAAACATGCAATTTCTACTGTTGTACCACTCAAATCTGTACTTGATTTTTCGTAAAAATATGGAGGAAAGTATGTACTATGAATTTTTGCAAAGCCACATGGGAATCAACGCTCAAGTGGCTTCTTTTGTAGCTGAAACAGAAACCACTTTGAAAGAGAAATTTAATTCTTTAGATACTATAGCTGGTGTAAATCAACTGAAAATCTTACAAGCCATGCAAGAGACACGCCTAAGTGATACACATTTTAATGGCTCTACAGGATATGGCTATCATGACGAGGGTAGAGAAGCCCTTGAAGCAATTTTTGCACATATTTTTAAAGCCGAAGCGGCACTTGTGCGCCCACAGCTTATTTCCGGCACACATGCCCTTGCGACTGCTTTGTTTGGAAACTTGCGCCCGGGTGATACTTTATTCTCTCCTGTGGGAAGTCCTTATGATACCCTTGAATCTGTCATTGGCATTCGTAATGCAACAGGTTCCCTTGCAGAATATGGTGTGATTTATCGCCAAGCCGACCTTACAAAAGACGGTCAATTTGATTATAACGCAATCCATGAAATACTTGACACAGCACCTAAAATGGTGACGATTCAACGCTCAAAAGGGTATTCATGGCGGCCATCATTTACCGTTGCAGACATTCGAGGGTTAATTCAATGTATACGCACTCGTTCTCCGCATACAATAATTCTTGTAGACAACTGTTATGGGGAATTTGTGCAAACAGATGAACCCATAGAAGCTGACCTTATTGCTGGTTCGCTGATAAAAAACCCTGGGGGTGGTCTTGCGCCTGGGGGCGGATATGTTGTAGGTAAACAAAAATATGTAAATGGTGCGGCACATCGCTTAACTGCACCCGGATTGGGTGGTGCTGTTGGCCCAACGATGGGTATGACACGCACGTTAATGCAGGGGCTTTTTCTTGCCCCGCAAACTGTTTGTGCCGCCATAAAAGGCGCGATTTTAGCGGCAGCCGTATTTTCACGGTTAGGTTTTGATGTAAACCCACTGGTGGATGACCAACGCTCGGATATTGTACAAGCCATAAAATTAAAAAACCCTGAAAATGTATTGGCTTTCTGCCGCGGCATTCAAAAAGCTGCCCCTGTAGACAGCTTTGTAACCCCCGAACCTGCCCCTATGCCGGGCTATGCTCATGGCGTAATCATGGCAGGCGGCACATTTGTACAAGGCTCATCAATAGAACTGAGTGCAGATGCCCCTATGAGAGAACCTTATACTGTATATTTTCAAGGCGGTTTAACTGCCCCTCATTCATGTGCAGGTGTTGTTTATGCGTTGGATGAACTTTATAAACAGGGGCGTATAACTTTGTAAGAAAGAGGATTTTCATGAAGCCGATATTTGCAATGATTTTAATGCTTTCCGTAGTTTTACTCAACATAATAACAGTGCAGGGGAGTGGGGTTTTGTGGCTAGTCAACAAAGATAATCCACTGCCCGCTGACTTTCATCCTGTGGATTTGGTAGAATATCGCCATGTAAAACTCAGTCAACCTGCAAAAGACGCATTTATCAAAATGTTATCTGCCATGGAATCTGAAGGCGTAACAGGGCTTCGTCTACAAAGTGCGTACCGCACACATGAACACCAAAGTACAATTTTTAATCGAAAAGTAGCAAGTTTAACTGCTCAAGGCAAAGCCTACGAAATAGCCATTGAAGAAGCGTCGCACACAGTGCAACCTCCAGGTGCAAGTGAACATCAGCTAGGATTAGCCCTTGATGTTAGTATAAACGGTGAGCTTTCTCAAAAATTTGCTGATACGCCAGCGGGACAATGGCTGGAAGAAAACTGCCATCGATTCGGTTTTATCATTCGTTATCCGCTTACAAAAACAGAAATAACAAATATCGTGTATGAGCCATGGCATTTACGCTATATCGGTATCCCTCATGCCACAATCCTATACGAAGAAAATCTGACACTGGAAGAATACCATCACTACCTATCTAGTATTTTCATGTATATTGTATGGGGTGATTCAGATGACTACTATCTCATCAGCTATTCCGATGTTTTTCCAGACAATCTCGATGTTGATGCAGAAGTTTTTGAAACCCACCCGCAAAGCGGCTATGGGTATGTTATAATACAGCATAAAATACAAGATACAGAAATTTAGGAGGAACGAAAATGGAACTTGATATCCGCAAAGAAGCAATAAAATTGTTTAACGAAACATGGGACTTGTTTGACAAGCCTGAACGCACGGAAGAAGAAGATATCACAATGCTTCACAAAGTCCACACCAGTCGTTATCTATGGGGGCTTGTAGGGGAGCCTGTAAATTTTGCACGAGGTGAGTGGCAAGTATCACGGGCCTATGCACTTTTAAAAATGGGTGCGCCAGCATGGTTACATGCCCAATCATCCCTTAAATTTGCCGAAGAAAATAATCTTGGCGCATTAGATTTAGCTTTCGGGCATGAATCTTGTGCAAGGGCTTTGGCTATACTTGGCGAAAAAGAAAGTGCTGCCAACCACATACAAAAGGCTTTATCTGCCGCCGAAAAACTAGAAAAAGGCGATAGAGATTATGCGGAAAGGGAAATAAAAAATATTACGCTTTAGGCAATATACTTCAAATGTATTTGCACATTTTCAAACGTAACTGATATTTCAGAACCGATACTTATTGAAATTCCCTTCTCCGCGTCCTGCTGTAGAAAATCCTTTGTCAATTTAATTTGCGGATTTTTACACCTAATAAAAAGCTTTGGCAAGTGCGAAGGCGATTTAGGACAGGGGAGAAGTTTTACATAATCAAATGCAGGTGCATAATCATCACCCACAAGCCTAAGTAGTGTGGTTTTTTTTCCATATTCAATTAAATTGCGATGTATAAGTGGTTTAGCTTCACGATTTTCAATATGGATTACATCAATGAAAAGCCGCCCGGTAAAAACCCGTCTTGGTTTTACCCAAAGGCGTATCAAAATTGCCAATAAGAACACACCCAAGCCAATGCCTAAAAGCCATAAATGCCCGTTTGTATAGGTTGGTTCTGGTAATATTTCCTCAACCATAAACATTGGCTCTGGGGTAGGGTAGGGTGTTGGCGGTGGTGTTGGCAAGGGTTGTATGTCCTCAATCAATGCTTCTGGCGGTGCAGAAATCATTGCGGCAAAGATGGCGCGCATGATTTCAGGCAGGTCTTCTGCATTGGCCGTTTCAAATGTTAATCCGCCTGTTGCGTCTGCAATTTCTCGTATGTACTCAATATCTAAATTGCCGTCAAAGTTAAGTCCAATGGTGTAAATAGGAAAGCCATAGGTTTGTGATATTAAAATAGCGGTTTCTACGTCTTCTTGTGCCATTGCATTTGACCGTGAGCTGTTTGGGTTGACATTCAAATTACCGTCGGTAAAAAAAATGATGACAGATTGACGGTCTTCTTCAAAGCCCTCCTGTAATATCCTTACTGCTTCAATCAATCCAAGTCCATGGTCTGTCCATGAAGCATATTCTAATTCATCAATGAAATAGCGAAAAGACGCTCTATCCTCTTGTCCGTAAATCACCTCCAATTCACGACTGCGTTCCACTTGTCCTGCATATGCGACGACACCCACACGGTCACGCCCATCTGTTAACATTTCGATAAATAAATTCATTGCATCACGAGAAATTCTGTCAGGGTCAGCCGTGCGCATAGAGCGGCTGACATCTAACACCAGTACTGCATCAATTGGGATAAGCTCATATGTAAAATCGTTTTCATCTGCAAGGACTGCTTTTCTGCCAAGAAACAAAAGTCCAAGTACGATTATTGCAAGCAATCCCGCAGACAATAATCGTACTATCCATCGCAAAAATGGGTCAACCATTTCATCATCCCCTTACAATGAACACCACCCGTGAACTTTTCGGCTTTAAACTTTCTCCGCTGTACCCATCCCGTATCACAACCGCCTCAAACCCTGCTTCAAGCAGTAATGCTTGCACATTTTCAGGGGTATAAGCCCGCTGGCGATGAAGTTCGGAAAAGGTTTCGCCATCACTTGTGGTAAACATTATATGATATTCATTTATTTTTGTTTGCGGGTCATACTGATTCTCCCAAACATAGGATTCTCCACCCGCACCTTCATCCTCAAAAACACGGTTTTGAAGAATCTCCTTAAATTTATATTCAGTGTTCATATCAAAAATGAAAACTCCGCCATGGTTTAAAAAAAGCCGCACCTGTTTAAAGACCGCCAGCAAGTCCTCTTCGTTTAAAATATAACTCATTCCATCGCATACACACACAACAGCATCAATCGTGCCGTAAAGGTCAAGCTTACGCATGTCTTGTTTAAGAAATAAAATGTTAAATCCTGCTTCATATGACTTGCGTTGGGCCTCTGCCAACATATCTTCTGATACATCCACGCCAATTAAATCATATTCCATTTGGGCTAAACGCAAAGTCATATTTCCCGTTCCACAGGCTAAATCAAGCACTAAAATCCCGCGCTTTTTAAACCACTCTAATAACAGCCCATCTATGTATGCCGCCCAAAGGTCATAGGGCGTGTCAATCATCAAGGCATCGTACATGCTTGCGAATCCACCGTACATTGTTCTTCCCGCTCCTTTTTTTTACGGCGGGCTAAAATTCCGCCGATTCTGCCGCTTTCTTTTGCAGTTAAGCTTTTCCAACCAGTTGCATTCACTTTATCAAGCAATCCTAACTCTTCTGCAATTTCTACTTTCATTATATCATTCCTTCGCCCATCGTCCATTATTTTCATCTCCTATCTAAAATAAGGCTCTGCCCCAAACTCTGCTTCGGGTCGCACTGCGCACTCCTTTTCTGTATAAGTATGAGCAAAATTTATACAAATTATCCGTCAGTTATTGTATAATGGCAATAAATATTGTAAGATAGAATCTATGATTATGACAAAGGGGGATAATGAGTGCAAAACCAAGGCAGTTCCAGAATACGTCTTGCCACCTCTGACCCCAAACTAAAGGATAAAATACAAATAAACCTTGGCAATGGGTCACTTGATAGTGTTTATTGGTATATCCGCTTCAACATTCCGTTAGATGAAAAATCCGTCAATGAAAATTCTATGGAAGTAACCGATACAGAAGGATATATTATGCGTACAGATATATCCTATCAATCGGATGCGAACAGAATTGTTATTTCGCCTCTGGACAGTTATGAAGAAGAACGGTATTATTTGCTTAAAATATCTAAAAAAGTACGGTCGGCAAAAGGACAGAATTTAAAAACGATAATCAGCATATTATTTAAGTTGTATCAAGGCGCGATTTCGGAATATAAAATACTGCGAAAAGATGTGCCTGTGCCACCATCAAGAACCCGCCCGCCCAACTATGATGTAATGCAGAAAAACCGTGTAAAAAACGATTTAGATAACTATGTGGATAATCTGCCAAAACGCAAGAAAATGGAAACAGACTCAATAGGGATGAATATTTGGTTAGGGCTTTTGGGTTTACCGTTGATTGTTGTAGGCATTGTTATTGCAAATATTATTTTAATAATCATTGCGTTGCTTGTGTGCCTTGCAGGGGTTGCACACATTTTTGTGCAGTGGAGCAAAAAAGAATTTCGTGCAAAAATTCATTATAATAAAGGCGTACGATTTTTTAATAGAATGCAATACACCGCTGCCAAAACAGCATTTGAAAAATCATTGGAATATTATCCAGAATATCAACTTGCTAAATATGGCATGGTAAGAATAGGGATTTATAATAAATAGGAGGTGCATAAAATGGACTTACTCACAAGGTCTGATTTTGATGGTCTTGCATGTGCGGTTTTGCTTAGGGAAATTGGGTTAATTGGAAAGTGGCGTTTCGTACACCCAAAAGACCTACAAGATGGAAATGTGCGGGTTACAGCAAATGATATTTTAGCCAATGTTCCATATGTCGCAGGTTGTGGCATGTGGTTTGACCACCACACAAGCGAATGGGAAAGAATTGGTAAACCAGAGGGTTTTGTAGGTTCGCTTCGTAAACTAGATAGTGCCGCAAGGGTTATTTATGAATATTTTAAAGACCGATATGACATTTCCCGCTTTGAATCAATGCTTGACCAAGTAGATAGAGTAGACAGCGGGAAATTAACTGCTGATGATGTATTGAACCCAACTGGCTGGGTTTTGCTTGGATTTTTAACAGACCCACGTACAGGTCTTGGACGTTTTCGAGATTTTCGCATAAGCAATTACAGCCTAATGGAAGAGCTAATTGACTCTTGCCGTAATAAATCAATTGAAGAAATTTTAGAAATGCCAGATGTAAAAGAGCGTGTGGAACTCTATCAAGAACAAGCCGAACTTTTTAAAGATATGCTGCACAAGCATACTGTGACAAAAGGCAATGTCATTATTTCTGACTTGCGTGGTGTTGAAACGATTAACGCAGGCAACAGATTTATGATATATAGTCTCTTCCCTAATCAAAATATTTCAATGTGGATTGTAGACGGCAAAAATAAAGAGAATGTGGCAATTGCTTGTGGGTATAGCGTGTTAAATCGTACAGCAACAGTGGATGTTGGCTCTGTTATGCTAAGTTTTGGCGGCGGCGGGCATAAGCAAGTCGGTACATGTCAAGTGTCTTATGATGAAGCGGATAAAATTATTGCAGAAATAGCAGAAAAACTACAATAAAAATAATATAAAAGGACTGATTAAAATGAATCACATTAAAACAATTTATGCAGGTGTTTCCGAAGAAAAGCATGATGGTACAGGCTGTGGTGAATGTCAAACATCTTGTCAATCTGCCTGCAAAACATCTTGTACAGTAGCCAATCAAAACTGCGAAAAAAGCGCGTGATTCACTGTTTTAGTATCATGTCACGCAATTTGGTGCTGGACGTGGAAAGTGGTGCATTGCACCAAGTAGATGATGTGACCATGGCTGTGCTTTCATCCATGCAAAACGCTTGCGAAGAAAACTTATCGCAAGCGTTACATGATGTACCTTCAGAAATTTCCCAAGAAATACGCGCACTCATCGATGCGGGAAAACTTTTTAGTAAACCAAAGACATCTGTTGTACATGAACACATGAAAAATCGCAAACCTGTTGTAAAAGCACTCTGTATGCATATGGCGCATGAGTGCAATTTGCGTTGTGTATATTGTTTTGCCGGCGATGGGAATTATTCATTAACCGACAGGGGGTTAATGTCTTTTGATGTAGGTAAAAGGGCTTTAGATTTTCTAGTTGCTCAGTCGGGTACACGTAGAAATTTAGAAATAGATTTTTTTGGCGGCGAACCCATGATGAATTTTGACGTAGTAAAAGCACTGGTGGCTTATGGCCGTTCCATTGAAACGAAAGTAGGTAAAAAATTTCGTTTCACGTTGACTACGAATGGTGCATTGCTGACTGACGATGCAATTCACTACATAAATGAACATATGGATAATGTCGTATTAAGTCTTGATGGGCGGCCTGAAATTAACGACCGTATGCGTCTAAGCCATGATGGGCGTGGTAGCTATGCGCAAGTTTTCCCTAAAATCAAAAAGCTTGCAGATACGCGTATTTTGAATCAAATGAGCCACTATGTACGTGGTACTTTCACGCGGCATAATTTGGATTTTGTTGACGATGTACTTCATATGGCAGATGAAGGATTTAAAAATATCTCTATAGAACCAGTGGTTGCACCACCTGAAACGGATTATGCCTTACGGGAAGAAGATTTACCTACACTTTTTAAAGCGTATGAAACACTTGCAAGTGCGCTGATTAAGCGCGAAAAAGAGGGAAATGGTGTGCTTTTTTTTCATTTTGAAATGAATCTTGATGGTGGTCCTTGTATTGCTAAACGTGTGACAGGTTGCGGTGCAGGTTCAGAATATTTGGCTGTTACACCTTCTGGAAAGCTATATCCATGTCACCAATTTGTGGGAGATGAGCGTTTTCAAGTGGGGGATTTGGAAACAGGCGTTCAACAAAGGGAATACACAAAAGATTTTAAAAATTGTCATGTGTATGCTAAACCTGAATGTACAAGATGCTGGGCACGGTATTATTGTAGCGGCGGATGTATGGCGACTGCTTATTATGCCAATGATAGTATATTAAAGCCCGATAAAATGAGTTGCGAACTGATGCGTAAGCGAATAGAATGCGCATTATATATTTTTGCTGAAAGGATGGACTAGTGATGGCTGGTCATTCTAAATTTGCTAACATCAAGCATCGTAAAGGAAAAAATGATGCCGCAAAAGGACGGGTTTTTACGCGTCTTGGACGAGAACTTGCCATGGCTGTAAAACATGGTGGCGGTGGAGACCCTGCTTCAAATATGAAACTGCGTGATGCAATTGCTAAAGCAAAATCTGAAAATATGCCAAACGATAGTATAGAGCGTAGTATAAAAAAAGCCGCAGGTGATGTAGCGCAAGTTAATTTTGAGGCGATAACATATGAAGGGTATGGACCAGGTGGTGTGGCAATTATCATCAAGGTATTGACGGATAATAGAAATCGTGCGGCGGCTAGTGTACGCAATGCCTTTACTAAGGGTAATGGCAACATGGGTACACCAGGTTGTGTGGCATTTATGTTTGATGAAGTTGGGCAAATTATGATTGAGACAAATTGCGGTATGGATGAAGAGTCGCTTATGCTTCTTACTGTAGATGCTGGTGCAGATGATTTTATTGTTCAAGATGGGGGATATGAAGTTCTTACGGCTGTAGACGGATTTTCTGTAGTACGTGAAGCCCTTGAGTCTGCGAATATTCCCATGATTTCCGCAGAAGTTACGATGTTACCACAGACATATTCCACGTTAACTACTTCTGAAGAATTAAAAAGCATGAATAAGCTTTTAGATTTATTGGATGATGAAGATGATGTGCAAAATGTATACCACAATTGGGAGGCATAAAAATGAGATTTGGAGTACAGCTATCCACTGTGCGTGAGTTTACGCAAACACATAAAGGCTTTGCCAGCACAATTAAAAAATTGTCCGAAATGGGCTTTGACAGTGTACATGTTGGAAGTGTTAATCCAGTGATTCCTGCATTGGAAATTGCAGAAACTTGCGAAGCTTATGATTTAAATGTAATTTCAACATATGTAAATCCTATGCGCATTATTGAAGAGACTGAGCTTGTTATAGAAGAAAGCAAGGCAATGGGTGCAAAGTTTGTGGGGATTAACACCATGCCTAATGGATATGAACGCAAGAAGGCTGGATTTAGAACTTTTATAACTGATTTTATTCCGGCAGCACGTGCAATAAAAGAAGCAGAGCTGCAATTTGTATATCATAACCATCACTTTGAGTTTGAAAAGTTTGATGGTAAGCTTGCGCTTGACTATCTTACAGAAAAATTTGTAGACTGCAATTTTGCGCTTGACCTTTTTTGGATTCAGTCTGGTGGATGCGACCCTGCACTAACCATTAACAAGATGGCGGGGCGTATCAGTATGTTACATTTAAAAGATTATTCCATTGTAGAGGGTATGCGCCGTATGACAGAAGTGATGGAAGGTAATTTAAACTGGAAAACTATTTTTCAAGCAGCTGCTAATGCTAAAGTAGAATATGGTATGATAGAGCATGATGAATGTTATGGCAAAGACCCATTTGAGTGTCTTCGCATGAGTCTCCATAATATAAAGAATGAGTATCCTAATTTAGGTATCATTACTGCGGGGTAAAAATTTTTATACTTTTTTAAGAGGGATGCGGAGTCAATGCAAAGAGTTTTTATTAGTCATTCATCAAAAGATTTGCCAATAGCCGAAGCAATTTGTGATGCTTTGGAGTATGAAGACATTACTTGTTGGATTGCACCAAGAAATGGCGTTGAAACTTTTAGGGGCATTCGTGAATGTGAAATTTTTGTATTGGTGCTTTCAAGTGAGTCTAACACATCCGTTGAAATTTATAGGGAAGTGCAACAGGCTTTTGAAGATGGAAAAATTATTGTTGCCCTAAAAGTTTCTGATATAGATATTTGTGATGAACTTTATGATTTTCTTTCAGGATTTCAAATATTTGAATCTAAGCCTGATGATGAATATTTTGATGATTTGATTGATTTTATCCATAAGTCTGCCGTAGATAATGTTTGGAAACCTAGAAATAAAATGCAAAAGCCAATGAATATGAGAAAAGCCACTACTTATGCAGTGGCTATTGTCATGCTTATTTTTACAGTAAGTGTTGCTTTTTTTATTTTTTCTGATGGTATGCGTGCGTTTGATTTTGACGAGTATGTATCTATTATTTTGATTACAGACGGCCCAGATTTTAGACTGGATGTGGATAGGTATATTCGCGTGGTGAATGTCTCTCATTCAGACCAAGCGGGGATGTTACTCTTATCTGAAATTGACCTTGAGGGTACAGGGCTAAATAGTGCAATTGTCAATTTATTGCGTAGAGCAATGGAAGATGGTGTTCTGCAAAATCATACAAGTATACGCACAGAAATTATACAACCCCAAAATCCAGATGAAATTTGGCTTGCACGTGTAGAATATGATTTGCACTGGCTTCATTTGGAACTCAATGACTGGCTTTTGGGTGTTTCTCCGACTGTTTAAAGTTGGATTGCAGGGTCAATGATTTTGCTATGGGATATGGATATGCCTGCGTCCTTAAAATCTTGAAGAATTGCTTTTCTTACTTCACTGCACGCTGCAAAGCTTTGCCCTATTGTTGCTGTCCACATACTGGCGCGAAGTTCTACACCATAAAGCCCTAGGGCACGTACAAAAACCGGCACTTTTGGGTCGGTTTCTTTTTGTTCATCAGTGCGGGTGTCTACGAAATCCTTATGATTACCAATGACTTGGGCTATTATTTCACTTGCTTGAGACACATTCGCGTCATAGGTAATGATAACGTCAATGAACGCAGAGGCTTGGGCATTGTAGAAATTAGAATTTTCGATAAGTTCCTGATTCATGACAGAGTTTGGGATAATGATGCGGCTATTCATAAACGTACGAATGACTGTGTGACGGATTGTAATGTCTTCGACGAAACCTGTAATGTTTGCATTGATTAGATGGATTCTGTCGCCTACTTCAAAAGGGCGAAAGATTGAAATAAATAGCCCATTAAATGCATTGCCAAGAGATTCTTGTGCCGCAAGACCAATAGTTAATGCAGCAATACCAGACCCTGCTAGTAGTGCCATGGCTACATCTGAAAAATACGGAAGATGGCTTAGGGCAAAAATAACCCCAACCATCCAAATAATGATACTGAGTACATTTTTTATAAATTTCAAATGGATTGTATCTTTTATAAACTTTCTGCATATTGCCCGAAATATCCGAACAATAACAATAGTGATAAAAATTATCACTGTGGTACGCAAGGCTGCCCAGCCTAAGACTTCACTTGTTAAAAAATGACTTATCATGTTTTCCTCCATAATTGGGTTGTGATTTTGCGTAAGGCAGAAACGCGAAATAAGAAACATCCTAAAATATAAAGCCCTGCGCCAAGGATTACTGGAATTAAAATGGTAAAAATCCGTGCTAGAAATGTAATTTCGTCAAAAAAGCTTTCTGTAAAGTATAATGTATGCTTTGCTACAAAGAACATTGCAATAGAAATTATAATGATTTTAATGGTATCGATAGTCATATCTCGTGTCCAAAATAATTGGTTGGGCAACTTGTGGCGTAGTATGATAAATAGTAATATTGCCGATATGCTAATGGATATTGATGAAGCAAGTGCAGGCCCGCCAATCCCTATGATTGGGGCAATCATGACGCTTAAAATAAGATTAATAACCATGGCAATAATCCCTGTGATAAGTGGGGCGCGTCCATATTGTATTGCATAAAATGCACGGCACAATATCACTTGTAAACCGAAGCCTAAAATACCTAGAGAAAAATAAAAAAGCGCGGTTGATGTGACCAATGTAGATTCATGTCCAAAATCTCCGCTTTGGAACACTAGGCGTACAAGAGGGTGTGCTATAGCCATCAGTCCAAAAGTCATGGGAATGAGCAAAAAAAACAGACTTTTTAGACTATCTCGCACAGATTCAGCATATGCGTTCATATTTCCTAATGTAGCAAGCCTTGATAGTTTTGGCAAAATTACATTGGCTAAAGATAGTACAAACAGTCCTGCAATAATACTGTAAAGTCCATGTGCTAAATTGATGGCAACATAACCATGTTCACCACCATATATATTTGACACTCTGCCGTTTACAAGTAAATTTACTGGTGCAACCCATGTTGCAACCATAACAGGCAAAGAAAGTTGTGCAATTTTGCGGAGTCCTTCATCACGCCAAGTAAAATTTCTAAAGGACAGCTTAAACCGATGTTTTACTAAGAAAGGGATTTGAATAATAATTTGCGCGCCCCATGCAATTAAGAATGTAATCGCCAGCCCATATATACCAAAGTAGTCAATGAAAAAGAAATAATACAGTAGAATAATTCCATTGGAGACAATACTCATGGCCGCAGGAATATTAAAATTGCCCAAGGATTGCAACATACTTGCCAGTGAAAATGCCAATCCGCTTAAAAACATCAGGGGAAATAAAATTCTAAGCAAATGAACACCCAATGTAGAAATCACGACATTATCATATTCAGCCCCTACAAATATATCAAAAATAGGGGAGGCAAGCATAATGAATAAAACGGTCATGGCTAAAGTGATGAAGCCAATCATCATTATAAAGCGGGCAGCTAAATTAAAAGCTTCCCGCTTTCCTTTTGTTTCTAAATATTCATTAAATACAGGAATAAAACTAGCAGAAAATACGGCGGCAAACATAATATCCAAGAAAACCCGCGGTAAAACACTTGCCGCTGTAAAGGCAATGCTTTCCGCAGTGTCTGTGCCATAATGGACAACAAGCATTCGGTCACGAAAAAGCCCCATAATTTTTCCTATGAAGCCAACCACCATCATTATGCCCACTGTGGCAAAGATGGGTTTATCTTGTTGATTTACTTTGACTTTTTCATTCATATGCTCATTGTATAACACAGGTTCTTAATTGACAATAACCTGTTAATCAAGCAAAATAGTAGTACAAGAATCCTTGAAAGGCAGATTCAATATGAAAATAAGTGCAAAAATATGTAAGAAGCTAAACAATGTGTTCCCACTACCAGCCCATCCATTTAATATGAGTAACGATGGTGTGATGACATATGGTGAGTGGCAGTATGAAAGAGGTGCTGAAACGATAAAGTTTTATCTTTCTTTTTCAAGTGTAGATGAAATGTTTGTGGGAAAAACAGTTTTAGATATAGGTTGTGGCGCGGCTGGTAAAACACTCTATTACGCCTCTCTTGGTGTCAAAAAAATATATGGTGCAGAAATATTAGAAAAGTATCGTGAAGAGGCGAATACTCACGCAGTAAAGCGTTCTTTACAAGACCGCTTTGAATTTATACATGCCGATGCTGCAAAACTTCCGCTAGAAACGGCAAGCATTGACACCATTATAATGAATGATGCAATGGAACATGTAGACGAACCGGAAGCGGTGATTCAAGAATGTTTGCGCGTATTGTCGCCTGGTGGAAAGCTTTTTCTAAACTTTCCGCCATATTATCATCCTTTTGGCGCACATTTAAGTGATGCCATTGGAATACCATGGGTGCATATGCTTTTCAACGAGGATACACTCATTCAAGTGTATAAAGATGCTGTTGCTAAACATCCAGATGGTGACGATAGGATTGACTTTCGTATTGCCAAGGATATAAATGGCAAGGAATATTTTTCATATATCAATAAAATGACTATCCAGCGATTTAAAAAAATATTAAAGGCTATGAATATTCAACCTATTTATTATGGGGAGATTCCTTTGAGAAATATATTAAAACCACTTGTACATGTGCCTGTAGTTAAAGAAGTTGCCGTTAAGATGGTGGTTTGTGTTATAAGGAAACATTGATATTTATTATAGAATTAAACTGTTTGTGAGGAAAGATTATACACTATCAGTAAATTTAAAATTAAAATCAATTGTTCGACAAACAAATGTTTGATTTTTTCTAATAAATGTTTTATAATAACCACAAGTCAAAAGATTTGGGGTTATTACTATGGATATGATGGAAAAATTAACAATTTTAGCAGATGCGGCAAAATATGATGTAGCGTGTACATCTAGTGGGAGTAACCGCAGGGCAAAAAAGGGTATGGTCGGTAATACTGTCGCATGTGGCATTTGCCATAGTTTTACAGCCGATGGGCGCTGTATTTCTTTGCTTAAAATTTTGTTGACCAATCATTGCATTTATGATTGTCAGTATTGTGAAAATAGACGGTCAAAGGACGTTCCACGGGCAGTTTTTACCCCTGATGAAGTTGCAGAGCTGACTATGCGGTTTTATCAGCGAAATTATATTGAAGGGCTTTTTTTAAGCTCGGCAGTATTTAAAAACCCTGACTATACAATGGAATTACTGATTCAATCTTTAAGAATTATACGGGAAAAGTACAGGTTTAATGGATATATTCACGTTAAAGCAATCCCAGGGGCGGACAATGCATTGATTAAACAAGCGGGAATGCTTGCAGACAGAATTAGTACAAATATAGAGCTTCCATCCCGCGAAAGCTTAGTTCGCCTTGCGCCAGAAAAAACAAAACAAGACATTTTAGCACCGATGAAAACGGTAAAGCATGGCATAATCCAAAGCAAAAATGAACTAACTTTATACCGCCATGCACCAACTTTTGCACCCGCAGGACAAAGTACGCAAATGATAATAGGGGCTTCGCCAGAAAGTGATAGTAAAATCATAACTCTTGCAGAAGGGCTATATAATAAATTCAACTTGAAACGGGTTTTTTATTCGGCATATATTCCTGTCGGCACTAATCCGCTATTGCCTGTGGCAGGTCCGCCCCTTAGGCGGGAACATCGCTTATATCAGGCAGATTTTCTCTTACGGCTTTATGGTTTTACTGCTGGGGAATTATTTAATAGTACAGATGAAAATTTGAGTTTAGAAATGGACCCTAAATGTCACTGGGCGATTCAAAATTTAGATAAATTTCCCATGGAAGTGAACACGGCAGACTATACAATGCTTTTGCGTGTACCTGGAATAGGGCAGCGGTCTGCACAAAAAATTGTGGCGGCGCGGCGTGTAGGCAAACTGGATTTTACAGATTTAAAAAAAATGCGTGTAGTGCTGAAACGTGCAAAATATTTTATTACATGTAATGGCAAGGCTTATGAACGCATTGTGCTTATTCCTGATGTATTGAAGTTGAAATTGAGAGAAAATTCTGCTGGCTCGGATTATACCCAATTAAATTTGCTTGATAACGAACCGGCAAGGATTGCATCATCATGGTAGGCGAAGTGTCTATTTTGTTTGACGGTAGCTTTGATGGGTTTTTAACAGTGGTTTACGCTGTGTACTATGAAAAAATAGTACCATTAAGTATTCAAGTAGAGACACAAGCGCAACTTTCTTTGGATTTTAAGCCATATTTTATTTCCACGGATAGCCAAAAGGCTATTAAAGTTTTTAATGCTATTCGTGAAAAAATTTCAGAAGAAGCCGCCTTAACGGTATACTATGCTTTTTTGGCAGATGAAGATTTACAATGTATGGCTTTGCTTAGATATATTCAACTTGGCTTCAAAGTTGGACATATGGTAGACAGCCATTTGCAAAAAGATACTATTCGTGAAGTTTTGCAGGTTGCCAAGCGCGTAGGGGGCGAAGCACATTTACTTTATGGTTTTTGCCGCTTTGCCGAAACAAAACAGGGCGTGTTTTACTGTCCTGTTACACCCAAAAATAATATCTTGCCCTTATTGGCACAACATTTTAGTCAACGGCTGATGAATCAAGCATGGGTGATTCATGATAAAAAACGTGGACAAGCTGCTATTTACAATAAAAAAGAATATGTAATCACTAAAGCTCCAAAAAATGCTGAAGTAGTTTACGCTGATGGTGAAGAGGAAATGCAAGAATTATGGGTCGCTTTCTTTAATACCTTGGCAATTGAAGCACGAAAAAACCCAAAGCAACAAAGACAAATGCTCCCTCTGCACTTTCGAGGAAATATGACTGAATTTACACATCGCAAATAAAAAAGACTGCTCATCACATGTGAGCAGTCTTTTTTATTTGCTAGATATATAAGGGTTTACTTATTTTAAACCACCCACTCATATTCCCCATTTACTTTCATCCCATAAAAATCAGCAAAGGAAAGGTCAAGGGCTGATTTGTTTATTTGGGAGACATCAATATTATTTTTAATCAAATACTGCCAAAATCCGCTGTGGGAAATGTCACCTTGCAAAAGTACACCGTTAACCAGTCCATCATGCAAAATAACTTTAGCATAGCTATTTCTGCTTTCTCGTATTTCTACAATATCGCCATCAATAGATTCAACTCTGCCGATGGAAAGTGATGGTATGCCAAAATAGTTGATGGTGTTTTTTATTGCATATACATCCTCATAAACAGTTGAAATACCAACCATATTTTTGGCAGCAACTTCACCTTGCTTTATAGCATTTGGCCATAATCCAGATAATCCAGTCACGTCTCCTGCGCCATAGATACCTTCTACATTGGTCGCAAGATGTGCATTCACAGTCAATCCATTTTCGCATACTATGCCACTGCCAGACAAAAACTGAACCCCAGGGCGCGAACCTATTGCAACAATGACTAGATTACAGGGCAGTTTTTCACCAGAATCCAGCGTAAGTGACACGATATTTCCGCTAGGATTGTCTTCTGCTGTGCTTACTTTTTTTCCAAGATGAAACATACAGCCAGCTTCTTCAAATTTTTGTCTGTAAACATTAGAAGCATATGTGTCTAAGTTAAGCTGGAGTATAGTATCAGACATATCAACAACAGTTGGCTTTTTTCCAAGGTCGATAAGGGCATAAGCAACATCAAGACCCACTAGACCAGCACCAACAATGATTATATTTTCAATGGCTTTAGCATGTTCGCGTATCATTTTTGCATCAGATAAACTGCGCAGTGCAACCATATTTTTATAGTTTTGCACCCCAATATGGGGCAAGCTAATACTGTCAGAACCTGTTGCAATAAGCAAAGTGTCAAAGCTTTCTGATGTATTATCCATTACAACCAACTTTTTAATTGTGTCTACGCCTGTGACAGTTTTTCCGTTAATCCATCGAATGTTATTTTTTTGAAAAAAATTATCGTCAATAAATGACATTGTTTTTTCATTTCGCTCATCGCTTATATAGTGGTGTAGCATACATCTTGAGTGAACAACATCATCAGTAGAAATGATTACAATTTCATCTGTTGGCTTAAATGTGCGTATTGTTTTTGCCGCCGATATGCCAGCAGCCCCTGCACCTATTATCACATGTTTCATGACCTACACCTCCTCTACATAAATTGTTCCACTAGGGCATACTTTACAACAATTAGGTGCGTCACCATCTTGAGCGCAAAAGTCGCATTTAACTACCCTTGATTTTGTTGCTTTGTCGGGCTTTAAAACACCATAAGGGCAATTCATGACACACATAAAACATGCTCCACATTTTTCTGCATTATATCTTACATATCCTGATTCAGAATCCTTTGTCATTGCGCCACTCATACAAGCAGTTGCGCACTCTGGCAGGTTGCAATGCCTGCAAAATAGCGGTTTAGGTTTGCCTTGCGAATCTATTAAAATGATATTACGTGATTCATTCACAGGGTCAGTCAAGCCTAAGTTGTAAAAGGTTTCATGGCTATTGCTTCCGTGCGCCCGCATACATGCAATTGAACAGTTTTTACAACCCTTGCAATTGTCAGCATTTATCATAATACGCTTCATAGCCATGCCTCCTTAGTCAAGATTCAATGTTTTACGTTTTTCAACAATGATTTCATCAAGCATGTTTGCAGACTCTACAGGGTTTGCATTTATCATCACATGCCCGCCTGTTAATTTTTTCATATCCTCGGTCAGTACTTGAACTGCGATTGGGCTTCCTGTGACAAATGGTGGTAAACCAAGATGAAGGGGTAAACCAAGGGCAAGTGCAAATGCACCGTCTGCAAGGGCTTGTTCTTCTAGCCATTGGGGCGCGGAAATGACAAGTGGAAGTTGTGGAATGTCAATGCCTAATGCCTCTGCAATTTCAGTGGCTACAATCTCCAAGCGGCCTATAGCCAAACATGGACCAAAATTTAACACCGGTGGAATACCTAATTGCTTGCACACAGCTTTTAACTTGGGGCCTGCAAATTCTGCCGCATCTGGTGTCATCAATCCACAGTTTTCAATCCCACCGGAAGAACAACCTGCGGTAAGCACAAGGATATCTTTTGCAATCAGTTCCTTAGTGAGTTCTACAGTAAGCACATCATGCCCGCCTGCGGTAAGACTTGAACAACCAACGACACCTGCAAGTCCTTTAATTTGCCCAGAAGCAATAAGGTCAATCAGTGGTTGCCATGTATCGCCTAGGAATGACTTGAGTGAAACTTCACTTATGCCTGTCAGTGTATTATCATTGCCGTGGTCTGGAAGTAAATTCATGGTAATATTGCCGCGGCGTGCTTTGTAAGCCATGATAACTTCATCAACGATTTCATTTGAAATACGCTCACGCTCATTAAATGAAAATTGCTTTAAGTCAGCATTGGCTTTTTTTGCAATGCTGTCTAAACAAATTTGCTTGATTTGAAGCTGGTCACAAACTGTCTCTATTCCTGGAAGGGTACAGTTAAACTCTGATAAAACAGCATCAATACCACCAGTGGCTAAAACAGCTTCACTAATATAGTTATTACCTGCATGACCGTCAAAAACTTCTGTGTAATGGGCTCCGCGAAGTTGCAAATCTTGTCCAACGCAAGTACATCCTACAATTTTGAAGCCTTTAGCCCCTGCTGCTGTTGCTTTTGCTATGGCTTCTGGTGTAATAAGTATATCTTGTAAATGTGCAAAAACAGAATGTTGATGTCCAGTAATCATAATGTTAATATAATCTGGATTGATTACACGTAATCCAACAGGTGCCATACGGATTTGTGCTTCTCCAAGTAAAATATCGTTGAGAAGGTTTGTAAGTTGCAAACCGTATAAACCAGTGGAAATGCCAAGGCGTAAACAGTGCAATAGCATATCAACAGGGTCTGAACTTAAATTTGTAGAGGTTTTAACAACTCCATTAAAGACTTCTGACTTCGCACCGCCTGGCAGGATACCAAGTGCTTCCCAGTTTTTATAACGTGGGGCATAAGTTATTTTTTTCACGAGTTCCATAGGTTCAAAGACTGGTTTATAAAGGTCAGTTAAAATGGCATCGGCAATTTTAACTGCTTTGTCATAGGTGTCTTCTCCATCTATTTCTAAAAGATTACATAATCTTTCAAGGGTAGCAAGCCCTTTGAGTTCGCCTTTTGCAAGTGCTGTATTTTTTAAATTTCTGGCTGTGCCTTCCACAACATGAATATAACAACCTGAACCAGCCGCAACGGCACGTAAGAAATTGCGGGTAACAATTTGGTCAGCATTTGCACCGCAAATGCCCCTTGGTGAATTGGGTGTGATACGGCATGGCCCATTGGAACAAAGACGGCAACATACACCTTGAAGCCCGAAGCCGCACTTTACCTCTTGGGATTTTACCCTATGAAAGGATGTTTCTACAGGTAAATCTGCCATATAACATTCCATTTTCTTATCTGCACTTAGGCAGCTTGAGCAACTAAATTTTTGACTCATTTTTTATCTCTCCTTCAAATAAGTTTTTAAACAAATGCGTCCATTGTTTTAGATTTCATCTCATCCATAAGTACATTTTGAATACGATTAAGTTCCCCATGAATTATACAAGGCTTATCATCGTTATTAATTGGACATATTGCACCGTCACGCAAGCATTCAAACACAAACAGGCTTTCATTTACGGCACTCACAACATCATATATTGTAAATGTATTCAGCGGTTTGATGAGGAAATATCCTCCGTCAGGCCCTCGCTTATTTTGAACAAGCCCTGCATGTTGTAGTTTTTTTAGTATTTTATATGCATATTTGTGAGGCACATGCTCTTTGTCACAAATGGTCTGAACTGTTCGTTTATGACCATCACCTAAAGTGCGAATAATCCTTAAACCATAATCACATTCTTTTGTGAGCAACATATCTACAACCTCCATATGTTATGAGTTTTTATATTCTATTTGTCTGTGAAAGATAATAATATACTTGACTTGACATGTCAAGTATATTTTAAAATTTATTTTCAACTTCCGCTAACTTGTACCAACCACCACAAACTCGCATTATTACAGGATTTTAGCGCGGCAACTGCAAGTGATTACGAGTGAAAAAATGCAAATTCAAGCAATAAAAAAGACCAAACAAAGACCAAAAATAAGGCGCGTTTCCATTAAAAAAGCCCTTGCGGTGAAAAATCCGCAGGGGTTTTTGTGTTGCGTGATTTTCGTTTATGTACTTGATTTTTTCAGATAGCAAAGTTTTAGGAGAGAACCAATAAAGTGCATTTGCTTAAACAAGCAAGAGAAAATAAAATCCCGCTTGTCGGGAAAATTTTTTTACATTTTGAACGGCAGAAAAGCAAGGGATAATTTCCCCCTGCTATCTGCGTTTATTAAATTGTTGCAAATGTTCCGATTTTGGTTATTCCCTTACTATTCATTTCCCCGCTAGTGCCATACATTGAGCGTATCTCGTCCATTGCATAATCTTTTCTGCTCCGTGGGCGGTAATCTTCGGGGGATAGATACCAACATAACTTTTTAGAGTGCCACTTAAACAGCAATTCTTTTAACTTCTCTTTGTGCGGCTTGGTTTCGCCACTCACCCAAACAAAACAGCCGATAACTTCTATTATAATATTATCCATTCTCATCAACTCATCTATCAAGTCAATAAAATCCTGCGGCGTTTCGTTGGTTGGATTTTTGGCGGTGTATGTTTCGCCGTCTTTGTTTTGGTGGATGTCTTTAAGTTTTGGGAATAGGTCTGTATATTCGCTGTTAATTCTTGCCATGATGTCAGTATCGCCCCCATTGTCGGGGTGGTGAATTTTCGTTAATTCGCGATAACGCTTTTTCAATTCCTCCGCTGTGGCGGGTACTGGGTCGATAAAATATTTTTTCATAATCTTGTTTCTCCTTTCGGTTTATTATTAAGTTATTCAACTAACTTAATAATGCTATTATACACTATAAAGTGAATATTATCAACACTTATTTATAAAATATTTCATTATTTTTCAAATAAAATATTATTTTAGTGTTGAATTTCACTTTATAATGATGTATAATTAAAGGGCAATAAAAGCGAAATTTAGGAGCGTGATAAGAATATGTACATGGCAGAAAAAATTAAGATTGCTTTAATCAAGAGAAATATGTCATTGAAAGACCTAGCGGAAAAGATAGATACCACACCATCAAATTTAAGCAACAAAATAAAAAGGGATAACTTCCCCGAAAACGAATTACACGAAATCGCAAAGGCTCTTGACTGCACCTTTAATGTTAGCCTTACTCTTAACGACACTAAAGAACAGATATAAAGGCACAAAAACTTGCCCAAAAGGCTTTATGGGTTCAAATCGTGCGATATGGTAAGCCTGTCAAGGGGTGCGAAGCAGGGATAAAAATATTTTCAAAACTCCCCACCTTGAAAATATTTTTATCCCCTTGCCCCTTTACGGGCTGGGGCTATGTACGCCAATAATTGAGAGGGGTGTTGTTCTATCGCAGTTTGATAGAACAACACCTTAACTGCGCCTTTTCTTTAAAATTAAAATCACATTGGAGGAATTTTAATGTTTCAAATTCACGAAACAGGCGAACTAATTCGCGCCTTGCGTAAGCAAAAAGAATTGACACAGGAAGAATTAGCTGAATACGCTAATATTGATGTGGCAACTTTGTCAAAAATCGAAAATGGTCATGCAATGCCAAAACAGGCTACATTTAGAAGATTGCTAGATGTACTTAAATTTGATGTGGGCGAAGCTGCACATTTATTTATGGGCAAAGAAGAGAGGGCATATGAAGAAACAATGAGAGAGGGGGCTGTGTTGCTTAAATTGATGCAAACAAAAGAAGTTGATGGGGTAAATGACTTGACAAAATTTCTTGATAAAATAGAGCAAGACAAAGACTTCTTTAACGTAACCAAAAATCATCAATGGTTTTTGAATATGAGATGTAGCACATATACTCGGTTGGCACATCTTGAAACTTTTGAATATAAAAAAGAACATGGTTTTGAAAAACTTTCTCTTGAAGAACAAAGAATTTTAATGAAAAAGTTTACACTTTCGGAACAAACCGCCGATGGTGTAAAAAAGGCAGTCGAATTGTATCAACAAGCACTAAAACTAACCATTCCTAAGTTTGAAATTGAAAAGATAAGCGAATATTATCTTACCCTGTTGGAAATTTCTTTGATTGGCTCTATGGCAATTGCTTATCGTGAAATGGGCAATGTGGATAAAAACATTCAAATATATAAGGAGTTGGCGAAGCTAAAGGGCAACAAAGAACCTTTTGGATTAAGTCGCTATCCCCAAGTCGTTGCAAACCTTGCTTTGGTTCTTAATACGGCAGAGCGATTTGAAGAAGCTATTGAATATGCTAGTGAGGGTATTGCATTTTGCATAACCACTAGAAACACCTCTCAATTACCAAAACTTGTTAATCAAAAAGCACTCGCTATGTGTTATTTTTTTGGTGTCAACGAAAATGGAAGTGATGAAGAAAAAACAAGGGCAAGTGAAATTAAAAATATGTTTCGCTATGCTTATTACAGCAATCTCATGGAAAAAGAGCAATATGTATCAACATCTATAAAAGAAACTTTTGCGTTTTGGTTCAAGGAAAATATATACGGAACGCCAAACGAATGAAATTCATCAAACCACAAATTTCAAAAAGCTCATTGCAAAGCTCGAAAAATTTTCTAAAACTTTCGAGAAACGCAATGGGCTTTTTTATTTTGGTGTGATACCATTATTATGTTCGATATGCCGCCCGAAACAAAAAGGGCTGTGCAATCATAAACATAAAAATGGAGGAAAAAAATGAAAAAATTTGCAAGAAAATGCGCCGCCTTTATACTGGCTGGTGTAATGATGGTTATGGCTGTGCCTGCAATGACTAATGCGTCTGATGATGGGGGCTGGTTCACGCATGGAATCAACGGTGTATTTGCCAACGATTTTCACCATATCCCCTCCCATCTCGTGGACACTTTGGCCGTGAGGGTTCTTCCTCGTGATACAAATTTTGCGGGTATGGGGTTATTTAGTGAACGTCAAATGGATATGGTTGGTTTGATGCAGGAGGCAGAGCAGGAAGTGCATTGGCTAACTTTTGATACCTTTGTGCGTTTTGATGTGCTGGATATTACAGGTATCCATGTAGTAGCACAAACCCAAGAACACCAAGAAAGCATAGAGTTTAATCTAAATCGCTTTGAACCTGAATATGAGCCAGGATTTTATTTACCCCCATCTCATGTTCTTTTAACGCACCCTGGGATATATATTGTCAGAATTAGCAATATTATTCATTCCGATTATATCATTGAAATAGTAGGCGGCGAAACCACCCAAACCCCACCTACTAGCCAAACACAGACCCAAAACAACGAAATTAACGTAACCATTGGTAGCACCCCTATAAACTTTGCAGACCAACCACCAACATTAGTTGATGGGCGTACCCTCGTGCCTGTTCGTGGTGTTTTTGAAGCATTGGGCTTTGAAGTGGACTGGGAGGGTGCTACAAGCACCGCCGTTATAACAAATGCTAATTATGAGATACGCATAACAATTGGAAGTAACATATTTACCACAAATGGCATTGAACACACTCTTGACGTGCCAGCTCAAAGCATAGGCGGCAGAACAATGGTGCCTATCCGCTTGCCGCTTGAAAGTGTAGGCGTTGAGGTTGATTGGGATGGGGCAACATCTACAGTTGTTATAACAACACCCCCGCCTTCAATATCCCTTGAGAATTGGGATGATTTAGGTATGCCATCAGACCCAAGTATGGAGGAGCTTAGAACTCAAATAGCTAGTAGAGGTATGCGGTATGATTTGTCCGTAAATGGTCGTCCCGCATTTAGAGTAACTGCTTCTGAAAGAGCTTCTATTTTAGAGTTTATCGGAAATGGAGCTACTCAAAGATTTGACTTTTTTGGAACTTTGGGCTATATGCGTGAAATAGATGGAGAAACCATATTTTTGATTTTTAGCGTTATAGAATAATATAAAAATGGGGGCATTATAAATGCTTAAAAAATACACCGCCATAGTTATGGCATTAGTTATGATTTTGGTGCTAGTTGTGCCAGCTTATGGGCAAGACACACCAATAATGCGCCCTTTGGGTGAGGGTACAGCGGAAGAACCTTTTTTGATGCGCACAGCAGAGCATTTTAGGTGGATGGCTTCTTTGAACCACAGCGGAGCTAGAAACCGTTATCACTATATATTATTGAATGATGTTGTGCTTGATTTTTCACTCGGCACTTTTTCTGGTATCTTTTGTGGGGGTGGCAACACAATCTACATTGAAAATATGCAAAGCTCTTTAATTCGCTATGTTAGAAGCACAGGGGTTATAGCTAATTTGAATGTAGTGGGAGAAATTAATGCCGTTGGTGTGCGAAATGCAGACGGAATTGGCGGAATTATAGGAGGTAACCACGGAACTATAATAAATAGTGCGGCTCATGTTGATATTACAACTGGAATGTATCCAGAGGATAGAGTAATATCAAGTGTAAACGAACTTAGATATTTAGGAAATACTATAGGCGGTTTGGTTGCTCTTAATGGCGGTCTTATCGTTAATAGCTATGCCAGCGGAAATATAGTCGGTCATAGTGATGTTGGGGGTTTGGTTGGCTCAAACTCATCTGGGCAAATAATCAATAGTTTAGCCAGCGGCAATGTATTAGGCGATGTTCGTGAGGGTGCTTTGGTGGGGAATAATAGCGGAGAGGGACTTGGAAGTTTCCGAGGTATTGTAGGGCGTATTCATCACAGCTTTGCTACTGGTGAAGCCACATGGAGCGGCTTTGAAGCTAGACAAGGCGACAACATGAATGTACGTCTTGGCACAGGTGGAATGGTGGGGCAAAATAATGGCATTGTAGGTCAAGAGCCGTTATTGTGGATTGTTGTAGGGCCGCCAGCACCACGAAACATTTTTCGCATTGAATTTCCCGAGCTACCACCAGACATACAAGCCATGAACCAGCTACACAACTTCACAAGGCGCATGGGGTTTGATTATGATAATCTTGAAGAAGCCTTTGAAGCCCCGCTTACAGATATTGAGCTTAGGGAAATAGAGCGATTTCGAGAGTTTCGAGAATGGTTGAATGTGCGAGAGGAAGAGCAAGAACAACAGCGGCAAGAAAGGGCAAATCAATCCGCTAGAGTGCCTTATATAAATACAAACTGGACTTTCGACCCATACGACGGCTGGGGAGCTTCTTACACACATCTCCCTATTACGGGCGACCCTATCATTACAGGCAGGTCGCCTATCTGGATGCACCAAAACAACAGCCAAAATAATAATAGCCAAGGAAACGTTGGGGATATGATAGGAGATGCGGGTGTTGGCATAATAGGTAATGAAGCTGACCCTTGGATACCTGATTCTTTTGTAACGGCTGCAATTAATTTTGCCTTGTTATCGGCAGACTGGAATATAGCAAATTCTAGGCATCTTAGAAGCAACCATTACTCTGGACTTCTAAACAGCCTTATACGTGATGCAAATAATAGATAGGTTGCAACAACTTAAAGCAAAGCCATATTCGGCTTAAAATTTATGCGGTTGTTGGGGTGGTTTTAGTATGCCACCCCAGCTACAACCTGCACAAAAGGAGCAAAAATCATGCCAAGATTAAAACTGTTTTAAAAATAAAACCTTGACAAAATCCTAAATTCTTATATAATAATTATTATCAATAAAAGCTTGTCTTTATATTTTGAGGGAGGATTTACAATGAAGAAATTTGTTTGTAACATTTGTGGTTTTGTACATGAAGGTGATAGCGCACCTGACCAATGTAAGCAATGTAACGCACCAGCATCTAAATTTACTGAGCATTCAGGCACAGGTCTAACTTATGCCGCAGAACACGTTATTGGCGTGGCAAAGGATGTAGACCCTGAAATAATAGAAGGGTTAAGACAAAACTTCTTAGGTGAATGTACAGAAGTGGGCATGTATCTTGCAATGAGCCGTCAAGCTGACAGAGAAGGCTATCCAGAAGTTGCAGAAGCGTACAAGCGCATTGCTTTTGAAGAAGCAGAACATGCTGCAAAATTTGCAGAACTTTTAGGAGAAGTTGTTGATGTATCAACAAAGAAAAATCTTGAAATGCGTGTAATGGCAGAACATGGCGCGACCCAAGGCAAAATGGATATTGCTAAAAGAGCAAAAGAGCTTAACCTTGATGCAATTCATGACACAGTACATGAAATGGCAAGAGATGAGGCCCGTCATGGCAAAGCTTTCCAAGGTTTGCTTGACCGTCATTTTAGTTAAAAGTTTTCAAAGAACACTAAAAAAGCTGCTTTCAAAATAATGAAAACAGCTTTTTTAGCGTTGATTATGTTTTATTATCATCCCATTTATATGGAATACTAATGGGATTTTATTTTGTTTATTATTCGCAAACAGCCGTCAAGATGTAGCATGAGGTGTCTTGAAAAAGGCATCAGCATTAGCCCAGCATAGGTTTTGTTGCACCAGTAATCAATAAGCCAAAAAGCACTTTCATCAGTTGATACGACCTTTGACCTTATAATTTCTGCTTTTCGTTCTGTTGAAATCTTTGTTTTGGAATCTTTAAAACCCATGTCTTGAATTATCTCATTTGTATTGGTCATAACCGCAAAAACATACGCTCTAAGCTTCTTTATATTCAAGGCTTTGCTAAATTCAATTAATTCATCACGGGCTATTTCATTGCCTGTAGTAATGATAGGTGCGTTTAGCAGTTTGTTAAAGTTTTTAGAAAAAAATAATTGGGCTTTACCTGCAATGAGAATATTTGATGTAACATCCTCAATCCGATTCAAGTGATAAAGGTAGTACGCAATGGTCTTATCCGTTTTAAGCGGTATTTTGCAAAAATCTTCATCACTGCAAACATCAAAAATATAATCGCATATTTCGGATAACATTTTCCTAAGTGTGAGTAAATTTGCCTTACCTTCATCAAAAGAAACACCCTTCTTTATGTTAGACTGAAATGATTTAAAAATTGCTGACCGCTCTTGTTTGGTTGTCATATGCACCCTCCATCGAACTTGAGTATATCACGAAATGCGCTCATTGACTCACTGCGTCAAATCCATAGAACGCAAATGTATCATAGCCTGATAAATCCCAATTAAGTGCGTAATATCTTGTGATACCACTTTCATCATCAAAAGAAATGCCAAATTGCGAATGTGGCCCTGCCGCCCACCATGTTGTTATGAAGGGTTCTTCGGGTAACAGCATATCCAGTGTATACAACATTTCTGGTATTTCATATACAAACTCTGCGCCATTGGTTCTAAAATACCTAAAATTTTTGACAGGAATATTAACAGTAAAGGCAATCAATTGTGTAGTGGTGTGAGTTGTTGCAGTTGCCTCAAGAACGTCATATATGTTGCTAAAATCTTCATCGCTAAAGAATACATATGAATCATAGTTATCCAAAAATTCATGCCGAAAGCGTTGCCCTGTCAACAGGGCGGCACTTATTTGAAGCGCGTCTGTTACCTGGATGGTTACAATAGGCGGTCTTGAAACATAGTCCGCTATGTGAATAATAAACTCTGGTAATTCTGACCCAAGTACTATGTCATATATATTCGCCTCGGTTATTTCGGCAGGCCAAATATTTGCACTCTCATTGAGTATGCTATTCGTCCAAGTGGGTACGAAACTGTTACGTATCTCGGTATATTCTGATTCTGTAATTTCTATTGAATCTATAAATGAACCCATAAACCAACGAGGGTCATCTGCCCAATACCATGGGCGTTGCAATATGTGTTTAGCCACTAATCTATCTTCTTCAATGGTTAGTAAATACGTACTTAAATGGGATAACACTACAATGCCTGGCTGATTATTTGATGGTGACAAAGCACTGTTATACGTACTAAATCCGCCTTGAATCGGCACGACACTATCCTCTCTAAAAGTATAGATAGCTTCAGTGCTAATACGATTTGGAGCGTTAAAAAAAGCTTCGTCTGTGCGTGTAATGATAAGCTCAGGGATACCGTTTTTATCAATGTCATACAAGATAAAGCCTCGGGTAGACCATTCGGATAGTGGTGGTTGCTTTGCATAATCATGCAGCAATGTGGAATAGGCTTCTTGCCATGTTAGGATGTGTATAACAGGTTCTAAAACAGGAGACGGCTCAATCATTGCATATTCTTCTATTTCGCTATTGTAAGTAAGTGGGGGGGTGCAAGCCGTTAAAATTAAAACAATAGATAGTGTGATAATGACTTTCATTCGCTATACCTCATTATATAATGCTTAAATAAAATGAATGGAATTGCCGTTTTTCGGAATTTAATATAGCATAGCTGTAAGAGAAAAACAATAAAGTTTCATGGGGGTTTTCCAAAGTAAAATATAGACATAGAATACTGATAAATTACATACTTGCACAATATAGACCAGCATTGTAAAATGCAATAAGAAAAAGTCCTGAATACACAGGACAAGGGGAGTATGAAATGAAGCAATTTAATTCAACAGCGTATGATAATTTATCAAACTTTGTATTTGGCAACGCTTTGCACCCAATACAACTTGCTAATGGTATGTCCATTGGTGGTGGGTTAGTTTATCCAGAAATCAATTTTACTTTACCTACGATGCTCATTACAAAGGATACGATGCCAGAAGTGATTAACAATTATAAAGAAATTTTAGAAGCCATTTGCACCCGTGCGCGGGAATTGCAAGTGCCTGGCTTTGTTGCAGAAATTGAAACTTTACCCCCCATGACAGAAACCCCCGCGTGGGGAATAGAAGTGTGTAAAACTGTTGTAGATATCATAAAAGAACATGAAGCAAAGCATGGAATAAAAGGTGCGGTGCGTATCACACCCAATGATATTCGGGAAGGCAATGGGCTGGAGCATATGTGGCGTGGCTGGCACTGGGAACAAATGATGAAAACTTTTGAAGGCTGTGCTAATGCCGGTGCAGATTTTCTTGCAATAGAAACTGTAGGCGGAAAAGAAGTACATGATGAAGCGATTATGTATTGTGATATTGCAAAATCTATTTTTGCACTATCAGTTCTTGGCTGTGCTGATATGAATAAAACATGGACAGAAATTGTAAATATTGCAAATAAAACAAATACAATAGCTTCCGGTGACACGGCTTGCGGATTTGGAAATACAGCAATGGTCATGGCAGAGAAAAACTACATTCCAAAAGTTTTTGCAGCAACTGTGCGTGTCATTACTGGGGTTAGAAGTTTAGTTGCCCTAGAATGCGGCGCAAAAGGGCCGCACAAAGATTGTGGTTATGAAGGCGTGTATATTAAAGCCATTACAGGAACTCCTATTGCTATGGAAGGCAGAACTGCCGCTTGCGCCCATCTTTCTCCCATAGGCAATATTGCGGCTTGTGTTGCAGACCTTTGGAGCAACGAATCTGTGCAAAATATCCATTTGCTGGGCGGCATTGCGCCCCTCGTTTCCTTTGAGCAATTAGCATACGATTGCCGCCTTATGAACACTGCTACAGAAAAAGGACAAGCCTTGATGCTACGTGATATCCATGCTGACAGCGACAGTCGCTTAAACCCCCAAGCCTATGTCCTTCGTCCCGATGTCGCACTTGATATTTCCAAGGAAATAGTAAAAGTTCATGGTCACTACCCCCGCGCTAAAAAAGCGGCAGAACTTGCACTTGCGTACATGAAAACAGGTTATGAAAACGGCGAATTAGAATTAAGTGACCGTGAACAAACATGGCTAGAAAAATTAGCAGAAACCGTAGATGACCTTCCAAATGATGTAGAAGCCTTTATTGCTGAGGTAAAAGATGAGTGCGAAAAATTCGACCCTAAAAAATATGATATGTAAACGAGGAGAAAAAATATGAGTATATTTAGTGAAATTTCCGAAGCCTTGCAAAAAGGCAAAAAAAAAGCTGTCATTGAGTTCGTTCAAAATGCATTAAATGACGGAATCTCTGCCAAAGAGATTTTAGATGACGCGCTGCTTTCTGCCATGGAAGTAATCGGCGAAAAATTTAAAAACAATGAAATCTTTGTTCCAGAAGTCTTGATGGCTGCCAAGGCAATGAATGAAGCCACAGCCTTATTAAAGCCCCATTTAGCCGAGCAAGGCGTTGAACCAATGGGCAAAGCTATTATTGGTACAGTCAAAGGCGACATGCACGATATAGGCAAAAACTTAGTTGCCCTCATGATGGAAGGCAAGGGGATAGAAGTCATTGACTTAGGTGTAGATGTTTCAGCCGAAAAATTTTATGAAGCCTTTGAGCGGGAGAACGCAAAAATAATTGCATGTTCTTCTCTAATAACGACCACAATGGGTGAAATGAAAAACGTAGTAGACTACTTTATACAAAAAGGAAAACGTGACCAAGTGCAAATTATGGTCGGTGGTGCATTAGTAACAGATGCCTACCGTCAATCCATAGGCGCAGACCTATACTCTCCTGATGCCGCAACTGCCGCAGACTTAGCAAAAAGTGTGCTTATGACATCGAATCATGCAACCCTTTGATTTGAGCTTCTTATAATATAGCATTCCCTATCGAAAAAAGGTCAATTTGCTAAAATTTTATTGAGCAAATCGACCTTTTTGACACTTAATAATTTTCTCACATGAATTAACAGACACTTGCAAAATATTGATGCAAATAGCTGAATATTAACTATTCCTTTGATGTTTCATAATTATCGTTTAAACTCACGGAATGTGCATACTCTCGTAGCAGTGATTTGCTTTCTTTAGTCATATTTATTGGGAACTTTAAAAAAGCATCTTCATGATAAGCAGGCATAGGTTCGTCAATAATACCTAATAGATAATCTAGTGAAATATTAAAATACTGAGCAATCCTAACTTTTATTGCGTCACTAGGGTTACTTTGGTCTGATTCATATAGTGACACAGTGGTTTTTTGAACGTTCAGTATTTTTCCTAATTTTTCTTGAGTAAGTCTTTCTTGTTGTCGCAAACGCCTTAATCTTTCTCCTAACATCTTTCACCACTCCTAATCTCGCCAATATTGTTAGAGGCAGGAATAACAAGAACTCTAATAACAGGCGCAGGGCGTTCTCCAGCTGCATCCATTCCATCGTCTTTCTTCGACAAAAATCATAATACATACTTAACGCCATATTGTCAAGTAAATATATCAACATAGAGAATTTTAGTAAATTTTAAATTATATAAATGTATGTATTAACGATAGAAATAAATACATTTTACTTCTATTGCCAAGAAAATGCAACTAAAAGTTTGATTTGTTATTAAAAATCAAAATGCCCCTTGATTATCCTTGGTGAAGTACCAAGTAATATTAGAAGGTACTTTGATTAACAATAAAATCCTGTCAATCGTTCTACTATCATTTAGGACATTTTCATAGTATAATTAGTCAAAGTGATTTCTCACAAAAATTGTGAAATAAAAGGGGGATGATTCATAATGATAAAATTGGGAAACAATGTGGAGTCAACGCATACAGACATAGCCGGGATGCAAATAAGGGCATTGCTGGACTCTTCACCTCTGGTTTGTTCCGTTTTTGACAGCAACCACAACATAACAACGGCTAATCAAAAAGTAGAAACATTGTTTGAAATTGAGGATAGAAGCATATATATCAATGAATTTTTTAAGTTTACACCAGAGTATCAACCTGACGGCGAAAAATCCTATGAAAAAAGCTTTCGTATGCTTAATGAGGGGCTTACAACGGGATACAACAAATATGAATGGTTATATCAAACATCCAGTGGAGAACCTATCCCTTGTGAAGAAACCCTTGTACGAGTAAATTTTAACGGTGTCGATTATATACTTTGCTACACCCGCGACCTTAGAGAAGAAAAAGCCATGATGGCAAAGCTGGAAGAAGCCATAAGGCGGGAGCAGTTAGCGAACCAGGCAAAAACCAGATTTTTGGCAAAGATGAGTCATGAAATTCGCACTCCAATGAACTCTGTATTGGGAATCACCGAAATAGAGCTTCAAAAAAATATCCATCCTATTGAAACAGAAGATGCACTCTTACGCATTTACAGTGCATCCAACTTGTTGCTTGCCATCATCAATGACATTCTTGATTTATCTAAAGTAGAAGCTGGAAAAATGGAAATTATGCCTGTTGTTTATGAAACGGCAAGCATGATTATTGACACCGTGCAGCTTAACATTATGTATATAGGCAGTAAGCGCATTAAATTTACATTAAATATAGATGAGAATTTACCTTCATATTTGGTAGGTGACGAGCTTCGTATTAAGCAGGTTTTAAATAACTTCTTGTCAAACGCTTTTAAATATACATTAAGCGGTGCTGTTCACTTGTCTTTTCAAGTAGAACCTACAGAAAATGAACATGATGTCATTATCATCATGAAGATAAAAGATACTGGTCAAGGTATGAATCAAGACCAGATAGAAAATTTATTTTCAGGGGATTTTATACGGTTTAATATGGAAAATAACTATGCCATAGAGGGCAGTGGTCTTGGTTTAAACATTGCAGGACAGCTGATTCACATGATGGACGGCACTGTTAGTGTAGATAGTGAGCCTGGCATGGGAAGCGAGTTTACCATACGCATACCCCAGTCTATCAAAGATAAAAATGTCATTGGCGCAGAACTTGCAAAAAATCTGCAAAACATAGAAGACACTCAAATATCTCTAAAGCGTTTATCTAAATTAGAGTGTGAACCAATGCCTTATGGCAAAGTACTGGTTGTAGATGATGTGGAAAGTAATTTATATGTAGCAAAAGGATTTTTAATGCCCTACAAAATTTCTGTAGACATTGCAGAAAGCGGATTTGAAGCTATCGATAAAGTAAGAAACGGTGCGGTTTACGATATTATCTTTATGGACTATATGATGCCTAAAATGGATGGTATGGAAACCACAAAAATATTGCGGGAAGAACTAGGCTATAGCCATCCGATTGTTGCCCTCACCGCTAACGCTTTTAGTGATATGGCAGCAATGTTTATGTCAAGCGGATTTTCAGGCTATGCGTCAAAGCCCATTGATATAAACCAAATGGATAAATATCTTTTGCGGTTTATACGTGACAAACAACCGTTTTCAGTTATTGTACAGGCAAGAAATACAAAACTTGCTCAATCCAACGGGAAAGAATGGGAAACAGAAAAAGTAATATCTGAAATGCTTACCACCTCTTTTATTAAAGATGCACAAAAAGTTATTGATGCTATAAAATCCCTTGATTTTAATAATCTTTCCCATGAGGATTTACAGTCGTATATTGTTCACGTTCACGCAATGAAAAGCGCGCTGTTTAATGTGGGCAAAAATGAATTATCTGTTACGGCAGGTTTACTTGAACGGGCAGGACGCAATGATGACATGCAAACGATAAAAGCTGAAACCCCTAGATTTTTAGAACAACTGTCCAAAATCAAAAATAATTTGGAACAAGCTGGAGAGCAAAATCTTTTATTGGTAGACGATGAAGAAAACATGGTGTTTTTTAAAGCGCAAATGGGCATTATTTATGAGGCTTGCGCACTTCTTGATATAGATGTTGCAAGGGACGCGCTGAAAGCACTTAGTCAAAAAAGCTACTCAAAACAAATAAAGGAATTACTCAATGAAATTTCAGATAATTTGCTTAGTGGTGATTTTGACGAAGCAAGTATTTTAGCCAAAAAAGCTGCCCATGAAGATGGAGTTAATGTATGAAAGCAGACAAAAAAATAATTTTTATTGTAGATGATAACAAAAGTAACCTGGTGGCAGGCAGTGAGGCACTTTCCGGAACGTATAGAGTATTTACACTGGATTCTGGTGTCAGATTGCTTAAAATGCTTGAAAAACTCATCCCAGATTTAATCTTGCTTGATGTAGAAATGCCTGAAATGAATGGATATGAGGCGTTATCACTTATAAAAAGAGACAGTCGCTTTGAACATATCCCTGTTATTTTTCTTACCGCCTTAGACAGTGCTGAAACAGAACTAAAAGGGCTCTCACTGGGAGCGGCAGATTATATAACAAAGCCATTTTTCCCAGCTCTCCTTGTAAAGCGCATAGAAAATCATTTAAAATTGGTTGAATACAGTACCAATCTTGAACGTATGGTTGAGGAAAAAATCCATGAAGTGATAACACTCAAAAATGCGGTGCTAAAAACCACGGTAGAACTTGTAGAAAGTCGGGATAAAACCACAGGTAATCATATTGAACGTACCCAAACCTATTTAAAAATCATGCTGGATTCAATGAAAAAACGCGGAATTTATGAAAGAGAAGTCATAAAATTTGATATAGACCTTGTATTGCAGTCGTCTCAATTGCATGATGTGGGCAAGGTTTCAATAAAAGATACGATTTTATTAAAGCCTGGCAAGCTTACGCCGGAAGAGTTTGAAGCAATGAAACACCATACAAACAATGGCTCTGAAATTATTTGCCGTATGAAAGAAAGTACCCCCGACAACGGATTTTTAGAATACGCTAGGATTCTGGCAGAATCTCATCACGAAAAATGGGATGGGGGTGGTTATCCATACCAGCTAAAGGGTGAGGAAATTCCATTATTGGGCAGAGTCATGGCCATTGCAGATGTTTATGATGCATTGGTGAGCAACCGCCCGTATAAAAAAGCATTCTCCCATTCTGAAGCGGTAGACATAATAAAGGAAGGAAAAGGAACACATTTTGACCCATTGTTAGTCGATTTATTTTTAGAAATACATGAAATGTTTGAAACTGCCGCGGCTAGGCTTAAAGAATAACATAAAATAAAAAATCCTATAATCAATTTGTTTGGAAGAGGGATGTGCATTGAAAAAAATTTTACTTATTGAAGATTGCCCGCAGATAATTTCTGCAAATGCAAAAATACTTGTCAATGCAGGCTATGATGTTAGGTGTACCTTAACTTTGGAAGATGCTTATGATATGCTGGACATACTGTCTTTAGATTTAATTGTATTAGATGTTATATTTCAGGACGGCAACGGATTAGATTTTTTGCCAAAAGTAAGAAGTAGCCCCAATGCAGAAGTGCCTGTGTTGATATTATCAGGGTTATCTACTACACAGGACATCGTTAGGGGGCTTAATGCAGGTGCTGACGATTATTTAATAAAACCCTATCAATTTGATGAGTTTCTTGCACGGGTTGAAGCCTTGATACGACGGTTTGTAAGGATTCCGTCTATCATAAAGAAAGGGCGTTTGTCTATTAACAGCACAACAGGTATAGCCATGGTGGATGGAAAAGATTTATTGCTTACGGAAAAGGAAAGCATTTTATTACTTATCTTTGCCCAAAATGAAGCACGTTTTATTCAAGCCCGTGACCTATATCAAAGAGTATGGGGTGTACCCATGGGAATAAACAGTACAGCACTTAGAAGCGCGGTTAAACGCTTACGAGCAAAGATTGAGGGCTGTGGCTGGGTAATAGGATGGTCTAGGGGAGAAGGTTATATTTTTGAAAGGGAATGAGTTTATCAAAAGTGCCGAGTGTGTCAATTCTGACACGTTCGGCACTTTTTTTGTGTGCATCATATATAATGATAGAGTAAAGCATTAAAATCAGCCAGCAAGTAAGGGAGGGATTCCTATGAGGGTGGTCAGCTTGTTAATCTAGTCATTGCCAATTAAAATACAGATTAAAGGAGATGTTGTACATGTTTAACGTAAAAACCCTTTTTGCCGCTTTTGTTGTTGCTTTATTTGTATTTGTTGCCCCATCAGTTGTTATGGCTTGTGACGACCTTTATTGTGAAAAAGATGATGTATACCCATGGGATTATGCTGACCTTCAACACGAAGTAGTTTATGAAGAATGGGATATCTACATGGAGCGACTATTAAATATAGTTGGATTTGATAGTATTGAAGAATTGTTTTACTTGCTTTCAACGGGACAGTTATCTGATGATGTTATTTATATAATAACACATTTTGAACTGCCACCTCGAAGGACAACCAGGGCAGAGATTGCTTGTTGTGAAAGCATGAGAGTTACCACGGTTTTATGGAGCTTGCAAGCTTGGGTTGATTTTTGCGCCAACTGTCGAACAGTTTTTCGTGCAGTTGATATGTGGGGCAGAGATATGAGATATAGATTACCTCATTATCCTCGTTTCTGGGGTTAATTGTATAAGTTTGTACACCAGCTTATTCTATAACAGCTGGTGTACATATATTTTTAATAGATTACATGAAAGGGGAGGGAGAATATGAAAAAAGTAGCAATAGCATGTGTCATACTTGTAGCTCTTCTGATAGTTGTGGGCGCATTTTCTTTTAATGCTATTGAGAATAATTTAGAATCTTCTCAACCCGTAGAAATTCCTCATGTTGTAGAAATTGAGACAATAGACAATACAGAAGAAATTTTAGCTGAGATTATAGAATGGTCTAGGAATGCTTTTAATATATATTTTTCAATAGAGCAAGAAATATCACCAGAGGAAATGTTTGCGAAGGCAGAATCACAGCGTCTGGGGATATATGTTTCACCAGAAATTTTTGACTTTAACTCTGAAAGTTTTGTTAAATTCACTTGGATGGACTTTATAACTGCTGAACAGCTTGAAATTGCACGTAACTATTTGGATATTCCACTGGGTATGCTTACAGACAGGCAGTTAGCTATATATCACATAGATAATGTTGATTTTAGTGAAATACCTCCAAATTATGATGTGTTACATTATTATGCAAGCCTCCCATTTGATGAAACAGTAGTAGACCCGCGCAGAATTCTTGCTGCTACTTTTGAAGCATACACCATAATTAACATGGATTTATTTGAGTCGATGTTAGAGCCTAATGACCCTCATTTTCGGCTATTTAACCGAAGATTCTCAAGCCAACTTGGTAGAGATGTATCAGATTGGAGTTGGACTAGAATAGATGATAGTTCAGAAATGACTCAAGATGTTGAATTTAATGAGATTGGCAATACAGAGGAAATAATGGCAAGTGTTGTAGAAGAAGCTCGCAATTGGACACATTTATTGCTTTCAATAGAGCAAGAGATAACCCCTGAAGAAATGTTTGCTCGTATGCAGTCACTTAATCATGGGATAGATATTTCTGCAAGTCTTTTTGACTTTAGACCAGAACAATTGATTGTATTTACATGGATGGATTTTATCACTGCCGAACAGCTTGAAATTGCCCGTGAGTATTTAGGCATTCCTCAAGGTATGCTTACAGATTTGGATTTATTTCGCTATCATATCAGATATTCATTTGATGAAGAGCCGTGGAATTTTACAGATTTGCATTATTACGGAAGTTTGCCTTTTGATGAAACTACGACAGACCCACGCAGGATTCTTGCGCTCACCTTTGAAGGGTATATGGCAATTAACATGGATATTTTTGAAGAAAATCTGCCGCCTAACGACCGTCACTTCTTGATACATGATAGAAGATTTACAAGCCATCTAGGCAGAGCGGTTGCCGAATGGGATTGGACTAGAATAGCGTATGACCCAGAAAGTACTCAAGACGATTAGAGCGTGTTCTCTGTTGCGTCTAAATCAATATCTAAGTGTTCCTTAACGAAGTCGCGTATCATTGGTATGTGTTTGCCTTGATGATAACTGTCAAAGTGCAATGCATATCCATAGGCTTCTTTGAAAAATGGAACACTTTTTTCATGGGCTCCAATCTGAAATATATTCCAAGCCTTATTAAAAATAATTTGTCCAAGGTTGCTTATACATTCTGTGCGCCTTGCAAAAGCTTCGACTTCTTCTGCCACCTTGATGGCTATGGTATTGTAGTGCATTAAACCTAAAAATTTGATGTAGTTATGCATGACTGTAATAAACATTTGCAGTTTTACTACATCATTATCAAGTCTGCTGTTTAGGTTTTGATATAGCTTTTTGTATATGTCTATGGCTTTGCCCATGTCTTCGCTATGACCATAGGCAGTAGCCAATTGGTTCATTATAATGACCTCTTGAATACTATAAATGTAATAATCTGCATTGATGATACCCAAAAAATCACAAGTCATTTTTAAACCTTTATGGGCAAGTTCTATCTGCTCTGATGGTGAGTATTCGGTTTCTCTCGCCTTTGCTTGATGTATAAATAAAAATTGGTGGTTGATATTGCTTTGAAAATCTGTATCACTTTCTAAGCAGTTCATAAATTTAATGGCTTTCTCATTATCGCCCAATGTAAGTAGCTGTTTCACTTTGTCTTTCATTGTTTCATTTAACATATCTACATCATCTAAAATAATACACCCAAACAGGTGTATGTCTATACCAAGTCTTTGAAATAAAGCCGCCATCAGTAGAGGTCTGTTGTTTATTCTATTGATTTGTAAGTGGATAAAAGTTTCAACGTCACATAGTCCATCTGACACATCTACCTTGGTTTTGCCCAGTTTCCTGCGCATTTTCAAAAGCAATGCACCTAGGGTATTTGCCTTTGGAAGGTGGTCATAATTTTGTACATAAACGGGTAGATAGGCTTGGCTAAACTTTAATCGGCTTGGGTCTTTGGCTATTCGCTTCTGAACGTGAATAAACGCCTTAGTATACCGCCCTTGTAAATAGATTGCTGAAAAATGCCGTGCTTTCTTGTAAGCGGCATTTGCCTTTTCAAAGTTTCTGCATTTTGCTTGACATACCATTAACAGCATTAACGCCTTTGGTATCAGGCGCATTGCTTCATAATCTTTACTAGCGATTTTAAACTGGTCGTCTAATACATGTCTTACCACGTGTGATGCTTCCCTATATCTGCCTTTTAGTTCGTACTCCCGTGCAAGTAAAAACAACAATTCTGCTTCTTGATGAATCAATGTGATATTCTTTATTTCCCGCGCTCGTGTTTTAAGGGTTTCTATGTTGAAGTCGCCTAGGGTAAGTTCAAGCGCTTCTTTTATGGCGGTTTTAATGTCAGGAAGTGCAACTTTTCTCAATTGCATGAATTTGATTTCTTGGGTCTTAATAAATTGCTGATTGACAGGGGTATCCATGCCATCCAATGCGCTTATCTGTTGCAAATATGCTTCTGCCATGCTTATCTCTCGCATATCAATGGCTTGGATAAGTTGGAGTCTAAGTACTTGAACCCAAAAAGGCTGATATTCTAAATGAAACATAAAAAAACTTTGCCAGCGTCTCGTCCCCAGCATTTTTAATTGTCTTAAATTGTCTGGGGTCAATGGATGACAAGACGGGTCATAGACATCATCCTCTGCAAGCGGGACATCCTTGTCTTCACTGCGCTCAATCTGTCTCATAATGCCAATGTGTTTTGACCTGTAAAACCTAAAATTTTCTATATTCTTAAAATATTTAGTCATGCTTTAACGTCCCCTTTGAATAAAAAGTCTATCTGTTTTGCCATTAGGGTTTGTCATATTTTACGATTTTGTGCAGAAAAAGTCCATACATTTATACATAAAAAAAGGGACTGAAAAGTCCCTTAAATCCTATTGGCGTTTACAATATATATTCAGATAGTTTGTCTACAACTTCTTTGATGAATACTTGCATAGAAGCAGGTTTTACACCAACAACAGTCATATTACACTTGTCAATAGGGATTAGTATTTTATGGGCTGGGCTTGCAGAAATGGCTTTTGTCATTTTGGGACTGACTTCGCCATACATAGAGTTTGCAATGATGATACCTGTCACACCAATAATAAAATCAACGCGGGATGCATTGTACACAATGGCATTTTCACCTGTTGCACTAGCATCTGCGCCAGCTTTTAACATGGCGGTTGTAGCAATGGCATTGGTTCCTACTGCGGTAATTTTTATATTGGGCAGTTCAGTTTTTATTCTTTCAATCAAAGCTTTACCTATGCCGCCGCCCATTCCGTCTACAACCAGTATATTGATAAGTTTCATTTAAACCTCCTAAAAATACCCTACAAAGTTTTATCCTTGTAGGGTATTTGTTTTGTAAATAATGAAAGCTGTGAGGACACACCCTAGTGCTTAATCTTTCTTTACTTTAAATTTATGAAGATAAATGGCTGCTATAACTGTAAAAAATGCAGTAATGACAGTACCTATGACTAACAAGTGACGGGAATTTCCCAAGCCTGTTTGCGGCATCATATATCCTCTTGGTATACCATTGTTAAGCTCATAAATATCAATTCCATCCATGTGTACAAGCGGAATATCGTCTTCAAAATAGAAGAACTCACCATTTAATAAATAGCCAAGCGGTATTCCATTTTCATCAAAGAAATACCATACACCATTTTCGTTTTGAACCCAACCTGTTGTAGGTACATCTTCTTCTTCAATTTCTTCTTCAGGCTGACTTATCAATGGTAAATCAGGTTCTATTGGGTCATTAGGCTCTGGAATAGGAGAGGGATTTGGAGATGGAGAAGGTTCCAGTGGTAAATCAGGTTCTGGTGTTGGCGAAGGACTTGGAGATGGGGAGGGACTTGGTGTTGGTGTTGGCGACGGACTTGGGGAAGGGGATGAGTCTGGTGTTGGTTCTGGATAGGGTTCTGGCGAAGGACTTGGAGATGGTGCTGGGGGGATAGACCCGCCGCCACCAGGTGGCGGGCTTGGAGAAGGGGAAGGACTTGGAGAAGGATAGGGGCTTGGAGAAGGATAGGGGCTTGGAGAAGGATAGGGGCTTGGAGAAGGAGAAGGACTTGGAGAAGGATAGGGGCTTGGAGAAGGATAGGGACTTGGAGAAGGAGAAGGACTTGGAGAAGGAGAAGGACTTGGAGAAGGATAGGGGCTTGGAGAAGGAGAAGGGCTTGGAGAAGGAGAAGGACTTGGAGAAGGAGAAGGACTTGGAGAAGGATAGGGGCTTGGAGAAGGAGAAGGGCTTGGAGAAGGGGAAGGGCTTGGAGAAGGGGAAGGGCTTGGAGAAGGAGAAGGGCTTGGAGAAGGAGAAGGGCTTGGAGAAGGGGAAGGGCTTGGAGAAGGGGTCGGAATCACAGGCGGGGGAAGGACTGGGGTATGTGTTGAGGGTGAATGAATTTCCCATCCTGTTCCACGGTGAATAAAGTTATTTACAATCACTGAACCTTTAATATTGCTACCTCTTAGTCTGCTGCCATCAAAATCAGCTGTTGGCGCAAGTATGCTTCCCATAATTAACGAACCACCAGTATCACCTAGGATAATGTTACCGTCACCAATAAAGTTATAGACAATTCTATGCGCATATCTTTGCCCTGCAAGCGCATGACGTATATCACGTGTAGGATCCAATGCAAATGGAACCTGGTCAATAGAACCCATTGGGTCAAATGATAGGGATCCTATAATGATGGTTGGCGCTGTTAAGGGTATAGTACTGTTAGGATGGGGAGTCAGTTGATAGTGGATATTATTTTGCCATCTGACAGTACGACCAGCAGAATTATCAATGTTAAATACAACAACTGCATGATGATTCATATGGTCAAAGCGAATATTTGGGAAACCGTCACCAGCAAAGATAACATTATTACTGCCAACAGGTGCGTCTACAACAAATAAGTCAACATTGAGCCGCTGTGCGGCAGACAGCCCATTAAACGCAGGTACATTCCCTCGCCAAGTACGCTGGGGATATACTCCATTAAAGCCTATAGGCACAATCGTAGTGTCATTTAGATTATCACGTAAATCGGTTAGGTCATTTAAAGCTTGACTAAAAAAAGCATTTACTTGGGCATCACTTACTCTGGGGACAGTTGTGAAGTTAGGTGCAGCATGTGTACCACCGCCACTATGGGCAACAATAGGTCTGTTACCAGAAATAGAGCCACTTTCCCCCATAAAAAGACTGCCTAAATGAAGAATCATAGATTGAGGATACAAATTTTGGTCAGGATGCAAAGTTGAATAAAAGCTACCACCTAAAAGCATTCCTGGATAACCTACTCTAGATGGCAATTGAACGTGACCATATCGCGTCCAAGCACCACCAAAATCAGGTCTAACATTGTATGCTCTAAAATCTCCCTGTACTGCAACACGGGATTCTATATGACTTGTACCGGGACTGTTGCCTGTAAGGCTTGAATCCCATGTCAGCCCTTGTAATATTGGATGCCATTCATGGGCATTAACTGTCGGCCCGCCCCATTGGCTTGCTGAACCCCATGCAAAGCCAGGGTCAATACCTGCATGAGCCCGCGGTACATTCCATTGTGGTCCAGTGGGACGCGCACCTATTAAGTACATATTCCCAAAGACAAAAAGTCCATAATAACCTGGCGTTGCTGAACCAAAAGGATGTGTTGTTGACACAGGTTGCCATCCAGGCATAGAAACTGTACTGGTAGCCATAATACCCATAGGTGTAATGACAATTACTTCAACATTGTGTCCATTACTCATGATATTGATTTGGCGCACGCCATTTATGGCTTTAGGCAATTCATTCATGTCAAAAACAGCAGTTACTTCAAAAGAAACTATATAAGTAGAAGATGTGGGCGGCACTACAACCTCTAATGCAGGAGGGCTTGCAAGTGCCAAATTTTCATAATCATGTGCATAATCATCTTGTGTATTCACAATAATCTTAGTTACATAAGATGTAATCAATGGATGAGGAATCATATCAAAGATACCTTCGGTAGCATCGCTCTTGTCCAAAGGAAATTCTAAATGTATCGTAAACTCACTATCTTCTGACACCACTATGCCATCATAGATAGGAAATCCGTCAAATAATACACTTACAGCATCATTTTTAATTTCAGTTAGTGCAGGGGGGGGGGGTAGGAGTAGCAAAGAAACCTACATCTGGGCTTACAATCAATTGAAAGGTTAAAGCAGAAGCAAGTAATATTGCAACTCTTTTTGTTATACTGCTTGTTTTTGGCAAGCGAAAGAACGATTTAAACATAAATCTCCTCCTTAAATTAGGTTTAGCTTAAAATTTATTTGCATAGTGAAACAATGTTACCTATTTTGCAAATTACATTTTAAATATATCATAATAACCTATAAACCGCAATGTTGCTTTAAGACAAAGGCTTAAAAATAATTCATAGGATTCACAGGCGTACCGTTTCTGCGAATTTCAAAGTGAAGGTGATTGCCTGTTGATTGTCCTGTTGTGCCAACGTCTGCAATATGGTCGCCGCGGGATACCCGTTGCCCCTCAACCACACGATTACGGGAGTTATGGGCGTATAAAGTACTGTATCCATTCCCATGGTCAATGATAACGGTAATGCCAAATCCACCACTCCACCCAGCTAGGCGAACAACACCATCTGCGGCGGCAACAATTCTTGTCCCTGCTGGTGCAGGAATGTCAATACCACTATGATTTTCTGAACGTCCTGTGACAGGATTGGTACGCGGGCCAAAGGGGCTGGAAATATCCCCAGGCCCTCGGGCAGGCAGTGGCCATGCAAATTGACCGTCAAATGAAGAAGATGTGGCGGCAGCGGCGGCAGCAGTAGGATTTGCAGCCACTTCTGCGGCACGGGCGGCTTCTGCTTGCCTTTGTTGCTCTAAGCGTTCTTGACGTTGTCTTTCAAGGCGAATACGCTCGGCTTCAGCAAGTTCAGCACGATATTGGGCTTGTACCAAACCAAATTCAGCGTCAATGGCACGGGCTTCTTCTTCTAATATGGCAATGAGTGCCTCCAACTGTTCTGCGTCATTGGCAAGCTCTGCAAACCAAGCCCCTCGTTCTTCCATAAGACGCTCTAACTCTGCAATGGCTTCAGATTCATAAGTTTCTAAGTCTCTAAGTAAAATTTCTTCCCGTGAAAGCTGGGTTGAAGTGTTTTCTAAGTGAATCCACGCTTCTTCCATTCGGGCAAGTGCGCGCCTGTCTGCATTGTATATGACTGTGACATACTCCAGACGCATGAAGAAATCAGCAAAATTTTCTGCTTGAAGCAAAATGGCTACGTATCCAACTGGGCCGGCTTCATACATGGCACGTAAGCGCATACGCAGTACTTCATTTTGTAATTCCCATTCTATTTGTGCCTCATACAATGCGGTTTCTGTGTAAGCAATGCGGGTTTCTGTGTCCCAAAGGGCGTGTTCTATGACTTCAAGTGTCATCAGTGCGTCTTGCATTTGCTGGTCTAATGCTTGGATTTGAGCCATTACTCCATGCATTTCAGCATATGTGCCTTCCAGCAAATTTTGTTGCTCTGTCACCGCTTGATTGGCAGTTTGCTGATGCCGCCGCCAATATTCCATCTGGTCACGGGTGGCTTGACTTGCTGCGTCCACTCGGGCTGATGGCAGGAATGACATTGCCGTAAACAAAAATGCCAATACAAAGGCGGTTATTTTTAAACTAAATGTCCCTCTCATACTTCTCATGTGAAATCCTCCCCTAAACTTTCAAGTGCTTCTTAACAGACCAGCTTGAGCCGATAATACCAATCATTGTACCAAGCCCAAGGGCAAGCGGCAAAACATACATAAAAATATCACCTTCGGGTAACAGCGTAAGAAATGGAAGCTGTGGAATGTCATTAAATAACTGCACCAGCCTGCTATACCCAAACCATGTAAGCCCTACAGGAATTGCCCCGCCAATCAGCCCAATCATCATGCCCTCAATCACAAATGGCCAGCGAATAAACCAATCTGTAGCACCTACATACTTCATGATGTTAATTTCCGTCTTGCGGGCATTTACAGTAATTCGGATAGTATTTGTAATAATGATAATGGAGATAAGCCCCAGAATGAAAATCAATAATATAGAGGTCAGCTGAACGATGGTGGAAAGTGTTGTAAGCATTCCTGCAACATCCTCATCTTGGCGAATGCGCTCAACACCATAGGGGCGCAAATTTTCCAATGCACGGGCAACATCACTTTGCAATGCCAAGTCCGTTACTTCAATCACAAAAGAGTTGGGTAAAGGATTGTCCATGTCCAACCCATAAAGCAGTGCATCATCTGCAATCCACTCACGAAAATCCTCTAAAGCTTCTTCACGGGAAATACGCCGTACAGTGTCTACATTGGGCAGGGCGTTAATACGTTCTTCTAAAGTATCAAGCCCAAGACTGCCTATACTGTCGTCAACAAAAACAACCAGCCCAACAGACCCTTCAAGCCCTCGAATATTATACTCAACATTGGCACCTAAAATATAAAACACAGCGACAATAAATATAGAAGACGCAACAGCAAAAATACTTGCCGCAGACATAAGCCTGTTGACTATAAGGCTGCGAAAAGCCTCACGAATATAGTATTTAATCGTTCTAGGTTTCATTTTAAAACTATCCTTTGCAAGTTTGTTTTAGTCTTCATTTTTAAAATCTTCCTCTACAAATTCATCCGCTTCGTAAAATGTGTCATAGGGTTCTTCTTCAAACACGTCATCCTCAAATAATTCTTCTTCTTGACGGCTGACCCATTCTGCACCGCGTACACCAATATCCCGTACCAATTCACCATTTTTAAGGGCAATGACACGTTTTTGCATATCATCAACAATATCATGGGCATGGGTAGCAACCACCACCGTTGTACCGCGGTCGTTAATGTCTTGAAGCAGTGTCATAATATCCCAAGCAGTGTCAGGGTCAAGATTACCTGTCGGTTCATCAGCAATAAGAATAGGTGGTTTGTTAACAATTGCACGGGCAAGGGCCGTACGCTGCTGTTCTCCGCCGGAAAGCTGATTGGGGTATGCTTTTGCTTTTTTTGCCAGCCCCACCAGTGCTAAAACTTGGGGTACAGCACGTCTGATTTCTCGTGTAGAAGCTTGGACAATTTGCATAGCAAAAGCAACATTTTCAAAAACGGTCTTGTCTTTAAGCAAGCGGAAGTCTTGGAAAACAACGCCCATTTTACGCCTATAAAAAGGCAGTTGTCTGCGTTTTATTTTGCTGATATCTTGCCCATCCACAATAATTTTCCCGTCGGATGGTTCAATTTCTTTACGCAAAAGCCTAAGCAAACTAGATTTTCCAGAAGCAGTTGCGCCAACGATAAAAACAAACTCACCTTTTTCAATGAACAAGTCAAAATCGCAAAGCCCACGGGCTCCATTGTCATAAATTTTACTTACATTTGAAACCTCAATCATAAGTTAACTCCTAATAATTAAAACTGTTTTTCTCTAAACTGCATATAGCTGTTTACCATCAAAGTGATTTTGAAAGTGATTGCATCAGAGAACTTTCTAAGGTCAAGACGGGTCAATTTTTGCAACTTGTCCAGTCTATATACAAGGGTATTACGGTGAATAAATAGTTCACGAGATGTTTCAGAAACATTTAAGTCATTTTCAAAAAACTTTGTGACGGTGGTAAACATTTCTTCATCAATATCACCAATACTAAAACCTTGCAGCATTTCTTTTATAAAAATTTTGCAAAGGGGAAGGGGGAGTTGATAAATTAAACGCCCAATGCCTAAACGCTCATAATTTACGATTTGTTTTTCGGCTTCAAAAATTTTACCCACTTCTTGAGCAAGCCGTGCTTCTTTAAAGCTGGACGAAACATTTTGCAAGTCATATACAGGCGCACCAATGGCTATATACACCTTACTCATCATTTCGATGGTTAAGGTATCAAATATGGTTCTTGCTATAAACTCAATTTCTTCTGACGCACCGCGTTCGCTAAGTTCCTTAACCAATATGATGCTGTCTTCGTCTACAGCCGTTACAAAATCCTTTTGACGGTCTGGGAAAAGTCCACGCAAAACTTCCATTGCGTTCCCATGATATTCCGCTGCAATGCCAATTAAATATACTACACGTCGCACACCGTTTTCGATACGCAGTTTTTTAGCGCGGCTATAAATATCCACAAGCAGGAGATTATCTAATAGTAAATTTTTTATAAAATTATCTCGGTCAAAGCGTTCTTTATATGCCATCATTAAGGCTTGGATATGAAATACCGCAAGCTTACCCACGCGAAACGCATCTTCATCATCACCACTAACAATCAAGATATACTCTGTAATGCTATTGTCTGTGATTTTAAAATACTGGTTGCCGTGAATCATTTGATTTTCTGCTGGTGAATCTATGACGCTATCCACAAAGGATATAAGGTCTTGGTTTATGCCTATTTCTGTTGTTGCTGCCAATTTTCCTTCTCTGTCAATCAGTGTAAGTTCTTTGCGGGTGATATTTTTCAAGCCGTCTACTGTGTTTTGCAATATTTGATTGGATATCACTGGTAGTCCTCCTACATTGCTAATTTGCACATTCACACAGGATTATACCATGCTTTTTTATTATTTACACTGTTTTATGACAATTTCCTGTTGACTTGTTAAAATTCTGTAACATTTGCATAAGAAAAACCCCTGTAATCTCATGTATTTAGAGACAACAAGGGCTTAAAAATTTTTTAATATACTGTACTATTTTTTTGCAAGTGCCATGGCTTCTTTTGTAAGCTCTGTAATTTTTGCAAAATCTCCTGCGGCAATCAGTTCATCTTTTACCATCCAGCTTCCGCCGCACGCCATGACATTTTTAATGCTTAAATAATCATTCACATTAGAAGGTGTCAGTCCGCCTGTTGGCATAAACTTCATTGTGCCATAAGGTGCAGAAAGGGCCTTTAGCATATTTACTCCGCCTGCCGCTTCTGCTGGGAAGAATTTTAACATTTCAAGCCCAAGGGCAAGTCCTTGCTCAAGTTCACTGGGGGTGCAAATGCCAGGTAGCATGGGCACGCCTTTAGATTGTACATGGCGTACCACATCAGGATTAAGCCCCGGAGACACTAAGAATTTTGCCCCTGCGGCAATGGCTTCATCTGCTTGTGCAGGTGTTAAAATCGTACCTGCACCAACCAGCATTTCAGGAAACGCCTCTGTCATTGCACGAATGGCATCTGCCGCACCAGCCGTACGAAATGTCACTTCTGCACAGGGAAGCCCACCGTCACACAAGGCTTTTGCCAAAGGTACAGCTTTTGAAACATCATTGATGACAATGACAGGTACAATGCGCATTTGTGCAAGTTTTTCAAATATAGGATTCATCGGAAAACAACTCCTTATAAGTAAGTTTTGATAATATTGTACCTTATTTTTATACTATAATGCAACGTAAGCAATAAAAAAGAAGATGTCTCGCTAACATAAAAAAGCGAGACATCCTTTTTTTATGCAAAAATGATGATATAGTCATGAAAACCTGTGGATAACTTTATTTTATGTACAAACAAAGAAGACTAGCCTGATTAAATCGAGTGATTGACGATAGAATCATATGAAGATGTGGATTAGTTGATATGGCTCTTGACTTGAGGTATGATTTATCTGTTGTGATTTTTTTCTCACACTTCTCTCGCTTTTTTAGTGGGGCTTAATGAGACATTCCCTTTTAAAATGTAGGATTAAGTATGAGTTACTACATAATCTTACATAAGTTACTGCAAATTCTCATATCCACAAGTTATTTGCGATAATATTGCAATATAAGACAAAGTTCATGAAAGCGGAGATGGTAAGCATGTTCTTTTGCTCTATATTTGCATTGATGTTTGGTGGCTTTGGGTTTATGCCAATTATGCCTTTCGGCGACCCTGAAGACCCCTGTGGTTTTTAATAATCTTGTAAGCCTAAATAGTATTGGGCTTATTTGAATGTTTGGAGGTATTTCTGATGAAGACAGAAGTAACAAAAGAATCATTGATAAGTGAATTTCTTGCATTTAATAGTGCTGCAAAGTCAGGCACAAGTAAACTTATAGCCAAGTTTGAAAATTTTATGGCTAAAAACCCACCAGATTCAGACCTCATTCTTGCACTAGGTTATTTGAAAACCATAAAAGCTGACCATGACCATAAAAGCTTTGAAGTTTGTTGTTCAATCGCAGTCCCAGCTTTTGAAGCATTAAAATCTATCACCACATGGGAGTATCTTCATCTCTATTGTTTATCTGTACTTCTTATTTATCGCCCAGCCTTTAGTGAATCATGGGAGTTTTTTATAGAAGCACTAGAATCAGAAGCATTAGAAACCCATGATAGTGACGAATATTTACAAGTTCGTATCGCATTGCACAGTAATATGACTATAAGAATCTTACGCGCCAAGTATCTTGAACCCTCTATAGACAATGCCACCTTAAACGATAAATTTTCACAATGTTATGCTTATGCTATGGATATGTGTGTGAAAAGAAAACGCCCACAACAACATGCATTACAAGTCAGAAAAGGCATTTATGAAAATGATATGGAGTTAGTTAAAGAAGGGCTAAAAATGCTTTTGCAACTTGGCGAAAAAAAGCGGTATAAAAACGCAAAGGCAAATATCATTGACTATCTGAAATTTATGAATGAAAACCTAACTGTTGACTTATTAAACACCCTGCAAGGTCATCAAATTTCTATCCGAAGAAAAGAATTAGATTTATCTGTGGCAGAAGTAGCCTTTCTTGCTGACATTGAAGAACCCACACTACATGCCATTGAACGTGGAGATAGCGGTATGTCTACCCTTGTGCTAAGGAATATTTGTAAAGTCCTAAGCATAAGTGCAGACTATATTCTTGGCAATGATAATGCAAAGCCCGAAAATGAAGACCTTTTTATAACCCGCCTAAAAGCCTATGTGGCAGGGGCAAGCACAACTGAACAGGAGTTTATCTTAAAAGCTGTTGCGCTAGTCAAAGAAAGTATGAATCTCAACAAACATGAAGATGAAACCAGCAAAATTTCCTAAACCACAATATAAAACTGGGGATGTCTCATTAAGCCCCACTAAAAAAGCGAGAGAAGTGTGAGAAAAAACACACAACTCTCGCTTTTTTATGTTAGCGAGACAATCCCTTTTGCTTTAAAACTAAATGAGCGGAGTGGTCGTTTGAACAACAAGGTCTGCACGGGCAAGTCCTGTTAACGCACCAACACTTTCATCAAAAGGATTGACGGCAATAAATCCACCTGCGGCAGAGCCTATACTTGCCGAAGTAAGACTTGGGCGCGGGTCTGGAATGCGTACAACACAAGTCCTATCAAGTGATGTATTGAAAGTCAATACACATGTGTTTGTGGTTACTGAAGCCATAAATCCACCTCCTTTCTAATCATAAAATATGTCCGATAAAGTTTAACCGAATAAAATCGTGCGGATTTTTACGATTTGCGCCACTTCATCTTCTTGGAAACTGTTAAGCTGGCGCGCTAAATTGTACAGCTGTGTATCACTTGCCCCATGGTTAAAGTGGCGAAATGTAAACTGCCCGGGATTGTAGCGCAGTACAAGTCTTCTTTCTTCTGCCATAATCATTCATCCTTTCTATTATAATGGAGCTTTGCCCCAAGCCCCGCCGCGCTGTCAAGGGTGAGTTTATACTCCGTTTGTTCACTGCGTTTCGGGGTTATGCTTTGCATAATTGAAGTTGATTAAATCACTTGTGTCCGTTCAGTTTTTACAATCTGTGCGCCATAGATAGCCGTGGGGATTGCACTGCCTATGACAAGCGCACCGCCGCTTATCATGGCTTCCATGGAAGCTTGAGCGGATACACCATCCTTGTCCACACATGCGCGAGGGATTGTAAACCTTACGATTTCGCCAATATTTGAACGAAATTTTAAAACTGCGCGGTTGTTGATTGTTATAGCCATACATTTTCACTCCTTTCTATAGAGGCTCTGCATTGTGCTTTGCCTAATTGGGTTTGTTTGTTTGGTTTATTCCTCCACTAATTCTTCGTTGATGGTCAGTGCCGCACTCATTGCTGGATGTGTACTGATTGCGCTAATGCTATCCTTTAGGAAAGCAACTGCTGTTGCATCAATCGTTGGCCTAATGCGATGCATTGTTTGAAATGGCTCATCAGTCATATTGCGAAATTGCAAACGTGATGATAGATGCTTGCTTACTATTGCCATATTACCCACCTCCTTTCGTTGTGTCATGGTCACTTACAGCCGTATTGCTTTGCCCTGTGCTTGCTGAGTGACTTGAGATAATTATACTCGTTTTGTGTAATAAATCACTTTGACATGTCCTTAGAGTTTGGCAAACTAGAAAACGTGCCATCGGCACGTTTGTCTTACGGACCCAACACTGAGAAATCGCGAATGCAATTTCCTAGCATATAAAAAAAGCCCTCAAAATTGAGGGGCTTTTAGCACGGTACAATCTTCTTTCAAAATCCCTTTGGCAGTGCGGGCAAATGCTTTTGGGTTTCCACTTGCGTATAATGTAACGTTACCTTCAACCTCGGATGTTAGCATGTTTTCATTCTCTAAACGGATTTTGGTTGTGCTGGCAGTTGCTTTTGCAGGGTTTATAAAGTCTACCTTGCCAAGTACATGGATTATTGCCTCAGTAAGCATTGGGTAATGGGTACAGCCAAGCACTACAGTATTGACTTTCCCATGCAGGTCTGACAAATATGTTTCTGCCGCAAATTTTAACAATATATGATTTGCGCTAAGTCCAGATTCTATCATGGGTGCAAACATGGGGCAGGCTCTAACGTGTAGCGGTAAGCTGGGGTGTGCCTTTGACACTATTTTTGTAAACAGCCCATTTTTTATTGTGGCGGCAGTGGCAATGAAGCATAGTTTCATATCTGGATGGGTGGCGGCAAGTTTTAATGTAGCTTCTGCGCCAGGGCGGATGGTGTCTATCATGGGTACATCAGGAAACTCACTTTGAAGCTGCTCAAATGATGTTGAAGAACTTGTGCCACATGCCATGACGATAGCTTTCACATTTTGTGTAAGCAAAAAACGAATAATATCCCGCCCGTGGCTTATTAATACTTCCTCGGTTTTTCCGCCATAAGGTGCGCGGGCAGTGTCTCCTACATAAATGATATCTTCATAAGGCAACTGCTTTTGTATTTCCTGTAGAACAGTCAGTCCGCCTATGCCAGAATCAAAAATGCCAATGGGTCTATTCATTATCAACAGCCAACTCTATTAAGCGGTCTATCAGTTCTTGACGAGAAATGCCACTGGCTTCCCATACCTTTGCATACATGCTGATTTTTGTAAACCCTGGCACAGTGTTTATTTCATTAAAAAGGATTTTTCCATCGGCAGTCACAAAAAAGTCCACACGGGAAAGCCCTCTGCCGTCTATCGCGCGGAAGATTTCCAATGCATAGGCTTGCAGTTTTTCTACAACCTCATCAGAAAGGTCTGTTGGCACAATGGTTTGGGATGCTGGTTTTTCATATTTTGCCTCATAGTCATAAAATTCACCATCGGCAATAATTTCACCAGGGATAGATGCTTGTGCCGTATGCCCCGCACCTAAAATACCCACTTCAATTTCGCGTCCTTCTACTGCTTTTTCAACAATAACACGGTTGGAAAATGTCATGGCGGTTTCAAGTGCTTCTATGAGCTCCTTTCTGTCAGATACTTTTGTAATGCCAATAGAAGAACCGCCTGCATTGGGTTTGACAAAACAAGGGTATCCAAGTTTGTAGCGTATTTTTCTAAGCACAGCTTTTTTGTCTGCCTTAATTTCAGATTTATCAAAAAATAGAAAATCTGCTTGGGGAATTTTTAAAGCTTTTGCGATTAACCTTGCAGCAGATTTGTCCATTGCAATAGAAGATGCCGCAACACCGCACCCTACATATGGAATACCTGCAAGTTCGCATAAGCCTTGAATGGTTCCATCCTCACCATTTGGGCCGTGAAGCACAGGCAACGCCACATCTATAGGAATAGTTTTCACCTTGTCTCCCACAATGCGCAATAGCCCGCGATTGACTCTGTCGGGGCTTAAAATAGCTGGTGTACCAAACCTTTCCCAATCAATCCCTTGTATGTTGCTGCCAAGCTTGCCGTCATACAACAGCCATTTTCCAGCCCGTGTGATATATACAGGCACAACGTTATACTTGCCAAGCGCACCCATAACGGCTCTGGCACTTTCCTTAGAAATGTCATGCTCAGGAGAACATCCCCCAAATACTACCATTACATTTTTCATATTCATACTTTATCCCTTTCACGTAGAGGCTTTTTTATTTTCCATTGTATATGATATGCGCCTTGCGGTAAATACGCGCTTTCTATATACTTATGATTAAATTAGAATTTGTCAGGAGGATAATATCGTGGAACAGGAAAAAAAAGCAGGATTATTTTCCCGTATTAAACAAGGGTTAACGAAAACACGTGATAATATTATGGGTGGTGTTAATCAAGTTTTTAGTAATTTTAGAACGGTGGACGAGGAACTTTTTGAAGAACTTGAAGAAGCACTCATTATGGCAGACATGGGTGTTGAAACGACCATGAAGATTTTAGAAAGTTTGCGGGCACGGGTTAAACTTGCGGCAGTGAAGGATGCTGAAGATGTAAAAAAAATGCTGGCAGAAGAAATATCTGCTGCACTTACAGCAGACACCACACCTTTTAACTTATCTATCCCAGCAGTACTTCTTATTATTGGCGTAAATGGCGTAGGTAAAACCACCACAGTAGGCAAGTTAACCCATTGGTATAAGTCCGAAGGAAAATCTGTCATTGTTGCAGCGGCAGATACTTTTCGTGCGGCGGCTATTGACCAATTGGAGGTGTGGTGTGACCGTGCAGATGTCACTATGATTCGTCAGGCAGAAAATTCTGACCCTGCGGCGGTAGTTTTTGATGCAACAGCGGCAGCAAAGGCACGTAATATTGATTTGCTGATTTGTGACACCGCAGGAAGATTGCATAATAAGAAGAATCTTATGGAAGAGTTGCGCAAGATAAATAAAATTGTGTCAACCCAATACCCCAATGCCCAACGAGAAGTACTGCTTGTCCTTGATGCCACGACAGGGCAAAATGCATTACAACAAGCAAAACTTTTTAGAGAAGTTGCAGATATTACAGGCATTATCCTAACAAAATTGGATGGAACAACCAAGGGCGGTATCGTCGTATCGATTAAAAATGAGTTGGATATTCCTGTAAGATTCATTGGGGTGGGAGAAGGCATTGACGACTTACAGCCATTTGATGCAGATATGTTTGCACGGGCATTGTTTGAAGAATAAATGATATAAAATAGTGCAAACAAATTACTTTTTGAAGTTTTTACTACATTGACGTAATGGACAAAATCCAATATACTGTGTGTATTATAAATCCTAAGGAGGATGCACAGTGAAAATGCGTACAATCGCAAAAGGGTTCAAAAAAGCCATAGCCATGGTGATGATTTTAACAATGGTTATGGCTAATGTTTTGCATGTGAGTGCAGTAGAAGATGACTTGCTTCCAGTGCGTGTAGTATTTGAAGATATGTTAGGCGGAACAGTGGAATGGCAAGCCGAAGACCAAAGTATTACAATCGATTGGTTAGGGCATGAAATTGTTTTGTTTATCAATCAATCCATTGCCCTTGTAGACGGTCGTGAAATTGAACTTTTAGATGGTGTAAGGCTTGTAGACCATGTGGCTTTTATGACGTTAAATGACATCATCCGCATAGAGCTTGCAATGGCTGGGGCAGAATTTGCCAGACTGTACTTAACAGAAGAAGCACGTGACCTTGTTTTATATGATTTTGATTATGCAATCAATTTTATTTTAGACAACTCACCATGGGACAGCGTAATCTATCGCCGCCTTGGTATTGACTTTGATGCTTATGTGGCAGGTTTTCGTGAATCTATTGTGAATATGGAGCCAATTAACGGCGTTATCCTTCAAGAATTTTTCCCATTCCATGAAGGTGATGATGCCCGTGCCATGGCAGCAAATTACTTGATTTCATTATTAGCATTTGAATTTGCACTTCCATTTGGCGGCATTGGGCATATTGGCGCACGTGACCTACAAACCTATAGAATGCAACTTACCCTTTGGACAAGAGCCTATCATGATGAAGATATTGATGACGCTAACGCGGCACATATCCGTCAAATTCTTGATGTATTTGCTTCGCCTCAAGCCATTTGGTTTTATGGTGAATATGAAATAGACTTAACCGAAGAAGACCATCCAATGCCTGATATTGAAGGCAATATTGAGGTTGAAATTCTTATACCAGGCGAAGTTGCGTTCTTGCGTATCAATACTTTCATGGCTAATCCAGAGTTTGACGACAACACCATTTTGCCATTCTTACAAGAAATTGCAGACTTTGACCACTTGATTCTTGACGTGCGTGGAAATGGCGGCGGTTTAGCTATTTACTTTGACCACTATATTGTTTCCCGCTTAATCAACGAACCTTTAGAGTTTTCCAGCTGGCAGTTCTTCCGTGCAGGTGATGCTGCCATGGCACATGTCAATACTGTTATTGATATTTATGAGTATTTTCTAGAAACAGATGAAACATATGATGAGATATTTTATTTTAGTATTGTTCCAGCAGCAGACTTTATTGCTGAACGGGGTATGACAGAATTTCACCCAGAGGACTTAGCCCGTTTGGACTATGTATTTTATACACGTTCGGCGATTTTTCCAGCGGAAGATAGTGTGGGATTTGACGGCGAAGTATGGCTTCTTATTGATGGTGGTTCTGCTTCAGCGTCTGTACTTGCCGCACAACGTGTACTCGCAATGGATGGAACACTTGTTGGCACACCAACATCTGGTGTAATGGGCGCAATGCATCTTTACACTGCGTTGCCAAATACAGGTATTATCTGGCGTGTTGACCATGGTTTTATCCCTGATGAGCTAGGACGTTCTTTAGAAGTTTATGGTATTATGCCACATCATTTCAACGCCCAAGGTTTTGATGCTGTGCAAACTGCCCTTGCACTTATCGCCGGCGAAGAGCTTACAATAGAAACATATCTTGACTCAGCACTGATAGGCGCGTGGGCATGGGTTGATGCATTAGATTATGTCTACACTTTCTATGCTGACGGTACAGGTGCGCGGGGTTTTGTTGATGAAAGATATGATTTTACATGGGAAACCTACAACGGAAACATTTGGATGAACCTAGGCGAAGGTGTAGGCTCTGACATTATCAATCCACAACACTGGGCTTATGTAATCATTGATGATATGCTTGTTTTAGAAAGTATGCAAGTTGAAGATTTGATGTTTGCCTATATTCAACTTCCAGAAGATTGGGAAGATTTGCTCGATTTCCTATATATCCCTGTGGAATTTCTCGGCAGTTGGAAATGCTTAGATGACACCATCGAACACTCATGGTTCTGTTCACTGGAGTTCTTTGCAGACGGAAGTTTTATGGATGGTGATGGTGACTGGGGATATTTCTATGTATACGAAAACATGCTGTTTTTCGATTTTGATGATTTTGACCCAATTGTTCTTTACTTCTTCATAGATGGTGATACACTACTGCTTAATTACACCGATGATTTTGATGGTTATGTATTATCAGTGCTTACACGTCAATAAAGTTGACATAAAAAAGCGGCTTTGGATTTTTGTTATGCCCCCTGTCAAGTGGACAATAAAAAACCGAAAGCCGCTGTATGTGAGTCATGTGAAGGAAAGCAGGAAGATTTTTTTGGTGTATTTCAAAAAAAATACTCTGCGTCCTTGACA
>WRAH01000003.1 GCA_009780315.1 Defluviitaleaceae bacterium
AAGTAGTCATCTTGCATTAGGGAATGGATATCCACCCACAGTCAAAGACACAGAAAGCCTGACAGAAGCAGAGCGCATGACAAGGGGATTAAACCAATGTGAAAGCCATGTAGACTTTATGATAGGTTCACCCTGCTTACAAGTCACAGGCAAAACCCATGATGGGCAACACGTTCAAGTCTTCTCTGATGGTGAGTGGGCGATTTAATCACTAGCAAAAAAGGCGTTTACACCACGCGTATGTTGGGGTAAACGCCTTTTGCTTCCCCTATTTTTCTATCAACTCCACGCACAGTTCAGCATTTTTTGTGGCTAGGTTTCGTAAATGGCTGGCAGATTTATATATTTCTGTAGATATATTTTCTTTATCCCCATGAATGGTATCAGAAAATTTTATAAGTTTGTCAGCGTGGATTTCTTCCACAGGTATATGCCACGGTTGCCCCATGGTTTCCATAAACTGACGTATTTTAGGGCTGTATACTAACCCAATGGCTGGCACACCTTTTTCCATGGCATAAATCAGTGCGTGAAGACGCATACATATTGCAAAGCTTGCCAGCCCCAAAATATTGCGGGCCTGGTCGTAATCACCAATGGCAGGGGCAACAAAAATACCTGGGTTGCTCATAAGCCCCATCACACGGCGGGAAAGCTCGCTATCTTCTTCAGGGCGCATGGGGATGAACACGGCTTGATAGCCATAAGTATTAACAAGATGGTCAGCAAGCTTGGCAATTTCAATATCTACATTGGGCGGGTTGTGTTTCCAGTCGCGCAATGCCACACAAAAGAATGGTTTTGTAATGCCGAAGGTATTTAAAATATTTTCGTTGCCGTCTGCTGGCGGAAGAGCAAAGGCGGCATCAGCCGTTACATGAATTTGAGGCCCATTGATACCCATGTCCTTTAACACTTCAAGCGAACCCCTTTCACGCAAAGTGATTAAGTCCACATGGGTAAGGGCATTTTGTACACGGCGAATATTGCCGGGGCGATTGACTGGGCCTATGCCCTTTGCATACAGCATGGTTTTTATGCCTAAACGGCGGGCAGTATTGATAACCCATAAATAATAGATAAGGGATTGAGTGCTTGTCTCATCTTGAATTAAATTGCCGCCGCCCATAATAAGCAGGTCGGCTTTGCGCAAGCGTTGAAAAACTTTTAACAAATTAAAACGATGTACAGCCCCTACATTAAACTTTGCACGGGTTTCCTTTGGCTTTAGGGAAAGCACTGTAATTTTCAAGTTATCATGGTTGGCTCTAAGGTTTTCTACGATAGATTTTAAAATAATGTCATCACCGCTATTGTTGTAGCCATAGTAACCAGAAATAACCACATTGGCCGCTTTTTTAGACGAAAGGATACCATCATATACCGCAATTGCATCCTTTGCCATGCGCGCTAATGAATATTCACTCAGTATTAAGTCCCGTCCGTATTGTCCAAGGGCGGCAAGGGATTCATCAGACATGTTGATAAGTGTCAGTAAATCTTTGGCTAATTTTTCGCGGGTCATCTCTCCGCAATTGCGGCAGGTGAAGTTTGTCTCAACTGCCGCGGCTTTTGCGTCTTCATTCATGATACCCAAATAACCCTGAATGTTGCCAAGGATAACAGGCGCACCGCTGGACATGGCTTCTAAAGCGGCACGGCTTACATTGACAAAAATATCTGCAAGGGCTGTAAATTTATTGATATCCATGCGCTGCCCTGTAAGATGAATAAGCTTATATTTGACACGTGCATTCACTGCATCGGCTTTGGCTTTAATGGGTGCAAAATCATCCCCGTCACCAACCAAAATAAATTCGATGGGGATGTTGGCTTTTTCCGCCATTTCTTCTGCAAGGTCTACCAGCATGTGGGCAGGTAGGCTTCGGTCTTTGTCCATACGGCTTACGGAAATAATTTTTCGTGTGTCACTTCTAAATCCAAAGGCTTGCACAATATCTGATGTGTCCAATGCTGGCGTAAATTTTTCTGTGTCCACACCATTGACGGTCAGGCTGATATTTTCTTCCTTCACCTTGTAATTTGCCAGTAAATAATCTTTTATATCGCTGGATACGGCAAGGGTTTTATCCCCCCAATTGCTCAATACATTAAAAGGAAACGCCACAGAAAAATCCAAGTGCGCACTCGTTACCAGTGAAAATTTAAGCCGTTTTTGCAAAAGCCCGCAAATAAAAGCGGGTATGCGGGCATGGGCATGAACCAGCTTAATATCATTGTCTATAATGATTTTTTTAAGGGCGTTGTATGATGAAAAAATATTGATAAATTGCTTGTTGTGCAATGGTACACGATAATGTTTTATCCCGCACGCTTCCAACTCTTTTACATAAACGCCGCCATTAGAAACAACATGGACATCAAGCCCCATGTACTGCAAAGTTTTGCTTAACTCTAATACATGGGTTTCTGCACCGCCAATTTCCATACCCATCAGCGTCATTAAGATTTTATACGGCACAACAAACCTCCTTGTTTAACCTTCCAGTGCTTTGCGTGGGACTCCATTGATTGCCTTGACCAGCGTGTCAATGACATCATCTGTATCATCCTCAAGGACTTGACAAGTCCCTACTTGCATATGCCCCCCGCCGCCGTATTGAGACATCATTTCGCCCACATTCACGCCAGATGAACGATTTAAAATGCTATGACCCACGGCAATCATATTATTGCCGGCAATACCTGCCACCACCCAAATAGAAATATTTTGGTCTGGAAACAAGCTGTATAGTATGAAGCGATTGCCTGTGTAAATGGGGCTAACGCCCCGCAGGTCTGTAATGATTACATCATCTTCTGAACGGGTATATTTTAACAGCATATTGCGGAACTCTTCGCTTTGCTTGTGATAGTATTCGATACGTTCTGCCACATTGGGCATCATCATAATTTCATCTATTTCATAGTCACGGCAAGCGTCCATTAACTCTTCCATCAATTCCCAATTGCTTACTGTAAACTGATGATGCCGCCCAAGCCCTGTACGGGGGTCCATAATAAACCCTAGTAAAATCCAACCTGTTGGATGTATCACTTCGTCTACAGTTAAGTTTGCAGAGTCCACTTTATCCACTGCGTCAATCATTTCTTCAAGATAAGGCAGACGGCTTACCCCGCCATAATACTCATATATAATGCGCGCCGCACTGGAGGCCGCATACCTTGCGCCTTCTACTGCAATATCTGACCCTACCCGTGTCAACTCACTGGAATGATGGTCAAACCACATACCGCACCCTTCTACATAAGGCACGTTGGCAAGTAAATCATTTTCTGTCACTTCTATTTTGCCATCTTGTAGGTCTTTTGGGTGGACGTATTTCCATGAGTCAATCACGCCAAGTTCTAGCAAAATGGCACCACAAGTCAATCCATCAAAATCTGCACGGGTTATTAGTCGCATAGGTATACTCCTTAGAATTTGTCTCTACATCATATTATGCCACAGTCATTTGTCATAAGCAACGATAACATTGTACATAAGATACTGTCATATTTCGCGGGTTGTGATACAATAAATGTATGAGGTGATTCTTAATGGATTTTAGGACATATAATTTATCCGCTATGGTTGAATATTTTACAGCAGGATGTAAAAATGATGAACTGCTGGGTCTGGAATTAGAGCATTTTGTGGTGCGTCATGATACAGGGCTTTCTTTGCCCTATGAGGGCGGTGTAGAAGAAATTTTAAAACGCTTACAGCCTGTGTATGGTGAACCCACAATAGTGAATGGGCGTATTATCGGTATCATGCGAGAGGGCGCATATATTACGATTGAACCTGCCGCCCAGTTGGAGGTCAGCATAGGCCCATGTAAGGAAGTCTCAGACATTGGGCGTATCTACAAAGAATTTACAGACAAAATTGCACCCATTTTAGATGAATTTGGGTGTGGTTTAGTTTGCACAGGTTATCACCCAAAAAGCAAAATTGATACCTTGCCCACAATTCCAAAACCCCGTTATGATGCAATGTATAAGTATTTTGCTACAGTAGGCACACATGGGCGCAATATGATGAAAGGTTCTGCGGCAACGCAAATTAGCATAGACATTGCAAACGAAGGGGATTTTAAAAAAAAGTTTCGGGTGGCAAATATTCTAAGCCCGATTTTTTCTTTGATGTGTGACAACACAAAAGTTTTTGAAGGTGAACCCTATCAAAAGCACATGGCACGGACGCATATTTGGAACAATGTAGACCCTGACCGCGCTATGATAGTCAAAAATGCCTTGGATAAAGATTTTGGATTTTTAGACTATGCAAAATGGGTTTACGATTCCCCCGCAATTATTGCCATGGACAACGGAGAAGTGTCCTATGTAGGCAAAACCCCTGTGTCAGCCCTTTTTGAAAACCGTAAAATGGATACCGCTGACATAGAACAAGTGCTATCCATGATGTTTCCAGATGTTTGTCTTAAAAATCATTTAGAAATTCGCATGGCAGACAGTATGCCCATTGAAAACGCGCTGGCATATACAGCCCTAATCAAAGGAATTTTTTATGATTCTGCAAACTTGGACATGCTTTATGAACGGACTCTAGACATAAAAAATCAAGATGTAGCACATGCCAAGGTCGAACTTATAGAAAAAGGCAAGTCAGGCTTTATATATGGTAAATCGGCTGTCCATTGGATAGACGAAATGTTTAAACGAACAGGAGTGGATAAATTTGAAACGGTTGAATGATGAATTTATGACGCTAGTACGAGATTTTCCAGAAGAAAATTTCAAAAGCGGGCAACAGGCAGTGGAGTACATGGAGTCTTCTACTGCCATTTATAAAGGTATACCTGTGGCGTGTTTGTACGCGCCTAAATTGTTTTCCATGGACGAATGGGAAAGCTTAAAAAAAGCGGCTCATGGCATTTGCGGAATACTGGACAAAGTGATTCAAAGATACTTGGATGATGCCTCATACCGCAAGCTTTTTCCATTTCCCAAAGCATTAGAGGAGCTGATACTTACCGAAGCAGGATATCCGCGGCTTTTGCCTATTGGACGGCTGGATATTTTCTTTAATGAAGAGGATTATTCCTTTCAATTTTGCGAATTTAATGCCGACGGCGCAAGTGCCATGAACGAAGACCGAGAACTAGGGATTGCTTTGCAACAAAGCCATGCCCTAAATAAAATGGGTGAAATCTATAAAATCACAGGCTTTGAGTTTTTTGATTCATGGGTAAAAGAATTTGCAGATATTTATAGCCAATACACAAACAAAGTGGATACACCCCGCATTGTCATTACAGATTTTATTGAAGGCCCAATGCCTAATGAATTTATTGAATTTAAAAAAGCTTTTCAAAAAGCTGGATATGATACAGACATTTGTGAAATTCGCCAGTTCACATTTTCTGACGGCAAACTTCGCACCCCAGACGGCAAGCCTGTAGACGCGATTTATCGTCGTGCTGTCACCCGTGATATTATGGATAATATGGACGCAATCCCTGGGTTTTTGCAAGCGGCCAGAGAAAATGCAGTGTGTATTGTTGGGCATTTCCGCACACAAATTATCCACAACAAGGCGATTTTCAACATTTTAAGACGGCCTGAGACCTTGGCTTTTTTAACAGAAGAAGAGCAGGAATATGTAAAACAGCACATCCCCGAAACATTGTGGCTTAACAGCGGCACATTTGATTTAGAGGAAGTGCTGACAAACAAAGATGCTTGGATAATCAAACCAGAAGACTTATATGGTTCTAGGGGTGTTTTTGCAGGGGTAGACATGGACGCAGATACTTGGCGCAAGGCTGTAGAAACATCCATGAACACAGGATATCTCTTGCAAAAATTCTGCCCGCCCTATCAAACACCCAACATGGATTTTAACGGAAACCACCGCCCCAAACCTGCCATGTACAACAATATTACAGGTATGTTTGTTTACAATGGCAAACTACAAGGGGTTTATTCCCGCGCGGCACTTACAGGGGTCATTTCACCCATGAACAACGCCATGACGGTCTTATCTTTGCTTGTGGATGAACAGCCGTCATAGGACTTGTTATAACGATTATTTCTTCACAACGGCGTTATAACATAGTATACTGATGATGAGGTGATTTCAGTGATATCGACTAAATCAAATGTTAATGTAAAAATTGATACTGTTGTTAAGGAAACTGCCACCATGCTTTTAGACCGCATGGGTATTGATCAGACTACAGCAATAGATATGTTTTACAGGCAGATTATAGCTGAACGACGTTTGCCTTTTCAACCCGTGGTTGCTTTTTCATTAGAGGAGCAACTCACGGCGGCTATCGCAAAAAGAAACATCCCAAGAGTGAAGCTGGAGGCAGACGAAAACGGTAACGCCATTGTGAATAAAGATAAGCACCCTGAGATTCATGATTGGGCGGTGAATGGCTGATGAATCCATACGGCATTCATGTTGCCTATGTGTCTTGGGGCAGTGATGGAAAGCACCGCCCTGTTTTGATTTTATCTACTGACGAAAAGGAAGTATCAGTTTTTCAGATTACATCACAGTACGACAATAAAAGTGCAAATATTAAATCCCAATATATCGCCATTGACGATTGGGCGCAGGCAGGGCTTGCTAAACAATCTTATATAGATATTGGTAGAATTATTGATTTGCCATCAGCAACTGTGCAACCTACACCCATTGGAAAACTGTCAAAAAGTGACTTATATAAACTGCTTGTTGCAATGAATGTGTAACGATAAAAATATTATATTTTAAAAGAATTTTGCAGGAGGAAGTCGATTTGATTACTGGAATTAGCCACATGACATTTATCGTTAAGGACTTGGAACGCTCTGCTGATTTTTTTACAAATATCTTTAATGCAAGAGAAGTATATTCAAGCGAAAATAAGACATTTTCCCTTTCAAAGGAACGATTTTTCCTTATAGGAAATTTATGGGTGGCTATCATGGAAGGGGAGTCACTTTCAGAGCGAACGTATAATCACATCGCTTTTCATATCCAAGAAAGTGATTTTGATGCTTATATCCAACGAATACAGCGTATAGGAGTGGATATAAAACCCGAACGTCCTCGGGTTAGTGGCGAGGGTCTTTCGGTTTATTTTTATGACTTTGATAATCACTTATTCGAGCTACACACTGGTTCACTTGCTGAAAGACTGGCTTGTTACCAACTTATCTCATGCATTGATGATGAAGCCCATCTCCAATAACATAGAAGGTGCTTGGGTATTTCTTAATAATGCAGAGAACGACCATTCCACTATACAATCGGCCACTGGTTTTAATTGGATTATCTCTGCTGCTTAGATTGCGAATTGGTATTACCATCGGTATCTTTTACTGATATGTACTAAAGTAAATGTAAAAGCCCAACAAATAAGACAATTTTACCTATTTGTTGGGCTTTTGAGTTATTTTGCTTTTATTTTCTGATTTTATCTGTAAACTAAACCACAGATGAACCATCCCTGCGGGGTAGGTCTGCTACTTCTAAAAACCTTGCAAAAATGGTGGCTACTTCGGCACGAGTGGCTGTGTCTTGTGGTGCAAATCTGCCGTCTGGGTGTCCTGTGATTATCCCTGCGGCTTGTATTGCAGCTACGTCATCTTGCGCCCATGTAGAAATGCTATCATGGTCTGTGAATAGGCTTATTTCATTTTGTGGCAAAACTACAACTCTGCTCACGATATATCTGTTAAGCATAACCGCCATTTCTTCACGGGTAATGAGCCTGCTTGGAGCGAAGTTGCTGTTACCTACGCCATTGACAAATTCTTGCCGCACCGCCCATTCTATTGCCCCGAAGTACCAAGAGTCTGATGCTGTATCATTGAATGTGGCTGTTTGCGTTCTGTATGCTGTCAAGTCTACCCCTTCTAAATTAGCCAAAACTTGCACGAACATTGCACGGGTCATACTGCCTTGTGGGGTGAAAGTAGTAGGGGCTGTGCCTTGGAATAGCTGTTGCTCCCATACTGCCCTCACGAAAGAGTAATACCATGCAGTGGGGCTTATATCTGTAAATGGAATCAATACAGGGGCTGGTGTTGGTTGCGGTGTAATGTCTGGTGTCGGTGTAGAGGTTGGCTCTGGTGTAGGCGCAGGGACTGGCGTAGACCGTGGCATTGTTGTGCCATTGTTGTCGCTTTGACTGTTTTGGTCATTGCCTTGATTGTTATTATCTCCGCCTTGGTTGTTGTTATCCCCATCTTGGCTATCATCTACTACTATCCACTGTGCATAAAGGGATATATTTGCCGTTACGGTGATAACAGCCCCTACTGCATGGGCAGTCCCGCCGCCGTTGGCTTGGGTGTTCCATCCTATGAAAGTGTACCCCGTTCTGGTGAACCCATTTGCTGAAACGGTGTGGTTATCGCCGCTGATAACATTTGCGCTTGGCATTATACCTGTGCCGTCGTTGGCGTGGTAGGTAATAGCATGGACGGGCAGTGTAGCCCAACGGGCAAAAATAGTCGTATCTGCGTCAAAGACCGTGCCTGTTGCCCCTGCGGTTACTTGCGTCCCCCCTGTGGCTTGTGTGAACCAGCCTATAAAATTATAACCAGCCCTTGTAGGCGTGGGCAGGGTTGCAAGCCTGCCGTCTGTGCCTGCTGTCCCGCTTGTGGGGGTGACTATTCCACTATTCGGGTTAAATGCTATGGTGAAGATTTCAAGTGGTATATTTTCAAATATGGCATTTACTTCAGTTACTTCTGCGGTTTTTGCGAATGCAACGGTAGTTGAGCCAACTGTATTGCCTATGAACGTGGTCACGCCTGTTGCTGTTACGCCGTCTGCCGCAAGCCTTTGATTTGATGGCGGGGTGATTGTCACAGTGATGGTATCTCCTACCATTGCCACTGTATGGCTAACGCTAACATAATCAGACACACCCGTCGCAACCGTCACAGGATAGGTAGCCCTAATATCAGCAATAATCATGCTGTACGCTGGAATTTCAAGAACGGAACTAAAATTTCCACTATGCACCGTTGGATGTGGTACATAAGTTGGTAAATGAGTCCAATATCCTACTTGGTTCACAGCAAAATCGGGAAGTGGGTTGCCTCCGCCATAACTCCATGTCTTTCTAAAAACGTGGCTAGGTATGCTAATATTTGCGGGAGTATCCGATGTGTTTACAAAGACAGCCTGACTTAACCCATCACCATCACCAAAAGCCCATCCACTTAACCTGTGTACATCCACAACCGTTGGTGTAGGTCCAAAAGAAATGGATAGTGAATAACTGTTTTGGGGTGGTGGCACAAGGGGATAAACATGCGAATATTCATTGAAGATTCTGCCTACTTCTCTAAATGCGAAATAACTTGGCAATGGCATTAAAGTGTCATCGCTTGGGCGATACTGGGCGTAACTTCTTTGAATAACACCAAATCCATGTGTATGGTTAAAACTATAGTAATTAGCCATAGTAACTTCTTTGCTTTCAAGAAGCGTGAATAATCTTTGTACATACCCTATAGCATTCCCTACGGATTTTGGATATTGCAATCTTGCCCGCGTATTATCTGACATGGGATGCAAGATAGGAAAATGTAGAAACGGCAAATCGCCAAATTCGGTGTACCAAATTTCTTTGCCATAAAAAATATTGCTCAGTCTTTCAACATCATATCTTTGGACTGCGGCGGCGGCTGAAAAATCCTCCATAAGATTATCTGTCGATATGCCATGAAGATTCCAAAGACCAGAATAATGATGTACTACAATCGCATCAAAATAATTCTGATTTTGGGCTACATGTGCGTTCCATGTTGCAAGCCTATGATGACCCGTACCGGGTATAGTTGGCTGTGCATTAAAAATTAAGTCAAAAGTATAAGGCAATACAAATACACCTATTGTTATATCGGGGTAAATCGGTTTAACTGCTTGGTAAACTTCCTGAACTATTTGCATATAGTCGTAAACCGTAAATCGTCCCTCATGAATAGGATCCCACGGCTCATTCATAATGGATACAAAAAGCCGCCCATATCCTACAATAGACCTGGCTTCTTTTATTAAATCAATCATTTCTTGTGCCGAATAATGGCTGCTCGTTGCAATATTTACAGGCACATCCAGCCTAATGGGATGCCTTAACACATCCGAAAGGGTAAATGGAACGTCCATTGTACTGTTATACAATCTATTTGTACCCGTTGCGCTGTCATAGTGTTCTAATATGAAACGCACTGTTTGAGGTTGAAGGCTTCGTAAAAACGGATACTCATTGTCTTCAAAATCAATAATAATTTGCCTTTCAGGAACATCTGACCTGTTTATCAAGTTTGTAGTATAGCCCAAGTTAACACCCCAAAAATGCTCTGGTATCTGGCGCGGCGAATTTGGAAGCGCGAAAACTCTGTCAACCGCTGTATTCACAGTAGGCAGTACATGGATGGTGGTTTCTGCATAAATAGCTCCATTTTCTAATGATGTGGCCCGCACACTGATATTATCCGCAGGAGCTAAGGCACGAACACCCCTAGACAAATCATCATCTCCAACCAATTGAATAGCAAGAGGATTGTCCGTTGTCCATACAATATGTTGGTTGGCAGCATAGGCAGGATATGCGGAAAGGCTCAAGTTTAATGTTTCGCCTACGCGCAGGGTTTGACTGGGTCTGCTAAATACATAAGACATATGAGCGTAAATAAACGCTAAAGATGAAAGTGTTGCGTAAACGGCTATATCATAGCTTGCTGTATACGTTATGCCGTTGATTTCAGCCGTTGCGGTAATCATGGCAATTCCAGCTGAATATGCGGTGATTTCTCCTGTAGTGGCATCAACTGTTATAACCGAAGGGTCGCTAGAGGAAAAATAAATACTATCTATGGGGTGTATCGTACTGTTTGTGGGATATATTGCTTGATTTGCTCCAACTCCAATCCTTGCAAATGTATCTGCAAAGAAGAAATAGTGAGGAGTGTTGTTGTCGGTTATCCGTACACTTTCAACGGCTATTTGGTCATTAAAAGTTTGCAAACTTATTGTGCCTGCATCTGTTCTGGTATACGAAAGAGTGTTTAGGTGAGTAAATGATACTTCATCATAACGCCTAACCGATAATGTAATATCTTGCTCATCCGCTTCAATTTTAAGGATGTGCTTTGCATAACGAGTGAATGGATGAAAAATAACTTCGCTTTCAACTTCCCACACACCGTCACTTTCCCGTATAACGCTTATCCTGTTTTCACGAATAAGAATGCGAAGCCTATAGTTTGATACTTCGCGTATGTTGAATAAAACAAACCCGCCCGTGTATGCTCCAAACATTGTAAACTCAATTTCAGCGGTGAAGTTATCCCAAAGCCTTCCTCTGGTGGTGGCACTACTCCATCCGACTGAATCGGTAACAAGTGCGTTGTTATGCAGAACCATGTCTGTTCCCATTTCTCCGCTGATATTCCAAAACAAGGTGTCGTGCGTGAAATCGTCAAAAAAGGTAGGCGCGACGACGTTCAAAGGCGCAAAAGCCACAGGCTCAATCACATAGACCCTAATTGTTTTAATAATAGGCTCTTTTGCTTCTTCTTCGGTATCATTGTCAACATCTTCTTGGATTTGTGTTCCATTCGGGTAGTTGTGAATAGCCACAGAAAGCGCACTTGGAGTAATGGTGGCAGCCAAACTATGATGCGCCAAAAATGTAATCGTGATATCGCTTTCTCCAACAGAACGGCCTTCAATTCTAGCCATTCCATCTTCAGTGAGAATATTAGGGCTTACAAGCACAAAATCCTCATTGCTTGAAATTTCAGCACGCTTGATTTCCTCGCCAAGCAAAACAGCGAGGTCAATATTTTTTCCTACTTCTAAGGTTAATGTTTCGACATTTAGTTCATTCGCAGAAACAAAAAATCCTTTGCACGCTCCTGTTTCCATGACCGTTGTTTTGGGGTATCCGTTCTCGATATAATTTGCTAGCGCAACAGGTGCATTACCAACGATAAGGACGAACGCTAACACAAAGGCTAACAGCCTATGGCCCACTCTCGTAGTGTTTTTCATCTTTCAGCCTCCAAAATCGAATCTCTTTATCATAGTTGTATGATAAGTTGTATGTAATGTCAATATATAAATATCCCCAGTCCGCGCCCCCTTCAACAAAAAACGACTTGCACAAGACCAATCAAAATCTTGCACAAGGCGTTTCCATTTAAAACAATATAATCATGCCCATTACTTAACATGACAGGTCGTTTATCGTAATAATTTTACAGCCTTTACTTTCTTAAGTCCTCAAGCCGTCATCTCTTGCACCAGTTTTTTTGCGTGTTCAGCCGCTTTTTCAAAATGGGTGTGCAAGAATAGCATTTCGCGGAGTGCCTGAACCTCTGTAGATTGAGGCAATGCGTCTAAAGCGGTGTATGCGGCATCATCATCATAATTTTCACAGGCGGATATGAAGGATTGTAGGATAGAGATATGGGTTTTTGATACTTCTGTTACAGATATATGAATGTCTGACTCTAAACGGATATAAAGCTGTTCCAGTGCATGAATAAAGGCTGGCAACTGGGCGTTGATGATGGAAATATCGCTAAGTATGCCCGCGGCTTCAAGTTTTGCGGCTTTTTCGGACAGTTCTGGTTCGCCTATCGTCCTTAGTGCAGATTTTATTGCGTGGACTGTGGTGGTAAATAATTTAATATCCTCTGCGGCAATGATTTCAGTTAAAATGATTGCCGTTTTTTTTGCGTCTTTGATGAATATATCAACCAATGCAGGGTCTGGAACCACTGGCGATACAGTGGGTGTAATATTTTTTACACGTTTATCTCTGATAAATTGTTTAAGCAATTGGTCAAGTTTACGTGTGTCAATGGGTTTTGAAACAAAGCCATCAAAGCCATGTTTTTTAAACATCACATCATTGCCGATAATGGCATTGGCTGTAAAAGCTACAATAGTGCCATGATAGCCAAGTTGGCGGAGTTTTTTGGTGGTTTCAATACCATCCATTTTGGGCATCATGTGGTCCATGAAAATAATGTCGTATACATGCCCCTCTTGCACCTTTGCAATGGCGGCAAACCCGCTGTCAACTGTGTGAATATCCAAGTGATAGGGGCGGAGCAAACCAGACGCTACATATAAATTGGTTTCCACATCGTCCACCACCAGCACCTTGCCATACTGCATTTGTTCACGGGCAATTTTTAAATGGGCGGCAGGCCGTCCTTCGTTGAAGGTGAAAGTTTTTAGCCCATTGGCAATTTCCGCCCCAATGGGAGGGGCATTTTTAACAGCTTGCTGTTTTAACCGTATTGTAAAAGTACTGCCCTTGCCAAAATTACTTTTGATTGATATGGTGCCGCCCATCATCTCAACCAAGTGCTTGGTAATGAACAACCCAAGACCAGTACCTTGAATATAGCGGTTTGACTCAAGATTAAATCGGGCGTATTGAGAAAATATTTTTTCTAAATCTTCTGACTTAATGCCCTGTCCTGTGTCTTTTACCCAAATATGCAGTTCCACATCGTTTCCATAAGTGGTGTGCCTTATGCCTGTGATGATTCGCCCTTCATCTGTATATTTTATGGCATTTGACAGGATGTTGTTTAAAATTTGCTTGAGACGCAACTCATCCCCAATGAGACAGGAGGGCAAGTTTTTGCAAATATCCACCACCACTTCAATAGGCTTTTCTGAAAGCCGCACCATGTTTAATTGGATAACATCATGAATAAGGCTGGGTACGTCATATTCTGTGGGGGTAAGTTCTACTTGTCCTGTTTCGACTTTTGACATATCTAAAATATCATTGATGATACCCAGCAAGTTATTGCTTGCATAATAAATGCGCTGTAATGCGTCGTCTAAGTCAAGGGGCAAATCCTGCCGCATAAGCTGAATTTGTGTGACACCAATGATGCCATTCATGGGCGTGCGTATTTCATGGCTCATCCGTGCAATAAAATTGCTTTTGGAACGGTTATTTGCTTCGGCAATTTCACAGGCTTCAATAAGCTCTGTAATATCTATGCCAAACCGAAGATGGACTTTAGACTTCATTTCAGGCCAGTCAATAAGATTGTCTGAATACCGTAGATAACCATGACCAGGAACATACTCATCCCAAGTGATGGTGTCCTCCCTTCCAGCGTCAGCACAAGTTTCATAGAGTTTATCAATGTTTTGAAGCATATTGGTGCAGTACGCCCCAATGGCTTCTCCCCCGTCGCACATTTTTTTAAACTTTTTATTGACAAAAAGCACTTCCCCCGTTTCAGGCACAGTGACAAAAATATATGCGTCCATGTTGTCCAAAATCGCCAAAAGGGTATCCATAGATTTTTGAATCATTTGTTTTTTGCGCAAATTCTTGGATAGTATCAGGGTTAAACCCTCCAGCAAAATGAATATCAAAATATAAGCTATCAAACCCAACCCTACATAATTTGATGTAGGCAACAAGGGCATATCATAAATAATTGCAAAAACTAAAATACCAATACAGGGTAAAAATAAAAGTACACCTAAAATTTTCAATATCTTGTCCATATAAGACACCTCACAAGTCTTATATAGTATGCAGATAGGCTGGACATGGGTGAAAAAAAGCCATATCAAAAAGGCGCGCCAAACGACGCGCCGCCAAAGCTGCAAAAAAAATGAAGAAAATGCGCTAAATTTTTGTCAAAAAAGCTTTACTTATTAGTAAATATAGGATAAAATATGTACACACGGCAACAAACGCGGTGCGCCGTGGAGGTCAAAGATGTCCAAGAAACATCAGAGACTTACGTAGCGATGGAGAACAGCCATCACTCAACGCAAACAGGTTAACCTGCCACCACAGCCATTTGATTATACCACACTTTCCCCCAATCACCAAGTGGAGGTATCTCATCAGAGGCTCGCCAGCTTGTATTTTTATTGTGTGTGTAGGCAGATAGACCCAGCTTGATTTATACATATGTCAGGTGTGTGAGTGGAGAGTGGTGGTGCCGTCGTTGCGTGTCGGTGCCTATTTTATTGCTGTGAATATTGACAGAGAGAGGTAATAAGCCATGGAAAGGCATAATACCCGAAGGATTGACCAGCAAAGCAAGATGACTTTACCCAGTGCATTAAGACGGGACTTGAGCTTAAACGAAAAAGCCCAAGTGTCCCTCATGCCTGTAGAGTCCATTGTTATCTTATGGCGTTTAGACGGTGAGCCGTCATCCCATTGCTACACAAGCACCATTGATGACCTGGGCAGAGTGGAGATACCTGCCGAAATCATGCACCAGCTAAACTGGCAGTTGGAAAGTGAAATTTCACTTTACGCTACAGACAATCTGGTGATACTCAAATCAGTGTAAGAAAGTATCAAAAAACCTCACGATGTGTGAGGTTTTTTTTGATGCATCAATTGGGCAATGGTTGCTTTAAGTATGGGGTATGCTTCTTCGGGGCTGTCAACGGCTAATACCGATTGCTCTAGGGGACAAATGCCGTCTTTTTTCCTATTGCTAATGGCATCCACACATTGACCATAGCCTGTAGGGATACCGCGGCTACTTAAAAAATCCCGCCCGCTGACACTCATGATTTCTCCGTATACATATTTTACACCAGCCAAAGTCAACATCATGGCAGCCGCCTTGCCTATCACTTTGTCAGCCACTTGGGCATCTTTGAGGGTTTCCCTTTCATTTTCAAACAAATGCATGATGGGCTTTATGCCTATGCCGCTGGTTTTGTAAGTGACTTCTCCATTGTGCATGACAACACAGGTATACTCACCACTTTTTATATATGCCTTTGCTTCTTCAAGAGACTTAGGCGCAAAAGATTCTTTCGCCCCATCAACACTTGAAGGACGGGTTTCCCGAAAAACCGCATATACAATTAAGGGAATTAAAGTAAGCTGGATAAGCAGCCCAGGCCAGCCTGTTACAATGGCCCCAGGCACACTTAATGCACGCAAAGGCTCTGCTGCCGTGAAAAATAATATGCCAAAAATCACACCATACACCATACGCCCCGCCACCATGGCAATAACAAGAGCAATATAAATTTTAATGGTCTTATGCAGTGCAAGCCGATTGATTTTGCCAAAAACCAAACCACTCATGAAACCATACATTCCAAGTTCACCAATCATGATAGGAAGCATTGGAAACGTTGGGGGCATACCCGTTAATACAGAGGACAAAATAGGTATCATCATCCCTGCAATAAGCCCAAATTTAGCACCGCACAAAAGCCCTATTAAAAATACAGGAATGTGCATGGGCAAAAGCACTGTGCCCGGCACACCAAACATGTGTGCTGTAAAATATGGCAAAAGTATACCCACTGCCACAAACATACCCGCCACCACTAGCCGTTTCGTACCTTCTAACTGCTGCATTTTATGACTCCTAAGTTCTATATTTTATATGTCGTTGATTAAATCCTGCATAGAGTACATGCCCGCAGGTTTATTTTTTATATAAATAGCGGCTTTTAACGTACCCACTGCAAAAGCGTCACGGGATTGGGCAATGTGTGTAAACTCTACCACTTCATCAAGCCCAGCAAAAACCACACTATGCTCGCCCACAATACTTCCACCACGCAGGGCATGAAGCCCTATTTCATTACGGTCACGTGTGGCTTTTTCACAGCTTCGGTCGTTGACCATTTTCATTTCTCCGCCTAAAGCGGCATTGATTGTCTCTGCCAGCATAACGGCTGTTCCGCTGGGGGCATCAAGCTTTTGATTATGGTGTTTTTCAATGATTTCAATATCAAAGCGGGCATTGTATAAAAGCCGTGCCGCCTTGCTCATCATGTTGGACAACAAGTTAATGCCAAGGGACATATTGGGTGAGCGCAATATGGCGGTTTTTGTCTTCGCACTTTGTAACTCATCCTCTGCTTGTGATGATAATGCCGTTGTACACATGACCAGCGGGATTTTTTTTGCAACACTAAAGGCAATCAACGCCAAAATGTCTGCGTCTGCCGTAGGGGGCAGACAGCAGACGATAACATCCCCATCAATGGTACACTGACTAATTTCTCCATATGTAGGAAAAGTAAGCCCGCCATCAGCAGGGGTGATGTCCACCCCTGCCACGATTTCGGTTAAGGGTTCTTTTTCTGCCAGCTTACAAATGACTGCACCAAGCCGCCCGAAACAACCGCATACAATTATCTTTGTCATAGAATACCAAACCGTTTCATCCCTTGCTTTAAGCTTTCATGAAGCCCGTCTTCAATGGCAACAAGGGGCAAGCGGCAAGTGCCTGCGTCAAAGCCTAAAAGGTTTACCGCCGCCTTTACAGGCATTGGGTTAACATCAGAAAATAACAACCGTACCAATGGCAAAATGCTAAATTGCAATGCGCGACTGCCCTCAATATCACCTGCCATAAATTTTGCCACAATGTCATGAACAGCCCTAGGCGCAATGTTGGCAATGGTGGATATAACCCCTTTTCCCCCTAAACTAAGTATCGGAAGAATCTGGTCATCATTGCCAGAGTACACATCTATATCACCACCACAGCGTTCAAAAACCTCTACAATTTGGCTAATGTCTCCGCTGGCTTCTTTCACCGCAGTAATATTTGGCAGTTTTGCAAGGGTGGCTAAGGTCTTTGGTTGTATATTCAACCCTGTGCGGCTAGGCACATTGTATATGATAATGGGGATATCTACCCCTTTTGCAATGGCAGTATAGTGCTGTATTAAACCTGCTTGTGAAGTCTTGTTATAATAGGGTGTGACATACATGAGGGCATCCACCCCTGCTTGCTGTAGTTTTTTACCCACGGCACAACAGTTTGCAGTATCGTTTCCCCCGCCGCCAGCAATTACAGGGACTTTTTTGCCAGCTTCATCGCCAAATTTTTTCGCCGCTACAACAGCGGTTTTAACCACTTCTAAATGTTCATCTCCATTAAGGGTTGACGCTTCTCCTGTTGTTCCACAAGAAACAATCGCGTCAGTACCTTTTTCCACATGAAATTTTATCAAACTTTCGTAAACATTCGCGTTAAACGCGCCTGTGCTGTCAAATGGCGTACAAACCGCCACGCCAGAACCAGTATAGATAGACATGCTTACCCCTAACTTGCTTAGAATATGTCAATGATAACGATATAATTCCCCCATGTCAAATACCTTCCATATTTACATGAGAATTTTTCTTATGTTATAATGCAGTCGATTTTTGATGTGAATATGTAGTGAATGAGGTGGGAATATGAAATGCCCCAGTGTAAATGATTGTAGTTGCCCCAAAGTAGAATGTGCTAACCATAAAAGGTGCTGTGACTGTATTGTAAGACACCGCAGTACAGACTCTCTGCCCTATTGCTTGTTTCCAGCAGAAAATAAAAAAGTTGAAAATTATTATCACACCTTAAAAGAGCGATTTGAAAAAGAATGAAAATACCAATCCCGCCCAATGTACAAGCCATCCTAGACACGCTGGAAAGCCCAGGCCATGAAGCCTTTATTGTCGGTGGCTGTGTACGTGATGTGATTCGCGGCACTGGGCCTAAAGATTGGGATGTGGCAACCTCTGCCACCCCTGCCCAAGTGAAGGCTTTATTTTTGCGTACCATTGACACAGGCATAAAACACGGCACAATCACAGTGCTGATACACCATGAATCCTATGAAGTAACGACTTATCGGATAGACGGTGAATATCTGGACAATCGCCGTCCAGAATCTGTGATATTTACAACACAAATAGAAGATGACCTAAGCCGCCGTGATTTTACCATGAATGCCATTGCATATCATCCCACACAAGGTTTTGTTGACCCTTTTCACGGGCAAGAAGATATAGAAAAAAAGATAATCCGCTGTGTAGGTGTGGCAGAAAACCGCTTTAATGAAGATGCCTTGCGAATGCTTCGTGCCATTCGATTTTCAGCCGTGCTGGGCTTTGATGTAGATGAAGAAGCTTTCATTGCCATGACCACCTTAAAAAAAAATCTAGCCCACATAAGCCCAGAACGTATCCGTGAAGAATTAGGCAAGCTCATATGCGGTGCATACCCTCAAGCTATAAAACGATTAGAAGATACTGGGCTATTAAAATATGTATTGCAGGGTAGACATTATAAGGGAAACTTAACCCACATCATTGAAAAAATCCAAAATTGCCCCCCTGATGAACCTATGCGACTAACCTTATTCCTATCATGGGCAGAATCCGATTGTGAAAATATTTTAAAAGACTTGCGCTATGACAATAAGACCATTAAAGAAGTTGCGTTATACATACGCTTACTTTACGTCCCCATTAAAAATGACCCTGTGGAAATAAAAAAACTCCTAAGGCAAATGCCCCAAGAGTCTTTTAAAAAACTATTAGACTTGAAAAAAATTGAACTGGAAAATATAAATGCCATTCGTCAAACGGCTTACAGCATTATCGCAAAAGGCGAATGCTTCACCTTGGGTGACTTAGCCGTCAATGGGCGTGACTTAGCCCAAGCGGGTATTCCCCACGGTAAAATCATGGGGGATATACTGGAGACTTTACTCAATGCAGTCATGCACGACCCGTCTCTTAACAAAAAAGAACGGCTTTTGGCATACTTACACCAGCATATTCACACGGCTTCCGCTTTCTGAACCTGCTGGCATGAGCGGCACTTGCATATTTTGCATCATATCCATAAGTGCTGCACCAACTTGCTCAATTTGGTCAAGCCCACGCCGTACCGAGCCAATGCTCATGGTTTGTGCCGTTTCCATATTCGCCATGGTTGTCGCCACTGCTGGTAATCCAAAATCCATAAAAACTCCCTCTTCCATAGGTGTATGAAGTTATATCGGCAGAAAAGAGGTACATCTCAAGTGAAAACAAAGTACCAACAAGGAATGCACGGACAAGACGAAGCGGAAATATTTTTAAAATCAAAAAATTACAAAATCCTAGAACGAAACTACCGCATAAGAACAGGTGAGATAGACCTTATTGCCCGTGACGGTAGTTTTATTGTTTTTATAGAGGTAAAGTATAGGCGCAGTGTGTCTTATGGTTTTCCAAGAGAAGCTGTAGGGCGTGTCAAACAGGAAAAAATCATTCGCACTGCCATGCACTATATTGCAACAAAAAAACTAGAAAATCAAGATTGCCGCTTTGATGTGGTAGAAGTACTACACCAAAACGGCAATATCCATATCAATCATATTGAAAATGCTTTTGCGGTTTCTTAAAAAGCGATAACAACTCCGCCACGGTTGGCATAGGTGGTGGTTACACCGCGGCTTTCTTGAATATGCACATCTTTTACGTGCAAGTTAGCCATAAGCTCTTCTTTGATTGCCATTGCTTTTTCATAGGCTTTCACATGGGTAATAAAAACGATACGGGTTTCAATATCTGGTGTGTTTTCTTTGATGATTTGTATTAACTTTTTAACAGACTTGGGGAATCCACGTGCCTTGTCCACCATTTTTATTTCACCGTTTTCCTCACTACAAACAGGCTTCACATTTAAAAACCCTGCGATTTTAGCAATGTACGGCTTTACACGGCCTGTTTTGACAAGGTTGTCAAACTTATCTAATATGAAATAGGTACTCATACCTTTAATAAACTGATTCACTTGTGTCACGACTTCACTAGGGTCTACACCATTTTTCAGTAGTTCTGAAATTTTCATGGCAATAACACCTTCACCAACAGAGGCAGAAAGACTGTCGAATACATGAATAAATTTTTTGCCGTATTCTTCAATATACATATCTTTAGCAGTGATGGCACTTTGATAAGTGGCACTAAGCTTGCTGGACAATGTGACAGCAAACACATTATTGCCTGTTTTAAATGCTTCATAAAATAAGCTTGGAGACGGCGCAGAACTTTTGACCGCAACGGGACTTGCCTCCATGTGGGCTAAGTAGTCGTCAAGATTTATATTTTCGTCGTCTAAATAAACCTTGTCTTCCAGTTGTAGGTTTAGCGGAATGTGTGTGATTGTGTGATTTTCGCAGTTGATAAATTCTGGGTTTACATCGCACCCGCTGTCAACGACTATATGGTTGGGCATATTAAGATGCCTCCTTCTTTTACATATTGGTTGAAAGTATATCACTAATCTAAGTGCCCGTCTATGAAAATAACATGTTGGTCTTGACAAGCAGTAATGTTTAAGCCTGAAAGATGACGGGCTTCAGCAAAATGATGGTTGTTTATTTCTGTAGATTGGCGGGGTAGGGGGATGTTAAGTTCATTTGAAAGGGTTTGCGCGCTAATGTAAATGCGCCCTTCCCAATAATAGCCTTGATTTTTTGAACGTGTCCAGCGGGTTGCCGCAGCTGCATTGGTTTCCAGTATGGAGAGGAAATGGGGGTGGGCAATGGCTTCATGATAGGCCGCAAGCAAAATAGGTTCAGCAGAAATTGAAAAATCATTCCAACTTTCTGGTGAAAGGGTCAAATTGTCGGCATAAATGACTGCGCCTATACGGGGGAAGCTTCGCAAAGTATCATACACTTGACGGATTTCTGCCGCTGTTTCATGGGTGCGGTAAGTATAATCCCCTCGGGAGAAATGACTGATGCCCAGCGGCAAGAGCATGATAGGCTTATGGCTTTGAAAGTGATGATAAAAGATTTCTAATTGAGAAAAAATATCTGACTTTTCACCCTCATGGTCACGGGTTGCAAGCAACGAAAGGGCAACCCAATCTACAGCATCATGCCCAGGGTAGAATGGGTTTTGGGGTGTCGCGTCAAAATATGGTGCTGTCCACACAAATGACGCAAGCGGTGCGTGAGATGAGAACACCGAGCGGGCAAAACGAAACATAATTGTGTATTCTGTAGGAGAAATGTTGCCAATAAACTCAGGGGGGAAAAATGCGATAAACATAGGCAAATTAAATGAACCTAACCTTTGGGCTTGATATATTATCATTTGTGTAGGGTGAATGTCCTCATGGGGCGTTTCATCAGGGGTTATGATAATAAGGGGGGTTGCTTGCATGGCGATACAGTGCAATAGCCATGTGATTGGGATTTCTTCGCTAAGTTGCATTTCGTGGGTGTAGATGGCATGGTGAAGGGATACTTGATTTTCAAATATTCTCATAGGGGTTTCAGGGGAAAGCCACGCGCCAATATATGCACCTTCCGCTGGCTCGTGCATTCCATGGGGTGTTGCTGTTGTGCGGTAGAGAATGGGAAAAGCGCGGGGGGCGTTTTCTATTTCTGCATAAACTAAGGCGGTTTCTGGCGAAGCTTGCTCTGCACCTCTTGCTGATTGGGTGCGCGTCACAGCAGGTGTACCCACAATAGGTGCAGGCTCTCCTGTTTGGCAGGATGTTAAAGTGATAAGGATAGGGATGGCTATAAGTAAAAGTTTTATTATTGTCATGGGCTACTGCTCCAGTCCTTTAATCTTCTGACTGGAATTGTCGCCTTTTTTGCAAGGGTTGATACATGGTATGGCTTAAAATGAATTTTCTTTGACTTTTTCCTTTGACCATGATAGGATTGTTGTAACAACATCCGTGAGGGAGTAGTTGGCACGGTTTGCCGTGTGGTAAGTCAACATACTGACCTATGTAAGGGTCTGGCTTGCCTTGATTAACGAGACTCATGTGTAGCTGAATTTAGCTGTGCATGATTTCATCCTTTGATTGATTGAAACCCATGTGTAGCTTTTCGGCTGACTATGGGTTTTTTATATTGGAGAGGGTATACATGAATTTCCTTGAGTTATCTGTACTTGCCTTGGGGCTTTCAATGGACGCTTTTGCAGTGGCTGTATGTCTTGGAATTACTATGGCAAAAGTAAGTGTCAAAAAGGCTTTGGTGGTAGGGCTATACTTTGGTTCTTTTCAAGCTGGAATGCCAGCATTAGGCTACATCGTAGCCATTCAGTTTGCCGAGCAAATTACCCAATATAGTCATTGGGTTGTATTTGGTTTGCTTTTATTTCTTGGTGTAAAAATGATATGGGGCAGTTTTAAAAAAGACAAGTGTGCTGACAGAACATGCGCTACTTTGCCCTGTTCAGATAGAAAATGCCCAAATAGCAGAAATGAAGTTTCCTTGAAGCCCTTAAAAATGGTTCCTTTAGCACTTGCAACCAGTGTTGACGCAATGGCTGTAGGCGTATCCTTTGCCTTTTTGCAAGTCCCCATTATGCCTGCAATTTCACTTATCGGCATTATCACACTTGCCCTTTCCATCCTTGGGGTAAAAATAGGCAGTGTTTTTGGTGCGCGGTTCAAATCAAAAGCAGAATTGGCAGGTGGTGTTATTCTGGTGTCTATGGGCTTGTGGATAGTATTTAATCATTTATATTAGGCGTGAGTTGCATGACAATAGATTTTAAGTACCCAAACAGTAACAATCATATCAAACTTTCACTGCGGCATCTTTTATTACTTGCAACATATACTCTATGAACTTTGTAATACCGAGGGATTTATCGGGAATAGCCAGTGTATCAAAATAATCTTGTTGACGTTCACAAATGACATCTGCCAGTGGCAGTCTTATCGGCATGAGCCAATGGTAAAGCAAAAGTATTTGCCACAATCGTGCTACATACCCATTGCCAACACTAAAGGGTTGAATGGACATAATCTCATAATGAAACACACAGCTTTTGATAAGTGGGTGTTCGTCCGACGTTTTTAACCAATCCATCAAATTATCCATATGACGTTGCACAAGTTTAGCTAAAGGAGCTGTATTTTCCCACTTTTGCCCCACAGTAACCACTTTGTTGGAGCGAAAACGCCCAGCCTCTTTTGTCAAGCCAGCCATAAATACACAGTGAACATGTAACATGTCAACAGTGCTATATGGATTTGGCGGATGATATGGGTCTAGAAGATTGTATGCTTCATAAGCATTCTTTACTTTGCGCATTTCGTTTGGCGTACATGATACATGTTTGTCGTCAATGATATCTGCTACTTGTTCCAACGAGAGAGCGATGTCTTCTTCTATAGCAAGGGTTGAATGAACAGAATGTATATGGGCGTTGTGGAGCAGTTGTTGTGTTGCATGTGTGTGTATCTTAATACTTTTTTCATACTTGATAATTTGTGCTTTTAAAAGATGGACTTTATCCGTAATAGTAAACTGAGGTTTGTATTGGCTCATGGGACTTCCAACTTTCTTTTTATATAATGTCTACATCAAGCAAATGTAATCTACCAAAGACACATTTGGCTTCTTGTCCATAGCCTTTATATCTTTTATAACTAAATAACTTGAAATAGAACTTGCTTTTCAAATTTAGTGATACAACTTATAAAGTCATCCTCATGACTTGTTCATTTTCTCCCTCTGGGTCTAAAACTTCGCCAGTCTTTTCAAAGCCGAGACTTAGATAAAAATTAGCGCCTACGGGGTTTACTTCTTCCATTACAACCGAGGTATAAAAGGCTTTGGCTTCGCCTAGGGGAAGTTTTTTTACTTCTTCTAGGGTTAACAACATTGCAGCTTTGCCGTAGCCCTTGTTTTGATGGTTTTCATCTATCATCAGCCGCCAAAGATAGTAATAAGGCTCGCCATTATTATTGATTACATCTGTGTCCTCGGTAGATTCAGCGGCGTTTGCATAGCTTACCATTACAAAACCAACAGGGGTTTCCTCATGATAAATAGCCCGTACAATAGGCGGCACGCCCTTGTCCATCGTGTATGCAAAAGCTTCAGCCATGCTTATCATGTTATTCGCCACCAAATTTTCATCAGCCTTTAGTAACATAATAGCATCTGCATTTTCTCGTGTAATCTGTTGAAGTGTTATTTTCATCCCAATCATTCCTTTATTTTGTGGTTTGATATTTTTCCATTATGCTCTCGGCAGATATGTCACCACTGACATCTATTGTCCTGTACCGACTGAAAAGACATCGGCAATGATTGAGAGCGGCTTTATAAAGACAGCATATTACAGTGGGAATACGCCTGTAAAGATAAATTTTAGTTATAATCAAACATTCACAAAAAAATTTAAACTCAGGAAGAATTTTTAATTCAGTAATTGACTCACCATTTTCCATCTAGAAATTTCTTTACATCTTCTACGGGTATTCCACAACGCTTGGCAACGGCTTCAACGGACATACCATCAGAGATGAAGCGTTGAATCACTTGTGAAAATTTTTCTCCAACTTCAACAATATGCCCATCTAAATCATAAATGTGAAGCACTCTTTGCCCCCAAGGCTGTTCAACCACTCCGCCCCTTACAAACGCAATATTTGGGTAATGCTCAATCTTTTTAATAAACGTATCAAAATCATCTGTTTCAAAAACCAGCTCCATATTATGAGGACGGGAGACAATACTTTCTTTTGGTACGCCAATTATTTTATCAAAATCTTGCTGTAAAGCAATGCCGCCTTTAAAGCCAACATTTATGCCCCAATCACTATCTATCTCCAACCCTATTAAATCTTGATAGAATTTTTTTGAAGCTTCAATATCCTTTACGGATAAACATAAACTTTCATATTTCATCTGTTTCATATCCCTTCTTTTTTTCTTAAATTTATAACATAAGAAACACGGCAACAGTATGTCATATTTCATGGGAACATGCAAAATTATTTTTAGATGATTGCCCCAGGGCAGATTATTTCCACACCCCTAGCTGTGGTGCGATTATCATTTTCACATTTTTAGGGTCTACGCACTTTACAAAAGATTTTGCAGCACTATCTTCAAATATTTTTCTTGAAGCCTCCTTTAATTGCTCTGCCGTTTCCCAATGCTGTATCATAATCCATGTATCATTTTTCTCGTCATAGATAAGTTCAGAATCAATAAACCCTGGTTGCTTAGAATGAAAATTCATTTCCAATCCATCTACGATAGATACAAACGCGTCTCTTGTGATATCAACCGCCAATTTCATTGTGACTACTTCTGTGATAATGTGCATAAAAATACCTCCTGTTTTTTCTTCATTGTAGATGAAAAACAGCAGGAGGTATTGAATAAAACGGACATGCATATGTGGCATATCAAATTATACGGAGACTGATATCAAGTGATGAATACGAATGTGTAAGTGAGCCGCAGGATATAAAATCAAGTCCTATGCCGTTAAGTGCTTGCAAGCGGTTAAAATTAATATTCCCAGAACATTCGGTCATTGCACGTCCATCTATTAATGCAACCGCTTTTTTCATTGTATCAATATCCATATTGTCAAGCATAATTATATCTGCGCCTGCTTCAAGAGCCTCCTTCACCATTTCCAAAGTTTCCACTTCCACTTCGATTTTACGGACAAACCCATGTAAACTTCTGGCTTTTTCCACAGCGGGTTTTATGCCCCCTACAGCCACTATATGATTATCTTTAATCAAAATGCCGTCCGAAAGACTAAATCTATGATTAACGCCCCCTCCAATGGTTACAGCATATTTTTCTAAATACCGCATACCTGGCGTTGTTTTTCTTGTGTCAAGTAGCTTCGTGTGGCAACCTGAAAGTGCCTCGGTATACTTTCGTGTCATGCTGGCGATACCACTAAGTCTTTGTATAAAATTTAGGGCTATTCGTTCTCCTTTTAGCAAATTAATGGCATTGCCTGTAATCTTGGCAATTTTTTGATTATGTCGGATTGTCTCGCCGTCTTTGTAGAAAAATTGGCATGTAACATCACCCAAAAGGGCGTACACCCTTTCAAAAACCTCAATCCCAGCTATAACGCCGTCTTCCTTGCAGACAAGGGCAGCGTCAAGCATTGTGCAGGGGTCAATCAAAGATTCTGATGTGATATCTCCATATGGGAAATCTTCGGCAAAAGCCCTTTTAATAATTTCATCAACAAATACATAATTCATCTGATATTCCTCCATTTTCACTAACTAATAATGACTTTACAAGTGTTGCTTTGTACTCTGCGTCCCTTAGTTCGGGATATACTACACAGTTCTTCGCGGTAGTTGAATATAGATTGATGCGCTCATTAATATCAAGGGCGGCTTTTTCACCGTATACCAGTGCTTCAAGCAAAGCATTGCTTGCAAGCCTATTTGCACCATGCGCCCCACTGCAACTAACCTCACCGATGGCATAGAGATTATTCATAGATGTTTTGCCGTGCAAATCAACCTGTATTCCGCCCATATGATAGTGCTGGGAAGGTGTAACTGGTATGCTTTCCTTTGTAATATCATATCCTGCTACAAGACATTTTTCGTGAATATAAGGAAACCTTGTAACGAGATACGCTTTGTCCTTATGGGAAATATCCAAGTAAACGTATTGGCTATTATTTCTTTTTTGCTCGGTTAGGATAGCTTGAGTAACCACATCTCTTGGCAGCAATTCATCAATAAAACGCTTTTTATCAATGCCTAATAAATATGCCCCTTCGCCTCGCACTGATTCTGAAATAAGAAAACTCCGTACGCTGGATATGCCCTCGTACAAAGTAGTCGGATGAAATTGTATATAGCCTAAATTTCTCATTGTTATGCCATGTTTATAGGCAATTGCTATAGCATCGCCAGAGACAGTTTTCTGATTGGTTGATTTTTTAAAAAGGCCCCCAATTCCTCCGCAGGCAAGAACTGTTTTGTCACAGTGCAGGTTAAACATCTCTCCGTTTCTTTCAACCACGACACCAACACAGGATTTCATTACAGAATCTTCTAAAATATCAACCAAAGACGTTTGCTCCCACAGGGTTATGTTTTTACGGTCAATGACTCTGCTTGCAAGGGTCTCAATTAAGTGCTTCCCTGTTTCATCATTTGTATAGACAACACGTTTTTTGCTGTGTCCTCCTTCTTTTGTAAAGCATAACTGTCCATTTTCAGCAGTAAACGTCATTCCAAGCGTTAATAGTTCTGAAATCAGGTCACTAGCACAGTCCGCAAGCATTTTGACGGCATCCCCATCATTTTCATACCGCCCTGCTTTAAGCGTATCGTTTACGAAAGATGCCTTATCACACGCTCCTATTACTGATGTAATGCCCCCTTGGGCAAGATATGAATTACATTCTCTTAAATCGGTTTTGGTTATGATTAAAACTTTCAAATTATGATTGAGGTGCAAGGCACAATAAAGACCTGCCGCACCAGAACCTACGATGATTACATCAAATTCATTCATAGGCATTACCTCAATTTCCAAGTCTATGCATTGCGTTTAAGCAGTTTAGGGCAGAGATTCTTAATGCTTCGTCAATATGTATCTCAGTTGTTTCATCCTCTAATGCCCAAAGCACATTTTCAATAGTGGTTTTTTTCATGTTGGCACAAATTATTTGCGGATAAGGGAAGTGAAATATTTTTCTAGGGTTTTGCTGTTCCAGGGCATAGCGTATCCCTTCTTCGGTTACAACAATCAACTCAGAGCTGTCAGAAGATTTAGCATAGCTAAGCATTTCACCCGTACTGCCCACAAAATTCGCAAAAGCAAGCACTTCTTTTCGGCATTCTGGATGTGCCACAACAGGTACATTAGGGTGCTTAATTTTAAGCTCCATTATATGCTCAGGTAATATTTTGTTGTGTACAATACAATATCCTGGATAAATAATAAACTCCTTTTCAGGGCATTTATCGGCAATGTATGCCGATAAATTTCGGTCAGGTAAAAAAATAATCGTTCTCTCTGGCAGCTTGCGAATAATATCAAAAGCATTGGAAGATGTAACGCAAACATCACAAAGAGCCTTAACTTCAACTGACGTATTGATGTAGCAAACCACTGCCCCATCAGGATATTGCTTTCTTAACGCTTTTATCTTATTTATGTCAGCCATGTCCGCCATTGGACAGCCTGCATCTGCAACAGGTAATAGTACCTTCTTATGCGGAGAGCGTATTTTAGCTGATTCTGCCATAAATCGAACGCCACAAAATATAATTAATTCTTGTCCTGTCTCTTTGGCTATTTTACTTAAATAGTATGAATCACCAACATAGTCGGCTATTTGCTGTATCTCTGGGCATTGATAATAATGTGCTAGAATTACCGCATTTTTTTCTTGCTTTAGCTTTTTTATTCTTTCTTCGATGCTGTCCATAGCTACCCTCCCATTAAATACATATTATCTACTTGATAATATGTGTGCTTATTATGATAATGATAATAAGTAATTTTGTCAAGACTTTTTTTATTGCTTCTCTATCTTGAGTGGGGTAAAATAAAAGTAGAGAAAGGGGAAGTCGGATGAGTTTCAACGATAAGGATTTTTTAGTTACGGTTAATCTTGCATTATTCAAAGTTGAAGATGTAGAAAAGGATAACGTAAAAAAACTTCCTCAAAAGGAAATCATGGTTCTTTTGGCAAAAAGAGATAAAGAACCATTTAAAAATTGTTGGCTGTTTCCATATGGCTTAGTAGACGTTAGTGAAAGCTTAGATGATGCGGTGTACCGCCAGCTAAAAGAAAAGACAAACCTTGAAAATATTTATTTTGAGCAGCTGTATACATGGGGGGCGGTAGAACGTGACCCTACCGCAAGAACCATAGCAACGTCATATTATGCGATTGCTCAAAAGGAAAGCATAAAAGAGTGCGCTATAGCCAAGAGGGATAGCCTTAAATGGTTTAGTATAAAAAAACATTCGGTATCAGTTGAAAAGATTTCTGATTTTCAAATGATATCCGAATATATAATTACATTGCACAACGATGCAGACATGATTACCATATCATATCGCGTGACGGAAGAAACCATAGTCAGCGGCTTTGAGAAAAGGAAAAAATATAGTTATGACCTATGCGATAACTCGAATGAGCGCATGGCCTATGACCACATAAAAATATTAGACTATGCTCTAGATCGCATAAAAAACAAAACCCTTTATACCAATATTGCTTTTGGCTTAATATCTGAAAGTTTTACCTTGACCGAACTGCAACAGGTTTTTGAAGTATTATTGGGTAAAACACTTACCAAGTCCAACTTCCGCAGATGGATTAGCAAAAAGGTAGAAGAAACGCAAATAACAAAAAAGACAGGCGCATACCGTCCGTCTAAATTATTTAGGCTCAAGAAGGATTCAATTATTGAAGATATTGATTCTTTTATGTAATAATAACAACTTCTTTTGCGGAGATAGCAAAGGGCGAAAATAAAAAAGACAAAATAAGCCGTGGCTTTATTCAGCACGGCTTAGCGGTTTTACAATGAAGTAATGATTTTGCTATTGAAAAGTCATAGCCATTATTTGCTCTGTTTCGTCCGCCCATAATGACCTTACGCGCAGTACCCGCCCCGCTTCAATGTTCGGCTCTAAAAGTGACCGAGGCATAGGATATTGATACATATGTGCATTCGGGTCTGTGCTAAACGCTATATAAACATCCGGGAGGTTCTCCACGCCCCAATTCTCCAAAATAGAGATTGCATCCCCAACGATTATCGGCACTATATCGGTGCCTAAACTCTGGTATACCAGCCTTTGTCGTGGTTGCGCTTGGATATTTTCAGAGTCGGTCATTTCTGTTAATAGCTGCGCTAAATTAAGTGAATCTCTATCACGCAAAATGTCGCGCACTATACTAAATTGAAACCAGCCGTAAATTTCAAATGTGAACACTTCCGCAAAGCGTCCTGTATCTACTGCTTCACGCATAAAATCAAGGTGATGTACATTTTCTGCGGGAGGGGTTATGTTACTTAAAATATATTCGACAGTTTCTTCTAGTGCGTACAGCTTTTCTTCTTCACCAAAATATGTCCAAAACGCAATAGCAAATGAGTTTGCCAGCATTTCTTCCTCTACCATGTGCCGTGATTGCACTGTGCCGTTGCTATGAGTAATCATGTGACCCAATTCGTGTATCGTATTATACCATTGAAAGTAAAGCTCAAACCTATCTCTTGCTAACTCACCCCCAAGCAGTGAATGTATCATTTCGTTTTGCTCTTGAGTGCCTTGCCCATAAAGTCCATTAACAATGACTGCAACAGGTGAGGATGTGTCTGCTTCGATTATGTGGTCAAGTGCATTGGGGCCAACTACCCACAAATCTCTCATATTAATATATGGTCTGCCATTTCTCACTCTGATGCCGTCACGCATCACCATGCGTTCATTGCCAATATAAACAACAGGTTCTTTTGTGTGAAACACTATGTCAAACATACCATTATTATCATAAGTAAATGTTGCATCGCCTTCATGATAAGTGAATACAACACCAAGGTCATCATCTATAGACAGCCAGCTTAAATGTAATCTAAATAAAAGCCATCCGCCCACAGCAAGAACAACAACCAAAACACCTATCCCTAATAAGATTTTGAATTTTTTACTTTTTACCATCATAAACAAAAGCTCCTTTGATTTTGAGTGCTGTACAAACAGCGTCGTTGCACTATGCCTTCTGCCTGTGCGTGTCGATACTGCTCATTTTAACCTTCCCATCAAATACATATTATCTATTTGACCATAAGACGCTTATTATAGTAATGATAATAAGTGTCTTTGTCAAGATTTTTTTATTCCTTCTCTGTCTTGAGTAAGATGAAATAGAAGTAGCGGAAAGGGTAGTAAGATGAGTTTCAACGATAGGTGTATTTTACATTCTCTTTCACGGTAATTTTTTCTTGCTGAAAAACGCGTGGGGATGTCCCTGAAAATTTGCGAAACACTCTGATGAAGTGCGCTTGGTCAGCAAAGCCATTGCTATATGCTATATCCAAAAGTTGGTTTGATTTTTGATAGACCAACTGATTCCCTATTTTTTGAAACCGTTTTATTGAGCGCAAAGTCTTAGGTGTATAGCCTGTATAGTATTCGACATTGCGTGTGAATGTTTTTGTATGTACTCTGTGTCTGGCACAGAATGATTGTATAGTTATTTTATCGTCTGATTCCAAAAAATCAAGAATCAGGTTTGCCTTGTTTGTGTATTCATCCGTAACTTCAAGGTTAGTACATAAAGCCTTTTCAATGCTATTAACAATGCGCTCAGTGGTTGCCTCGTCTGAAATTGCTAGTTTGAGACTTTGTGCCAAAGGCGTTGAAACTTCAAATAAGTTCATAACTTTATCATTTATGCTGGCTAATGATTTATTGACAAACGGATAAAAGCCAAAAGGATGAAACGATATTCCAAAAATACGGATTTTTCCCGTGTGACGAATGTAACTGTGCTTTCCTCTTAAACCGTTTATATGAAATGGAGCGGCAAGTATACAAAGAGAATCAACCTCATAGACTATGTTCCCTGATAAGTTCAATATTATATCAATACAATCTGTTGGCAGCAGCTTATAGCGAATATTTGCATCCTCAACTTCCAAATGCCATATGAATTTTACCCAAGGTTTAAGGTGTTCATCTTTTATAGAATATCGTGTGATATTAAGCATCTTTGAGTCACCCCTCAATCCTATATTTAGTATAGCATTTTTGCGAAGATAGTTCAATTGAAGATTATACTCCAGTTCTACACCCATCCTCTAAATCTAAATGTCATCATTTCGACACAATGGCTAGTCAGCCAATCAAGCCAAGGTGTTTCATGTCCACGAGCAGTTTTTATAGACTCCATCAACCATTGTTTCTGTTCTTCTGAAAGTAATGGCATGATTGTCTTAAAATCAGCTTCTGTCTTAGGCCTTACACTTGGATGTTCTGAAGAAAATTTATCTGACTTGTAAAACAGTATAATTTCTGGTGCAAGATAGGGTATACCGTCACGGTGCAAAATCCCTTTATCTAATGGGCGTGTTATCCGTGGATTTTCCTGTACCACAAAATCATTGCCCGCTTTTGCATCAATTTCTAGCTCGATAAATTCAATATTGTCTTGTACAAGCCATTTGCGGGTTTGATAGGTATATACCTCACCCACACCCCCTTGCAGGCGGTCAAGTTTGTGTAGCACATTCGGCAAGCCATCTTTTTTTATGACCCACATGTTTTTACAATCACGCCAGTAATTGTCCGTGATGTCCTCTATCTTATAAAATAAATGTTGCGTTATTGGTACACCCTCTTCCATAAATCTGCCGTAAACAGTCCAATCTCTATCCATAAAAAACTGCACTATACGCTGTTTATCATCATTATACACAACAATGTCAAAATCCCCATGTGAGCGAAGTTCCTTACCCACAAACATATCAAGACCATAGCCGCCGCATACAGCATAGTCAAAGCCACAGTCCTTAAATATGTCTTGTGCTTGTAGTATTACGTTATTCATCAATTTCATCTCCTTAAAAATAATGATATAAGTATTTTTATAACAATCCATCCAACCATTCATACCCATCTGGGTAAGTGGCGTTTATTGCATTTATTAACCATGCTTTGCTTTCGGTTGATAGTAACGGCATAATCGCCTTAAAGTCGGCAGGTGTTTTATTTGCATGAATTTCATGGGTTGTATATGCTTTTGACGATTTCAAGAATAACACCACTTCTGGTGCCATGTATGGCACACCGCAATCATTGAATAAAATCGCCTTATCTAACTTACGCAAGATACGCTTGTCCTTACCCAGCAAGAAATGATGACTATTCTTTTCATCTAAAACAATTTCAATGAAGCTAAAATCTGTTTGGGTGTTTGATAAGATTTCAAACCCATAAAAGTCAATCGCACCTTCTCTTGGTTTTAGCGCAAATTGGCAATCACCTTTAATCGCCCATATAATCCTTATGTCATCTAGCTTGCTGTCGTTTTCATCGGCTATAGGGGTAACTCCACCAAGGCTTTGTGGTTCAAAAATTCTTTTGTAGACGGCAAAGCCATTCTTTTGTAAAAGCTCCACCACATCCCTTTTGTTTTCTTGGAATACGGACACATCCAAATCACTATGGGTGCGCATTGTCTTGCAAGCAAACAATTCCAAGGCGAAACCGCCGCAAATGTAGTAAGGAAAGCCACAATTTTTAAATAAGTTGTGCGCTTGTAAAATCAGTTCATTCATCATTCCATAGCTCCCTTATATTTTTCTTATTCGTAAATTTCATCAATAACACACTCCAGCAAAGTGCAAAATATCTCATAATGGTCAGGAATGACATCTTTATTAGCCACAGACAACAAGAGTGTGTCGATTATTCCATGGGCCCGTTCTTTGCTTACTTTTAGTTTAACAGTGGGCGCAAAAAGGGTATGCTCAAGATTATTGTTGCTGTTTGCCCTGTGCTTTTCTTTCCACTCCTTGGGTAATTTATTTAGCAAACGCTTATAGTCGTTGCTATGCCGTTTAGTAATGATGTCGTTTTCTGCATACTCAAGGTAGAGTTTTTTTAGCCCATTACAAATTTCTACTTTGGTTGGCGGAGAGGATAGTGTTTCATCAAACATTTGTCTAGTGCTTTCTTGGAAATCATCCATAACATCACAAAACAACGCTTCTTTGGAAGTATAGAATGTGTAAAATGCGCCTGTAGATATGCCTACCTTGACACAAAGCTCGCCTACGCTGGTTTTTTGGTAGCCGTGTGCAGACCAACTTTTTTTGCATTCATGAATCAGTGCTTGGCGGATATTTTCCTTTTCGGTTTCGCTAAAACTTCTGGGCATTTATGTTCTCCATTCAGGGCAATGAATATTTGAATATATTTATTCATAAGTTCATTTTAGTCAATTCATTTTCACTTGTCAAGTATAGCCGTTTGATTTTTGCCAGTGTTATTATATTTGAGAACTTATACGCCCCTTCCGCATAATCAGCCGTGTCATATAGATATTTCAATGACACGGCTGATTTATATTTATAATGATTATTCTGTTCGGAGTGCTTCTACAGGGTCTTTCTTCGCTGCACTTCTTGATGGGAAGAAACCAGCAACCATTGTAAGAGCCATGCTGCCAGCGATTAAAGCCACGCCATATATCGGATTGAATGATACCATTCCACTAATACCAGACAAGGTTCTGAATAATGTTTCAAGTGGTATGGAAAGTGCAAAGGCTAATGTTACACCCAGCGTTCCAGAAGCCAATCCAATAACCATTGTTTCAGCAATAAACACTCTTGAAATATCCTTTTTCCTTGCACCTACGCTACGTAAAATCCCAATTTCTTTTGTGCGTTCCATAACTGAAACATAGGTAATAATTCCTATCATAATCGTGGACACCACAAGGGAAATAGCGGCGAAGCCAATCAGAAGCGGTGGCAATACATCAAACACTCCACCCATTACGGACAAAACCATAACTTCTGCTACATCCATTGCAACAATGTGTTGGTAAGTAGGTCTGCCTGTGTTCCATGCGTTAATGTAATCTATAACTTGCCCTTTTGCTACGAAATCAGCAGTGAAAATGCTCATGCTTGCGGGGTTGGGGTTTGCACCGATATTTTCAAAAACCTCATCTTTTTCATCATCATCAATAAATGGGTTGCCTGTGAAAACATTGATATTGCTATCAATTTGTGATTGTACTATAATGGATGTTGCGGAGTTGGCTAAAATATGATGTGTTAATTCTGTTGTGTGGATTAATCCTTCTGAAAAAATAAACATACTGCCAAGTCCAGGTGCGTCTGGGTCTGCATTACTACGTAATACGCCCACAATTGTTAAATCTACACCACCAGCATTGTCAAAAAGGTTATTATACATACTTGGCATTGCTGGTGAAAATACATCATTTACATATTGGAAATAGTAATCGTTGTAAATGACACGAAGCATAGTTTGACCTACGAAGTCATTAAAATCAAATGTGCGTCCATCTTGTGCTATACCAAGGTTTATGAAGAAATCATCTTCTAAGCGGTTTTGTTGGTCTACTACCAGTATCAATTCATTTTTAGATTTTGGCATACGCCCAGCAAGCAAATCAAAATGAGTTAAAACAAAATCGTGGTCATCGTGCATTTGTTGCCAGTGGGTATCTGCCATGCCCAGTGCATGAATTGGTAAATCTGAATATGTGGCTGTGCTAAAGCGTACTGCATGACCGCCAGCATTTGAAAGTACATTAAAGTTTAGTTCATATCCAAGTGAAACGGCGGTCACGGCATTAGGTAAAACATTGTGTATATTTGCCATGTAATCTAAAAATTCTTCGGACATGATGTTATAGTGTAAATCTTCATCTTCTTCTAAAAATCTGTGTATGACTGTACCATCTGGCAACATAGGGAACTGTGCTGTACCACCAGTACCGCCCGCAAGCAAAGCACCCGCACCACTGCCACCAGTGACCATTTCGCCGGGTACATATGCACCTATAACCAGTGGGAAGCTGTCAGCAGTTTCTTCTTCTAAACTTCTCATGTAGCTGTTGATACCACCGATTAAAGCCAGTACAAGACCTATACCGATTATGCCTATACTTCCAGCAATAGCCATTGTTACAGTTCTACCTTTTTTGGTAAGCAAATTTTTGAATGACAAGGACATGGCTGTAAACATAGACATTGATGTATGTTTGAATTTTTTAGCGAAATTCTCTTTAGGTATTTTTGCCTTTTCTTCTTGTGTTAATGGGTTGCTGTCGGATTGCAATTCACCATCAAGCAAGCTAACGATTCTTGTGGAGTATTGCTCTGCAATTGTTGGGTTGTGCGTTACCATTATGACTAGGCGAGTTTTCGCTACTTTTTGCAAAATCTCCATAATTTGAATACTGGTTTTGCTGTCCAACGCTCCTGTTGGTTCGTCTGCCAAAATAATCTCTGGATTATTCACCAATGCACGAGCAATGGCTACTCTTTGCATTTGACCGCCCGATAACTGATTGGGCTTATGCCCCAACCTATTACCTAAGCCAACATCTTGAAGTGCTTTGGTTGCTCTAGCGGTTCTTTCAGCACCAGACACGCCCGAAAGTGTCATAGCAAGTTCTACATTTTGTAGAATGGTTTGATGTATTATTAGGTTGTAGTTTTGGAATACGAATCCGATTGAGCGATTTCTGTATGCGTCCCAGTCTACGTCTTTGAAATGCTTTGTAGAAGTTCCGCTGATTACCAAGTCACCGCTATCGTACTGGTCTAAACCACCAATAATGTTTAGCATGGTGGTTTTACCACAACCAGATGGCCCAAGGATTGATACAAATTCGTTGGTTCTAAATTCAAGTGATACACCTCGCAAGGCTATTACTGCTTCTCCGCCAGTGTTATAAGATTTTTTGATGTTTTCAAGTTTTAACATTATTGATTCCTCCGTTTTATTGAGTTTGGATACTATCTCTCCTGCACAGTTATTATGATAAGGCACGATACTTAACTGCAAATAAACCTAAGATAAACTGTAAATAAACTATTCCATATTTTGAGCAACAAAAAAATCGGACACATATCATGCCCGATTTTAGATAATAGCTTATAAAGTTATCAATATGACTTAAAACGATACCCAGCACCACGCACAGTCTGAATATATTTAGGCTGTGATGGTTCAGCTTCTATTTTTTCACGAAGTCTGTTTATATGAACGACAACAGTCGCATTATCGCCTAGGGCTTCAAATCCCCAAATACGTTCATATAATTGTTCCCTGTTGAAAACAATGTCAGCATTTGTTACAAGAAAAAGCAGTAGTTCATATTCCTTATTTTTTACGTCTATTTCTTTGCCACGCACAAAAACACGGTGAGAGCTTGTTTGTATGCGAATATCATCAATGACAATTTTATCAGCGAGTGTTTCATTTGACTGCTTTAACCTTTCATATCTTGTAATACTGGATTTTACACGAGCCACAAGTACACTTGGGGAAAATGGCTTGGTTATATAATCGTCTGCCCCAAGGTTAAGCCCCTTTATTGTGTCAATATCTTCTTGCTTTGCTGTCACCATTATAATGGGAATATCAAGTGTTTCCCTAAGTCTACGGCATACCTCGTAACCGTCCATTTCTGGTAGCATTAAATCAAGCAAGATTAAATCATACTGTCTCGCTAAAGCCATTTGTAAACCCTCTGTACCTGTTGTGGCAATATCGGAATCAAATTCGCTTACGGCTAAATAATCTTTTTCTATTTTGGCAATTTGTGTGTCATCTTCAATGATTAAAACTTTTTTCACTTTGGGAACGCTCCTTCCATTTTGGGTATTCTAATTATCACACGCAATCCACCCTTATTTGGCAAATTTTCGGCTTTGATACTGCCGCCCATGCGTTCTAATGCTTTTGATACGATTGCAAGCCCAAGCCCACTACCTTGATTTGGCTTAGTCCGCGATAAATCGGCACGATAAAAGGCTTCAAATAATTTGGGTAGTGCTTTATCTGAAACGCCTGTGCCATTATCTTCTATTACAATATTTACGGCTTCGTCTGCTGTCATGCTATAGATAGTGGCAGTTACAGTATTTTCTAGTTTATATTTTATACTATTATCTAGTATGTTTGCAAAAATGCTTTGTAGCTGTAGAGGGTCTGCTTGAATATATGTTTCTACTGGAAGGTCGTTTATTATGATTGACAATCCCCTTGCCTTAAACTCTTCTTCTGAAGCAGATACAAAGTCATAAATTTCTTTTCCTATATCAAGTACTTCTGGATTGGTTGGGTAGTTTCCCATATCCATTTTTGAATAGAGGAATAATTGGGCAACCATATTATTTACTTCTTCTGCCTTTTGTTTGATAATTTCTAGGTATTCTTGCTGTGTTTCTGGCGTAGTGGCTATGCCGTCTATTAAACCCTCTGCAAATGCCTTGATGGAAGTTAGTGGCGAACGTAAATCATGCGAAATACTTGTGAACAATTCTTTTCTGTTTTGTTCGTTCTTTTTAATTTCTTCAGCAGAAGTTTTTAATTGCAATCCCAGGTCGTTAAAGGCTTCGCACACTGGCTTAAATTCGTCTTGTACAACGTAGTTGATTTTATAGTCTAAATTACCTTTGCTGATATGCTGAACGCCATTTGACAGCAAATCTAAAGGTTGTATGATTTTGCTGAAAACAAATTTAGTCAAAAATCGATTAGTAAAGAACATGATTACAAACAGTAAGGAGACCATGAACACAGTCATTAGCAACACTAGAACAATATCGTCTGTTCTGTCATACATCCCACGCCTACGCCTTGCTAAAAATTCCATTTCACCGTCGAATATAAGCAGGTCAAACGCAAAAGCACTAGCCCCTACTGTAATTATTGAAATAATGATTGGTATGACTATCATTAGAATATTTGAAATAAATAGCCGCTTTTTTATTGTCATGCAATGCACCACCTTGTAAAAAATTTTTCTGTCACATGGATAGTGTATCATGCGACAATGAACTGATTATAAACAGAAGTTAAACAGGAGATAAAATACTTTTCATGATAGATTCAAGGACGCATAGTGCTTACCCAAACTGTGCGTCCATTGGTTTCCAGTAAAACCGCACCATTTTCCGCGGTTCTTACATAGTGATTTTGTATGGTAAGGGTTGATGATTCTATTGTGATGTTTACATCATGAAATGTGACTTGCAACCCTTGGCGCATGAGGGGCAATGCAATGGGCTGTTGACGCACATTACCCACCATACGAACATCCCCGTCTTGAAGGTAAATCATATCCATGCGTTGGGTTAAGCGTTCCAGTCTTAGGTTGTCTTGAGGGCGTGGGGATTCTGTTAATAATAGTGACGCACGATGTACGCCGCGCATATCCAAGTATCGCAATAAAGCCTCTTCACCCCCTCGTGGTGCGCCTATAACCAAAGTGTCACCGCGATGCCGCAGTACTACATAATTCCCGTGGGTATCAAGGGCAGTGATATGAAGCCGCGGCGGATTTGCATGAATGAAAACAGCAATAATAAAAGCCAGTATGCTTATCAATAAAAATACTCTGCGGCGGCGAAAATCTGCACCATATCCATGGAAAGTATAGGCGAAAAGTAACAATACAGTCACCCCAAAGGCGGCAATAGGTAAACTCCTGCCCCCAGTAAGCAACATTGCATGAGGCAAGGCAGAAAAAAATGTCGCACCCAATTCATAAAACCGCAAAATAAAATATACTGCACCTGATAAAATCATGGCCGCAGGCATCCAAACCAAACCCACTAACCCCACCGCCACGCCCAAGACCAAAATTAAGCTGGTGGTGGGCATGATGATTAAGTTGCCAATGATACTATATAACTGAATCTCATAAAAATGAAACATGAATACATTATAGGTCGTAAAAACTGCGGCAATTCCATAAGAAAGGCTGCTACGTAAGTTTTTTCCAAGGGGTAAAACTTTCCGCACCTTAATCAACGCCCGCTCAATTGGCGCAGAAAGAATACCCATGCCAAAAACTGCACTAAAGGACAACTGAAAGCCTGCATTAAATAAATACAGCGGTTCGTAAATTAAAAGTGCAATGCACGCCCATGAAACAGATACCAATAAATTATATTCCCTGTATAAAATCTTTGCGGCAACAAGTACCCCGCCCATGGTGACTGCACGCACAGTTGCCACAGCTGCACCTGTGAGTAAGCAGTACATAATCATTAAAATCAACACAATAACGCCTGCGCGGCGTTCATCCATAAAAGTCCCTAAAAGCTTGTTTGCCGCAATCATCAGTGTTGCAACATGTAACCCAGAGATGGACAAGATATGGAAAATTCCCATCCCACGGTAAAGGTCTGCCAAATCCCAGTCCATATCATTACGGTCCCCCAGCACCATTGACCGTATAATACCTGCTTCACGAGGCGGAAGAATAGCATCATAAACGGCTGCCATTCTGTCACGAAACCCTCGCAAAACAACCATCAGCGTTCTTTGTACATGACCCCGCTCTACATTATCAGCCCAAATGACTGCGTCTATTTTTTGTGAGCGCAAATGCTGGAATTGATTATATCCCCCTGGGTTAGCTGGTGTATTTAGGGGACGAAGTTCTCCAATGATACGGACTTCCTGCCCTAACTGTACACTGGGCAAATGAGGGCGGATATACACCATAATGCGCACATTTGCCCCTGTGACTGGATGTATGCCCCGTATAACCGCCCGTTGATTGGCACTGGCAGTATACCCTACATCCAGCACCACCCCTGTAAACTCCACTTGTATTGGCTCGGTGGTGTGATTATGTAAACTATGCCCTGTACGCCACATGCCCAAGCCCAAAAACAAGAGAAAAATAAACACAGGTTTGTATTGATACACTTTATATAAAACCGCGCATAAAAAAAGCCCTAGCCCAAGTACAAGCCCTAGGCTAATGGCAGTCATTTCAGCAAATCGTCCAAAGATTATACCGCAAATCAAAAACCCTAACGCCCACATGATGGGGCTTGGGATTGCAAGGGGTCTGTTGCTGGTTTCATTCATTTAGTTATCTTCTTCCTCATCATCATAGTCCTCTACTTCCTCTGTAAACCCAAGCATGAGCCGCTCGTTAAAAGTAAATTCTAAATGGAAATTTTCAACACCATGAAAATCCTCCCGCCGTACAGAATCTATTAAAAAGAAAACTCTGCGTGTCCTTGGACCAGGTGTGCTTTCTATTAAGGTATTTACAATGGAGCCAATCATCAAATTGGCTTGGGTGGGTGTGCCGCTAAAACCTGTTAAAAATGCCGATGACAAGTCTACATAAATATCTGTCACCCCTTCACCGGTTATAACATCACGCACCCGCGTTCCTTCGGGGATTGAAACCGCAGGAGTAAAGTATAAATCAGAAGACCCTGCAATTAGCCGCTCAACCACATCTCTTTCTCGCCGTCTGATATTGATACCCTCTGCAAAGTATGTTTCTACAACCAGCCCTTCGCCCGTTTCATCGACAAAAAACAGGGAAAAAGTTGCGTTGGAAATCCGCGTGGGGGAAATAGAAGGATAATTTGCAATGGTTGCGGCAGACTCTGTCCGTTCATTCCAGTTTGTGCCGTATTCTGTCACATAAGCAACACGCATTTGTACTTCATCTACATCAGGTAGTCCCACCATTGTTAATGTAAATGCACCGCGGAACAAGGCTTCATCTAATGGAGACATCTGATGATATGCTTCTGAAAATGTGGCTATCAGTGTATTTTCATACATTTCAAGCCCCAGTATAAGGTCGTGATATTCCAAATCCCGCGGCCACACTTGGGATAAGCCGGAACGGCGCGGCCCAGCAAGGAGATGTGTCATTGCCATGTCCACCATAGAAATGACACCTACAGGCGGTGTTGGAGATGGAATGGGGTGAAACTCTGCCGTCAATCGCCCATCTGAAGGACTAAAAAAATATATCGCCCTGCTGTCTTCTAAAATCACACCAAAATTACGTTGAGCCAGCACTGTGGCAACAATGCCGCCTGCAATAAGCACCGTCACAAAAATAATAGACGCAATATGAACCCGCGACAAGCGGCGGAAAAAATCTAAAAATTTATCCATAGGATACCTACTTCCGAATCGGGATTCTTAACACAAATACAGAGCCTTCTTCTGGTGTGGATGTTAGCTTAATACTGCCATTGTGCATATGCACGGTAGACCTTGCAATGGCCAGCCCCAACCCTGTGCCGCCTGTGTCGCGGTCGCGGGTTTTATCTACTCTATAGAAGCGGTTAAAAATTTTATCCTGTTCATCTTCAGGGATTCCAATGCCTGTATCTTGAATCGTAATATGGGCAAATTGCCCGTCAGAATCTACAACCACTTTAACCGTTCCACCTCGGGGGGTATATTTTATTCCATTCTCGACAATATTTGAAATAGCAAGTGCCAGCTTAACATCATCTGCGTCAATTTCTATACGCCTTACTTCTTCGTATAGCAAGACTACTTTCTTTTTCTCTGCCAAAGGGGATAGCCGCTTTAGAATATCCTCTACCAATCCATTAAGATTGATGGTTGTCAAATGGATACTCTGCTCGCGTTGGTCTACCTTCACAAGGGCCAGTAAGTCGTTGTTGATATTGGTCATGCGGTCAACTTCGTTTGTTATATCTTGAAAAAACTCCCGATAAACGTCTTCTGGCACAGAATCAAGAGTGAGAATGGACTCACTCAAAACCTTAATGGCTGAAAGGGGTGTCTTCATTTCATGTGACACATTGGAAACAAATTCATCACGGGTTTTTTCCTGTTGCTCTAGCTTTTCTGCCATATTATTAAATGCGCGGGACAAAATGGCGTACTCATCTTTACTGGTGACAGGAATGCGCACATTCAGTTGCCCAACTGCCATCCGTTGTATCACTTTCATAATTGTCCGTAATGCGGCAATAAGCCGATGTGAGATGAAAAATACCAACACAACCACGACAAGTCCAACAGCCAAACTATATAAAAGCAATGTATTTCTAATGTTTGCCACAGTGTAAGAAATATCTGAAACATCTGCAATAAGCACCACCGCGCCTACACGGTCGTTAATTTCATCATTGATACTCACGGCAACATTGAGCGCATACTCATCCCGCCTAAAAACAGAAGCATATTGGCGGTTGATTGCACTAATGACCTCAGGTCTAATCAATGTTTGCCCTGCAAGAGAATCCATCACCCCATGATTTGAGTCTCTAAGTACAAGGGCTTGGTCATTGATAACCAAAATACGAACATCCCAATCCAGACTGTTTCTGTCGATTGAACTTTGTACAAGCCCAGGCACGGCAGTTTGTTCCAGCCTGTCTAATGTATGGCGCGCCACTGTATCACTCATCATGAACGCTTGAACCCGCATTTCGCCTTCGCGTACTTCCAAGTGATACGTCTCTATAAGCGTCACTATCGTCCAATTAAATACCAACAGCGGCAAAATGCTTAGTGATACAAAAGCAAGGGCAAGCTTCCACCTTAAACTGTGGTACCAGGGTAATTTATCTGAAATAGTAACCCACTCCCCATTTGGTATAAATATATTTCGGGTCGGAAGGATTTTCTTCTATTTTTTCCCGTAATCGGCGCACATGCACATCCACTGTACGCACATCCCCAGTGTTGTCTGCACCCCAAAGTTCTTGCAGCAAGGCTTCGCGGGTATACACTTTGCCTGCATTGTTCATCAAGTACTCCAAAAGGTCGTACTCCTTGGCCGTGAGATAAATTTCACTTTCAGCCACAAATACCCGTCGCGATTGCGTGTCTAAAGAAACCTCACGCATTGTGACAATATGAGACTTTGCCGCAGGTTCTGCCTTGGTTGCACGTCGCAAGATGGCTTTAATCCGTGCTTTAAGTTCTAAAATATTAAAGGGCTTTGTGATGTAATCATCTGCACCATATTCCAGTCCCATGATTTTATCCATATCATCACCCTTGGCTGTCACCATCACCACAGGCACTGCGCTAAATTCCCTAATGGCTTGGCACACATCAGTGCCTTCCATTTTCGGAAGCATGATGTCCAAAATCACCAAGTCATAGGCATTATCCTTCACCAGTTGTAAAGCTTCTTCACCGTCATAGGCGGTGTCCACTTTCATTCCGTCTTGCTCTAGGCTAAATTTTATACCTTTTACAATGTTCTTCTCGTCATCCACGACTAAAATATGCGCCATAAAATCACCACTTTACAATAGATTATCTCATATCGCGCAAGCGCGATACCCGCAACCTGGGGCAGAGTCCCATTTAATGAGAAAGGAATTATTACTTATGAAAATCTTTTTTGCCATTTCCCTAGTATTATACCTATTGACAGTGCAAAATACCAGTGTTTCCGCACAGGAAGTAGAATCTCCTATGTATTCCGCAGAGGCAGTGGTACTCATGGATGCAACCACAGGGCTTGTTTTGTATGGTCATGAGGGGAACACACCAATGTATCCAGCCAGTATTACTGAAATTATGACAGCCCTTATCGTGTTGGAACAAAATAGCGATTTAGACGAGCGTATTGAGTTTTCTCATCACGCCATATGGTCAATTCCCCGCAATTCCAGTCATATTGCAATGGATGAAGGGGAAACCCTAACCATTTATGAAGCCCTGCACGGGCTTATGCTAGAGTCTGCAAATGAAGTATCCATTGCCCTTGCCGAGCATACCGCAGGCAGTGTTGAAGCCTTTGTAGATTTGATGAACCGACGTGCCGTATCCCTTGGCGCAGTCGATACCCATTTTACCAATCCAAGCGGCTTACCCGGTGCAGGGCATGTGACTACTGCATATGATATGTCACTTATCATGAGGGAAGCTGTGCGTAATCCTGTTTTTGTGAATATCATATCCACAAACCGCTTTGATATCCCTCCAACAGAGCGTCAGCCTGAAGTACGCCAACTACTCAACGACAATCGCATGATACGACCGGGTACACACTTTAATGAATATGTAGTTGGCGGAAAAACAGGTTGGACACAAGCCGCGGGCAACACATTAGTCACCTATGCAACCGATGGCAACCGCCGCCTTATCGCCACTGTGCTTCGTGGGGACGGCGCGGCCGCATTTACTGACACCACTGCATTGTTTAACTATGGCTTTGCCCTTCCCTTTGAAACCACCACCGTTTTTGATGCAGAAACTTACGCAATATCCGTGCCAGTGCTTCAATCAATCAACGGTGCGTATACAGAAATTGGTACGGCAAATATCCGTGCAGAACAAAGCTTAACCTTTGACCTGCCCCCGGGTTTTGACGCAACTTGGCTGCGTTATGAACTTCACACGCCAGAAACCCTCACAGCACCAGTCCTGCTCAACGACAATGTAGGGCTGGTAGAGGTATATGTACAAAATGTGCGCGTGGGGAGTGTTCCCCTACGCGCACAAGAAGCCGTACTACCCTACGTACCACCCGCAGAATATTACGCTGAAACCATATATGAACCCATTGCTGAAACCGTATATGGCTATATCTATAATACAAGAATATCGTTCCTAGACAATGAATATATCCTAACCCTTGCTATTCCTCTTGCCATTTCCGCAGTGACGCTCATCGTCGCAACGATAGCATACTTCACCCGTCGAAAAAGAAGAATGCGCAATGCGTTATATTCAAAGTATGCAAGGTATCCCCATTACTATAGGTATAGATAAGATGTCTAGAATACTGGGTGAAGGATTACAGAACCGCTTTCTGAAAGCCAAATTTCAATTTGATGTCCTGTAGCATTAGTTGCAGTGAATATAAAATCGGTAAGAATAAAAGTGTGATTCCCATGGCTAAGAAGCTCTGTCGGGTCAAGACCTATAATAACGCCTGGGAATTGTGTTGGCACTGTGTCTCCGATAACCATGACACCATCTATTTCTCTTGGTTCATCAAAAAGTACAGTTACACCTCGCTCATACTCCAACACAATATCTACAAGGGTTGAAATGTTAAAGTGGGCTTCTGCTATTGCCCTTGCTTCTTGCATTGCTTCTTCAATACGCTCTTGGGTAAGCCCTACAAGATTTGCTCGTTCATTATTATCTAAGGCTAATATAGCCACACCTTGTTCAGATGCAAAAAATGCTCTTGATTCTGCATTAAAACGATAGGCTTCGTCATTATCAGCCCAAGGCAGCTCTGTTGGCGGAGTGTAGAATAATTGTATCCTTTCGCCTGTGACAGCATTAACCGTGAAATGGATTGGTGAATCAACATACTCCCAACCATCAATGCCTGTACCTGCCCTCGTTAAAGCAACCATCCCTTCCCATGTATAGATTCGTGTCTCACCGTACCTATCAGAACGAAAACTACTTCTCATCGACACATACATGCCGTCCATACTTATACCAAGGACATCATAAATGTACTGTGCGCCTGCTTGGGCACCTGCCTCCATTGACATTGCATTTGCAGGTAGCTCCGTTGCCCATTCATCATCATTGTCTGGCGAAGATAAAACGGTCATGTTAAATGTAGTGGATGCTGGTGCTGACTGTGTCACAGCAAGGGGCTGTGGGGTTGCATTGACTGTCGTTGCTTCTGTAGTGCAAGCAGGCATGACACCAACTGCCAAAACAAGCATTGCAGTTGTTGCTAAAACTGATTTGAATTTCATCTCTGTTTCTTCCTCTCTATGTTATTACGAAAAGAGTATATCAAAGAGATTCGTTAAAGTTTTGGCAAAGATGTGTCAAAGTTGTAAAGAGATTCTGAAATAGCTAAGATATAAAACATTTTCTGGCGTAAATACACCTGTGACATAAATTTCTACTTTTCCATGGTTATCTGCAAAATAGTGAATATATGATATTAACGTGCGCGTTAACTCTGGCGCAAAAGGTTCAACCTCCACCAAAATTATAGTATCATCATCAAGGTTGATTTCCTCCCAAACTACAGGAATATTTATAATATAAGGGTCTACAGCTTCAAAATATCTGTCTTGAGGGTCGCTAACATCAATGATATATATTTCATCAAAATGCAAGTCTAGTGTATACATAAAAGCGGCTAATATATCCGTTATCGTTTCATGTCTGACCTCAATATGCGCAGCAGGCGAAACAAAGTCATTAAAGGACATTTGTACGCCTATTTCTATACGCCAAATTTGCCCTGTTACAGCGTTAAGTTCTATCGTTGTAAAAATATAATCATTGAAAGAATGGATGTGCCAAAAACTATATCGCTCTGGTAAAAAATCTTCATGGTGGTGAATATTTTGGACAAGTTGCGCACTAACCGAGTTAAACCCTAGCATTTTTTCAGGCAAAAGCCCGTGTTGATGTAAAAAATCCATACCGTCCCGTGCCACTTCGATAGCTTCCGCCATACTGATTTGCCCCTGTGAAGGCTCATGTAACCGCCAACCCGTCCGAACATTCCAATTTTGTAAAATGGATACCATGTCTGCTTCAGACATGTTCGTACCAAATACATCATACATCCCCAGCGCGTCTGCTACAGGGGCATTGATTATAAATGAACTGCTGGAGGTAATCAGCCGTTCTGCATCTATGTCAATCAATCGATTGGTTAACATCCAGCCACCAATAGCCACTAAAAAGGATATGGCTATACCACTTACAGTAAAAATATTACGCTTACATATCACGACACGCCCCCCATTCTAATACAAATGTTATCATTGTACCAACACCTTCTTTACTACTGAAAGATAGTGTGCTTTGATGTACTTCAGCAATTTTTGCCGCCAATGACAACCCAATCCCTGCACCATGTTGTTTACGTGAGCGGGATTTATCTACTGTATAAAAGGCTTCTGTTATTCGCGTAAGTTCTTCATCAGGTATTCCGCGCCCATCATCTGACACACACATGCTATAGCCTTTTTCATCATGCTTTCCGCTGATATCAATGGTTTTACTGTCTGCATTGATTGCATTATCAATAAGGTTTAAAATCAAGGTTTTAAACAAATCATAGTCAACTTTAATATAGGCAGGCTGAATATTGAGATGCATTGCTACTTTTTTTTCTTCCAATTTAGGGGCGAGACTGCCTGCAATATCCTGTAAAAGTGCTTCGGCATTCATTTCTTCTAAAACAAAATCTTGTCTGTTAAGTACAATCAAATCCATCAATTTTAAAGATAAGGACTCCAGCCGCATTCCTTCATTAAGAATATACCATGCTGCACTCTTTATTCTTTCTGGCGGCAAGTCCTTTTGGTAAATCATATCCGCATAACCAATGACAGAAGTTAGCGGCGTTTTTAACTCGTGGGCAAAGTTGGCAACAAAATCATCTTTTTGGCGCGCATTTTCCATCAGTTCATTTATTTTTTCTTCTACAGCATCCACCATCTTGTTAAAACTACGTGATAACTCACCAATTTCATCATGACTGGAAACATGTAAGCGTTCGTTGTACCGCCCCTTTGAAATTTCAGAGGCAGCGCGATTCATTTTTCTAATGGGTATTGTAATAAACCCACACAGAATCAATACGATAACCATACTAAACAATAGGGTAAAAAAATAAATTTGTGCAAAACTTCGCGTCATCTGCTGACGCTGTGCAATAACAGCCGTGATGTCATTTGCAATAAGTAAGTAAAACTCCATATCTCCTTGGCGCACAATGCCGCCTACCACAATATAGGTTGCGTCCTCAACCTCTTTAAAGGACACAATACGTGTGTTTCCATAAATTTCATCAAACAATGAAAAATGATGCAGTTGTGGTATGTCAGAATAAATAAGTTGTAAGTCTACAGTGAAAAAGGCTGTCATTCCGCTAACCTCGGATGAAAGCCTTTCAAAGGAACCACCGCCATGTGAAATTAAATGAGACTGCACCATAAAATTATCATATTGAAACTGATTTAACGCCCTTTCAACTTCCCGCGCTATTGCACTTTCATGGGAAAAAGTAATGAGCAAATATCCAGAAACCAGCAGTGCAACACTAAGCACAAATGTTGTACACAAAAAAGACTTAGCAAAAAACCGCATTTTACCCCTCCAGTCGATATCCGATTCGGAATACGGTTTTTATGTAATCATCCCAGCTAAGTTTCTTTCGTATCCGTTGGATATGAGAATCTAATGTGCGTGTTTCCCCAGCATATTTTTCTTGCCAAACCTTTTCATACAACCTGTCCCGATACAAGGCTACATTTTTGTTGCGTATGAGTTCTATTAGCAAGTCAAATTCTTTTACTGTGAACTCAACGGCTTGCCCCCTTTGGGTGACTTGGCGGGATTCAATGTTAATCACTACATCTTTGAAGATAAGCTGTTTTTCACTCTTTCCGCAACGCCGCAGGACTGCTTCAACCCGGGCCATGAGTTCGCCAATTTGAAAAGGTTTTACAATGTAGTCATCTGCGCCAAGCTTCAAGCCTTTTATTTTGTCCGTCACCGTATCCTTTGCCGTGATAAAAATAACAGGCGTTCCTGTAGGTTTAATATACTCTAACAGTTCATATCCACTAATTTCTGGCAACATAATATCAAGTAAAATTAAGTCATAATTTTCTTCTTCGATAAAATCTGCCGCCTGATGTCCGCTAAACGCACAGGTACACCTATAGCCCTCTTCACTTAAATTGACATACAATAAATTGGCAATCGAAGGTTCATCTTCTACTATTAAAATATCCAGCATGTGTTGTGCCTCCCATAACATCTATTTTAACACATTGTTGTGTTAAAGTTGTGTCATAATCATTGGAAGGCACATGTACATTAGGGTTTAATCCAATCGCTCAAAAGCGTCACTTTTTGCTTCGTGGCATCAAGTTCAATTTCACAGCCCAGCGGAAGTGTAAGCATGGGATGCATATGCGAACAGTCAAACTCTGCAAGTATAGGGCATTTAGGCGTGCCAATGACTTCCATTAACACATCATAAGGCTTGCGTCCTGTATTTGCGTCTTTAAAAATTTCATGTTTACCAAGGATGATTCCCCCAACCCTGTCAAATACGCCGCATAGTTTAAGCAAAGAAAAGTCGCGCTCAACCCCTGAAATGTGAGATAGGCAATCTTCAATAAATAGTATATCGCCTTTTTTAATTTCTGGCATATATGGGCTACTCCAAATACCCGTCATAGTGTTCAAGTTACCCCCAATGACACGTCCTTTGACAACACCTTGGTTCAAAGTCACCAGTTTATTCTCATTTTGATTTTTTGCTCTATCTTGTTCTTCCCAAGAAATATACTCATCTGTCCAAAATGGCGGGGTTTTAAGTGTAAACGGTGGTTTGTTTTCCTCAATCAAAATATCGCAAAAATATTCATACGTCATGTCTAAATAAGGAGAAAACTCTCCAAAACTTGCGACAAGGGCTGGGCCGTAGTATGTGGTCAATCCCGTTTTTGCATAAATCCCTAAAAGTAAAGCGGTTACATCAGAATAACCAATAATAATTTTAGGGTGTTTAACCAGTGCATCATAGTCAATATAGGGCAATATAGAATTTGAGTTCATTCCGCCAATCGTTGAAATAATACATTGAACCTCAGGATTACGAATCAGACTGTTCAGTTCTTCAGCCCGCTCTATAATAGAGCCTGAACGGTAAAAGTCGCTTTTTCCCGTAAGATTTCCTTCAATTAAATGAAACCCCTTATCACGAAAAAACTCCACAGCCCGCTTAAACCGTTTAGGCGCGAAAACTGTTGCTGGCGAAGACGGCGAAAAAAATGCAATAGTATCCCCTTTTTTTAATTTATTAGCGAATAACATTTTATACCACTCCTTTGCCTAAATTATACTACAAACATAGTAGATTTGACAACTTCTAAGGTGAGTGATATTATGCAATAATAACTATTAGGCACTTTAGGCAAAGTAAGAATTATCAATAAGGAAAATGCATATGACAAAATTGCGCAAATTGCAACTTGCTGAACTACAATTACTTCAAGAGTTAGACCGCATATGTCGTAAGCATGGCATAAATTATCATTTGACATCAGGGACGCTGTTGGGTGCAATCCGTCATAAAGGTTTTATACCTTGGGATGATGACCTTGATGTGGCAATGCTTCTTGATGATTATGTGGAATTTTGTAATATTTGCAAAGATGAGTTGAATGTAAAAAAATTTTTTTTGCAAACTATGGATACAGACCCTTATCATAGATATATTTTTGCAAAATTTCGGATACAAAATACTTTATGTGTAAGAAAAAAACAAGAACACATGAAGCACCATCATGGCATATATATTGACATTTTTCCTTTATATCCTGTTCCTCAAGGTATATTTTTATTCAAAATATTTGCAAAAATAGTGACTAAATGCAAAACCATATTATGGTCGCCAGTAGGTGCTGTAAGTGAAAAAAAATATAAAATTTATAGTCTAATACCAAAAAAAATACCCAAAAAAACAATTGATTTTCTTGTTTCGCGATGCAAAAAAAGTATTTTTGTCTCATCACTTGGCTGTCCTAGCTTTTTAAAAGTCAGACGATTAGCCTCTGATTGTCAAGATTTAGTTGAAGGTGAATTTGAAGGGCAAAATTTTTTTATACCCGCAAATTACGATGCACTACTTAAAAGTTTTTACGGAAATTATATGATTTTACCGCCAAAGCACAAACGACAAGGGCATCATCCCGCTGCAATGATTGATTTTGGAAATATTTTAAAAGGGGATAATCCATGAAAACTGCTTATGTATCAATGACAACGGATGTATTTCATTCGGGGCATATAAATATCATCAACAATGCTGCAAAGTACGGGCAAGTTATTGTGGGTGTGCTGTCTGACGAAGCAATTGCAACATACAAGCGGCCGCCGCTTTTAAACACGGAAGAAAGAATAAAAATTGTATCCAATTTTAAAAACGTGGAACGCGTAGTTGTACAAAACAGCCGCGAATATACAGAGACTTTATTAGAGCTTAAACCTGATTATGTCGTCCATGGTGACAATTGGCGAACAGGGTCTTTGCAAATTATCCGTGCGCAGGTCATTAAAACATTAAAAGCATGGGGCGGAGAATTGATTGAAGTCCCTTACTCTAAACATTTATCTGGGGATAAATTGTCAAGAAAAGTCTCAAGTATACTATCTACACCTGCCATAAGACTTGCTAAACTAAGCAACCTTTTAAAATGGAAGCCATATATCCGCGCCATTGACACTTCCAATGGGTTAACGGGCATCATTGCAGAAAATTCAAGAGTAATGGATGAAAAAACCAATACTGTAAAAGAATTTGACGCTATGTGGATTTCTAGTCTATGCGACTCTGCATTTAAAGGAAAACCAGATATTGAACTTGTTGACCTAACCAGTCGTATAAACACTATCAATGAAATCATGGAAGTCACAACAAAACCAATTATTTTAGATGGTGATACAGGCGGCAAATTAGAACACTTTGGGTTTCATGTGAAAACACTTGAACGCATTGGCGTTTCAGCTGTAATTATTGAAGATAAAACGGGATTAAAACAAAACTCGCTCTTTGGCACAGATGTAGAGCAAGTGTTAGATAATCCAGCAGATTTTGCAGTTAAAATTGCAGAAGGAAAACATGCTCAAGCTACGCGTGAATTTATGATTATTGCCCGCTTAGAAAGCCTTATTGCCGGAAAAAGTGTAGATGATGCCATGATGCGTGCAAAAATATATATTGACGCTGGAGCAGATGCAGTGATGATTCACAGCAAGGAAAAGCACGGTGATGATATTTTTGCATTTATGAAACAGTTTCGCGAATATTCATCAACCATTCCAATTGTGGTTGTGCCCACAACGTATAACCAATTTACAGAAGATGAACTTCATGCAAAAGGTGCAAATGTTATTATTCATGCAAACCACCTGTTGCGCAGTGCTTACCCTTCAATGATGAAAACGGTGCAAAGCATACTAACTACAGGCAGCAGTAAAGAGGCATCGGACAAATATTGTATGCCGCTTAAAGAAGTTCTTACATTTATATAGATAGGATTGTGACATGGACATTAAAAATTTTTTATCTATTTTAAAAGATTTAGGTGGAAGTTTTTATGCTGGGGTTCCAGACTCGTTACTTACACCTTTCATTGATGCTATAGTTGATACACATGGGGTAGGGGATAGTCATATCGTAGCTGCCAATGAAGGCGCCGCTGTAGGATTAGCGGCAGGACACTATCTTGCCACATCGCGCCCTGCCATTGTTTACATGCAAAACAGTGGCATTGGCAATGCAGTGAATCCGATTGCTTCTCTATTACACAAAAAAGTCTATTCCATACCTGTAATATTTGTAATCGGTTGGCGCGGTGAGCCTGGAATAAAAGACGAACCCCAACATGTTTTCCAAGGCGAATCCACATTGTCATTGCTAGAATGCCTTGAAATTCCACATGTAGTGATATCCAAAGAAAATCACAACTTAAATTCTGTCATTCAAGACTTTAAACAGCATATTAGTCGTGGTCAATCCGTTGCTTTTGTCATATGCAAAGATGCACTGCAAAACAATAAAAAAATGAAATATACTTCTGATGCTACATTATCACGAGAGGATGCCCTAAAAATCATTCTTGCTAATACAGGCGAAGATGCAACTTATGTATGTACAACAGGCAAACTTTCACGTGAAGTTTTTGAAATTAGAGTACAAAATGGCGATTCACATGCCCATGACTTTTTAACGGTAGGCTCAATGGGGCATAGTCTGATGATTGCACATGGCATTGCACTTGCCAAACCTAAAAAGCGTATTTTTTGCTTAGACGGAGATGGTGCAATACTCATGCATATGGGAAGTCTAGCGGTTGTAGGCACCCGAAACCCTAAAAATCTTGTGCATATCGTTATCAACAATGGTGCTCATGAAACTGTTGGCGGGCTTCCAGCCGTCAGCAACAAATTAAATCTCTGTAATGTAGCCAAAGCATTGGGGTATAGCCAAGTCTTCCAAGTCTCATCCAATGAAGTGTTACAAACGACTTTAAATGGTATAAGCAATTCAGAAGGTTCTGTTTTTGTGGAAATAATATGTAATCTTCTATCTCGTACGGATTTAGGTCGTCCGACCACTACACCCATTCAAAATAAAAATGACCTTATGGAGAATCTTAAATGAAAGCACTCATACTCAATTCAGGGACAGGCAGTCGCATGAAGAACTTAGTCACATGCAAATGCTTAATGGAACTCGAAAAAGGTGTAACCATTTTAGATGCACAAATCCAAGCCATTTTGCGTTCAGGCATAACCGATATATGCATAACAACAGGCCCACACGCGGATATATTAGAAAACCACGCTCGAAAGAATTATCCCAAGGTAAGTTTCACATTTGTCAATAATCCGTTATATGACCAGACAAATTATATTTATTCAATATATCTTGCGCGTGAACATTTGCTTGGTGATGAAATGCTGATTTTACATGGTGATTTGGTTTTTGAGCAAAATGTACTACATGATATTATTGAATCCCTTGACAGCGTAATGGTTGTAGACTCTACAAAACCACTGCCAGAAAAAGATTTTAAAGCAATGGTGCAAGATAGTCGCGTAATAGAAGTAAGTACAACTAGATTTGAAAGTACGCTTTATGCGCAACCCCTTTACAGGTTAAGACGTCATGATTGGTATATGTGGCTAAAAGCGATTACTGCGTTTTGTAAACAGGGGCGAACTAATGTGTATGCCGAAGAAGCCCTAAATGGTATAAGTGAAATTATAAATCTCTATCCGTTTGATATTGCTGGACGTGCATGTTTTGAAGTAGATAATCAAGACGATTTAAAGTATGCACAAGAAAAATATCAGCAATTCCCTGAAAAGTTTCAAGCCATATACACTGGGCATTATGCTTTAGATAATATCAAAGATGTTTTGTCTAAAGCAAAAAAGCCCCTTATCGTATGCGAAGCATGGGCTGTTTACAAATTATCAACACTGATAACAGATTCCGCAGTTTACTTTACTCATTTCACACCAAACCCTACTGTAGAAGAAGTTATGGCTGGAATTGAATTGCTGGAAAAAGAAAACTGTGACTTTATTGTATCAGTTGGCGGAGGTAGTGCCATTGACACTGCCAAAAGTATAAATATTCTTAATAAAGAAATGCCGAGGGCTTGTCATTTAGCTATCCCCACCACTGCTGGCACAGGAAGTGAATCAACATGTTTTGCTGTAATATATGAAAATGGAGAAAAATTATCAATTGAGCATCAGGATATACGTCCTCAACATGTTATTTTAGACGCTATTTTATTAAACACCTTACCAATCTATCACAAGAAAAGTGCGTTGTTAGATGCACTGTGTCAATCTATTGAGTCTCTATGGGCAAAGGGACAAACTGTAGAAAGTAAATCATATGCGCTAGCCTCAATCCATTTAATCTTTGCGCATTATAAAGATTACATTGGTGATGATGACCTCCAGATGGGAATCTTCATGTTGCAAGCCGCTAATCTATCGGGCAAAGCTATTAACATCAGTAAAACAACAGCTCCCCATGCCATGAGTTATAAACTTTCTACTCTTTTTGACATTGCTCATGGTCATGCGGTGGCACTTTGTTTACCTCCTGTTTGGAAACATTTACAAGAGATAAATGCTGTACCTGATACACTAACCCAAGAATATTACGATACTTTTATGAGGATTGTAGCCGAATTTAATCTTGAGTTTAACTATAAAAGTAAATTGTACAGTCTAGCTGAAGAACTTGCAGCTGATGTAAACACACAAAGGTTAAACAATCATCCTGTTGCGCTTTCCCAACAAGTATTAGCTGACATGTACCGCTCTATAGGAGAAATTATTTAATGGAAAAAAAAATTGTTTGTTTTGGTGCGGGGAAGTTTGGTATATTATATGCACGTGCAGCTGCCTTGCAGAATATAGCTATAAATTGCTTTGTAGATAATGACACTATGAAATGGGGTAGTGAATGCGAAGGGATTAAAATATTTCCCCCTTCATATCTTGCAGAATTAGCAGATGAGGATATAGAAGTTGTTATAGCTGTAAGCAAAAGCGCGGGGTTAGATAAAGTAGTTGTGCAACTCGAAAATATGGGCTTTAAGTACGGCAAAAATATTATATCCCATGCTGTGCAAATGGAAAAAGATGCTGAAAAACTAATCAGCAAAAAATATAAAAACGCCAAAGTATTAGACTTAGGAAATTCTCCGTGCCTTAAGTATTATGTAGAAACACCTGATGGTAAACCCTTCTTTTTGAGAGTCTCTACACTTTCACAGTATGAAAGAAGAAAAAGAGAACAAGATTTGATGAGTCTGCTGTTAAACAATGGCATATTTGTCTCGCAAATGGTAGCACTTGGTAAGCTAAATTCATGTATATATACTTTATCTGATTGGATTTTTGGCGAGAATATAGACACAGCATTGCTAAAAACCAACCCAAAGTTTCATTATAATCTAGGCATAAAGTCAGGGCAATCCCTGAAAAAAATGCATTCACTTTCATTGGAAAACAAAGATTTAGACTCAATTTTACTTTGGAATATTGATGATGTTAAAAAAAGATATTATGAAAATGGCTTACGCTCTGTAGAAAATGACATAATTTTCAACTATTTAGACAAGCATAAAAATATTATTAAAAACCGTCCGCTATCTTTGGTTCATGGGGACTATGATATCAAAAATCAAATGCTTACACCGAGCAATGATATCATTATCATCGACTTTGACAAAACAAGTTTCGCAGATGCTTTAAGCGATATGGGAATGATTGTATATAGCGCGTTGATAAGCAAGGATTATGCCATAGGTCAACTACATGGCTATTTTAATGGTAATCCATCTAAAGAAATATGGCAGTACATTGCATATTACACTATGCATTATGCTGCATATCATGCATTAAGAACTGTTAGCCAAACAAAAGAAGTTCAAAAAATATACAGCCAGCAAAATGCAAGCGTGCTTAGTTGGTTTAATAATATGAAAAGTTTAATGCCAAATTGGTATAAAAACTACTTAGGAGGAAACTCACTTGCATAAAATTTTTGACCGAAAAGATTTAAAAAATTTTGACAATATTATAGTTTATGGCGCAGGTTATTTTGGCAATTACATTCTTCGGTACTTGTCGCATTATGGATTTGATAAACGCAAAGTCACAGTAATGGATGTAAATTGGAAAAAAAAGTCTCCTATGTTTGGTTATGTAGCAACAGAACCAAATTTTATGCCCGCCTCCAATAAAGGAATAAATACTATTGTCATCATCGCAATGAACCGCAAAAAATATACAACAACGATAGATAATTTGTATGCTCAGTTCCTAAATGCAGGATACAACACAATCATTGGCTTTGAAGCGTTTATGGGCGTTGAGGTTATTAGCGAAAATCAATTTATCGTTGACACTCCACCTTTGTTATATCAAGATGAGATAGATTTTTCTGATATGAAGCCTCTTGTGAAGCCAATCGCATTTTATCTGCCACAATTTCATGAGATACCTGAAAATAGTAAATGGTGGGGTGAAGGTTTTACAGAATGGACAAATGTAAAAAAGGCCCGTCCTAAATATGTCGGGCACTATCAACCACGAGAACCGCATGATGACTTAGGATATTATGACTTGTCTGATGTGAAAATCATTCGCAAGCAAGCTGCCATGGCTAAACGCCATGGTATATATGGATGGAATATATATTATTATTGGTTTTCCGGCAAAACACTTTTAACAAAACCTCTTGATTTGATTTTAGAAAATAAAGATATAGATATCCATTTTTGTTTGACATGGTGCAATCATTCGTGGAGTAAAAGTTGGGTTGGAAATAAGCATGAAACATTGATTGAGTGTGAATATCTTGAACATGACCCTGAAAAATTTATTGATGATATAAAAAAATATATAGATGATGAACGGTATATTAAAGTTGATGGCAAGCCGTTGGTTTCAGTATATCTAGCCCAAGATATGGTAGATGCGAGTGATATCATAGAACGCTGGCGAAATAGAGCGCGAGAAATAGGTATTGGAGAAATTTATGTAAACTCAACTATTCGCCCCTTTACACTTGCAGAATTAGGACTTCAAGCCACCTTTGACAGCGAAATGGAGTTTTTTTCTTGGTGGTATGCATTTGCTGCTGAAAACCCTAAACTATATCAAATGGAAAAGGATAATGAATTTATAAGTTCAATTATTTCTCGATATGTCGATTTTGTTAGGGGTTATAAAAATATAACAAGTGAGAATAACAACGCCGCCTACATGTGTGTCCCTTGTGGGTTTGATAATACACCTAGGTATGAAAAAAACTATCGCTTACACAGCCTAGAATTTTCTCTCAACGACTATTACAATTTTGTAAAGTACGCAACAGAACAGACTATTGCACAAGGCAAAGAATATATGTTCCTTTTTGCGTGGAATGAATGGGCAGAAAGCGCGTATTTAGAACCCGATAAAAAAACAGGGTATGCAATGCTCAATACTTTATCAAAGGCTATAAATGGGTTACCTTTGGATTATAAGGGGATATGATTATATGTTCAGCGAAGATAAAGCAATAAAAGAACACAGAATAAATGATATATTTAAAGCTCATCGTAAAATTATAGTTTATGGTGGAGGAAAAATAGGTGTTAAATTTTTAAAATGGTCCGTTGACTGTGGAGTTGATACTAACAAAATAGAAATTTGGGACAAGCATTACGAAACTGTTAAAAATGTGAATGGTCTTGATGTGGTTGAGCCCAAGTTTATGTCCAATGAAAGTAAACTTGACATATTTGTGATAATCGCCATTAGTTCAAATAATACCCCTCTTCTTGTTTCTAAAATAAAGAAAAAATTTTTAGAGTTTGGATATTGCAATATATTTTTAGCCAGCGACCTAATGTATCATGAAAAATATGACATTACATTAAACATGTCAAAAGAAAACAGCTCTCATGTAAAGCTTTTAAAAAGAATAAAACCAAATTCTACTATATTAGAATTTGGCTCATCATGGGGGGCTATGACAAGATATATGCAAGGTGAGCTTAATTGCCAAGTATATATCATTGAAATGGATGAAGATGCATATAAAAGCTCTATAAAATATGCAGAAGATGGATTTTGCGGAGACGCTACCAGTCTAGACTGGCAAAAACACTTTAGTCACATGACGTTTGATTATATTTTATTTGCAGATGTACTAGAGCATTTATACTATCCTGGCGATGTTTTGAGAGAGGCAGCAAAATTACTAAATCCCAATGGAAACATGCTTATATCTGTGCCTAATATTGCGCATAATTCAATTATAATTGATTTGCTTCAAAATAAATTTGAGTATGCACGGTATGGAATTCTTGATAACACACATATCCGGTTCTTCACTTATGATAGCTTATTGAAAATGATTAGTGATGCAGGGCTTACCGTCTCAAGTGAAGATGCCGTTTACAAAAGTTGTGATATTGATTTAAGCAATATTTTTAACAAAGAAGAATCTAAAGTGCTTTTAAATGTTCTCACCAATAAAAAATATGGCAATATATTCCAATTTATTATCGAAGCACAGGTTAGATGAGTTGCTTTAGGAGAGATTTATTTGTATAAAAAATTTGACCGCAAAAAATTGAAAAAATTTGATAATATTATTATTTATGGAGCAGGACGTTTTGGAAATTACATTCTTCGATACTTATCTCACTATAGGTTTGATAAAAATAAAATAACAGTGATGGATGTAAATTGGAAAACAAAAACGCTCATGTCCGATTATTTAGCAGTTGAACCAAACTTTAACCCTCCAAAAAATGGAGTAAATACCATCGTTATAATAGCAATAAGTAGCAAAAAAGATTCATCAACCGTGGACAATTTGTATAGCAAGTTTCTAAACGCTGGCTACAAAACCATAATCAAATTTGAAGAATTTATGTATGCTGAGATTATTCCGGAAGACCAGTTTACTTTTGATTCTTCACCTCCACCCTACCAAGATGCAATAGATTTTTCTCACATGAATCCCCAAGTTAAGCCAATTGCATTTTACCTGCCGCAATTTCATGAAATACCTGAAAATAGCAAGTGGTGGAGCGAAGGTTTTACAGAGTGGACAAATGTAAAAAAAGCTCGCCCTAAATATACAGGGCACTATCAACCGCGCGAACCACATGACGACTTAGGGTATTATGATTTATCTGACGTGGATGTTATTCGCAAACAAGCGGCAATGGCTAAACGTCATGGGATATACGGGTGGAATATATATTATTATTGGTTTTCAGGCAAGAAGCTTTTAACTAAACCTCTTGACTTGATTTTAGAAAACAAAGACATAGACATAAATTTTTGCTTGACATGGTGCAATCATTCGTGGAGCAAAACATGGGTTGGAAACGATAATGAAATATTGATTGAATGTAAATATCTTGAAGATGACCCGGAAAAATTTATGGATGATGTAAAAAAATATATGGATGATAAACGGTATATTAAAGTTGATGGTAAGCCCTTGATTTCAATATATTTAACCCAAAATATGGTAAACGCAAGTGACATCATAAAACGTTGGCGAAACAGGGCTAGAGAAATAGGCATTGGCGAAATTTATGTAAACTCGACTATACGCCCGCGTACACTTGCAGAGCTAGGACTTCAAGACGCTTTTGACAGTGAAATGGAGTTTTACTCTTGGTGGTATGCTTTCGGCATTGAAGACCCTAGATTATATCAAATTGAAAGAGATAATGAGGTTGTAACCCCAATTATTTCTCGATATGTAGATTTTGTAGAAGGTTATAAAAATATAACCAGTGTCAGTGACTTCTCTGCATACATGTGTGTCCCTTGTGGGTTTGACAACACACCAAGGTATGACAAAAACTATCGGCTGCACAGTTTGGAATTTTCTCTCAAAGACTATTACGACTTATTAAAATATGCCGTAGAGAAAACAATAGCACAAAATAAAGAATACATGTTTCTTTTCGCTTGGAACGAGTGGGCAGAAAGTGCATATTTAGAACCTGATAAAAAAACAGGGTATGCAATGCTTAACACTCTGTCAAAAGCTATAAACGGATTGCCTTTTGAGTATATCTAAAAAATCTTATAAATTTCATTAATGTAGGTGGTTTTGATGCGAGTATGGCTTTTTCCATTTAAACAAATTAAAAAAGATTCGCGCATTGTTATTTATGCGGCAGGTGCTGTAGGCAGGGCTTATTACCAGCAGCTAAAACTTACAAATTATGCAGATGTCGTATTGTGGGTTGATAAGCATGTTACGCAAAAAGACGTTAATTCAATTGATATGCTAATAGCCGAAAATTCTAGTAACTACGACTTGATTTTAATAGCGGCTAACGATGAAAATACAGCAGACAATATAAAAACTGAGCTTATTTCTCTAGGCATAGAGAGTGGAAAAATTGTTTATGAGAAGCCAACCTGTTACTATTCTACAGATTTTGTCGGTCTACTAACCAAGCTGTCCCTTGCAGATATATTGTTGAAAAACCACAAAGCTATATCAACAGTTTTAGACGAATATCAAGCATATGGCAGGGGAAAACTTGATTTTTTTTCTGAAATTATTAGAGAAATGTCTGCCTATGCGATATCCGAAGATGGGCGCAGTAAAGAGTTAAATACGCTATTTATTGAATATATTGAGACTTTCAAACCATCCCCCCAGCAAGCTATTATATTGTTGTGTCTTTTATATAAATCAAATTGCTTTTTTAGCGATACTCTTCGTTTGCTTGTTAAGTACACTAGTCTCTTGGATATGAAAATACCACAAGCTTATGGAATGTTTTGTGATATTAGCGAAATCTGGGCTCACCGTCCTCGTTCACTATATGACGAATTTTTTATAGAGTTTAAGAATTTAGGACATAAAATTGCAACCAGTTGGACGCTTTCTTGGGATACAAAACCCTATGAGATGAAAAATAACAAGCGAATTTGCATATTGGTTCATTCTTTTTTAAGCGGTCCTCTAGCTCCCATTATTTCACAAATAGCGAATGGGCTTATTAACAAGGGCTATGAATTACACATTGTAAATATTGAATCTTTGGTGCATGAAAAAGATTCAAATTTCCTTGCTCATTCTATCGTATCTACAAGCAACAGCAATTCTCCTTCAAGCAGAACGTCTATTATTGATTATGCCTCTAGTCACGTTATTTATCATGAAGCGACAAATCACCACCTTCGAGATCGTCAACAGGAATTATTAAATATCATTGCATCAACTCATCCTTTATGCGTGATTGACTATTCTATAAGCTTTGGGCTTGTCACCTATTATGTATCTCAACATTATCCTGTAATTGAACTTCCTGGGCGCAAAAGTGGTTATTCCAGCTCATTTTTTCATAAGCATCTATCCTATAACGATGATGGTTTTCATGCACCCATTGCAGCCAATCAAGCTATCACACAAGTTCCTCCGCATTATGAAATGCAAGAAATTAAACGTATACATTCCCGATCCGAATACGGATTTGACGACGATGATATTATTTGCATCACAGTGGGAAATCGGCTTGATTTTGATTTGTCAAAAAATTTATTCGACTCAATGCTTAGTATCCTGAACAAAAATAGGACTCTTAAATGGTTGATTGTAGGGACAGAATCATTGCCATGGATTAAACCATCATCACTAGGTGAAATAAGCAGATCTATTCACTTTATACCTTATGAAGAAGATTTAACAGGGCTTTATCAAATTTGTGATATTTATATTAATCCGCTAAGAACTGGTGGAGGCACATCTGTTGCGTGGGCTGCACTGTCTGGAGTTGCAGTTGTTACTCCAGCAGAAGCATGTGATGCATGTACGATAGTTGGAAGCGTTAATTGCGTAGAAAATGAAAGTGATATATCAGCAAGAGTTTATGAACTGTCAATAACGCCTGCTTTATTAAGCCAGCAAAAATCTATTATGAAAAATATATCTTCTACATGGGGCATGAAAAAACTTGTTGCCCGAATTGAAGAGGAAGTGCTAAAGCTAGTGAATGAATTTTCAGAGGGGACAATATGATTCCATTTAATCTTCCACCATATTTAGGACTTGAAACTGAATATATTGCCAGAGCTATACAAAACCGTAAGTTGTGCGGCGATGGTAGCTTTACATTTCAGTGCAGTGAACTATTAGAAGCCCAAACTAACGTAAAAAAAGCTCTGCTTACTACATCATGCACTCATGCTCTAGAAATAGCGGCAATACTATGCGATATTCAGCATGGGGATGAGGTCATTATGCCTTCTTACACCTTCGTATCCACGGCAAATGCATTTGCGCTTCGTGGCGCAAATATCGTGTTTGTAGACATTCGCCCAGATACAATGAACATTAATGAGCAGTTGATTGAAACTGCCATCACAAAAAACACAAAAGCAATTGTTCCTGTTCATATTGCGGGCGTTTCATGTGAAATGGATACAATTCTTGATATAGCCGACAGGTATAATCTTACCATTGTGGAGGACGCTGCTCAAGGTATCGGCGCAACATACAAGGGGATACCGCTTGGAACAATGGGCATTGGCTCATTTAGTTTTCACGAAACCAAGAATATCTCTTGCGGAGAAGGCGGTGCGCTGTTACTTAAAGATGAAACATATATTTCCCGAGCAGAAATTATTCGTGAAAAAGGAACAAATAGGAGCAGCTTATTCCGCGGAGAAGTTGATAAATATTCATGGCATGACATTGGGTCTTCATATTTGCCCAGCGAACTAAATGCTGCATATTTATTAGCCCAGTTGGAAAATGTTGAGCATATAAATCAAAACCGCATAAATACTTGGAAATTCTATAACCAGAGCCTTTGTTCCTTAGTATCAGACGGACATATTGAAATAATGACCGTTCCCAAAGAATGCAAACACAATGGTCATATGTTCTGGCTAAAAGTAAAGGATTTAGATGAACGTACAAATTTTATAAACTTTTTAAAGGAAAATAATGTATATGGGGTATTTCACTATGTGCCTTTACACTCTTCTGTTGCAGGGCTAAAATTTGGACGATTTAATGGTGAAGATGTGTACACTACCAAGGAAAGTGAACGTCTTGTACGACTTCCTCTTTATTATGACATGCAAAAAGCTGATAGAGAACAGGTAGTAAGTGTTGTAAAAAAATTTTATTCACAAGGAGCGTAAATATGTGGAGTAAAGAGGATAAACAAATAAATTATGATATCTTTAATAAGACTTACAACGAGCATGGATACTCTCATGATGGCTTGGGATGGGCAAAAGGCAAACAAGCCATTAGATTTGACATGCTTACAGAGGATTTTGGGCTTAATACCAAAGGGAAAGATATTTCTATTCTTGATATTGGCTGTGGTTTTGCACAGCTTGGTGTTTTCTTAAAGCATAAATATAAGGATACTTTCATTAAATATACTGGGATAGAAACCGTTGCCTCTATTTATCAAGAAGCAGTAAATCAAACACAGGAATATGACTTTATCCTTCTAAACGATGATTTTTTTGATACAAAATTAAGCAATTTTGATATTTGTGTGGCCTCTGGAATATTTAACGCGAAACTGTCCACTGACGACAATTATAACCAAATTGAACAATCTATGCAGAAAGCGTTCAATCTTTGTAATATTGGAATAGCTTATGATTTTTTGTCTGATACAGCATCCATTCAGCATGAAATAAATCACTATGCATCGGCATCAGAAATTCTTAAAATTTCGCAAAAACTTTCTAAAAATGTGCTGCTAAAGCATAACTATATGCCTTTTGAGTTCTCCGTTATTATTTTCAAAGATGACTCTTTTAAAAGAGAAACCACGTTGTTTCAAAAATATGAGCGAGAAAAAAATATTACTGATATATATTCTATTGTACTTTAAGAGCGTTTGATATATGGAGGGTTTTATAAAATGACAGATGTATATCTTTTTGGAATCAATGCAGTATCAAAGATAATATCTTTTTATCTTGAAAATGATGAACGATATAACTTGCTTGGATTTACTGTAAACCGTCAATATCTTGACGCAGATAATTTTTCTGGATACCCAGTAATTCCTGCCGAAGATTTAAAACAAAGGATAAATAGTTTTGGAATAATCAACGCTGTTGGATTTTCGCAACAATTAAGCGCAAGAGAGCAAGTAGGTTTATGGATAAAAGAAAGAAAGTTAACGTTGATTTCTTATATTCATCCTACGGCGACTATTGGGGGTGTAGATATTGGTATCGGTTCCATTGCAATGCCAAGTGCAAATATTGAAACCTATTCAAAAACTGGCGAGGGAAATGTATTTTATTCGAGGAGTCACATTGGACACGATGCAAATATTGGAAATTATAATTGGTTTGGTGCTGGTTGCGTTGTTGCTGGCAGTGTGACTTTTGGCAATAGAAATTTTATTGGTATTAACTCTAGCATAAGAGAGTACACAGTAATCGGTTCACGTGCTACTACAGGAGCAGGAGCAGTTATTCTTAAAAATATACCTGACGATGTAGTGGTAGTTGGAAATCCTGCTCGTACTCTAGTGAAGAAATGAGGTTTATTATATGAAAACTGTTGCTGCATCGCAATCTAATTACATTCCCTGGAAGGGATATTTTGATATTATAAATGACTCCGATGAATTTATTATTTGTGATGAAGTACAGTATACAAGATGCGATTGGCGCAATAGAAATATCTTATATTTCCATGGACAAAAGAAGTGGATTACATTGCCTTGCGGAAATAATTTAAAAAGAACAATAGACGAGGTGCGCTTTAGTGAATCGATACCATGGCAGCAAAAACATTGGGAAATGATTAAACTTGCATATAAAAAAGCCCCCTTTTACAATATTTACAGTCCATTTTTTGAAGATGTGTATTTGGGTAAAAAATGGGAATATTTATCACAGCTGAATGTGTATTTAATCAAACACATTGCCAATGTATTTTTAAAAATCCCCGCAATTATAACAGACAGCCGCAGCTATCAAACCCATGGTACAGCATCTGAAAGAGCGTTGTCTCTGCTTAAATCAGCAAAGGCAGATAGGTTTGTATCTGGACCAGCAGCAAAAAATTATATTAAGCAAAATGAGTTTGAAGAAGCTGGGATTGAAATAATTTGGAAGGATTATTCTGGTTATCCAGAATATAAACAACTACACACCCCTTTTATACACGAAGTTTCTATTTTGGATGTGTTGTTCAATACAGGTGCAGATGCACCTTATTATGTTTGGGATTGGCGTAAAAAAAATAATAGTTGAGGATGATTATAATGGATAAACCGTTAGTGCTTTATGGTGCAGGTGGTAATTTAACCAAAGCTTATAAAAAATTTGCAGAAGAAGGACGTTTGCCTGTATGTATTTGTGACAGCAATGCGTCTAAAATTGATACTACAATATGCATAGATGGAAAATTCCCACCTTTAAAAATACTGCAATTAGATAACATTGGTAAACTATACCAAAATGCAGAATTTTTCGTTACACCTAAGCCTCCTGCGCGCTTTGAAATTATGCAAAATTTAATTGATTCTGGTATACCAAAAGAGAAAATTATTAACTATGAGCCTTTTATTAAAGGTTTACATTGTGAGTATCTAAAGAATGAGCTTATATATACTGGGGAGACATTAGACATTTGTTGCGCTGATAGTGCTTACGACGTGAAGATTCCTCAGGTGAGAATTGCTGAGGGTATGAATTATGAGGATATGGTCACAGCTATTCACTCTATGCGAAAAAAAACGCTGTATGATTTAAGTAGCAACAAAGGCTGTTGTATCAATTGTCCAAAATTAGAAGAAGGATATTATCCTGTTACAAATAGTCTAAAGAAATTTACATTTGCAGAGATTTTTCATTGTCAATTTAGATGTATTTATTGCAATGCAAGATTATTACCAACATCACAGCTTCCCTATAAGCAACGTAAAGATACTACAAAAAAAGCACTAGAATTTGCAAAGTATTTAAAAAGTGTACAAATTATAAATAAAGACACTATAATTGTTTTTGTAAATGGTGAAATTTCCATCAACCCTTTGCTTCATGAAATTACTAAAGTCTTTATGGATTATCCGTGTCTCTTTTTAACAAATGCAGAAGTTTATAGTAATGAAATTGCAAAAATTCTTGATAAAGGGCGTAGTTATATTAACGTATCGCTAGATAGCGGCACTGCGGAGACTTTTGAAAAAATAAAAGGTAAATCTTGCTTTGATAAAGTTTGTGAAAATATTAAGCGATATTCAATGCATGGTAAAGTATCGTTGAAATACATTCTTCTTGAAGATATAAATGATAATGAAGAAGATATTAGTAAGTTTCTTATATTTGCAAAGGATATCAATGCTAGCGTTTCTTTGTCGAGAGATTATAGTAATGACCACACCAAAGCGTATGTTAAAAATCAAAAAACATTGGCAGCAATAGATTATTTTAAAAATACTTGTAGTCAAGAAAAGATACACTTTCATTTTGACTCTTATTTCAATTGATAATGAGGCGATGGATGTATAAACAGTGTCGATTGCTAATGACTTTTGATTAAGCGAATTTAGATAAAGTGAGTGATGGTAATGAATCCAATCAATTTAGATAGTCTACCAATAATTCCTGAAAACTATGATTTTAAACATTTAGATTCTATTGATTTCAAACTGCTCCACAGTGAGATGATTGAAACAGAAAGACGATTTGTAAATGGATTAGTTAGGTACTATCAGCCCAAAAATATTATTGAGCTTGGTGTAAGTTATGGTGGAGGCACAGTAAATCTGTTAAATGCTATAAATGATATGCCGGATTCTAAGCTAACAAGTATAGATAGAATCAACCACTGGTATAAAGATGAATCCATCCCCGTTGGTACTGCTGTTTCTACGGTATTTCCTACACTACAAGATGGCAAATGGCGGTTAATAGTTGGAAAAGACCCCAGTGAAGTGCTTGACGGATTAAAAGAGCGATTTGATTTTGCAATAATTGATACAGCCCATAGGCATCCTATAGAGAGCCTAAATTTTTTATGTCTTTTACCTCATTTAAAGGATGGGGCAATTGTTATTTTGCACGATATATCCTTATTTGCATTGTACCCAGACAGTAATCCTACTTGTTTAGCTTCACGTATACTGGCATCCTCTGTAGTTGGTCCAAAGCTTTGTCCGCAAACAAAATCTATGCCTTATATTTCAGAATCTGAACCGGTTAATAATATTATTGCATTTCAGATAACAGTGGAAACACGGAAATATGTTAACAATGTATTTATGGTCTTATCTATGCCTTGGGAGATATTTCCTATGGACAGAGATATTCATCATATTAGACAATGCATTATCAATCACTATCCTGCAAGTCTTGTGGATGAATTTAATGATGCAGTAATGTTAAATTTAGCGTGGATTTTTTCCAAAGGGAAAACCTTTTCTTTTAATGCACTAATGGATAAATTTAATCTGCTGCCTAAAGACACTGTTTTTTATGGTGCAGGAAAAGGCATGATGCGTATAATTGACCTATACGAAGCTTCTAATAAACCATTCACCTATGAAATATGGGACGCAAATGCAGACAATATAAGTGATATTAGAGGATATAAAGTTTATATGCCTGATTTTGAAACTCACATCAGCAACAATCGTACTATGGTAATAACAATTAAAGAAAAGTTTACGGCTGGCTTAGTTGCAAAAAAATTACGTGCCAAGGGTTGGCATGTTATTTTTGGTGATGAAGCACTTTGGGGTATTATACCAGTTGACTCCATTACATTTCCAGTCGAATTTTCAGATGCAGACAAGGAAATACTGTCCTATGTAAAAAGCAATAACTTAACCATGGTATCAGATGAACGGTTATTTGCAACTTTATCGGCTTGTAAGTATGCAGTACTTAACAATATTGAAGGTGATTTTGTTGAGTGTGGTGTATGGAGGGGTGGCAATGCCCTGATTGCTGCTGCTGTGTTTAAAGCCTATGGTGCAAATAAGAAAGTTTGGTTGTTTGATACATTTGAGGGTTTTGATGATATAAACCCAACAGAACATGATACACTTACCTCAACAGGCAAACAGATTGATGCTGTAGATATGGATACAGCACTAGAAAAATATTATGACACATCCAATTGTGGTAACGCTATAGAAGATGTGCAAGAAAACTTTAGAGCTTATAATTTACTCTCTGAAAATGTTATTTTTGTCAAAGGAGATGTTTTAAAAACTCTGGAGGGTGATAATATTCCTGAAAAAATTTCTATTCTAAGATTGGATACAGACCTTTACGAATCTACAAAAAAAGAAGTGGAAATATTATATCCAAAGGTTGAAATGGGTGGCGTATTGATAGTGGATGATTATGGTTATCATGATGGTGCCAGAATTGCTGTTGAAGAATATTTTAGTGATAGAACTAAGCCCATGTTACAATACATTGATAACACTGGCAGATTAGCAATAAAAATAGGCTCTTGATGAGCCTATTTTTATTGGTCATATTCTAATTCTTCTTCAAGGTCATACTCCTCATGTTCATAGCTAATTGGTTCATCATCATTGCCAGACTCAGAGTCACTTAGATAGTTATCCTCTTCATTAGACTTTTTGTCCTTATCAATTAAATCATCATTATCTGTTTCTTCATCATACGCTATAGATTCATCATCTTCATCTGGGTTCTTTTCATCATAATAATCATATCCATTTTTCTCATTCGGAAGTGTAGGTGCCGGTAATATAATCGGATGATAAATAATTTCAGGAGTAGAATCCACTCGTTCAAATGTGTAACTAACTTTTACTGTGACAAGGGTATTTGTCCAGCTCATGTCACCAAAAGCATTGATATGACCATTAAAATAAAAGGCTATAGATTCCCCAGCTTCTAACTGAAATGCCTGCGTATCTATAGGAATCTCACACAATACATAATTTTTAGATGTTTCATGTTGAAGGACAACTAGAGCCATATGAATATGATTTCCGTCTTCCGGCAATATTTCATTAGAGGAAATAAAAAAATCAAATGAATTTGAAACTGCAATACTTACATTCTCAAACGCCAAGAAGATAGCTTCTTCTTCATGATTGGTTATATAAAACTTATCAGATTCAATATATCCAATGCCCATATTTTCAAATATCATAATCCTAAAGGGCAAATGGGTTGGAAATGTTATAGATATACTATCTTGATAGTATTCATATGACTCAAAATTGGAAGTGTATCCGTAATCAAGCGCGTCGTGTGACGGTATATATTCATCTTCAGATTTTGAATATTCACAATCTGATACATCGTACTCCGCATCATCATTTAATATTTCATTCTCTTGTTTATCGTTTACAGACACTTCATATTCAGGATAGTCATAGTCAATGATATTGTATGACTGCTCATCGTCTCGTGCCAACACTGCTACCTGTGTTGTATTTGTAAGTAGTACTAGCGATAATAATACTATTATCACGCCTTGGGATAAATTTTGAATATTCAAAACATTCACCTCGTCTCTTTAGTCTAAATAATCAAGTGATTAAATTACCCTGATTACTTAGACTAAAGAGGGGATAAGCAAAATCCTTACCCCTCTCTATGTTACATCTTAATTATTATTGCTTATGGGTTTACAGTGTACTCAAATGTGAATTGAGAAAACTGTCCAGCAATGGCAGTTTCTACCCAGATAGTTATTTCCCAATCACCTGCAAATGGGAAGCTAAAGAATACACCTGCAGGGAATGCTGGATCGTCAAGATCCTCAGCGTCTTCAACAGACCAGTAGAGCCAGTCTGCTGCGCCTAAGAAGAAATCACCTTCAAAATTAGCACTTACAGCAGTAACATCAAAACCGCCACCAGTGAATGGTATGTGGATGCCTAAGCCTGCATTAGCTTGAGCTACAGTAGATGATACAGGTGCAATTACTCTGCGTAGTCTTTCAGTTGCACCTGTGCCGGTGATGAAACCAGCTGTTTCAACAATCCCAAGTGCGGCTCTGTCAAGTGTAAGGCTAGTTGGTTGGTTAGCAGCAGCAGCTCTTAAGAAATCAGCAGCAGCAATAGCAGGATAAGCTTCTTGTGCAGTTGTGATGGTGCTTGTCATATTGAATACGATATCAAGTTCAATATTGTCAGTACCAGCTGCAAAATCAGCCCATGAAGCATGGTGATTGAGCAACCCACCTACTTGGAATTGTGTGCCAGTTGATGTGCCTTCAACTTGTTCAAGCGTAAAAACGCCAGCATTATTTGTGATACTGTACTCAGCTGCATCAAGAATAAATGTAAGTGTTCTAGCTGTGTCATCAAGTGGAAATGCAATTTCTGCTGGTACGAAGTGGTCGTTAACAGTAGTCATACTATCCCTTGAAGGAACAACATAAAGCATAACATTGTTAGGTGTAGCAGTAGCAACATTTACGGCTGTTCTTGCAGCCGCGATATCTGCCGCTGCTGTAATAAATACGCCGTCTGAAGTAGCATCATAAAACTCTGCAGTAAAAGCAGCCGTTAACAAAACATCCATTGAACTATGGTTGAGTGCAATTGCTGCTCTGCTTCTTGGTAAAATCAACCCGCCTTCGATATCTCCAATGGCGATGCTGTCACCGTCAGCTAAGTTAGACAAGCCTTGAGGGTCAAGAAGGAAGTCAAGTGTTTGGGTTGTGGAAAGGGTAACGTCAAAAATTTCGGTAGGTACATAATTTGTTTCACCTTCACCAGAACCAACTCCAGCTGATGTACCAAATACTGGTGCAGCCATAGACAAGGCTAAAACACCAGACAATAGCATTGTTGCAATTTTTTTTGCTTTCATAGTAGAAAACTCCTTTATAAATGTATTTTGTAGCATGTAAGCTATCCTTGAATGCTTAAGGTAACCCCTACAGAAACAGTAGTTTGCACCTCGTAATATTCATCTACCAAGTGGTAAATGACAATTGCCTCATACTCCCCAGGGGGTAATGCTGTATCAAGCGTAATATTTCGCAAACTCCCACCCAGTGGAATATATGGTGATGAAAAGACTAGCTCGTCCGTATCAGAAAGAACTACGTCAAAGAAAACTGTGCCTGGATTACTTTCATGATTTTCAACAAACATATTTGTTGAGGGGGAGGTTGCTGTGTTAAATACCCAATTATTGTTCATGCGTACCCGATAATGGTCGAATATGCTTGGTTCGTTCATTTGAGCAAGTAACTCTTCTACGTTTTCTTCAGTAACTACAGTACCTCTAGCACCGACATGTGTCCGCTCTCTAACGATAGGGCCTTCAGGCTCGGATTCTCCCCCAACTAGCCAAACCCCTAAAAAGACTCCCCCAGCTACTAAAGCAACAACTCCTAGGCAAATTGCAGCTATTAGCGCAATCTTTGGATTTGTCTTTTTCATTATATTTTATGCCTCCTCACGAATAAATTTTCCACAAGACAGTTATCTTGAGTGCCAATATGGAAATGAAGTTTTAACAAGACAATTCATAAGATTTCATCCTGTTACTTTAATTATCGTTCCTTTCAAATAAAAACTTAACACTTTCTAATAAAAAAGATTTTAACCAAGTATCAATTTGACAGCATATGCCCCAACATGCTAATCTGCAACAAGGTTAAAATAGGAGTGTGTCTTGGTATTTGTCAAAGTGGTTGAGTAAAGGAGTATATACATTTATGGAAATACTAGTTTTTGGGGCAGGGCGTACAGGTGTAAAGATTGCAAAAGAAGCTGATATGTTTGGAATGAACATTATTTATTTTGTTGATAATAATGCTAATAATGCTAGTAATCAAAAATTCTTTGACATAGAAGTGGTTAAACCTAATGATTATCGGTTAGAAAAACTCAAGAGCCTTCCTGTTTTTATTGCTATTGCAGGCAATCAAAACTCCGCTGTTAGTGTAAAGAGTCAACTTGAAGATTTAGGGTTTATAAACATCGCAGCCAATTTAGATGAACGAAAAAAATACTATCCTGATGCTATAGTCAATAGTAAGCGGAATCCTAAAATTTCACATGCATTTGCATCTATGGAAATTACTACATCTATAGGTTGCCCTGTGGGTTGTAAATTTTGCCCTCAAAAGCTGTTTGTTAATAAATATAAAAGCATAGATAAAAATGCTCCCCTCAAATTCCCGCTTAATGATTATAGAAAATGCCTTGATGCAATACCCACAACAGTTGAAATTTGTTTTAGTGGATTTTCAGAACCATTTTTAAATAAAAATTGCGCTGAAATGATAAAGTATGCTTTTGACAGAGGTCATCCTGTGTCACTTAATTCTACTTTGGTAGGTCTTACTGATAAATGCTTCAACTACATGCAAGATGTAATGTTCAGAAGGGTTCGCTTACATCTGCCTGACACCAATGATTATTGCAATATTAAGGTTACGGACGATTATTTAAAGTTGCTTGATAAGTTTCTATCAACGATTCAATCAGAAAAGTTTATATATGTATCTCATGACAATGACACGCCTGCTGCTGTCAAAAATACTATCAATAACTCGCCGTATCCATATGTTTATCCATATAAGCTTGAAAAAGAGATTCACGACCGCGCAGGAAATCTGGATAATGATTTAGCACCTTGCACACCGTTTCTAAAGGGGGCAATCTATTGCGGCAAAGGGGCAAGAATGCCAAACTACAATATTTTACTGCCAAACGGAATGGTTCTTCTTTGTTGCATGGACTTTGATATGAAACATGTACTTGGCAATTTGCTTACTATGGGATATGAAGAATTGTTTGAATGTGATGAGATGGAAAAGTTAAACCAAGCCTTTGATGATGATAAAATGGAATTGATATGCCGCACGTGTGCATGGGCGTGCAATATTTAGTAGAAGATTTGGAGCGTATGTAATGGTTGAAATAAAAAACATCAATCTATTAACCAAACTTGCAGACACTATTTGCCATTTAATTGATTGCGGCAAAGTAAAGGGAAAGAAATTTATCTGGTTTGGCACTTTTGGATATATTGGTGCATTGCAGCAAGCGTTGACTTTGCGGGGAATGGGAATTGATTTTGTTATTGACAATAGTGCCGACAAATGGGGTGCTATAATATGCAGTGACTTATTTGTTTTTCCGCCAGAACAAATTATCTCTAAGTATAAAGATACAGCACTGGTACTCATATCATCCTCGCACAGCGCGGCAATGACTGCTCAATTAAAAAAACTTGGATTAGATGATAGCCAAATCGTACTATTGCCAACATCGGAAGAACTTTTAAAAACTGAAAGCAATGTATACAATCAACTGAATCAGCTGCAAAAAATTGAGCATAGAGATTTGCAGATGGTTTTGTTGGACATGCTTAAAGCAGTTAAAGTCTATTGCGAGGCAAACAATTTAAAATACTTTATCTCTAATGGAACATTGCTTGGGGCTGTTCGGCACAAGGGGTTTGTTCCGTGGGATGATGATTGTGATATATACATGCCTTATGAAGATTATGTTAAATTTTTTGAAGGATTTTCTGGTGATGGACGGTATGACACCTTATATTGGAAGAAAGACGCTGACTTTACTAGACACATAGGGATTTTTACGGATACACACACAGTTCAGCTTCGGCTTAATAAACATCCCTATCTATGGTATTTAGGCGGTGTCTCAATAGGCATCGTGCCTCTTACTGGATTCCCAAGTTCTCCAGCTGAAATTACACGTAAGTTTGAACTTAATAAACGACTTACTGAACATTGGTTTTGGTATTATGCTATGCGAGACATCAACCCATCTATTTCTGATATGAGAGAAGAGTTGCTTGCAATGAAATACCCGCTGTCTTTTTATGATTCAGAATATATTGGAACTTCACATGTAATTTATATAAAAGGGAAGGAATATCCAAGGTGGACATTGCCCTATAGTGATTTTTCCAAGTGTGTTCTTTTAGAATTTGAAGACGATTGTTTTTCTGCACCTGCTGGATATGATGCATATTTGACACAGTTATATGGAAACTATATGCAACCTCCTCCAGAAAGTGAGCGGCGCGACCATAACTATGTTGCATATTGGAAGAAATAGGGGTGAAAATTTTAATGACCAACTCAACAGTAAGCATAGTCGTGACTTGTTACAACAAAGAACAGTTTATAAGTAAAACTTTTGAATCAATTTTATTGCAAGAATGGGATAATATAGAGCTTGTTCTTGTGAATGATGGCTCTACTGACAGTACACGGCATATAATTTCCGAATTTGAACCTAAGTTTACAAAGCGCGGGTACAGAATTATTGTTATAGATCAAGAAAATCAAGGCGTTGCCGCTGCGTTGCGTAATGGACTTATGCGAATTGGCGGTGAGTTTGTGTGCCAAGTTGATGCCGATGATGAGCTTGATAGAAGGTATGTATCTACAATGGCGGGATGGTTGTCTAAAAATCCAAGTTATATGTGGGCAGCATGTGATGCTCTTAAAGTTAGAGAAAATTCAACCGTATATCTTCAAACATTTCAAAATCCTTCTGATGCAGAATTAGACGGTTGCAAATTAGTAGAGCAATATATATTGAGAAGAATAAATACGTATTCTTGGATTTATATGATTAGGACGGACTATCTTAAACAATGTAAAGTAGTTGAATCATTTTATACAAAAATAAAGAGCGGGCAAGGACCGCAATTTATTTTTCCATTGATGATTGGTGGGGGTAAGCTAAAGTATTTTCCCATTCCATTATATAAATATAATTACTTCGACCCTCAAACACATATCTCTCACAGCAATAGTTTTGCCATGTTAAAAGATAGAATAGAAGGAAAAATCAAAATTTTTATTGAAACAATAAATAACTTGCCAGTCAGTAGCAATAATAAAAACCGTTTAAATGCCTTATCGCGCCTGCGTTTATATTCACAATTGCTGATGAGCGGGTTAAGTAAACAGATGAGTATGGAAGAAACCTCTGATGTCGTTAACATACTGTTGGAATTAGCTAATGAATATTTTGATTCAACGCATTTGCTTGATAAGGAAATGGCTCACCACAACCCGATGCTTTTGTGTGCAACAATAGAGAGTTATACACTTGGGGATAATTCCCAAAAAATTGAAATTCCCAAAGGGCGAATAATAGCATGGGGGGTACTTGGGGAATATGGAACTTCATTACTTCCATTTTTGAAAGGTACTATACTTGAGCCAAATGAATTATGGGATTCTGCTGGAGATGGTATGGCAGTAAAAAAACCTAACTTAGATAGCCTTACTGCTGATGACATAGTGCTGGTTCTTATCTCACGTACCAAAGATATACCAGATTCCATAAGGGCTTCAGGATGTAATAATATAGTAACTTTAGATACTATTTTAACCTATCTATCCTCTTTGATTTTCCCGTTAAAATTGAGTAGAGGTGATGAAATATGATAAGTAACAGAGCTGTGCTAAAAGCACGTCGGCTATATAAAAAACAGAGCAGCGTAGATAAATTCTATGCAAAATACAGGAGTTTTCCCATAATAGAAAATATGATTCTTTATGAGTCTTTTCTCGGACAAGGGCTTGTTTGTAATCCCTATGCATTGTTTAAAGAATTTATGCGAAGCAAAAATTTTAATGATTATAAGCATGTGTGGGTAATTTCCGATAGTGAAGAGTTGAAGCGGTTAGAAGTGGAATACAAAAATTATCCTTCCGTGTCTTTTATCTCAAGAACTGACGGAGAGGGCGAACAGTTCGCTTATCACATGGCTACAGCAAAATTCTTGATTAAAAATAGTACCTTTCCCCATTGTTTTTCTTGCAGACCAGCACAAATTGTTGTACACACTTGGCATAGTATAACAGCAAAAAAATTAGGCTTTGACACAGCTGATGGCGGACTTTCTGCCGACACTGGCAGCCCGCTTCGCACTTTTTTACAAAGTAGCTATATTATCTCACCAAATGATTTTATGACGGATGTATACAAGAATGCATATAAATTAGAAGGTATATACAATGGTGAGATTATACAAGAAGGATATCCGAGGACAGATTTGATATTGAATGCAGACTGTAGTGATGTTTTAGAAAGAATGAAAACGCGAGGTATTTCGGTTAACAGAGGTAAAAAAATTATTTTGTATGCACCCACATGGCGTGGGGTGACAGTAGGCAATACAATCAATGATGCAGAAGATTATTTGAAAATTTCTGATGTATTGCAAAAATATGATAAGGATTATCAAGTACTTATCAAACCGCATCAGCATGTGTATAAGAGGTTATCAGCCGAGCAGAAAAAAAGTGGAAAATATGTACCCCCTTATATAGATGCAAATGAACTATTATCCATAGTAGACATACTTATTACGGATTATTCCAGCATATATTTTGATTTTCTTCATACGGAACGCCCAATTTTATTTTATGTACCTGACTTGGATAAGTATAATGCTGAACGAGGTGTGTGCTTTACTGCAAATGAATTGCCAGGGCCAAGTATACAAAATTTAGATAACCTATGCAGTATGATATCTAATATTGAACAAGTGCGTGAAGATTATAGTCAAGTATATGCACAAATAAAAGCATGGGCATGTAAACATGATGACGGCAATGTAAGCCGCAAGGTTATTGATGTTGTTTTTTACGGAAATCGTGACTACAATGTATTTAAACTAAACAACAATAAGATAAAATTGCTTGTTTACGTTGGTATGCTTAAAAATAATGACACAGCGTATGCGGATATGCTTGTTGAACAGGTGAATAAAATTGACTATACAAAATTTGATGCCACTATATATTTCTTATACGGTAGCGATTTAGATGTGCTGTGCAGAATAGCCAATAATGCCCGCACATTTGTTCAAATTGGAGAATTTAAATCATCTTTAGTCGGTCATACTAAGGCACAACGTGGGTTAAACTATAGACTAATAGAGAGCAAGCACTTTGAAGCAGAGGGCGCACGTTGCTTTGGGCTTGCACGTTTTGACTACGTTTTTGATTTAACACGCGGAGATACAGCATTTTCATTAGCATTACCATATGTAGTAAATCACCCCTGCCTATGATAATAAACTAGGGGTGATTTTATTTGCAATTACGCGTTTTTTACATATTCATATATTGCTTTGCCTGCCGTGCCAGCATTCGTTATCCTGCCAAGGTATATGTCCGAAGCCTCTTTGAAAAATCCAACCATTCGGTCATGTCCTACTATACGATGATAATTTACTTTGTTGTCTGCCTGCATATTTGGTAAGTGTTGTATTATCATCTCTACTATCTCTTCATCTGTCATTATATCTGATAGGCGTTGATGAAACTCTGCTAATTTTTCATTTGTTATTACATCTGATAGGTGTTGTTTGAACGCTACTGAGTCTTCCTCTGCTAACAGGTCTAATATAAGCTGTTTCAATGCTAATATTGGTTCAGTACACTTAACCATGTTTCTGTATGGTTGGTTTATAACCACAAAAGGTTTCCCGGCAATTCTAAACATTGCATAAATGGAACTGCCGTCTCCATAATATGCATGTGAATATGCAATTGCTCGATGCAAATTAGCAGTATCATCATATATGCCATATCTTTCTTCTTTGTAGGCATTTACTATTTGAGTGTACTCATTTACAAGGTGTGGCATCATAGATGTTATTGCATTTTTAATCAATGGATGTGGTCGCCACCATAGGGCAATATCTTTACAGTTTCGTAAAACTTCTAAAGAAGAGCGTAATATTGTAAGATAATCCTTATCCCCTTTAAACAATGCCCCTAATGAAGTATTATAAAATATCACTTTTTTATCCTTAATGATTTCCATCCAATCTGTTGGAATGTCGTAGTCCTCAGACTTTGCATTGAGTACTTTGTCGTATTTTGGACTTCCTAAAGCAATAAACTTTTCATTAGGGTCTCCATATTGGTGTCCGCAATCCCGCTCAAATATGCTTATATAATCATTTCGTGCCTTTTCTCCAGATAGGATGACTTTATGGGCGAAGATGCATCCAGGCAAAGTACAATCACTTTCTTTTTTTACACCTACACCGCCTTGGTGGGGAAGAACTACTAGCATATCTGTCAATTCTCGCAATCGCTCGCAGTAAAAGTCTGGGTGTACACTTGTCATGAGATTTATTGCATCATACAATGCGAAAGTAAAAATAACATCTGGTTGTTGTGCTTCAATGTCATAGTCCCGCCAGCTTGTTATTTCTGGAATGTGAGGGTAATATTCAGCCCCTTCTAAGTGCATTGCACCAAAAGAACCGTTAGGATTTCTTTCATTGTATGGAATAGGAATCCAAAAAGCATCACAGTTGGGGTCAGCTTTTGCCGCAAAATAAATAGATTCTAAGCAATCGCTCATACTGGCTTTATAACTTAAAAATACGACTTCTAGTCTAGGCTGTAAGTCATTTTTTATGCTGTTTTCAATTTTTATTATATGTTTTTTAAGGGGCTTGTCATTTACTTCACCAGAATGGGCTTTAAATAATAATTCACAATACTTTTCTAGCAATTTAACTGTTTTCACACCTTCGCCATCTGTTGAAACTGCCTCAATAAAATCGCATAGTGACAGTGCCGCAGTTTGACAATCGGCATAAAGTTTTGCCTCTTGGGCTTTAGTTATCGTTTTAAATATTTCTAGTATTTTATTATGATGACGCTTGTTCATTAGATAACCTCATTCAATTATTTTAATTTTTCCGACAACATAGGTATAAAACGACTATCGGTTCTCATTGCGGACTTAATATGTTTAATTGCCAATGCTTTATCATGTTTTGAATCATCAGCCATTTGAGCATGGTATATGACTTGGTGCAGTTTTGACGTAAGCTTTTCTAGGGACATGTGTTTAATATAGTTAAAAATGATTTTTTGCCATATAGTAGCTGAAGAAAAATTTTTTAATACGACATGACATTCAAAGATTAATTCCGCTATTGCCAATAACCCTGTTTTACTTGCATAGGCAACATTAACCGTGCTTATTTCTGAAATATCTAATTGGCTATCAAGGAATAACTGAATAAGATTGTGGGCGTTTTCGTATGATTGTATTGCTTGTCCATATTCTTTTAAGTCTAAATGGCAGTTTCCCTTTTCAGCATACATATCTATTGCTGTAACAGATAGTTGTGGTCTAAGTGTAAAATATTCGTCTACAGTAGATATTGCCATGCGTTGGCTTTCATTGGTACCAAGTTTTATATAGTATTCAACCAACATGAGGTAAAACGCTGGAAACAGATTGCTATTGGGATTTTCTTTTGTGATAGATAGCCCTTCATCAAGATAAGTTTTTGCTTTATCAAATTCCCTTAAAGATATATAGGTTTTAGCTAGATACCTCAGTGTATTTACATCATTTGGATTTTCATTATACATACGATGCAATAACGGAAGATTACGTTGTTGCTTTTGCTCAATAATTCCTGGTTCAGAGGCATTGTCATATCCGTAATGGCGGAAATGGGAATTGAGTGCATAAATTTCACCGTCTATTGTAAGATGCTCATGAACATATCCTTCAAACTGTACATTTTCACTAATTCTACACAGGCGTACTGCACTAAACTCGCCAAACGAAATACCGTCGGCTAAATAATTGTGTATTTTGTACGCTGCGCCTTGATATTTTTTATAATGTCCTTGAGTAAAAAACTTGATTATCTCTGTGCCATCTTCCATATACTCATCTGCATCAAGAAACATAAACCATTCGCCTTTAGCGGCTTTTAAAGTGTGATTTCGTGCCTGTGCAAAATCATTATTCCATGGAATTTCTAAGATATTATTTGTGAATTGCTGTGCAATTTTTAAAGTATCATCAGTAGAACCTGTATCGGCTATGATTAGCTCACTTTTTACCCCATTCATAAGTGGTTGTAGGGCAGTTAGACAATTTTTAAGATGATGGGATTCATTTTTTACAATCATACCAATGGATAGCGTGGTTTTGACTTGTTGTTTACATTTTATGATATATTCATTTACCATTTTTAAATGATATGCACTTGTACAAGCATCTGTTAATGTACCCAGCTCTGAAATATCAAGCTTTTGTTTATTGTAAAGAACAAGTAAATCACGTGCCTTTTCAAAAGAAGACGCGGCAGCCTTATAATTTGTCAACACGAAATGGCTCATAGCAGCTTCAATATGCATTTTTATAGCACCTACAGAAGGCGCAGGTTTTAGCATAAAATATTCATCTATAACTGCAAGGACTCTATGTGGAGCATTTGGTTTTTGGTCACTTGCACAGTATTCAACACGCATATGATAAAAACAGACAAATGCATCATGCTGCATATTTTTGTCAATGATTGATAAGCCTTTATCCAGAAATACCTTTGCCTTTATACGCTCTCCTATTCCGTTATATGAATAAAATAAGTATCTGATAGTTAGTAAATCAGATGGATTCTTTTCATATTTTTTTAACAAAATAGGCAAATTACGTTGCATCTTTTTTTCAAAAAAATCTGAATCATTTGAATCCCTATACCCATGATGACGGACATAGGCGTTGAGTACAATAGCATTTTCGCCTTGAGGGAGTGATTCATGAATACTGCCTGTAAATTTAGTGCATGGGGTTAACTTGCATAAGCGTGGCAACGCAGTTTCTGTGTAATCTGTAGGACTTGAATATTCGCGAATATAGTAGAAGGCATTTGTTGCCTTTTTGTATGCACCGCTTATGAAGAAATCAATAAGTTGCACAGAATCTTCCAAATATTCATCTGCATCTATAAACATATACCATTCGCCCTTTGCGGCGCGGACGGTATGATTACGCGCTTCTGCAAAGTCATTATTCCATGAAATTTCAAGTACATTGTTTGTAAACTTTTTTGCAATTTGTACTGTATCATCATCTGAGCCTGTATCGGCTATGATTAGCTCACTTTTTACAGCCCTCATGAGTGGTTGTAAAGCTGTGAGGCAGTTTTTAAGATGATGGGATTCATTTTTTACAATCATGCCTATGGAAAGTATCAATCGACTCAACCTCGCAATTTTGAAGATAATATGGACACAAAGCGACTATCTATACGCATGGCAGTTTTTATATGATTCATGGCCGTAGTATTGTCCCCTTGTTTTTTGCACATGTCTGCTATGTGGACATGATATATGATTTGATGAACACTGGACAGATTTTCTTTTAAATCGTGACGTATTAAATAGTCAGCCATGATGTCTTTGTATAAGTCAAAAAAGGGTTGAATAATTTTTGCCACATTTGAATAACTCCTCACAATTAAATCAAAAGCCTCAATAAACTCATCACCTAGCGTAATTATGCGTTTAAATAGCTCCTCATATCTCTCAACTTGTTCACTTTTAGAAATAGCATCTTGATAAAATCGTAAATCACTAATGCGTTGGATAGGCATATGACTTAGTGCAACAAAAGCACTATTATAGTCCTTCAACTGCATAAAACATTCAAATATATTGCTCATGATTAAATTATTAGTACGGTTACCTCTATAGATTGATGCAAACGTACCTGCTCCAGAAATGTCAAGCGTTCCAGTTTTGTGAAGCTGGATTAATTCATACGCCTTAATGTATGCTTCCGCGGCAAACCTATACGCTTTAAGTGCAAAATGGCTTTTTGCTTTCGCCATATTTACATCTATGTCTCCAATTGACAGCTTTGGCTTTAATATAAAATATTCTTTGATGATTTCCAATATTTTTTGATGTGATTCTTGGGTGTTTATCCATTGATAGTATTCTATATGCAATAAATAGACACTGGAAAAATTAGCATTATTTGGATTTGTTTTAACTATATTTAAACATTTATCTACATATGTTTTTGCCTTGTCTAACGCACCTAGTGCCATATAATTTCGTGCAATAGTACGAGCCGCTGTTAAATTGTTAGGGTTTTCACTTAAATCTTTTTCTAGCAAGGAAAAGTTGCGTAACGCCTTTTTTTGACTAAGTTCTAAATCATTTTCACCCCAATATCCATAATGATGAACATAGGTGTTGATGATAACCGCTTTATCAACATGCGGTAGTGTTTCATGAACATGTCCGGTAAATTTTGCAATAGGTGTCATTTTATATAATCGGTATACTAATAATTCTGTAAAATCTACTTGGTTCCAATAATTGCGCTGAAAGTAAAGTGCGCCATCCCATTTATTGCAAATACCAGTATTAAAGAACTTTATAAACTCAGTAGCATCTGCCAAATATTCATCTGCATCTATAAACATATACCACTCCCCTTTAGCCGCATTGAGGGTATAATTCCTTGCTTCTGCAAAACTGTCATTCCAAGGGATTTCTATTACATTGCTTGTAAATGCTTTAGCTATTTGAACAGTGTCGTCTGTAGAGCCTGTATCTGCGATAATTAACTCACTTTCAACCGCTAACATTAAGGGCTGTAAAGCAGTTAAACAATTTCTAAGATGGCGAGATTCATTTTTTACAATCATTCCAATGGAGAGTTTCAACGTATTCAACCTTTTGACCTCAATTTAGCAGATAAAATTGGTACAAAGCGGCTGTCTGCACGCATAGCCGTTTTTATGTGTTGTACTGCGACGGTAGTATCATGTTGGGCCAAGTCTGCCATTTGTGCATAGTATACAACTTGATGTACACTTGGAAGGGATTTTATTTCATCATATTTAAGGCCATTACGTATCAAAAAACCATATATTGTTTTCTGATATAGCTCAAAAAACGGTTGAATAAGTTTAACAATGAAACTGTAGTTTCTGATGGTTTTGTCAAAGGCGTTAATAAATTTATCCATAAGCTTTATATTAATATCACTAAGCTTTAGTATATGTTTAAGCAAATGTTCATATAGCTCAAGCTTGCCGCTTAGAGTAATGACCTCATTAAATCTTGTAAACTCTTTTATTCTTTGCAGTGGTTTTTTGAATAACCACACGAGCGCATTGTCATAATCATTTATAGTTATATAACAACTGATTATATTTCCCATAATTATATTGTCTGTGCTTTCATTTGCCATTGGGGCAAGCAGTGTTGTGATTTCTGATGCATCCAATTCGCCTTTATAATAAAGCTGTATTAAATCGTGCGTCGCAATATATGACAAAGCGGCGGCATGGTATTCTTTAAGGTCAAAGTGACTTGCGGCTTTTGTACACATTAAATCAATTGAGCCAATAGACGGCTTTTGTTTAATTTTATGAAACTCATCAACAATCGTTATAACTTTGCGATGGGCTTCAGGTGTATCAATTTTGCTATAATGCACTGCATACATGATATAAAAACTTACAAACGAAGGATGGTTCACATTTTTTTGAGCAATAGCCAAACCCATATCCAAGTACCTCTTCGCATTATCAGGTTCATTGAGTGTCCAGCAAGTGTAGAATAAAGAGCGTATTGCTGTTAAATCATTTGGATTATCGGCTAATCGCTTTAGAAGCATTGGATAATTTCGAAGTGTTTTTTTTTTGATAAGCTCTGGGTCAGTATCGCTGACATGTCCATGGTGACGCACATGTGCATTAATTACAAATCCAACTTTCACAGGCGGCAAGCATTCATGAACATATCCCGAATATTTTATATCTGGGGTTATTTTACATAAGCGAAATACCAAACATTGCTGATAAGTCACTTCATCTGAATAATTACGTTGATAATATGATGCACCGTCACATCGTTTATAGATGCCTTCTTTGAAGAATTTTATAAACTCCGTTGCATCTTCCAAGTATTCGTCTGCATCTATCGCCATAAACCATTCACCTTTAGCGGCTTTAAGTGTATGATTTCGTGCCTCTGCAAAGTCATTATTCCAAGGAATTTCCATTACATTGTTTGTGAAGTCTTTGGCAATTTGAATCGTATCGTCGGTAGAGCCTGTATCTGCTATGATGAGTTCACTTTCTACTGCATCCATTAGCGGGTGTAAGGCAATTAAACAGTTGCGTAAATGAGCAGACTCATTTTTTACAATCATTCCAATAGAAAGCTTCAAATGACTCAACCTTTCGAGGGTAGTTTAGTAGATAATATTGGCACAAAGCGGCTGTCAGCGCGCATGGCTGTTTTGATATGGTTTATTGCGGCAGTGTTGTCACCTTGTTTTTTGCAAATATCAGCCATTTGTGCATGATATACAACTTGATGAAGACTAGGAAGATGCTCTTTCAAGTTATGACGCATGAGATAATCATATATCGCTTGCTGATATAAATCAAAAAATGGCTGGATTATTTTTGCGACCGACTTATGCCCTCGAATTATCTCATCAAAAACAATAAGAAGCTCGTCCTTTTGCTCAAGCTTAACGATGTGTTTTAACGCATTTTCATAGTCATTCATCCTCATGTAGCAACGTGCAATATTGCTCATTATCATATTTGCAGAATCATCATTGACATTATTTAATATTAGTGTGCCTATTTCTGAAATATCTAGTCTGCCAGCTTTGTATAATTGTATTGTTTCATATGCTTTAATCAGTGATATTACTGTATCTTGATATTCGCCCAATACAAAATGACTTTCTGCTTTTGCAATATACATATCTACCGCGCCAATAGAAAGCTGTTGTTTAAGGGTAAAATATTCATTAGCAATTTCTATAACTTTGTGATGTGCATCAATCGTGCCAATTTGATTATAAAGTTTTGCATGTAAAATATAAAAACTTGAGAAATCACCATGTTTTGCATTACCATCAATTATTTCAAGTCCTTTACAAATATATTTTTTTGCTTCATCATATGCCTTCATCCATTTATAATCATAAGCTAATGCACGAATAACAATTAAATTATTAGGATTGTCTTGCACTTCCTTTATCAATATAGGCAGATTCCGCTCTGTCTTTTTTTTACCAAACTCTGTCTCTTCATCCTGTACATATCCATAGTGATGGACATAGGTGTTTATCAAGTACATCGTACCATTCGCAGGTAATGTTTCATGAATACGCCCTGTAAATTTAGTTTCTGGCGTTATTTTTCGCAGGCGATATGCTGCACTTTGCGTATACCGTCCATCTTCTGCATAATTTCGCACATAATATCCTGCCGCAATATAGTGATTGCAAGTGCCCTGCTTGAAAAACTTAATAATTTCTTTTGCATCATGCAAGTATTCATCTGCATCTATAAACATAAACCACTCACCTTTTGCGGCACGCAATGTATGGTTTCGTGCTTCTGCAAAATCATCATTCCATGGAATTTCCATAACATGATCTGTAAACGCCTTGGCGATTTGAACAGTGTCATCCGTAGAGCCTGTATCTGCTATGATAAGTTCGCTTTTTATGGCACTCAAAAGTGACTGAAGTGCTGTTAGGCAGTTTTTTAAATGTTTAGATTCATTCTTCACAATCATCCCAATAGAAAGTTTCAATAGGCTCAACCTCTTTCTTAGATTATATCAGTATAACAAAAAAACGCGTCTTGCAAAAGCAAGACGCGTTTTTTTGTCTAGTCAATGTTTCCCAGTATACCCAACATAATCGCTAGATTTGTACTTTGGAAAACTTGAGCTATTTCAGTACGAAAATCTGGATATCCTATGGTTTTTCTATGAAATAAATATATCGCAGCAGTCATTTCTTCATGGGTTAATTCTGTAGATGCATGAAATACACCAGCGGCAAAAAGCAATTGTGTAATAAATTCACCCAAGAAAGCTGTATATGCACTAGCATAATCATCTGCACCTTTAGGGAATTTTTTATCGTGCAGGTTATACATCAAATAACTTGTAAATACATTTGTATTTGCATTGATATACGGTACTATCAATTTATCATATGCTTCTAAAAATTGAGTCGCAATGTTTTCATCATCAAGTGCTTTGCCAAAATTACTTACTAACATATAGTACTCTGCATTTTCAATATCTTCTGTTGTATCTTTATGAGAAGCCGCCACAGATGCTGCAACTTTTAATATTTGTACCAAAGCATTGTTTCTAACGTCTGTATCCAAGCCCGTTAAGCTTTTGTGAAGTTCTCCCATGAGACCAGCTGTGCCCATTTGTTTGCGATAAGCACCAATAGTTGTATCAACACCTGCTGAAAAGTTATTATCTTTAGGCAGTTTTGCTAAAGTTCTCATAAATACACCCATGTAAACCAGCTTATCCTTTAAAGTGAACCAGTCATATTGGACGATATCTAAAAGCATACTGCGTATTTTGTATTCATCTGCTTCAAAAGGTGCTGGGGCAGGTGAAGTTTGTCCTTCTGTTGGCATATGCGCTAATTCTAAACGATTGTCACCAAATAAAAGACATTTGACCGCTTCTGGACAGGATAGATGTAAAGTAGGTTCTAATGTCCCATTAAAAAACGCTGCTTTTCTAGGGAAATTTTTGCAACTATTACATAAATACTCCTCACCCATTTGAATTTGTATATTACAAAAGCCATACTCATCCAAATGAGGACATCTACCATTTTCAAGTGCTTTGAATTTTACGATATCATCAACTTCCTCTAGTGAGGCTCTGATAACCTCGCCAGATTCACCAGACAAATTTTTATATTTTTCATGGGTATCAGAGTCTACATATAGTAAACGCACAGAATTGCGACAGCAATTATCCGAGCAAATTCCTGCCAGGCAGTTAAACTCGTTGACCGTTTTTGGAAAAAACATTGTATTTTTCAATCACATCATCTCCTGTAAGTATGAAATATTTGAGAATTAAATTGTATGTCATTTGCAGTTTTTTGTCAATTATATAAATTTTAGTAAAAAGAAGAAGCTGCCCCTAGGGGCAGCTTCTTCTTTTACTTTAAGTTTTCGATTAACGAAGTACTTGAAGCAAGTTGTTTGGCATTTGGTTTGCTTGAGAAAGCATAGACATTGAAGCTTGTTGAAGCACGTTTGACATGGTGAAGCGCATCATTTCGCGTGCCATATCAGCGTTTCTTACACGGCTTTCTGAATCTTGAAGATTCTCGCTGGAGACATCCAAGCTGCGCATGGTGTAATCCATACGGTTTTGTACAGCACCAAGGTTTGCACGAACGCTTGCAACGTCATCAAGTGCGCCTTGAATATTGGAAAGTAGTGGAGAAATTTCAACACCGCGTCCAATACCGCCACCAGAACCTGGGTTAGCTGTCATGATAGATGTAACATTAGCAATAGCAGATGCTGCTGTAATAGCACGAGATACTTGCTCAAAGTCATAGGTGATACCTTGACCTGCGTTTGCACCTACTTGGAAGAATGCAACGTTGTTACCTGTTGATGTTGCGCCTCTAAAGCTAGCAATAGATGTAAAGACGTTGTTCGCAGCCATCATCATATTGGTTCTGATTTGGTTAAGGCTGGTTGTTGTGTTTTGAAGCTCTGTTAGACGGTCGCTCAACAAACCAAGAAGCTCTGTGGCTGTATTTGTGCCGTTAACTGTTGCAGCAGTAATGTTGCTTGGCATTGCGGAGATACCTTGACCTGAAATTGTAGATTGGAATGTTAATCCAAGATCTGAAGTTACAGTAGCCATATCTACGGTACCAAGTGCATCGCGAATTACAGCTTGCTCTCTAGCATTAAGAGAGTTCAGATGTGTTCCGCCAGCTACACGGTTAAGAATTTCACGGGCTTCTGTGATAAGCTCACGATTGCTGTCAAGCCTATTGAAAGCTTCTGTGATGATAGCTGAGTTTGTTTCCAAACGCGCCATGTTGTTGTTGATTTCTGAATCCATAGCAGGACCCATAGCAAGTACGCGGTTGGTGTTGAACTCTACGCGTTGTTGCATAGATTGAATTTCGCTTGATAGTTGAGAAAGTTCTTGCTCAATCATCGCGCGTTGATCTTGTGTGTTTGTGTCGTTGGCTGATTGAACGGTAAGTTCGCGAACACGTTGAAGCATGTTACCGATTTCTTCTAAGCCACCTTCTGTTGTAAGAAGCATTGCTTGACCATCTTGTGCGTTACGGCTTGCTTGATCAAGACCGCGGATTTGTGCGCGCATGGTTTCAGAAATTGCTAGACCAGCTGCATCGTCAGCTGCGCTGTTGATTCTGTAACCACTAGAAAGACGGTTGCTAGCTGTGCGTTGCTCAAGGCCTACGTTTTTCATGTTTCTGTGGGCGTTGAGAGAGAAAATGTTTGTACGTACTACCATGTTAGACATAAAATTACCTCCATGTAATTATGTGTTCCGCAGCATCCTAGCTTGCGGGGAAGCTTCATTATTTTAGAATACCCTGCGCGTCCTGCGTCTTGGGTGGTTCTTGAGCTTCTCAATAAGTATATCGGAAGGCTGGGGGTAGACCTTAACACTTTTTTTAAACTTTATTTTTCCAAAATTCAATTGACAAAATGACATCGTTGTCATAGAATATTTCCAGTGACACTGACGTCATAATCGTTTATTGATGAAGGAGGAGGATACTATTTCACGTCTCCATAATGAAAAGCAACGGAAGAACAAGATTAGAAAGATAGTAGATGCAGCGCGGGTGGTATTTTGCCGTAAGGGGTTCTTGGCTGTGACAATGCAAGATATCATTGACGAGTGCAGTATTAGCCGCGGGGGCATTTATATTTACTTTGCTTCTGTAGATGAAATTTTTTTAGAAGTCATGAAGCAACGTACTAAAGAAGATATACAACGTCCTGATGCTTTTGAAGATATGCTTGCGTCCTATCTAGCAAGGCAAAAGATGCGGCTTTTAAACTTTGAAAACAGCCTTTTTCGAGCCTATTGTGAGTATGTATTTTCTAAACCGAAAGCGGCAGTTGAAGCGTTCCGTGATATTCAACTTGGGCATCTGCGAAAATCTATCTCTACTATATTATTACGTGGAGTGAGTAGAAGGGTTATTCGTGATGAAGGACTTGAACAGCTCACCAACCATTTTATCGTGGTGATTGACGGGTTGAGTGTATTGGCTTTGGCGCAAGCACTTACAGAAGAAATTATTGATGGGCAATTTGCAATTTTAAATGAGTTAATCAACAAAATAAAAATAAATGCTTAGAAAGGGGTCTTTCAAATGACCACGAATTGGAGCAAAACACAGCGTATCGCACTGACTGGAATGTTTGGTGCAATCATCTTCTTACTTACGTTCACCCCTCTTGGTTTTTTGCCAACGCCTTTTGGGATTAGTGTCACCATTGTGCATATTCCTGTGATTATTGGTGCGATTATACTTGGGCCTAAATATGGGGCTATTTTAGGATTCATGTTTGGCATGGCGAGTTTCATTTTTGCCAGTACATTATCGGTAATGCTTTCGGCGTTTATTTTTACGCCATTACGCCCTGTACCGGGTACGGACAGCGGAAGCCCATGGGCGTTACTGGTGGCTTTTGGCCCTAGAATTTTGGTGGGTATTGTTGCACCTCTTGTTTACTATGGCATGAAAAAGATTTTGCCTGCCAAACTAGATACAATGAGTTTGGCGGTTGCTGGAATTATTGGCTCTGCAACCAATACATTGCTTGTTTTACATCTTATGTACTTCATGTTTAGAGAGCCTTGGAGCTATGGACGTGCGGCGGCTGGGGTTGAAGGGGCGCAAATCACTTATACCTTTATTGCAGGCATGATTTTTACAGGAGGTATACCAGAAGCTATTGCGGCTGCCATTATTGTACCTGCGGTATGTGTAGCATTGTTTGCAGTGTCAAAACGATTGACTTCCACACGTACAGCAAGAGGCTAATAATGAAGGGGAACTTTTTATGGTACTTGGAATAGATGTGGGCGGCTCAACAACAAAAATTGTTGGGTTGAAAAATGACGAATTAGTGGGCATGTTGCAAGTGCAAGCCAGTGACCAAACGACATCTGCCTTTGGTGCATTCGGGAAATTTATATCTGAATATGGTTTGCGCATGAGTGATATCCATAAGATTATGGTAACAGGGGTAGGTGCATCTTATTTAGGCGGGGATATGTATGATATTCCGACAGAGCGTGTGGACGAATTTTTAGCCATTGGGTTAGGCGGACTTAAAATGGCATCCTTATCTGAGGCACTCATCATTAGTGTAGGCACAGGGACGGCACTGGTTAAAGCTTGTGGTAAGCATATTCAGCATTTGGGTGGAAGCGGAGTAGGGGGCGGTACTTTGCTTAACTTGGCGGGAAGGTTTGCAGGGATTCATAGCTTTGCAGGAATTACAGAGATGGCAACCAAAGGTGATTTAGGCATGGTTGATTTGCGTCTTAGTGATATTTCACAAGAAAAAATCGGCAACCTTCCCCCTAGTGCCACAGTGTCCAATTTTGGAAATCTCCGTGACCAAGCTGTTAACGCAGATATTTTATTAGGACTTATCAATATGATTTTTGAAAGCATAGGCATGATGGCGATTTTTGCAACACTAGGAGATAGGGTTAAGGATATTGTGCTAATTGGTTCACTGGCGGCTACGGAACAAGCGGGTTCGGTTTTTTCTACGCTTTCTAAGCTACACCCTGTAAAGTTTCACATCCCTAAAGACGCTATATTTGCAACGGCTGTTGGGGCGGCATTATCAAAAAAAGACTGATTTATCATCAGTCTTTTTTTATAGTCATGAAAATGCTACTTGAAAAATCCTTAGAAAATGGTCATAATAGAAGTAGTATTTTTAAGGGGGTTACCCGTATGGATGAAATGATTACCCATTTAAACGTGATGCTTGACGGGTTGAAGAAGAAAGAGCAAGCCCTCACGGAGATTTTGGCAATTAGCGAAAACCAAAAAACGGTTATTGAAAGTGAGCTTCCGCTGGATGCTGCACGTCAGCTTGTGTTTGAAATGAATGACGGAAAACAAGCGGCTATTCAAGTTGTAAAAGATTGCGACAACATGTTTGAGGCAATGCTAAAAGATATAGGGGCAGAGTTGGAAGCGACACAAGATAGATATACACCTCAAGTGAAGGTATTGCAAGAGCATATTCGCCGTGTCATGGCACTTGATGTGAAAATTCGCCTAGCTGAAGAAGAAAATAACCGCTTGCTGGATACGAAGCGGGAAACGCCTTCAGTGCCAATGCACCCATTGCCACAAGGGAGCATAAAACCAAGAGTAAGCATTCAAACAAATAGCGCAAGTGTTATCAAAGCCTACAAGGAAGGTAGAAATTTTAAAGGGTGATTGTATGGATTATTCAACTTTAGGCAATAAAAATCGTAGGCGTTCTCCTCATGCAACGAGGGTACGCAATAAAATAAGCTTATTAACATTACGTATTGTGCTGGCAATTGTACTTATTGTGGGCTTTGCGGCTTTTGGCATGGGCATGGGCTTATACTTAGGTATTCTACGCAATTCGCCCCCTCTCAATGTAGAAGCTTTATTTACAGGGGGTATGATTGACCGTACATCTGTCATTGTAAACCTGCATACAGGTGAAGAACTTGAGCGTTTACATGCAGGGCAAAATCACGAGTTTGTTACCATCGACCAAATTCCGTTACATGTGCAACATGCTTTTGTTGCCATTGAGGATGAACGGTTCTTTGAGCATAATGGGGTAGATATTCGCGCAATGGGGAGGGCTGCTCATGTTGTATTTACCGGTGGTGGGGTACAGGGTGCAAGCACAATTACCCAACAGCTTATTAAAAACATGTTAGAGCGTTTTGATTCTAATTTGATTTACAAATTGCAAGAGCAATATCTGGCTGTCAACTTTGAACGTCATTTGGCAGAAATGTTTGAAGAAGCAGGGTACGAAAACCCACGCCAAAGAAGCAAGGATTTTATTCTTGAACATTATCTAAACATCATCAATCTAGGGCGTTCAAACCTTGGGGTTCAAGCGGCCGCAATGTTTTATTATGGTGTAGATGTTTCTGAGCTGACCATTGCACAGGCTGCAACCATTGCCGCCATTACGCAAAATCCATCACGCTTCCCTCCCGATACGCGCCCCCAAAACAATTGGGAACGCGCCCAAGTTGTTTTGTATGTTATGCATCGGAATGGTTTTATTACAGACGCAGAGTTTGAAGAAGCCATGGAAGAAGTTGAACTTGAAGACGGTACAATGATTGGCGCAGTGTACAGCACAATCTTCCGTACAGAAGGTGGTGGATTACGCCCAATACTATCCGAATTTGATTGCTTTACCGACGCGCTGCTTGACCAAGTCCGTGACGACCTTATGCGTGAGTTTAACATCACTCGTGAAATGGCAGACCAGCGTATTTTCAGAGGTGGGCTAACGATTTATTCAAACCAAGACCTAGGCATTCAAGCCATTGTAGACCGTGCATTTTTAGATGATTCTTTATGGCCAGGGCCAAATAGGGGCTTTAGCGTAGAAGTTGAATACCATATGACCGTATTTAACACTATCACACAGCAACGCCGTCATTATGAACGCCGTCACACTGCCAGTTCAATGGCGGCGGCAGAAGAGTTTATATATAACTTGCAGGCACAACTGTTGACTGCAAGTGATGAAATTGAATTTGAAAGACGATTCTTAATGCCCCAACCACAGGGCGCATTTGTTTTAATCGACCATCATACAGGGGATGTGGTTGCACTTAGGGGAATCCGCGGGCCAAAAGAGGGCAATCGCGTATTTAACCGTGCCACCCAAGCCACACGCTCACCTGGCTCACAATTGAAACCACTTGCATTTGCAGCCGCTTTCGACCTTGGTATCATGCAACCAGGAACGATTATTGATGATGTTCCATTTACTTTGGTGAATACTGGTGGTGCGCCTTGGACACCAGGCAATCACTGGGGTAGTACCTTTGAAGGGCATATGTCTGTCCGCCGTGCCATTTACCGCTCTGCCAATGTGGTGTCTGCACGTGCTGTTGCAGACACTACCATTCCTCATTTGGGTGTACCTGCTTTCCATGCCTATCTTACAAACATGGGCATTTCCACCCTTCATGAAAATGACGGTGCCGCTGTTGTACTTGGCGGAATGACCAATGGGGTTCACCTCATAGAGCTTACTGGAGCATATGCTGCTGTAGCGAATTTAGGCGAATTTAACCGCCCTATGTTATATTCAAGAGTCCTTGATTATGATGGAAATATTTTGCTTGAAAATCGAGAAGGCCCTCAACGGGTACTTAGCCGTAATGCCGCATATCTTACGATTCACTCTATGTTAGACACGGTAACGGTAGGTACTGGCGGACGCGCCAACTGGAGCAGTACCCAACTGCGCCGTGATATTCCTATTGCAGGCAAAACAGGAACATCTCAACGTAACACAGACCTTGGTTTTGTTGGTTCAACACCTTACTTTACCGCGGCATTTTGGATTGGTAATGATAATAGCCAAGGTATGCACCGTCAAACTAACCAATACCATACGCCTTTATGGCGACATATCATGGAGGAAATTCATACGGATTTACCGCCGCGCCAGTTTGAACGTCCTGACACAATTCGTACAGCTACAGTTTGCCGTGACTCGGGGCATCTGGCTGGTGAGCTTTGCCGTCACGACCCAAGAGGAAACCGTACCCGCACAGAAGTTTTTGCCGCAGGACTTGCACCAACGCAAGTTTGTCAAGTTCACCAGCAATTTACTTTTTGTACAATCAGCGAACGTCTTGCAGGACATTTCTGTCCGCCCCAAGTGGTTTCAACCCGTGTTGGGTTGGTTCGCGTGCAACCTATTGACCATTTAACAGGGGCTGTTGCCGACCGCGCTCATGAAGTTCCCCTTGCCGTGCGTCAAGGTTTGGTTTGCCATATTCATGATGCATTTTATACGGGCAATTGGTATGACGATATGCCTAATGATTTCGACAATGGCTATGGTGAAGATTATCCAGAAACGACTGCGCCTGGGGACTGGGTAAGCCCGTTCCCAAATCTTAATCAACCGCCGTCACAGGGCAACCAAGAAAATAATCAAACAATACCTCCATCAAATGGCAATGACACTCAAACACAAGCACCGCCGCCGGAAGCGCCAGTTGTACCCCTTCCTCCAGCAGATACCACGACCCCACCAGAAGATGTTGACGATGACCACGATAGTTCGTGGGTAACGGGGTAATGGGGTGGTAGATTTTCAACATGTATCTGTATTGCCAAAAGAATCCATTTTGGCATTGAACATTAAGCCAACAGGAATATATGTAGACGGAACTTTAGGCGGCGGTGGGCATTCGGCTTTGATTTTACAAAGTCTAACCACTGGCCGCCTAATAGGCATAGACCAAGATAAAAGTGCAATTGAGGCTGCATCGGAAAAATTGAAGACGTTTGACAATTTTCAAGGGATTCATGGTAACTTTCATGACATGGCAAACATTTTGAAATCGCTGGATATTTCTCAAGTCGATGGTGTACTGCTTGACCTAGGCATTTCTTCTCACCAAATAGACACGCCTGATAGGGGATTTTCCTTTCGGTTTGAGGGCCCATTGGATATGCGGATGGACAAAAATAAAAGTTTAACTGCCCGTGAAATAGTGAACACATATGAAGAAAAAGAAATCGCTGATATTTTATTTACTTATGGAGAAGAGCGAAATTCTCGCAAAATAGCCCGTGGGATTTGTGAAGCAAGAAAAACTGCGGCAATAGAAACCACTCTTGAACTTTCCAGTATTATAGAGCGGACAAGCCCGCCATATCATGGGGTAGGCTTGCACCCGTCCACCCGTTCATTTATGGCATTGCGCATTGCTGTCAATGATGAACTTACCCCTCTTGAGGGCGTCTTGAGAGAGGTTACGCCATTATTGTCTGCTGGTGGACGTTTTGCCATTATTACATTTCATTCATTGGAAGATAGAATCGTGAAAAAAACATTTGCATCTATGGCAAACCCTTGTGAATGTCCAAGAGATATTCCATATTGTGTGTGTGGTAAAGAGCCTTCTGTTAAAGTCGTTACACGCAAGCCAATGCTTCCTACAAAAGACGAACTTTTACAAAATCGCCGCGCCCATAGCGCGAAACTTCGCATTGCGGAGAAGATATAAGGAGGAGTTACTATGGCAGAAAGAAAACGCCGTACAGATATTTCTCGTGCGCCAAGAAAGTCTAAGCCAAGGGGCGAAATCATCCCTTTTCGTCAAAACATTCCTAAGAAACTTTCGCGGCGTAATGAAAACTTGGTTATTTACTATGACCAGCTTCGCACAGTGATTACCCTTGAAATGATTTTAACTTTTGTATTGATTGCAGTGGCAGCAATTTTTGTCACGGCAATTCATGCGTACAACGCAAATGTTTCAACTGAAATAAGTAGCAGAAATCAATACCTTCGTAATCTTCAATCCCAAGTTTTCAGTTTAGAAGAACAACTTTCGGACAGGTACACTTCTTATGAAATAGAACGTATTGCCACCCAACAGTTAGGCATGGCATTTCCAGACCAGTCTCAAATTCATCTCATTGAAGTACATCGTCAAGGCACAGTGGGTATGAGTGTTGCCGAGTATATTCTTCCGCCGGAAAATCATTTTTGGCAGGATGTGACAAGCTTTGTAAGAAGTACTGTAAATAATATTTTTGGAGGCGGTAGTTAAAATGATTGCCGACCCAGTCGTGAAAGGAGCATGTTAAGTGAGAAGAAAAAATCGCCGCCGCAGACCAAAGGGGGCTTCTGTAAGACAGCTTATAGAACGCCGCCGTCATATACGCGCAATTTTTATGGGAATAATTTTTACGGGTGCATTGGTCGTTTTATTGCACCAGATTTGGTATTATCAAACCGTTTGGGGGGATGAATATACCCGCTTGGTTGCACAGCAAGCCGCAAGACACCAAATTGGACTGATTGCGCGGGATATTGCACCTAGCCGTGGTATCATCACTGACAGAAATATGCAACCCATTGCAAGTAGCCGTCAAGTATTTACAGTTTTTTTAGACCCTGTAGCACTGCACCATCGTCATAGACGGGATTCGCGTCTTGATGAGGGTATAGATATTAGGGATGATGTGTTGAGCACTATCACGCGTACCTTTGGTATACCACGCTTTCAGTTGGACGAGCTTTTTGTTGAGGATTTTCTTGATGGCTCTGTACTGACGACCAGCCGTCACTTTATTTTAGAGCGCAATGTACCACCAGAAATTGCAATGCCCTTAGTTGAGGCATTTCCAGAGATTCATGCCAATGAAGAATCTTTACGCTGGCACCAAGACCCGTTTTTTGCTCCGCAAGTTTTAGGTTTCCAATGGGGTGATTCTATTTGGGGGTTAGAAGCCCAGTATAATAGTGACCTTAGTGGTGAAGCAGGACGCACTGTTTGGATTCAAGGCGGTGAAGTTGAGGAGGTCATGGTTCGGGATGGATACACACTGGTTACTACTTTTGACAGTGATATTCAACGGCTGGCACAGCGCAGTGTTGACCAAGCGTTTGGAGAAATAGAAAGCTTACATGCAGGTATCATTGTAATGAATCCTCACACAGGAGAAATTCTTGCGATGGCACAAGCCCCAAGCTTTAGTTTAGCAGAGCCTATGAATCCACGATATTTTACTTGTGAAGATACAGTTGAAGCATGGGACGGGTTAAGCGGTCAAGAGCGTACAGACGCAGTTATGCGTATGTGGCGTAATTTTCACACAACACGTAGTAATGAACCTGGCTCAACGTTTAAGCCCTTTGTTATTGCGGCGGCAATTGAAGAGGGGATTATCAATATGCATACCCCTTTCTATTGTGAGGGGGTTCGCTTGATTTATGATAGATACGTCTCCTGTTGGAATCGGTGGGGGCATGGGTCTATCAATACCCGTGAAGCACTGTACATGTCCTGCAATTTAGCCATGGTTGACATTAACAGAATGCTTGGTGTTGACACATTCTATAGATATCGTAACTATTTTGGGTTTGGTAATCATACAGGCATTGATTTGCCTGGTGAAATGGATGTTTCTCATCCATCAGTCATGTATCCGCGCTGGCGTTTAGGTTTGGTTGAGATGGCTACATCTTCTATGGGGCAAGGCTTTAACACCACGAGTTTGCAAATGATTAACGGACATGCTGCTCTTATCAATGGCGGAAACATTATGGAACCGTTTTTTGTATCCCAGATTGTGGACAGTAGCGGAAATGTTGTGTATGACCGCCAACCTACGGTTGTACGACGTGCAATTTCCCAGTATACATCGGATTTGCTGCGTCGAGAGATGGCACTTTCTATCTCTGCTGACCGCGGTACAGGGCGCGCCCTTGCCATTCCCGGTCATGCCATTGGTGGTAAAACAGGAACAGGGCAACAAGGTGTTCGTGCAAATCAAATTTATACCGTAACCTTAGTGGCATATACTCCCGTTGAAAATCCTGAGTTTTTGGTACTTATGACCATTGACCATATTCATGGCCCTGATGGGGGTACAACGGCAGGGGCTTTGGTTGCCCCAAGATTGCGTGTTTTCCTTGAAGAACTCATTAGAATGCGCAATCTCCAACCAGGCGGCAATATGGATATGAACGACTGGCAACTTGCTATGGGTGCGCCTACCATGCCAGATTACAGCGGGCAGCGTTTAGCCGATGTTGTACGTGACTTTAATCGTGCAGACACCAGTGGATTTCAAGTGGTAGGGGCAGGAACGATTGTTTCCCATCACTTCCCCGAAGCAGGCGCACCCATGCCAGAAAATGTGCCTGTTATTTTCCACATGCAACCTGACACACGCATTGACGGGCTAATGACTTTTATGCCTGATGTGGAGGGGCTATCTGTTGAACAAGCCCAGTTCTTACTAGAAGAAATGGGACTACCTCATGTAACATTTGCCAGCGCACGGCCACAAACAGGCGATGGGAATTTCCATCCCCACACTGCAAACGCAGTCCCAAGAGATGAATATGAAAATGGGCTTGCCCCAACAGCACCTGTTACTTATGTATACAGCCAATTTCCTAGGGCTGGTACGGAACTTGAAATGGGTACACAGGTTATTATTAGAATACGATAATATGTAAAAAGCACTTGTCATTTCACTATCATAGTGTAGACAAGTGCTTTTTATTTATTTTTTTTGATTTTTCTACTATTTTATTAAGCTTATCAATATACTCGGACAATGCTCTTATTAAGTCATCCATTACATAAAAACTCCTCAATATGGTTTATCTGCTTGCTAGAAAGTGCGTAATAGTCAAAAATCATTTTTTGGGCGACACTTAGCGAATTTATACAACCATCAATAATTTTTTTAGCAATCGCTGTAAACGCCTCATCCTCTTTTGGTGTCAGATGAGGAAAAGGTAAATCATTGAGATTGCCTTTTAGTATCTTTATTTCACCAAATTGCTTCATATATGCAAATTGAAATAGCTCTGAATTTAAAAATAATAGAACGGTTTGTATACTCATGTGGGGAATGTTAGGGATAAGAATATTGGCACTGTTGAGAAATAGCTGACCATTACCATCATAGGCAAAGACTAATTTTTTAGAGATAAATTTATACACAAGCTTTTCTTTGGCTCTATATATTTCCTCCTTTGCAACCTGTTGAAGTTGTGAGCGGTCATAGATGATATGTTTTTGGGGGCGCAGTAACTTAAATGCACAAATTTCTTTGCCTGTGTATATGGGTTCAGTTTCTTTAGATGGCGTATCAAGTAATTTTTCAGCATTGTTTCCAGTGACTATACCCAATGCCCATGTGCTATTGGATAAGTAAAATTGCCCTTTTTTATATAATTTGTCTAAAATTTCTTTATCTGTAGTTTCTATAAATGAAAAGGTATAGTTTGCAGTTTTTATATACATGCTTGGACTCACCTTAAACTGCTTTTTTCCATCAAAAATAGATATGTCATCCTTCGTTTTTTTATTTAAAACAGTCAATGCAACTGTTTTGGTTGTAACACCTGTAAAGAAATTTGAAAATAGCTGTATATTTGTAATTGAATATTGCTGTAATAATTTTTGCCGTAAATGGGTATGTGCTTTTACATTTAAGATGGATTCTGGTAAAAGGAAATTTAAAACACCGCCATCTTTAAGCACTTCTAACGATTTATACAAAAAAAGAGCAAATGATTCGCCCGAACCAAGGCTAGAATACGTATTTCTGGCGACAGCTCCCCATGGTGGATTTGTGGAAACATAATCAAATGACATGGATGTTAATGGGGCGTGCTGTGCTAGAAAATCTGCACAGTATACATTGGGCGTAAAATCAATATCTTTAAAATGCATGATAAGATTCGCTTTGCATAACATAACGGCGATAGGGTCGCAATCTATTCCATATAACTGTGTTGGATGTGCTGATGTATTGATTAAAAAGCTTCCGCTACCGCAACAAGGGTCTAAGAAATTTTGCCCCAATGAAAAATCTAATGTTTTGTTTAGCTGTTTAGCTGTGTTTGCAGGTGTATAATATAAACCTTGCTTGTTCTTGTCTCCTTCTAAGTGTAGGGATTGGTATAGTAGCCCAAGCAGGTCAGATTCGTCCATTGGCAATGGAAAAGATAAAAGTTGCGGATTAAGTGTATGGTTTGAATATTCTAATAAAAAACATTGTACATTTGTCTTATGCATTAACCCCAGCGTATTAAAATAGTTTATTACGATAGTGTACATTGCATTAAAAATATCACCGTCATATAACTTTATTTCATTAAGTAAGGTTTCGATTACAGCTAGATTTTTTATGTTTGAAAAATATTCGAGAGGTAGGATTCTTTTTTTTGAATTAATTTTATTGGCACGTGTGGTTAATTTACTATGATTGTCAGAGACATTCAACCTGTCCCAATTTCGTTTTGTTGCTTTAGAAATCATTTCATCATCCTTATCATCTTTTTGCGGATTCTTTGAATTGTATTGTCTATAGATTTTAAATTCTTGTTAAGGGATTCAGCTATTTGAGCATGGGTTTTACCGTCCATGTGATGGGTGAGTACACTTTGCTCTAAAGGGGTTAGGTTTTGATTTATAAAAATATCAATATCTTTGATGGCTTCATGACTTAGAAATAGAGCCTCAGGGTCATTGATTTTGTGGTCTGGGATTTTATTGAGATAGGCTTCGGTTTCATTGTCCGCTTCGTTGTTTAAGGATAAGGACGTGTTTAGGGGCAGATGTTTTTTTCGGGCGGCGGCTTTTATTGCTGTTTGAATTTGACGTACAATACATACAGACGCAAAGGCTATGAATTTAACATTTTTTTGCGGGTCAAAATCTAAAACAGCTTTGTAAAGCCCAATCATACCCTCTTGAATCAAGTCTTCTGGGTCGCCAGAGGTTAGATAGTAAGGCTTGGCTTTGGATTTTACAAGGGGTTTTAGGCGTTGAAGTAAAGCGTCTAGGGATACGGTGTCTCCTTCACGTGCCTTTTTTACTAATTGTTCATCCGTCATTTGCCATACCTCATTTCGTCTAGTTTTTTTGCAGTTTCAGGGTCTAATAGACTTTCAAAGGGATTCTTTTTTATGGGACGGTTTTCTACATATTTTTCACGCATTTCTTGACGGGTAGATTCTATTTCCTTCCATAGGTCTTCAGCAGAAATTCTGCCTGCGCCATGGGCTAGAATAATTAACTGCTCTAGTGTGTCCGATGTGGCTACGGTTATTTTGTCGCGTACATTGGAACGCGATAACTTGTATGCGGCGCGCTCTATGTACTGGTCGGCAGTTTCGGCTTCTTTTGTAAAAACCATAGTAATATTGCGGTATTTTTGTACACTGCCTTCGCCGCCTGCAACAAGATGTGCGTCGAACACCACAATAACTCTATAACGGCTTAAAGCACGAAATTCGCAAAGTGCGTCTGCAAGTTGCTTTCGCGCCCCGTCTAGGGAATCTGCGGCGATAGCGGCTAAAGCGGCGTTGGCATAAATGACATTGTAGCCATCTACAATAAGATAATGAGAACGCACGATTATGCTTTTTGACTTAGGCGAGTGCGAACCACCTCGTATACAAGGACACCTGCCGCAACAGATACATTAAGAGAACCGATTTGCCCAAGCATTGGAATGCTTACAGAAAAGTCAGACTTTTCAGACACTAAGCGGCTGATGCCCTCACCCTCTGCACCAAGCACTATGGCAACTGGGCCGCTAAGGTCGGTTTCGTATAGGGTTTTTCCCCCCATTTCGGCACAGGCAATCCACAAACCTTGTTTTTTAAGTGCATCCAAAGTACGAGGGATATTGCTTACACGGCATACTGCCATGTGGTTAATTGCCCCGGCAGAAGTTTTCGCCACTGTGCCTGTCAAACCAACTGCACGGCGTTTTGGAATGATTACGCCATGCACACCGCCTGCTTCTGCCGAGCGCAGGACTGCGCCTAAGTTGTGCGGGTCGGTTACGCCATCCAGCACAATAATAAAAGGCGGTTCGTTTCGGTCTTTTGCAATTTGTAAAATTTCATCCACACTAAAATATGGGACAGCAGGGCATAAAGCAATAACACCTTGATGATGTCCTGTTTCAGATGTATTGTCTAATTTTATGCGTTCAACTTCTTGCACCACTATTTTAAGTTCGCGGGCTTTTGCGGCAATTAAGCGCAAAGTACCTTCTATAGGCTTGTCCCCATCACGGCGCAGAAGGATTCTGTCAATTGGTTTTTCGTGATTTAAGGCTTCTAGGACAGCTTTACGTCCTTCTAAAACGAGATTTTGCGGTTCATCAAAGTCATTATCACGGTTGGGTTGAGGGGTTCTGTATTTTTGCTTCATCGTTTTTCTCTCCTATACATAACGCAAATATTTCGGATATTCTGGCTTTTTCATTGCTTTGATACAGCCAGCCAAAGAGGGTTTCCAGCCCTGTAGCGTGACGATATTCAGATACATCTGCATTTTTTGCACGGGAATTGTTATGCAAATTGCGCCCGCGCTTCATAATGGCTTGTTCTGCTTCCGTAAGGGCTGGAAAAATTTTGTGATACATGGCGGCTTGGGCAGGTGCGGCAACATAACTGCGGGCGCGTGTATTTAAAGTGCGGAATTGGATATTTTCAGACAAAAGCTTTTCACGCACCATCAGTTCAAAAACTGCATCGCCAAGATATGCAAGTTCTGCCACACCGCTAGTGCTTATGCCCTGTGCCAACGTACACCTTGACGCGTATCTTCTAATACAATGCCTTTTGCCAAAAGTGCGTCACGGATTCTGTCTGCTTCGGCAAAGTTTTTTGCTTTTTTTGCAGCTTGTCTGGCTTCTATCTGCGTCTCTATTTCTGTATCATCTGCGCCAGCCTTTGCTGGAGCTTGTGCTAAGGGTATTCCCAAAATATCGCAAAGTTTGACCAATTCATCCCGTAATGCAGATAACATTTGTTTTGCGTGATTGGCTGGGTCTGTAAGCCCTGTGTTAATATATTTAACCAATTCAAAGATGGCAGTAATGGCATCTGCTGTATTAAAATCATCATCCATAGCCGTTTCAAATTGGTGACTAAATGCTTGACTGTCCCAAGAGTGTGCTGGACTGACGGAAGATTTTTCTATTGCGTCAAGCAGGTTTTTATAACAATTTTTAATGCGCTGTAAACCCTGTGCGGCGGCATTTAACACCTCGTCAGTAAACTCCATAGGCATTCTATAATGTCCGCTGATAAAGTAGAAACGAATCACGTCATGGGGATACTTTTCTGCAACTTCACGCAAGGTGGCAAAGTTACCACGGGACTTTGACATTTTTTTATGCTCAACAGTAAGGGTGCCGCAGTGCATCCAGTGACGGGCAAAATCTTTTCCTGTGATGGCTTCGGTTTGTGCAATTTCATTTTCGTGATGGGGAAAGACCAGGTCGCCGCCACCCCCATGAATGTCAATGCTGTCACCAAGGTATTTGCGAATCATTGCCGAACATTCTATATGCCAGCCAGGACGGCCATCCCCCCATGGGCTTGCCCATTTAGGTTCATCTGGCTTGGCTGGTTTCCATAATACAAAATCTGCTGGATTGCGTTTGCCGCTTTCAACTTCCACACGGGCACCTGCTTCAAGGTCATCTACATTTTTATGAGAAAGCTTACCGTAATTTTTAAACTTTGATACTTCATAATAAACTGTGCCGTTATTTTCATAAGCAAAGCCTTTTTCAATGAGCGTCGTAATCATGGAAAGTATTTCGGGAATTTCCTCTGTGGCGCGTGGGTTGACTGTGGCACGCTTGACATTTAAATTATCCAAGTCTTCTAGTGTACGGTCGATGTATCTTTGGGCAATTGCTTCTGATGTTACACCTTCTTCATTGGCTTTTTGAATAATCTTGTCGTCTATATCCGTAAAGTTTTGGACGTATTTTACATCGTATTTTTTATACTCTAAATAACGGCGAATTGCGTCAAATACTACATAAAACCGCGCATTCCCCATATGAATATCGTTGTATGTTGTTTGACCACAGGTGTACATCTTTAATTCTCCTGGGGTTAGTGGAGTTAGGGTTTCTTTTTGCCGTGCCAAAGTATTATATATTTTCATGTCTTACCTCTTTCTATGCTTTAATCTATAGCCCTATTGAAATGAGACATACTGCATGGGCGGCTATCCCTTTGCCAGTGCCTGTGAAACCTAGACCTTCTTCAGTGGTTGCTTTTATGTTCACTGTCGAAACTGAAGTGCCTATGGCGGTTGCAATGTTTTCAATCATTTGAACTTTATAAGGTGCAAGTTTTGGTGCTTGGGCAAGGATTGTTGCGTCAATACTTTCTACCATCCAACTATTTTCACTTAGTTTTTCATAAACTTTTTTGAGTAAGTCAATGCTACATGCACCTTTATACGCTGTATCTGTGTCAGGAAACGATTGTCCTATATCGCCAAGCCCTGCTGCGCCAAGCAGTGCGTCCATGATGGCATGGGTCAGTACATCTGCGTCTGAATGCCCCAGTAATCCTTTTTCAAAGGGTATTTCTACCCCGCCAAGTATCAATGGTCTATTTTCCACCAGTTTATGCACATCATATCCATGCCCAATGCTAAATCTCATGGCACACCCCTTTTGTATCAATTATACATCATGGGAATTTCCTTGACAAATCCTTAGAATCAGTGCGTAATAGAGTATATAAAAATTTGAGAGGGATGACTGTAGGAATGATAAGAAAATTTGGATTTATTTTCTTGATTATTGCCATACTAGCGGTGATTGCCGCTTGCGGGCGTAATGATAATACAGAAATGACCACAGACGCAGAAGTGCAAGGGGATGAACCTAGATTCACAGTGATAAATGACCCCATTGAAGCAATAGCGGAAGATGTAGAAACCGAACAATACGAGGATGATTACGAATCAGAGGATGTATTGGAAGGCTATGAAGAAGAAACATATGTTACAGATGAAGACATTGAGGACGAAGACGCATATGACATCAGCGAACCTGCCGCAGTAGCCCAGTCTGTTCCAGTCACCTTTTCATCAATAACCGACCCTTTGGAAATGTACATGTATGGTTTAACCTTCTTAACAGAAAATATATACGCAGTGGATACAGCCCTCACCCTTGGCATAGGTATGCATTTGGTGGGTATTCCCATGCTTAATGTGACTTTTAACGGGGACATACAGTTAATCGAAGATGGTAACGAAACCCGCGTGGCAATGACAATAGACATAAATCCACTGGCTGAAGCACTGGAAGACGCACCCTTTGCAGAAGTTGGCGCGATTGAAACATATGCTGTTTTTCAAAATGGCAACATCGCTCGCGGGTGGGCTCGTGAGAATGGACAGCTCACATCGTTCAGTGGTGCAGAATTAGCAGGTATAGGCGGCTTGGGCATTCCTATTGACTTGCGTACGTTATTTTTCGCGCCTATGCTGGAGGAGGCCATCATTTTAGATGCAGGACTTCCCATTACAAGAGACACAAATGATACTTATATTGAAATAATTATTGATGGAGATTCACTGCCGGGGGGCGTGGATGTAATGCTTAATGACACAATTTTAGGGATGATACCCAGCGACTTTTTAAGTGAGTCAGAAGTTGCTGGTATCACCACTACAATAGATGACCTGTCTATGATGATGGGCATAAGCCCTGATGGAATACCTCAGTCAAAACTCATGAGACTGCGCATGACAATACTTGTGGACGGTTTGCCTATGGGCATTAACCTTTCTGTAAACTATCGTATCAATGCTTTTGACAACGCTGTCAGCATCACACTGCCAAATGAGTTAGACTCATGAAGAATAGGCTAGGGCTTTTTTATGTAGTAACCACCTTTTTTTGGTTCTCTCTATATGCTTATGTGCCATATGTTACACCCTTTGCTGACGAAATGGGTGCAGATTTGCGACTGGTTGGACTCATTGCAGGTGCATATGGCTTTACACAAATGGCGTTGCGCTTCCCTCTTGGCATTTTTTCCGACCGCATTGGTAAACGCAAAATCTTTGTGTTGCTGGGCATGGCATTTGCAGCGGCAAGTGGATTTATTGTATTCTTTTTTCCCAGCCCGCACACACTGCTTATATCCCGCGCATTAGGCGGTGTGGCGGCATCTGCATGGGTTACTTTTACGATTTTAGGGACAAGCTATTTCCCTCAAAATGAAACCACCAAAGCCATGGGACATATGAGTGCGTTAAGCGGACTTGGCAGAATGTCTGCCCTGCTTGCAGGGGGGCTGATTGCGCAATGGCTTGGTTTACAACACGCTTTTTTATTGGGTGGCATTGGCGGGCTGATTGGACTTGTGCTTGGGCTTGGCACAAAAGAAAATGTCCCTCATGTGAATGAAAAAGTACATCCAAATATTACAGAACTCCTTGGTGTGGTAAAAAATCGTCAACTGCTTTGTTGCTCAATACTTAGTATTTTAATCATGTTCATTTCCTTTGCAACTGCCTTTGGGTTTACACCATTGGCAGCACAACAACTGGGTGCAAGCCAGTTTCAACTAGGGCTTTTGGGCGTGTTTGCCACATTGCCTGCAATTTTTATTTCCCCCATTGCAAGCACCACCATGCCTCAAAAACTGGGCATAAGCACCACGCTTGTTATCGGTTTTATTTTTGCAGGTATCGGAAGCATAGCCATTGCATTCAGTCATAATCTTACGTCACTGTTCATTGTACAAATTGTGGGTGCAATTGGTGCAGCCATTGGGAATGCACTGCTTCTTGGTTTATGTATACGCGACATACCGCCCCAAAGACGTGCCACTGCAATGGGTTTCTTCCAAGCGGTTTATGGATTAGGCATGTTTCTTGGGCCATTCGCCATGGGGTGGGTCAGTCATGGCTTTGGGCTTATGACCGCTTTTGTGGTTATTGGCTTGGTTGGCGCACTTGGCGCGATAGGTTCAGTTTTGTCTGTCCGTCAAGGTTGGATAAATCATTAGACTGTAATCAAGTCGCCTATTGCGCACTTTTTACCCTCGATATACTATAACATATCCTTATTATATAATCTGCCAGGAGTGGAATGAGATGTCCGATTTATTAAAAGACTTAATTACCCGAGAATATCTACAGGAAATTGCAGTAGATATCCAATCTGCTTATCCTCCTTTTCAAGTGGAAGCATTTTTAAATGCCACATTTTCATCCCCTTGGGATGCACTTGAACTCAAAGGACGCATGAAGCATATCGCAATGACTTTAGGAAAATTTCTTCCCCAAGACTATCCCGAAGCCATTTCTATCATCGACAAAACCATAGTCAATCAAGGAAACTGGCGAGATAGCCTATGTTGGTTCTTTCTTGACTTTATAGAGATTTTTGGGCAAGACGAGGAGTATTGGGATGTTTCAATATCTGCCATGGCGCGATACACCCGTTATGCTTCGGCAGAATTTGCTGTGCGTCCATTCATTATAAATCACCAAGAGCGTATGATGGCACAAATGTATGAATGGTCAAAAAATGAATGTGAGCATATTCGCAGGCTTTCCAGCGAAGGTTGCCGTCCAGCCTTGCCATGGGGACAAGCTTTAAATGCATTTAAAAAAGACCCCGCCCCAGTGTTGCCAATACTAGCGCAACTAAAAACCGACCCTGCAATATATGTAAGGAAAAGCGTAGCCAACAATCTAAACGATATCTCCAAAACGCACCCAGACTTAGTGGCTAAAATCGCCAAAGACTGGTATGGTGAAAACGAACACACAAACTGGATTGTAAAACATGGCTGCCGAACCTTACTGAAAAAGGGCAATGCAGAAGTGCTTTCACTCTTTGGCTTTGATAACGCTGAATCAATAGACTTTGATGGGTTTAGTTTACAACCTTCTGCTGTCAACATTGGCGAAGAGATTACATTCTCCTTTACAATTCACTTAAAATCCCCAACAAAAGTAAGGTTGGAATACGCAATAGACTTTGTAAAAGCCAATGGTAAGCGTAACCGTAAAATCTTTCAAATTTCAGAAATAGCCATGAAGGAAAATGAAAAGAAAACCTATACAAAAAAGCATTCCCTCGCAGACCTTAGCACAAGAAAGCACTACGGGGGAATGCACTCACTTTCAATAATCATCAACGGAGCAGAGCGGGGTACATTAGACTTTGAATTAAATAACTAACCAAATAAACGCGCTGCATCTTTTATGTTCTTGATAATGGGAACACTAAAGGGGCAGCGTTTTTCACAATTGCCGCATTCTATGCATTCTGCGGTGTTTAAAGCAGTATAATGCTGATGCATTGAAGGCGGAATATTGTTTTCATCCAAGCGGGCAATGTCGTAATAACGGGTCACAGCGGCAATGTCAATTTCTACAGGGCAAGGCTGGCAGTGACTGCAATAAACACAGCTTCCCTTAAAGTCATTTTGTATACTGCTGATGACCTCTGCATAGTCTTTTTCTGTATCTGTGGCGGTGAAATACTGCATTACATCCCGCACTTCTTGAACAGAGCGGCAACCAGGCAGAACACTTGCTACAGCAGGGCGGGTTAAGGCATAGTGTACACATTGGGATAATGTTAGCGGTTTTGCATAGGGCGTATGGTCTGGGGAGAGAAGTTTTCCACTGCCAAAGGTTTTCATGACGGTGATACCAATGTTTTTTTGTGTACATATTTTATAAAGCTCGGCACGCTTGGGGTCTATGCCATGGTAAATGTCACCTTCAAAATCATTGCTATACAGATGTTCAAGTACATCGTAGTCCACAGGCAACATATCAAAGGCAGGGTTTATAGAAAACATCATCATTTCAGGCACTTCTGTTTCAATGACTTTTATTGCCATGATAGGGTTGTGAGAACTAAATCCGATATGATGAATGTCACCCTGCTGTTTTAACTTTTGCACATAGGTGATAAATTCCGTCTCAAATATGCCTTTGTAATCATCCTCCGAGTCGATGAAAAACATCATTCCAAAGTCGATATAACCATACAAGCGCAGCATTTGTTCAAAGTATTTTTTCACCGTAGGTATATCGCGGCTGATGTCATACTGCTTATTCACATCTGTTGAGCCAATATGCCCTTGAATCATGACATTTTTACGGCGGTTGCCCAGTGCTTTTGCAATATGCTCCCGTACCTCTGTGCGGGGCATAAACACGTCAAGAATGTTTACGTTATACCCCAGTGCTTCGTCAATGGTTGCCTTGCACAGCGCATATGGAAGTCCGTCTAAAAATTCACACCCAAGCCCAATTTCACTCACGCGCTTTCCTGTTTTGCCAAGTACCCTATAGTTCATGTAGCTGTTCTCTTTTCTACCCCATATTATAATTCGGTGCTTCCCTTGTGATTTGAATGTCGTGAGGATGACTTTCACGCAGTCCCGAGGGGGTGACTTGTAAGAATTGAGTAGTGGTGTGCATGTCTGCAATTGTTTTACATCCAGCATAACTCATGCCCACAGTTAGCCCACCCAACAGTTGGGGCAAGACATCACTTAAATTGCCCTTGTAGGTTATACGTCCTTCTACACCACGAGAAATTTTTGTGTCGGAAAAGAAAGGATTGTCATTTTCTACTGATTTGTCACAAGATTCCATGCCGCGGTAAACTTTATACTTGCGCCCTTGATAAAGTTCGGTTGTACCTGGGCTTTCTTCGCAACCAGCAAAGAGATTACCCATCATACATGCACTTGCACCAGCGGCAAGGGCTTTGGTTATATCGCCTGAATAACGAATGCCTCCATCGGCTATAAGGGGGATATTTTTTTTGCGGGCAGCTGCACTACAGTTTAGAATGGCTGTGATTTGTGGCACGCCAACCCCTGCAATCATTCGTTTGGTTGAAACAGAAGACGCACCCATGCCTACCTTGATAACATCTGCACCTGCATCAATGAGGGCCGTGGTAGCGGCGGCAGTGGCTACATTGCCAACAATCAAAGTCATTTCAGGATAGTCTGACTTGATTTTTTCAATGGCGGCTAAGATTTCTTTTGCGTGGCCTTGGGTGACTTCCAAAACAATTGCATCCACTTTTCTTTTGGCAAGGGCATGGATACGCTCTATATAGTCGTCTTTTATCCCCACGGTTGCCCCCACGAGTAAACGGCCTTGAGAGTCCTTGGCTGAAAGGGGGTATTTTACTGCTTTGTTTATATCCTTGATGGTGATGAGTCCTTTTAAAAGTCCGTTTTCATCAATGATGGGTAGTTTTTCTACTTTGTGGCGGGTTAAAATTTTCTTGGCATCTTCAAGTGTTGTGCCAACGGGTGCAGTGATTAAATTTTCCTTTGTCATGACTTCATAGATTTTTTTACTATAGTCTGTTTCAAAGCGCAGGTCACGGTTGGTGATAATGCCTACAAGCTTGTCATGCTCGATAATTGGCACACCGGAAATTTTATACTTGCCCATGAGCTTATCTGCTTCATATACATAATGATTTGGCGAAAGAAAAAATGGGTCTGTTATTACACCGTTTTCACTGCGCTTTACACGGTCAACTTCAGTGGCTTGCATTTCAATGGACATATGGCGGTGGATGATACCTAACCCGCCATATCTTGCAATGGCTATAGCCATCTGGCTTTCTGTGACCGTATCCATCCCTGCTGAAAGCAGGGGGATTTTTAACATAATATTTTTTGATAATCTCACAGATGTGTCAACATGTGAAGGTTGCACATCTGAAAAGGCTGGCTCGATAATAACATCATCAAATGTCAGCCCTTGTAGGATATTAACCATGTTGTGCCTCCTTTTACTGAACAAGCACTACGCCAGGGCGCAGGTGCAGTTTGCGGCGAGTAATACTTCCTGCAATGGCTTTTAGCATTTTTTCATTTGGCTCAATGATAAGCTTCACTTTTTTGCCCTTGAGGGTCAGCATACACATGTAAGTATCTTGCCCATGAACACCGCTGGAGTAGTCACGGGTTTCTTGCGCCATGGTGAATACCGACTCGTGGTTTTTATCATCAATATGCGCCATGATTTCAAAATCATTCACTTTTGTGGAAAGTTGACGCTTGCGGCGAGACTTATTGTAGATAATATCAATATCCAGTTCGCCATTTGTAAAGATATACTCATATTCCACACTTAAAAAACTCATGAGATAAAATGCGCCAAATGCTGCCACTGCGGTAATGACCACGGCAAGGGCTTGCACAAGCAGTGCTGACGCAAAGAAAATGAGAATAACCAGTACAATCAACAATACACGAATCACAGTATCTTTTACGGTTGGTTTCCGTTTTACGATTTGTTCTTTAAATACATCTCCCAATGTTTACACGTCCTTATACATAACTTACTTTATTAAAGTCTAGCTCATGGGGCGTTTTGCCTTTGTTTGCCTTACCTACCAGTACACTCATTCCAAAGGTATACCCTTCTGGAAATTGTAGTTGTTTTGTAAATTCTGCACCTTTCGCGCCTTCAAATGGAATGCGTGCCATGCCACAAATCACATTGCCTAACCCCATTGCATGAGCCGCTAATGCAATGTTTTGACTAACAATTCCGCAGTCATGGGTTGCATAGTTTGTTTCATTTTTTGCAATAAAAATCATGCAGGGTGCATCATATAGGGCTTTTCCGCCGCGCTCTTGCATTGTTTTGTACCAGTTTTCATCCTTTTTGACAAACTCCATAATTTCTGCGTCAAAGGCTTCAATGAAGCTTTTATCTGTCACCACGGTGATGTACCATGGTTGCAAGTTCATTGCACTGGGTGCAGCCAACGCAGCTTTTACCAATATTTCTATTTGCTCTTTGGTAAGAGGCTCTGGAGAAAAATCTCGGCAGGAATTGCGCTCTGCAATGGCTTTTAATACTTCGTTCATAAAAATCAACCCCTTAGAATTAGTCCTTACAATTGTATACTTATAAATACGTTTCCGCAAGAAAAAAGAATGAAGGGTTGACAAGAGAATGTCTAGCCTGTTATATTGTGCTTATGCAATATATACATTGCATGTCAAAAAAGGATGATTCATATGGATATCATTATCAGCAGTAACACCAGTAAACCAATTTATGAGCAAATTACATTGCAGATTAAAGCCATGATTATGAATGGGGAACTGCAAACGGGTGCGCCTCTGCCGTCTATGCGCGCACTGGCTAAGTCTATTCACGTGAGTGTTATCACAGTGCAAACGGCTTATGAAAATTTGCAAAGGGATGGATTTATTGAAACAACCGTTGGGCGTGGAAGCTTTGTATCGGCGCAAAATAAGGACTTTGTGCAGGAAGAGCGGCAACGCCGTGCAGAGGAACATCTGCAAGAAGCCGCAGAAATTGGGCGAACCTATGGCATTCCTGTGGAAAAACTTGTAGAGCTTTTAAAAATTTTTTATGCAGGAGATGATTAACATTGGATACAATTTTGGAAGTGCAAAGCTTGTGTAAGCAATATAAAAAATCAGACTTTAGCTTACATGATGTTTCATTTTCGTTGCCCCGTGGGGCAATCATGGGCTTTGTAGGGGAAAATGGCGCAGGTAAAAGTACAACGATTGGCTGTATACTTAACACACTGATTAAAGATGGCGGGTCGATTAAAGTCTTTGGAAAAGAAATGGCAGACGATAGGGTCGATATTCGCAATGACATTGGTGTGGTTTATGAAACGAATAGCTTTCCTGAACATTTAACTGCAACGCAGATTACTTCTGCCATGGGTTATATATATTCTGAATGGGATGATAAGCTTTTTGGGGAATATTTGGCGAAGTTTAGGCTTCCTAAAAATAAGCGGATAAAAACTTTCTCACGAGGAATGACAATGAAGCTTGCCATTGCTGTTGCACTGTCTCACCGTCCAAAGTTATTGATATTGGACGAAGCCACAAGCGGGCTTGACCCGATTGCACGGGATGAGATTTTAGACGTGTTTTTGGACTTTGTGCAGGATGAAAACCATTCTATTTTTCTTTCATCTCACATTACATCTGACCTTGAAAAAGTTGCAGATTACATTACTTTCATCCACGAGGGTAAAATTATTTTTAGCGAAAAGAAAGATGTATTGAAATATCACTATGGTATCATGCGGTTAAAAGCGGCGCAGTTTGATGGGGTGGAAAAGCAGGATATACTTGCAGTGAGAAGACATGACTATCAAATTGATGTGCTTGTTGCTGACAAACAAGGGGCAGAAAAGAAATATTTTGGCGTTGTTATTGACAATATTACCATAGATGAAATTATGCTAATGCTTGTGAAAGGAGAGAATACTAATGCAGGCTAGAAGTCCATTAAAGGGATTATTGATATTTACTTTTTATTGTGCTAAACAGTATTTGGCATTTTCCGTATTAACCAGTATGATGTTGGGTATTGCATGGTTAGTGACTTGGAATAATATTGCATTTTCATTTTTTATGTATAGCGCAGTGGCTGTTTTACCCTATATAGTGTTAATAAGTATTGGCGGAAAAGTTGCCTCACGGTGGGAAAAGCTGCAAATTTCTATGCCTGTGAAGCGAAAAAGCCTAGCCAATGCGCAATATCTTTCTGTGCTTCTTGCTTCACTTTTTGGCGTGTTCATTTTTTTAATGGTTTTTGGTGTAGGGTTCTTTCTCCATGATGGTATAATGGAATTTGCTGAAGCAGTGGCACTGACTTTGTTGACATTCTCTTTTGGCACTGTAATGCTTGCGGTAGCATTGGCTTTTCCCATTGCCTGTACAAAAATTGGAAATGGAGAAGTGGGTCTTACCCTAGCCATATTGATTTCGGTTGGTGTTTTTGTAGGTATTTCAACGGCAATGACTCATTTTGAAGTGTCACATGTCATGAGCGCGTTGGTGTTTATTGTATTGGGTGGGATTCCGTTTGTTATTTCACTATTTATCACAAGGGCAATTTACGCCAGACTAGATTTTTAACACAAACTTAATTTTAATTGCATCGTATATTTTATACGTTGACAACTTCTAAGGAGGAATATATTTATGCACAAATTTTTAAAGAAAGCCGTTTCACTTGCTTTGGCAAGCGCAATGGTTTTATCCAGCTTTTCATTGGTTTTTGCTAACGAAGCCGTATATGAAGAAGCACCTATTCTGTTTACAGATACCTTTGACTTCTTGTCGGACACAAAAACAGCGGCACTTACCCAAGCCTATCAGGCTATGGAAACCATGGATGTATCGGGGCTTTCCTTTGCAGTGGTTCACCGTGACACAAATCACACATGGACACGGGGTGTAGGATTTGCAGATGTAGAAAACGAACGTGGTGTAACAGAGGATACACTCTTTGACATTGGCTCTGTGACAAAACTTTTCACGGCTATTTCAATTATGCAATTGGTTGAACAGGGCGTACTTGACCTTGACGAACCAATCACCACGTATTTACCAGACTTTTCTGTTTTGTCTCACCCTGTCAATGGTGGGGATTACCGCAATATTACAACCAGAATGTTGCTTGCCCATGTGGCGGGTTTGCCTGGAGACATGTTTGGTGGTTTTGGCACAATAGGGGCGCATTACCCTGCATTTATGAACAACATGCTTCCACGGCTTGCAGGGGTACACATGTACAATGTAGAGACTGACCGTATGGCATACTCTAATGTGGGATATACGGTTTTGGGCATACTTGTAGCAGAAGTTTCAGGCTTTGCAGCAGACGGTGATTTTTTCCATGGCTTTGCAAACTATATACAAGAAAATATTTTTGACCCGCTGGATATGGCTTCTACCACCTTCTTTCCAAATGAAGATGAAGTAGATGTTTCTTTGCCCTATATCACCGCTTCCCTTCCAGCGGCTGACCGTGTGTTTGCCAACGCAACATCCGTAGGCGGGCTTTACAGTAACGCGTATGATATGGCACGGTTTATGCATATGCTTTTAAACTTTGGGGAACTTGACGGCAACCGCATTCTGTCAGAAGCATATTTTGCACAAATGGTTGAAGTACAGGATTTTGACTTCTCACTTTCACCAATGATGCAGTATGCCCTTGGGTTTATCTACTGGACTTGGATAGACGGCACTTCACACATGGGGCATGACGGCGGATGGATAAATTATTTTACAGGCTTAGTTTTAGATTTCGAGCATGGCATTGGCGTTTTTGGAACGACCAATAGCGTAAGCGGTGCGTCGGTGTCTTTGCAAGCACCTATTACCATGTTGGCTGACGCAAGATATGAGTTAGAGGGTATTGCGTCTCCAGTTGGGCCATTGCCTGAAAGAGAGCCGATTGAACTGTCACTAGAAGCACTGGAGGTTTTCACTGGATACTATGTAGGGCTTGGACATCTTCGTATTTCAGAAGAAGGTAAGTTATACTTTGCAGATACACTAGGCCCAGATGCCCACTTAGAATTTACACCATACTCTGACGGTAGCTTTGATTCAATACTTGGTCGTTTTTGGTTTAAAGAAATTGCAGGACGTATGATTCTTATGCAGGGCGAATTGGGTATCATTCCTGGCCCAGAGCGCATAGACTTGTGGCAAGCAGATGAAAGCCTAGACCGTTGGATTGGCGACACATGGCGTTATCAAACCACTGTGCCTAACAGTATTTTTAATGTGCCAGAGGCAACAATCACTGTTGGTGTAGACGAAGATGGTTATGCATTTTTGACAAGTTTAGCAGGGTCAGTACGCATTGGAATGATTGACGAATACACCTTCTATGTATTAGGCACAAGCCGAGGGCTTGGTGGCGTTATTCAATTTGGTATCGAAGAAGACGGCACAAAATGGCTGCAAGGCTGGGGTACAAGATATGTAATGGATGTAGAAAGTGATTTAGACGCATAATAAAATAAAAAAAGTAGCGGTCTTGGGTTTTTAAACCCGAGGCCGCTCTTTTTTTGCTGTTTCTTGTTTGTCCAAATCGTTGATAAAAACTAAAATTTGTGCAACGACTTCATAAAGGTCTGGGGGAATATGGTCGCCAATATCTAGGCGGGTGAGGTCTTCGGCAAGGGCCGCATCTTTGTGTATGACCACATCAGAATTTTGGGCATTCTCAAGGATTTTTTCCGCAATGAAGCCTGCGCCTTTGGCTAGGATTTTAGGCGCGACTTCATCTGGATTATATTTGATTGCGACAGCCTTTTGCCTTGGGTTCAAGGGCTTTTTAAAATTATCCATCAGGTTCTCCTTAAACGCGCATGTCGAATGTATAACGCTTTGGCACGGGGGTAGGTTTTTGCTGATTATTTGGCAGGGCAGAGCGTATGGTAAATGGTTCGGTTATGGGTTTAAATTCGGTCATTGTAAGGGAAATGCCCTTTTGATTTAACAAGGCAGTTAGACGTGGTGTGTTTTGTTTTAGACATTGTAAAGTGGTATCTTTTGCGGCATGAAAGGCTAATGTACCATTTTGAATAGATACTTCCACCCGCCCTAGTGTAGGGGTTTCAACAGCAATGATAGCGGTGTTTGATACATGGGTGCTGGAATGAACTTCTGCAACCAATGATGCATAAGGTATTTGAAAATATTTACGGTGTTTCAAATGTGCCATAAATAATATCATGTCCCGTGCTTTTTCTAATGCTTCTTTTTTATAAGCTTCTTTTACAGTTGCCACATTTTTTAATGGAATGAGTTGCTCGTAAATTTTTGCATATAATTGACGGTAAAAATGTAGGATACCCTTGGGTGAAGGGTGAGGGTGGGCAACAGATGAACATTCGCTTAATAAAAGTTGAGGATTGTGCAAAATTTGGTTGAGTGCTTGAATGGTGTCTAATGACACAGGCATGTCTTCACCCAGTAGAAAAATGACGCTGTCAATATTTAATGCCTGTGCTTCTTTACTGGCATGGGCAAAAAATGTGACTTTGTGTAAAACTTGTGCGTCAACAGGGATACCCCTGTCTATAATGCCCCGCCCAAGGGCAAGCATTTCAGGGGTCACAGAAAGCCCCGCATTGGTTATTGCGTCAGTAAGCATATTATTTTTCTTTGTGTCTGGGTCAGCCTTTACCATTTCCAATACAATTTTGCCTTCAAAGTCATTTTCCCGTACAGAAAATAAACTCACTTCCCCAATACGTGCATCAGGTAAAACCATTGACCGTGCTGTATAAAGTTCACCGCCACTAAAGCGAATAACAACTTCCCCTGGGCGTATATCGTGAATCATTGCACGAAAAATATCCCCTGGGTGAAGTTCATGAAATCGGCGAATTGCCACGACTGAAAGATTTTTCATAACTGATGGTTCACCTTTCTGCAAAAACTTCTGCGATGTTCGGGACAAAGCCCATACTTTTCAATTGCATGTTTGTGTGCAACTGTACCATAACCCTTGTGTTGGTCAAAGCCATATTCAGGATACTGCTTATGCATAGTCTCCATCATAGTATCCCGTTCTACTTTAGCCAGTATACTTGCCGCCCCAATTAAATGACTGAAAAAATCGCCCTTGACAATGGAAATTGTGGGACACCCGCAGAGTGGGGCAGTTGTGCCGTCAATCAGCGCGACAGCCTGTTTGGTTTCATTTAAAACACCATCAATCGCCTGTCCCATGGCAAGCATGGTGGCTTGTAAAATATTTATTCTATCAATTTCAGCTGCATGAACGATGCCAAAAGCGTAAGCTATGGCGGCAGTCTTTATTTCAGCCGCCAATTGCCCACGCTTTAAAGGGGATAACTTTTTAGAATCCGTTACCCCTTCAATCACTAACTCCTTTGGAAGTATTAGCGCGCAAGCAACAACAGGCCCAACAAGGGGGCCGCGCCCTGCTTCATCCACGCCAATGACAGGGGAAAATCCGCTCTTGTACAAAAGGCCTTCAAAGATATTTGGCGCAGTTTTAACCGCCCTAGGCATCTTTATGGATTCTCATGGAGTAAACAATAAATCCAATGCCTGTCAATGCAGCAAAAGTCAGCTTTAACCAAGGGTTAATCCCAAGAGGGGTAAAAAAACCTTCAATAACAGCTGCAATCACCAGCATAGCCACAACACCAGGCATAAGTACAGCGGCTTGCTTTGCACTGGCAATTAAAGCATGTCGTCGTGTTAAATCTCCTGGGATTAGCAAACCCTTACCTATCATAAGCCCGCCGCCGCCGCAAAGGAAAATAGCCATAAGTTCCAGCACCCCGTGGGGAAGAATGAGTGAATAGGCTATCAGCATGTCCGCACCGCTTTGATGAAAAAATCCCATGAGTGCGCCAACAATAAGCCCGTTGTAAACTAAAATAAAAATTGTGCCAATGCCGCCTAAAATACCAAAAGCAAAGGTCATAAACGCCACTCTAACATTATTTGTTCCAATCACAGCGGTCATGTAGGCATAATCCCAAGCAACACCACCGTCACCCCAATCAGGGGTTTCCCCTTCTAAAGTACCATCCCCTATCCAGCCAGGCATGATGGTTTGCAAATTTGCAGGGTCACTTGAAACATAAAACCCTGCAAAAACAACACCCAACGCAAAAAAAGCCGCGGCAACAGCCCAAAAACGCCAAGTATCACGCACGGCTTGGGGGAAGGTGTAGGCAAAGTATTCCCAAACTTGCCCAAACCCGCCTTTTTCTCTGACATAGAAAAAATTATGGGCTACGCCAACAATTCTGTTTAAGTAAGGCAATGCATTGCCTGTGGGAAAATGTGTCTTGGCGTAGGCAAGATGATGGCTGGCAAGCCGAAAAAGTCGAGAAAACTCTCGAACTTCATCAACTGCCAGCCCTTTAACGCCCCTTCTGCTTTTAGCCAAATGATGATTAAAAGCTTCTAGGGTCTTCCATGTCTCTTCATTTTTTGCAATAAACTTTACTTCTGTCATTCCCTATCCTAAATTTCGCTTTCGTTGACAGTAATGTTAATTAAGTCACTATACCAAATCATGGCTTCTTTGTAGGCATAGTGAATTTGGTCAATGGTAATATTGCGCACCAATGCCACCCGTGAAATTTCTTTCCAATGTCCTAGTTCGTATTGCTGTACGAAGAATAGCACACTAAAGAAATCACCACTGCCATCTACCAGCGCGTTATGGATTGGGGGTGGAACAAACACGAGTTTAAAGGCTTCTTGAATAGGCATATCCAGCACAACGTCAAGGACAGAAAACAGACCTAAAAGGAATAGGTTTTCCTGTACAATCGCCATTTCAAAATGCCGTGCTAAATTTTCGCAAAACTTTGCACGGATAAGGGACAGCCTTGTAATTTCAGAAGGACTATCAACACAAAGGGCGTTTGAAACGGCTGTGCTTACCCATTTTTTAATTTCTTTTTGCCCAAGCATTGCCGCGGCTTGGTTAAGGTTTTTAACTTCTGTGCGGGATTTGCTGGAGGTGTTGACTAGGCGCATGAACTGAATCGCAAGGGCAGTATCCTGCCGAACAGTGCGTGTAAAGGTTTGAAAATCAAAATCATCTTGATTGACGATATTAAGCAATTGAATATAGTTGGTTTTGAGGGGAGAAAGGGCGTTTTGCTTGGCATTAGAAGGCATATGTACCTTATAAAATGCACCGTCAAACAGGCTTATTTTTGCATTGGCAGAGTTTTTAATATTATCAAAAATCGTCTTTTCACCAATATCTGTTGCAACTACTGTGACTTTAGGCAACGCAGTTTTGATGGCTATAGAGCTTTCTATAAGCTTTTCTGTACTTACCTTTAAAAACACATGGCTGATATAAGGGGTAAATGATTCCACATAGTTCATGTTTCCTGTGAAATATACCGCAAATTTGTAGCCTCGCCCTGTAAGTTCTTTACACCTTTGAATCACCAATGGGTCAGGGGTGGTTGACGCGTCTAGTAAGAAGATAATTTTTTCTGGCTCTTCTGTAATATTGCGCGTCAGGTCTGTCACCAGTTGAATTTGGGTGATGGGAATAAAGATGTCTTTATCCTGAGTGAGCGCGTCTAGCCCCACTTCATTCATAAAATCTATAAAAGGCGAATCCATTGCCCTGTCTAATGGGTTGGACTTTGTAGATTCTAAAATGGCATTGCCATATTGGGCAGCCATATAGTACCCTTTCACTTTCATGTCACTATTAAATAGAGGTTTGGATACAATCAATAAATTCATGAATACCCCGCTCCTGGCGCAAATTTTAGTGTTTTGATAATTAGTATTAACTCATTATACAGTAGTCGTGAGCGGTATTCAAGGGTTTTTCTTCGGAAGCTTTCCAAGTATTTCTTCAACAGTGCGTTTGTTGGCACGATTGACCCGTTTAATTCGGAAAAGCCCGTCCAAATCTCCTCTGGAAAATAGATTCATTCCTTCCTCGCAACCGAAGCTTGCAACCATGCCTAGTTCCTCCAGCACTTTTTGTGAACCTTCTCCAATAACCCCTAGGGGATAAATAAATGCTGTGGGAATATGCCCAATATTTTCACTGCAAGCGTCTTGAAGTTTTTTTAAATCTTCACGTAAGCGTATATGATAGGCTTCGTCAGATTCCCCTTTGCGCCGTCCGCTTCCATTTTTGCCGTGGAGGTCATAGCTGTGGTTTTGAATTTCTACAAGCCCTGACTCATGAAGTGCCAACACTTGCCCCCATGTTAAATTAGGATACTTTGCTTTGGGGTTTTCTTCTGCCAAGGGTGTATACTGGTCTGCCGTTGCCCCAATAATGGCTACGATTGCCCGCATGTTGTACTTTTGCAAAAGGGGCAAAACATATTCATAGTCGCCTGAATTGCCGTCGTCAAAAGTAAGCATGATGGGTTTTTCGGGGAGTTGACCCATGTTGTTGACAAAGTTGAATAAATCTTCCATGACAATGGGTGTGTATCCATTATCCCGCAAATACACCAAGTCTGTCTCAAAGTCATCAGGGCGAATGCCGTACTTGCCAATGTACTTAGACTGTTCTGTAACCAAATGATACATAATCACAGGCACTTCTATTTCTACTGATTCCAGTACTTCCAATACTTCTACTGCCTGAACCCGCACCCCAAAAGCCATCATTGCCACAAAAAAAAGCATAAAAAAATTCCGCATGATTTTAGAAACACTCTCCTTTGGAGATAGTATTCCAATCATGCAGAAAAATTAGTGATGTAAATTATTGGTCTAGCCTAATATAAAAGATTCAAGTGTTTTACCAAACATTTGCTCTTGACCCACATGGCGAAAACCTACTTTTTTTATGACGCTGATAGATGCGAGATTTTCTGGGTATGATATGGCAATAAGGGGGCGGGGGCTGTGTGTGTCCAGTATAGCTTTTGCGGCTTCGGTGGCGTATCCTTTGCCCCAAGCATTTTCCCCGTAAGCATACATAAGTTCTTTTCTGCCATCAGGCAAACCGCGTACACCGCTGTATCCCAGCAATTGACCCCTTTCACGCTCAACGACAGCATATACCCCAAGTCCATGACCCCATGTAGATTCAAGTGAGTCAATAAACCGCTTGATATTTTCTCTTAGTATGGCTTGACCTGTGCCTAAGTAGCGGTATACGTTGGGGTTGGTCATAATATCCGCAAATGCCTGTTCGTCTTCTGATGTAAAGCGTCTTAAAATAAGTCTTTCTGTGTCAAGCATTGTACATCCTCCTATAATTTCACTTGCTAAAGTGTAAAAAAATTCCCCATACATTAGAATATCCTCCATTTAAGGCAACACTTCAATGTATGGGGAAAATAATACTTTAGCTTATGCTGATTTTAATATGATAATGTTATCATTAACATAAAGTGCAACGGTACTGCCTGCTTTCCAGCCTTGTTGACTTAATAGTTCATGAGAAAATGTTACCCTGTGCAGTTCGTCTAGGGTGCTGGTGTAGTTGTAACAGGTACATGCGGGGATGGGCTCACCGTCTACACGCTGTAAAATGACAATCGTGTCTATTGGGGTGAGGGAAACCTGCATGTTTGCTCTTAAATTAAGTTTGGTTCTAATCTCGACGGGCAAAACCATCCGTCCTAGTTCGTCAATACCTCTGGAGCTGTATCGTTCCATGGCTTAACGCCTCCTTATAATTTATTTGCCGAAATAAATTATGCATATAAGGATGGCCGCCATCACCTAAGTTAAACAGGTTCGCCATAACACACACAACATTTGCATTGTATCGCTATCGCATAGGTTAATTAAAAACATCTCAAGGCGGGGGATGCTTGAAAATGTGAGGTGATTGTTGTAAAATAAAATTGCCGTGGTGGCAGGTGAACCTGTTTATATTAGGCGATGGCTAAGTGCATCCCTATATAAGCTGACGGGTGGGCTAACACCTGTTCAGCTACTGCGGTACTTCCACTTTATTTCCGCACCTGTATTTTACCATATGACTTCCTCTAGGGGAAGCTTTTTTTTGACAAATTTTATTGTTTTTCTTTGGGTGCAACATAAAACGCGCTTTTCAAATAACGGAAAATAACATTGGTATCAAGTGCGTGTTTCATTGAAGCACTCGCCTCCTCAATTATCGAAATTTAATGGCGGCCGCATATCTTTTGAACGGGTAAAATAAATCTCGGGTAACGCTTCGTCCATTGAAAGGGCAAGGGCTTCTTTCATGCGCTTATGCCACGCAGAAAAATCCTCATCATCTTGTGAAAAATCATCAGTAATCTGCGCTTGATTTATCGCAAAATCAAGAATGGTGACGATGGCGTGACTACCCTTTGGAATCACAACGGGTTCAAAAGGCACAAATGTACCTTCGCTATAATAGGCTTTGATTGCTTGCATAGGCTCAACTCCTGTCTAATGGCGCGCCTTACGAAATCTATCCGCTTTTACATGAATGGATACGCTAACTTTTATTGGTAAGTCTTTTCCATTTCTGTAACAAGGGATTCAAATACTTTTAAAGCTTCGCGGATGGGTTCTGGAGTGGACATGTCTACGCCGGCTTTTTTTAGGATGTTGATGGAGTAATCACTACTGCCGCTTTTTAGAAATTCAAGATAATCCTTCACCGCAGGTTCGCCCATTTCTTTTATCCGTTTTGTAAAAGCAATTGCCGCAGAATATCCTGTAGAGTACTGGAATACATAGAATGCACGATAGAAATGAGAAATACGCGCCCATTCTAGGTCGATTTTTTCATCAATCACAACATCTGCACCATAATATTTTACGTTTAAGTCACGATAGACTTGGTTTATGGTGTCAAGAATCAGTGGTTTGCCTTCTTCTGCCATGGTGTGCAAAATATGCTCAAATTCTGCAAACATGGTTTGGCGAAAGACGGTGGTGCGGAACTGCTCAATATATTCTCCAAGCAAATACATGCGGATTTTTGGGTCAGTTGTGGTTTTTAACATGTGTTCCATCAACAGGGTTTCATTGACGGTGGACGCGACTTCTGCAAGAAAAGTCGTGTAACTGCTATAAACCATGGGCTGGTTACTGCGGGAGTAGAAGCTGTGCATGGCGTGACCCATTTCGTGGGCTAGGGTGAATAAGTCGCCTAGTTTATCACTATAGTTCAACAGTACATATGGCGATGTGCCATACGTACCCCATGCGTATGCGCCGCCTGTTTTGCCCTCGTTGTTGTATACGTCTATCCAGCCGCTTTCCATGCCTTTTGACATTTCATCTAAATAGGCTTTGCCAAGGGGCTCAAGCCCTTCAACTAAAATTTTCTTGGCTTCATCATAGGGCATTTTTGTATCGGCTTCTTCTACAATGGGCGTGTACAGGTCGTACATATGCAGTTCATCTACTTTTAATGCTTTTTTACGCAAAGCCATATAGCGATGCATGACAGGTAAGAACTCATGCACTGCTTGAATCAAATTGTCGTAAACAGAGATGGGGATATTGCTGGTATTTAATGACGCACCACGGGCAGAATCATATTTTTTTGTGCGGGCAACAAAAATATCATTTTTAATGCTGGCGTTAAGCATTGCCGCAAAGGTGTTTTTAAGCTTCCAAAATTCATCATAGAAGGTGTTAAAAGTGTCTTCCCGTACACGGCGGTTTGAGGATTCCATGAGAGAAATAAAATTGCCGCTGGTGACTTCTACTGTATTGCCGTTTTCGTCGGTGATACTGGCAAATTTCATGTCTGCATCGGTGAGCATATCGTTGATATTTTTTGCACCGTCGCCTATTTCTGATACAGCGGCAAGTATTCCTTCAACCTCCGCGCTTAAAGTGTGGGCTTTTTTGCGTAAAATATTGTTGAGATATTGGGTGTATACTTCCAATCCAGCCGTGGTTTCTATAAAGCCTTTGACGGTTGCTTCGTCAAGCTCTAAAATTTCTGGCGTGATAAATGAAACGGCGGCTAAAAATTTTGCGTATTGGCTGGCAATGACATTTGCCATGCCTTGGGATTCTGAAACATTGCTGTCTTCGTGGAGCCGCATATTGGCATAAACATATAGCTTGAAAACCAAGTTGGCAACATTGTGATATGTTTTTAAACCCTCAAGCAAAGTTTTTCCGTCTTTTAGCTTGCCGCGGAAGGCTTCTATTTTTGCAATTTCACTGGGAATGGAATCCACGCCTTTTTGCCAATCGGCATTGGTGGCGAAAATGTCTTCCAGCTTCCATTTAAACTCGGCAGGAATTTCACTGCGTTTTTTTTGCTTTATGGTTGCCATAGGTTTTAGTCTACCTTTCCATCGCCCCATGCTTGGGCAAATTCAATCACTTGTTCAAATGTAGGGCTTTTTGCGTTGCGTACATAAAATCCAGAGGTGGATACACCCAAAGTCAATGAAGCAAGGGGGTCAAGCCCAAGTGCTTGCCCTAGGCAAAATCCTGCGTTGAAATTGTCGCCTGCGCCTGTTGTAAGCTTTGGTTTTTCACAGTATGGGCCATCTGTAGAGAAATATTCACCGCCAATGGCACAACATGCACTGCGTACAGGATGTACCACTAGGCAATAGATATTCATTGCCTTATGCACTGCCATGACGGCACTTTGTAATTTGTCAGTGTCATTTTCAGGCAGTGCAATGTCAAGGGCGGCGGCGATTTGATAGACTTCGCTTTCATTAAGCCCTAAAACTGCACGGAATTTTTCTTCAAAGCGTCCAATCAGTTTCATGGCGTGGCTGATGTCTGCTTTGGTGCGTTTTTCTGGGTCTGCCAAGTCAAAGAATGCAAGGGGCTTTTCTGCTGGGGTGTCAAGGAGTGGGAACACTTCGTCAATCAACCCTTGCCAGATGTCACTCATGTGGGGCATCATTGTCCAGTTTTCCATGCCGAACAACTGATTTTCTTGAATTAACTTTGCAATGCCTTCTGCACCGCCAAGGGCGTTTTTGAAAACATCCCATGTAATATCCACTAAGGTAGAATGCTTACCAATCATAATTTTACCGTCTTCAAATTCTACAGCGTCAGTAAACCCTGGGTTGCCTAGGCTGTAGATGGCTTTTGCTTTTTCTACCATGGGTTTAAAAACAGGGTGAATATCAGGCTTGCCAAGAATGCCTGCATAGGTTAAATCAACACCATATTCTAAGAGTGCATTGGAAAGAATCGGCCCATTTCCTCCAAGTTTTGTTTGGATACTGACCATTTCTACATTGGCACTAAGCCCTGATGCTGCAACGATACGCTCGCCAAACTCTTTAATGGTGGGGATACGTGTGTAGTTGGCATAGTCTTGCCGCTTGTCTACTGGATGGACAATTTCGTCTACAAAGCCGTCTATCCCGATAATCATATTGAGGGAAAACCCTTTTTTAGCTTGTAGTTTTGCTGGTAATGCTTTGACATGATTCATGTTGAATCCCTCCTATTTATTCTCGCGCAGTTGCGCGATGATGGACTGCTTTAAATCGTACAATTTTTGTGAAAGGTCTACAGGCATAATTTGGGGGCGCATTAACCGCTTATGCTCGTCCCACAAGGTTTCTTTTTCGCGGGCGGCATATTCACAAATTTCTGTGACGGTCATGTCTGGATAAACACATTCACCATTTTTAAACACAGGGGCAAGCAGTTCCCGCACAGTAAATTCCCCTGCGGGCAAAGTCATTCGCTTCCATGTGGCAATGGGGTCAAAAATAGTTAAGTCTTCACTATTATCTAAGGTTTCGTCATGTAATGCAATCAAATCTGCCTTCATCTTACCAGATTTTTTGTCATACAGCCTAAAAATCTTTTTAGCCCCAGGATTTGTTACTTTTATAGGGTCTTCCGACAGTTTGATTTTGTTTTGCCATGGACCGCCGTCTGTAGAAAGTGCCGCCATTTTGTATACCCCCCCAAAGGCTGGATATTCCTTTGACGTAATCAAATGAGTGCCTACACCCCAAGTGGTAATCTTTGCCCCTTGGACTTTAAGCTCTGCAATAATATTTTCATCTAAATCATTTGACGCGCTAATAAAGGCATTTGTAAAGCCTGCTTCGTCAAGCATGATTCGTGCTTGTTTGGATAGATAGGCTAAATCCCCGCTGTCCAAACGAATCCCCAATTGGCCTATAGGCTCTCCACTATCCTGCATTTCTTTAAAAACCCTTATCGCATTAGGAATACCGCTTTTAAGGGTGTCATAGGTATCTACAAGTAAAATGCAAGTTTGGGGATAAAGCTGGGCATAATATCTGAAAGCTTCCAGCTCTGTGTCAAAGCTCATTATCCAACTGTGGGCATGTGTACCTCGCACAGGCACATTGAAAAGCTGTCCTGCAAGTACATTGCTTGTGGCGGCACAACCGCCAATCATTGCCGCCCGCGCACCATACAGCCCTGCGTCAGGGCCTTGGGCGCGTCTAAGCCCAAACTCCAAAACACGGTCGCCTTGTGCCGCCCAACAAACCCGCGCCGCCTTGGTTGCAATTAAACTTTGGTGATTTATAATATTAAGCATGGCTGTTTCAATGAGTTGCCCTTCCATGAGGGGTGCGTTGACGGTAAGTAGCGGCTCTCCTGGAAATATGACTGTACCTTCAGGCACTGCATAAATATCCCCTGTGAATCGAAAGGTTTTCAAATAGGCTAAAAATTCATCACCAAACACACCTGTAGAGCGTAAATAGGCAATGTCTTCGTCTGTAAACTGTAGCTTTTTTATATAATCAATAACCTGTGCCAACCCTGCCGCCACAGCATATCCACTGCCACTGGGGTTCTCCCGATAAAACATGTCAAAAATGGCGCGTTGTCTTCGCCCTGTGTGTGTTTGATGGTGGTGATAGGCTTGCATCATCGTGAGTTCATAAAAATCTGTGAGTAAAGTTAGATTTTTCATGTAAATTGCTCCTTTTTGTGACTGGTTAAAGACATCTCTACAAGATTATATCATACTCAAAGGTGACTGACCCATGAAAAAGTTTATAATTTTTTTATTCAATCTGGCTGTAAAATGCCATGAAGACCAAGTGTTTGAACGTGCCGCAGGATTAACCCTGCGTGTATTATTGGCGTTTTTTCCGTTTCTAGTATTTTTGATGGCTTTGATGGGCTTTTTAGATTTAGACGAGAATGCCATCTTTGGCGCACTTTATCATGTTTTGCCAGTAGACGTGGCAGACTTGGTTGAAGGGTTTATTATTGAACTGAGCGAAACCCGCAGTGCAGGACTTTTATCTGCCGCTTTGTTTTTTAGCGTTTACAATACGACCAATGGCTTTAGAGCGATTATTCATGGGGTCAATCATGCGTATGGTGTAAATGATAGACGCGGCGGGGTCATGCAAGTGGTGCTTAGTTTTGTGCTGATGATTTTGTTTTCCGGCGCGCTCATTGTCATGCTTGGGCTGGTTGTATTTTGGGGCGCAGTGTCTGGAATCATTGCACTGGTGTTATTGGTATTATTGACTACTTTTATGTATAAACTGGCTTGTGCAAAAAAACTGCCGATAATGCATGTTTTATCTGGAGGGGTGTTTACGGTTATTGGGTGGGCTGTCGTGGGGGCGACTTTTAGCTTTATTACACAAAATTTTACACAGTATCCTGTGGTGTATGGCAGTATTGCAGGGGTATTTATTTTAATTTTATGGCTGAATGCTGTTTCTGTAATTTTTCTTATGGGGAATCAAATCAATGCACTGCTCCATGAGTTTTTGACAAAATAACAGGATTATGCTAGGGTATATGTGAAAAATATTTTGAATGGAGGCAGTTTTCGTTATGGGTCTTTGGAATGAGACATTTGCAACTGGAAACGAAACAGTGGATGCTGACCACAAGGAAATTTTTGAGCTAGTAGAGCAAGTGATGTCAACTTCGTTTAAAAACAAAAAGGAAAAGGTAAAAACATCCATTGAATTTTTAGCCGATTATGTTGTGCGTCATTTTGCTACAGAAGAAGGATTGATGGATGAATCTGATTATCCACATACAGAAACACATAAAAAAGAACATGCAGACTTTCTTAAAGTTGCAACAAAACTCCATGAAGATTTTGTAAATGATAATTATGCATTGGGTGAGGAAGAGGGCAAAGGCGAAATTGAAACCGAAGCCCAAGTGCTTCATCTTAGCCTTGAAATTAACAAAACTGTGGTGGCATGGCTGACAAAGCATGTCATGGGCAGTGACCGTGCCTTGGCTGACCATTATAAAAAATGGGTGGCTGAAAATGGTGTAAACGCGTAACTTCCTTGCATATTAAAACCGCCTGTGATGAAAAAAATCACAGGCGGTTTTTTTAATTTAGCTCCAAATAGATTTTAACACTTCCGCGCTTTTTAATGCCGCGTCAAATTCAAACTGCTCTACTTGAGTAATGATAATCATAGCTTCTGGAAATGGGCGAAGTGGGTCTAACGCGTTTGTACTTTCTACATTGCGGGATTTTAATAGGGGGATAAGATGGTCTAATGCGTCCAAAGCCCCAGACCTATCCAAAGCTACGCCAACAGGGAGGGGCTCTGCCTTTGGTGTGTTTTCTGCAATATTGACCAATACACGCGCCATTTCCATTTCCATTGTTGTAATTTGAGCAGTGGTTGGCGACATATCACTGCGTAATGAATTTTCCATGGCTTGTGCAGCGTCCATGAGGGCATTTTCACTGATTAGCCCTGCTAAACCTTTGACAGTGTGTACAAGACGGTATGCGGTTGGGGTATCACCAGCGGCTATGGCTTTCATGATTTTTTCAAAAGTATTTTTATGGTCGCGGGCAAAGTCATTGCGCAATTTGCCTACAACGGCTTCATCATTCATGAAGTCATCAATGTGACTAGCCTTTGCAACTTGAGCCATGGCATTGGCTTCTGCAATGACCTCTGGCGGTTGTTTGTCTCTTACATATTTTATTAAAATTTCATCTAATCGTTTTGTTTGAATGGGCTTTGAAATAAAATCGTCGAAGCCTTTTTCAATAAATACTTCTGCTTGACCAATGAGGGCGTTGGCAGTCAATGCAATAATGGGCTGGGTATAACCTGTTTCACGCAATTTAAACATGGCTTCTGCACCGCTTATGCCGGGCATCATATGGTCCATAAATATGATGTCATACACATTGCCTTGGGCTATCATTCTGATGGCTTCGTTACCGCTTGAACAAGTTTCCACACGCAAGTCGTAAAACGCCAATAAGCCTTTTGCCACAAATAAGTTTGCGTCAACATCATCAACCACCAGCACTTTGCCATAAGGCATAGGCTCTGAAATAAATGTGGTTTTCTTTGTATTTACACCCATTTCAAAACGCTCTAAGCTTCTGGCAAGTTCCTTGCCTATGGTTTCTAAACTGCATGTTTTTTGTGGAATGCATACATGAACGACAGTGCCTTTGCCTACTTCACTTTTAAAATCAATCTGTGCATTCATGAGATGCGCAAGGCTGTACACAATGGAAATACCAAGACCTGTACCGCTTACAAAGCCTTCTTGCTCGTGGAAACGTGTGTATTCGCTGGTTTTCAAGGCTTCAATTTGCGCTTCGGTCATGCCCATACCTGTGTCGTGGATGGAAATGGTCAAATTGATTAAATCGCCTTGCAACCCTTCATAACTAAGCAATAAGCTTACACATCCTGCTTCTGTATATTTAAAGGCATTGGATAGTAAATTATTTATGATTTGTCTGATACGCAGGGCATCTCCAATTAAATAGACAGGCAGATGTTCGTCTATTTTCACTTCAAAGCGGATATTTTTATGCTCTAAATAGACAGCATGAATTTGAGTGGCATCGTTAATAAGACTTGCCACCTCATATTCTTGGTTTGCAAGGGGCATATTGCCTGACTCAATTTTGGAGAAATCTAAAATATCATTGACAATACCCAGAAGTAAATGACCGGAATCATTGATTTTTCCAAAGGCATCTTTAATATCGGGCGGTAGGTTTTGGTGGCGCAGTTGAATTTCAGAAACACCTACGACAGATGTAATAGGGGTGCGTATTTCATGGCTCATGCGGGCAAGGAATCGGGTTTTTGCACGGTTGGCTTCTTCTGCAATGGCGGCAGTTTTTATTTCATCTTCTTGCACTATACGGTTAAACATACTGGCAAGCATTGCACCTGCGGACATGAATGCTGACATTTCATCGGCTGTAAACACACGGGTGTTATGACAGTCTTCTACGCTTAAAGCACCGATAAATGTATCATTTAAAAACAGTGGAATAATGGCAATGGACAATATTCCGTAATGCTCCATATATTTTATCTCGTCTGCTGACATTGTAGAAACAATGGTGTTGATTATTTCTCTGCTGGAAAGGAGTTCAACACCTTTTGCGTCATGGTCATGCTTTAGTGCTGACGGGATATATGCTTTTTGGACACCCAGTTCGCTTGCCCATTGATAGTTTAGTGCAAAGTATTGTTCATCCTCTGATAGCTTTGCGTGCCAAATTTGTATGCGGTCAACATCCACACATTTTCCGATGATTTCCATGCTGTCAATGACTGCCTGTGTATTATCGGCTTCCCTGACTGCCAATAAAATTTTTGCGGCTTGTGTAATGGCATCAAGGAGTTTTTCACGATAAATCATGGTTTCACGTGATGATGAGATGGCGCGGGCAAGTTCGCCTATTTCATCATCACGGCTTGTGCCAAAAATATCATGATGGGTTGTGCCGTTGCGTTCTGCACTTTCAGATAAGCTGAATAATGGATTAAAAACCACGTTGTTCATCATGATGCCTGTGGCTAAAGCTGCCAAAAATACAACCAAAATAGCTGAAGCAACCAGTGCTATATAATGAAAGCCAAAGCCGTTTGTATCGTTAGAGAGTACAAGAATAGACCATGCAGTACCTACAATAGGCGAAATGCTGGCATAGCGATAGTCAGAAGATGTAAGTGCAATCACATCAGGTATAATATCACTTGAGGTGAAAAGTCCACCGTTCATCATTTCTAATTGTGCTTCAATAACAGCGGCAAGGGTAGGATTATTAACGGTTTCAGGAATGGCAATAGGTGTTGGGATACCCATGTCATGTAAAACCAAAGCCCCTGCACTGTCGCTACGAATAAGACCATTGCCGTCTATAAGATATCCACGAATATAGATTTCATCATATTTACCAAACATGGCGTGAAAAACATCATCAAAGGGAAATCCAACAGTCAGTACACCAACAAATTCGTTTTGGTAATACATGCGGTGGTTCGCCCAAATAAATAGAACAATATCATCTTCTATAAGTTCTGGACGTTCTCGCTGAATATTAAGTATAAAAGGATTTTGATAGTCACGTGTGTCATAAAACCATTGGCTTACTGTACCGCCAGCCAATGTACCCCATGGTTGAAAGTCATTTAAGGTAAGTTCTGTGTGAAAATCATACCCATGCATTGTATTGTATGCTGTAAACATAACACGTGTATTGGGAGAGAACATAACATATCCCATAATTTCATCAAATGCGCGTACCCTATGGTCTTCGTTGTGTTCATCTGCCAGCCACCGTGAAATAGTGGTTGACCGTGAAATTTGCTGCATTAAAACAAAATGAGGATTGATACTGGTATGAAAATTAGATGCTGCTTCAATAGAATATTGCCGCGCCAACTGCCGTGCTGAATGGTCGGCAATTTGCAGGGAAACAAAAATGCCGATAGTAAGTAAAATAATAACCGCAACGGTAAGTATAGCAAAATATAAAATACGGGCGCGAACCGCCAGTTTACGAGAACGCTTTTGGGTGTTCATGGAAATCATCCTTCTTCACCAAAATTGGGTAACTATTGTACCATTTTACGAAGTTAGACGCAATCTTAGAAAAAGAATTAAAAAAATCCCCATCAATGGGGATTTTAGTAGGTTATTGGGTTAATCTTTCAAATTCATCAATACTGGTTTTGATGACATCCAGCGCACTTGTCCAAAAGGCAGTGCTTTCTACGTCTATGCCAAGCATTTTACAAGAGTCTTTGATTGACATTTTGCCTGAGATACGAAGGAAGTGATTATACTTTTCCTCGAAAGTATCAGGGGTTTGCTTATAGATATTGTACAAACCATTCGCAAGTAAATGTCCAAAGGCATAGGGAAAGTTATAATAATTGCGCGCCGCATTATAGTAATGTCCTTTGATTATCCACATGTAAGGATGAAGCAGTGTGTGGTCTAGTCCATCACCATAGGCAGTACGTTGTGCTTCTAACATAAGCGTATTGAGTTCATCCACAGAAAGGGGATGGTCTTTACGTGTTTCAAAGACACTTTTTTCAAAAAGGAAGCGGGAGTAAATGTCTAAGATGATTTGTGTCGCATCTTGCAGGGAGTTTTCCACGAGTTGCAGCTTCTCTTCATCAGGCAGGGTTTGTATTGCGGCGTTGTTTACAATGATTTCGCAGAAAGTTGATGCGGTTTCTGCCAAAGGCATAGGGTATTTTGTATTGAGAATGCCCTCTTGCATAATTTGTGCATTGTGATAAGCATGACCAAGTTCGTGGGCTAACGTAATCGCGTCAGAAAGGCTGTTTCCATAGTTTAGTAAAATACGGGACTGCTTTACTTCATACACATTGGCGCAAAATGCACCGCCTACTTTGCCGTCACGAGGGTACACGTCAATCCAATCTTTATCATATGCTTTTTGGGCTAAGTTTGCCATGTCTGGTGAAAATTTTGCGAAGTTATCCAATACGAACTTTTTTCCTTCGTCATAGGTAAATGGCTCGTCTGAACCATTGCCTACAGGGGCGAACATTTCATAAAATGGGAGTGCGGTATAATTTTTGCCTTGGGTTTTGTTTAAATACTGTGCTTTGCCCTTCATGTATCTGCGCAAGTGGTGGATGTTGTCATCGATGGCTTCAAACATTGCGTCAAGGGTTTTTTGTGTCATGGCATTTGCAAAAAGTGTGCTGTGAAGAGGGCTGTCAAACTTGCGCAATTTGCTGAGCAGATTGACTTCGCCTTTGATACTGTTCATTGCCGCCGCTACAGATTCTGCAATTTTAGGATAGGCGGCAAGTTCTGCTTCATAGGCGGCTTTACGCACTTCCGAACTTGCGTCATAGGCTAGGTTACGGCAATCATTTATAGTGATGGTGCGTATTTTGCCACCATCTTTTGGGTCAGCATATTCACAGGTAAGGGTTGATACAAGCTTGCCATGAAGTTTTGTCCACGCGCTTGAACCTGTTGTTTCCACTTGGGCAATGATAGTTTCTTCATCTTCACTAAGCATATGATGATATTCTGCCGCCATTTCACTAAGCTTATATACATACGCTTCCAGTCCATTTGCCTTTGCTTCTGTTTCAATTTTTTGCGGTGCTTTGGCCAAAAATGCAGACAGGCGAACTTTTGTGCGGCTGACTTCTGCGGTCATGGATTGAAAGAGATACATATATTTTGCCGCGTCTGGGCTGGCCGTATTGGTTGCGTTAACAAGCATGGAATACACCATGATACGGTTTGATTTGGTTGTAAAATGCTCTAGCATTTTTATAATTTGTGCCACATCTGCAAAAGACTTTAATGTGCTTGACAGTGCATTCATTTTTTCTACAGTCGATTTTAACGATTCAAAATCTGTCTTAAAATCTGAGGAATCATAGCTTGGGTAGATGTCTTTCAAGTTCCAGTGGTCTGACATGTTTTTAATCCCCTTTTATTATATATTGGTGTCAATGCTACAAAAAAGGACAGGGTTTTCCCGTCCTTAGACTTGCATGTAAAACTACACGATGTAATTTTTAATCAGTGGAATCAGTTTTTCTGCTGTAGGCTCTGAATGGATGTTGAGTTTCAGGGGCTTGGATAAGTCGAGACTAAAGATACCCATGATGGATTTTGCATCAACCACATAGCGTTCTGAAACTAAGTCAATATCACCTTCAAGCGGGCCAACGGTGTTGACAAACACTTTTACTTTTTCTACGGTGTCCAACAAAATATTTACTGTTTGCATTGTAAAACGCCTCCTTTACGTCATTAACGAAAATGTCCTAGATATTGTAACTTGTTAAAAGCAAACTGTCAAATTTTGCTCATCATTTATATATCACAAGATTTTGCGAAAAGCCTTCTTGGGAGAAATAGGAATTGAGCATAACGGAATGATAATTCTTTATGATTTCCCGCACACTAAGCAAGCCTTTGCCTCTGTTTGAGCCTTTTGTAGATATTCCCGCTCTTATCCCTTTGCTTTTTACTTCCGGGCGAACGGTGTTTTTTATTGAGTAGGAAATCATTTCATTATTACAAGATATTTTTATGGTGATTATACTCTTTGAAATCTCCATACATTCTTCTATAGCATTATCCAAAAACACGCCTAAAATGCGTACTAGGTCAATAAACTCTATTGGTGACTCGCCAACAGGTGATACGTCCAGCTCAACATCAATGCCGCGCTCTATGGCTTGAAAGATTTTATAATGTAAAAAGGCTTTAAGCTGTTCGTTTTCAAAGTTTGCAAGTTTGCTGTATAGGTCGTTTCTTGCAATTTCTGTGATGGCAAAAGGGCTTATTTTTTTTCTGTAAAATTCCTGCATTTCTACATTACCGCTTTGCTCTACAAAGTTCCCCATGGTTAGGAAAATATTTTTTACATCGTGTTTGATATTTTTTATGCCGTCTATGTTCTTTTCAAGATTGGATGAATAGGTTGTTTGAATTTTCAAATTATCTTTTAGCCAAGTGATACGAAAAATCATGATTAAAAATGAAAGTTGCAACAGCATTGCAAATAATAAAAATAAATTAAAAATCTCCAAGACTGGATTGAGAAAAACAAAGAAACCATGAATCGAACCATGTCTGTAATACAAAAATGCTGAAATGAAAATAATTGCCAAAGAATTATAAATGAAAAAACCCTCGATTTGCGGATAGGTTTTTCCCATGTGGTTGATGTTGTCAAAGTGTTTTTGCAGTAATCGTTTGAGTGCATAAACAAATGCAGTGCCTACAATGACGACGATTGACAGGGCAACAGCCCACACAATCAGTGCTTCCAGCCGTGTTGCTTGGGTTTGTCCAATGCCTATAACATAATGCCAAAACAAGTGGTGAATGCCATATCCTGTGATAAAAACAAAAATACATGTAAACCAGCAATAAAATAAATGCCCCTTTAACTGACGAAGCCGAATTTTGTAAATAGCAAAAACAATAATAAGAATAAAAAGTACAGATAAAGACATCCCAAAAAAGAGAGAGCTAAAACTCCTAAATCGGACGACATAATAAAAACTTGAAAATAGTATGGCATAGTCCAGCGGTGTAAATTTTACAAAGTTTAGAATAAAAACTGTAACGGTCATAACCAATGTGATGGCTAAGTTCATCATCATTATGCTACCGGGGTTAGCAAAGTAAAAGACAGGCACGGCAGTTACACCTGCCGCAAGGATAATGGCGAAAATATGAAAGATTTTGCTGTTGATTTTATTGCCTAAAAACCCAAGCATAAATAAAAAAGAAAATACAATCACTGGCGAAAACACACTTTGGTATATGGTTAAAAAAATCAATGTAACCCCAAATTCAATACCAAACATATGGGGTAGCAGTCCAATAATACTCCATATATCGAAAGGTATCATGGGTAGGATTTCATATGGAAAAAATGTATTTATCAGATAGCTGCCATATTCGTCAATGACGATATACTGTATTGGTTCGTTCATCATACTTTTTTCACCCCACACTTTCGCATGACTTCATTTTTTAAGCGGAAGGCACAAGTTGCCTGTTCTCCTCCTGCAAAATTTACAACCCCATCCCCCACGGATACGACATATTTTTTATTGATAATCACCGAGCGATGGCTTTTCATAAAATTTTCACCTAAGTTTTTAAGCACATTTTCAATGGTATCCCGCATGGATAAATCTGAACCGTCAAGGGTGTGATAACGGACAAAATGGGATATTGACTTATCTGTTTCTACATATAATATTTGGGAAATTGGAATGGTAATATATTCGTCTATACCAATGAGTAGATTTATCGTTGGTTCAGCGGAAATGGACTGGGGCTGGCTTTCAAGTACAAGATGAATATATTTTTTATAATCTTGAAGGATTTTTTTACGGTTGATGGATTTTTCTATAAATCCAAAGGCTTCTACCCCGCTTTTTAAAATATCCATACCCATGTCCGTATGACTTGTAACGAAAACTATCTTTGATAAAGGCTCGCGTTTTTTAATAATTTTTGCCGCATCCACCCCATTGAGATTTGCCCGCCCAAAGTCTATATCTAAAAAGTATAGATAGCTTGCGGGATTTTTTTCGATGTAAAGCAGGGTTTCGCTAAAATCCTGGGTGACGCAAACAATGCGGGCAGGTAAATTATCTGCGTCAATACATTCGCGCACTGTATCAGCAGACATTTCCAACATGAATTTATCATCATCACAAACAATTATGCCAAGCATTGAATCGCTCCTTCATGGTGGTAGTATGTCATATCGGTTAGATATTTTCCAGTGACATAGCCCAAACGTAGTTTATTTTGGCGTGAACGTCATTTTAAAATGCACACTGGGGGTATGGCTGACATGGTTCGGGCTAAAATTACAAATAGGATGGTCTTTTTTGATAAGATGCTCATTGAATGGAGGAGAAACATGAAAAAATTTATAGTAATACTAGGCGTTCTACTACTTACCATGGCGGCGTTTTCTGCTTGTGGCTCAAATGATTCCCCAATGGATGGAAATGTTGAAAATCTTAGCACAGAACTCACCATTGCAACCCCATGGGCAAGTGGATTTCTTGAGGCAGCGGCCAGAAGATTTGAAGATATGTATGACGGCCGCTACACAGTGACAATTGTTGTGTATGATGATGTAATGACTTATGGGCAAGTGTTAAACACTGCAATCATGAGCGGTATGGGTGAAGATATCCTTGATGTGTGGGGTGTGCCATGGCAAAGAATCGCTGATGTTGGCGGGCTTCTTGACCTTAACCATTTAATCAGTTTTCAATCAGAAGAATTTTATCAAGGTGTACTGGATGCATTTTTGCAAGATGGCAGACGATATGCCGTTCCCCTTGGGTTTAGAATTGATGCCTTTAGACTGCATGATGTAGCAGAAGATTATATTGTCAACCCAAATCGCTTTACCCTTGAAGACATTATTGCCCTTTCAAATGCACACCCAGATAGAAGTCTTATAACTGGCCCAATGGGTATGAGTGATGTGACGCTTGCCCACAGATTCTTTAACCTATACTTTGAAGATTTTATTGACCTGCACAACAGAACTGCAAATGTGGACAGCGAGAAATTTATCAATTTACTGCTGGATGTTCAATTATTAAGTGAAAGCATAATGGGCGGCGACTGGTCAGAAGCACTCATTCAAGAAACGGTAATGCACAACCCTGCAATGAATGCTGAAGGTATCGTTGACAATACAGGTTTAAATCTCTTTACAAACTCCCGTGGTGAAGGCATTGTTGTGCCAAGCACCCTGTTTGCAGTCAATGCCAACGCAAGTAATCCAGCACTTGCCGCCCGCTTCATACAATTTCTATTATCTGAAGAAATGCAATCTTCACCAGAAATGTTTGGTACCCCAGTCAACAGGAATGCGGCAGTAATAAATGGTCAAGGCACATGGGATGGCTCACTGGCGTTAGGATTTGTGCCAGATGGGGTAGATTTTGATACCAACCTAGCCGTATTTAATGCCCTTGCCAATAGGTTAACTTTAGCAGGAACATCAGACCCCTTTATTGGTGGATTTGTAAGTGATGAAATGAGCCGATTCTTTGTGGGTGAAATCACGGCTGAACAAGCCGCCGCAAATTTGCAAGCCCGTCTTATGATGTATCTCAATGAGTAAAATGCTTAAAGGTTCACAAAACGCAATCGCATTTTTATTCATCATTCCAAGCTTTTTCGGAGTAGCATTATTTTATATTATTCCTTTTTTTATGTCGTTGGAATATGCCGTAACAGACAGAAGCGGAATGTTTGTGGGGTTTGAGAACTTCACAAACCTATTTGCAAGCGAAGCTTTCCGCCTTGCCGTGTGGAATACATTTCGCTTTATGATTATTGCAATTCCTTTAAACATGGCTATTCCCCTTTTTATTGCGTGCTTGTTATTTAACACTCGGGGGTTTGGCTGGCTAAAGACGATTTTTATGTCTCCGCTGGTCATCCCCACAGCAAGCACGGCATTTTTCTTTCAAAGTCTTTTTGTGTCCAATGGGTTTGTAAGCCGCCTACTTAGCACCAATGTTAATTGGCTTCAAACAAACCATGCATTTACGATTGCCGTGGGGTTGTTTCTTTGGAAGAACCTTGGGTTTAATCTTGTTTTAGCCCTTGCCGCCCGTGGGAATATTCCCAAAGATTATTATGAGTGGGCGGCAGTTGAGGGCATGGCGCATGTACCCATGTTTTTTAAAATTACCGTGGTGTACCTTATTCCCGGGTTGTTTATCATGTTTGTCATGTCTTTTATAAATTCTTTTCGGATTTACCGTGAATTGTACATGCTGGCAGGAAACTATCCTCACCAAAGTATCTACATGTTGCAACACTACATGAACAATCAATTTTTATGGCTTAACCGTCAAAATTTAACTGCCTCTGCTTTTATTATCACCTTGGCAGTGTCTGCATTTATGATTGTATTTTTCGTTATTGACAAAAAATTTGAATACGTTGAGTAAAAAACCAAGGGGTTTCTGTGAATGGAGGTGAAAAGCCTGTGGTAAAAAAGATTTTTTTAATCCTCTTCGCCCTTATTTATATCATTCCCTTGCTGATTATTTTTACCAACTCATTCATGTCTATGGGGGAAATCACCCGTAACTATGGCGCAGAATATGATTTGTTTGACCATGGGCGAATGGCATACACCAGTTATGTACGGTACAGTTTAGTCCCTGAACGTATTACATTTAGCCAATATTATACTTTGTTGTTTATGACACCAATGTATCTTGATTTTTTTATGAACTCGGTACGGTTGACGTTGCCTATTGTATTGATGCATGTGGTCATTGGTGCAATGGCGGCTTATGGATTTACAGCTTGGAAGTTTCGTTACAAGGAAGTTATTTTTATTGTGTACATAATCCTTATGGTGCTTCCTTTTCAAGCAACCCTTGTGCCAAATTTCATCATGGCAGATACTCTGGGGATTTTAAATACCCATTCCTCTATTATTTTGCCCCTTGGATTTAGCCCTTTTGCGGTATTTATCATGAGGCAAAGTATGAAGGGTATACCCTCCAGTATTTTTGAAGCGGCACAAATGGATGGTGCAAATCATTTACGCCAATTTGCAAGTATTGCCGTGCCTATGTCAAAGGGCAGTGGGGCTTCGTTAATTATTCTAACATTTGCGGATAGCTGGGCAATGGTAGAGCATCCCATGGTTTTTCTGCGTGACGCTGCCTTAGAACCTCTTTCGCTGGAACTTTATAGAATAGGACAGGGGAATATAGGGTTAATCTTTGCGGCATCGGTATTTTATATGTTGCCCATGGTGTGGATTTTCTTATATGGTCAGGCGTATTTTGAACAAGGGGTTAAGCTTTCCGCATTAAAATAAGGTGGTTTGTATGTTATGAAAATTGATAAAAAGAAAATGAGAAAAATGCTGTATATTTACATTGTTATTATGCTTGTACTGGTTTTTTCGTCTCGTACAATTTACAACTTTTCCTTACCGCGGGTCACAGTGGCCCTTGCCCAAAGCGGGGTGATTGTGCAGGAACTAGAAGCCCGCGGCGTTGTGGAATTTTATGAAACCTTTGATATTTTTGCACCATCCAGCGGATGGATAGACTACATATCCATTCGCCCAGAAGACCTTATTGACGAAAATACAATACTCGCCAGATACACCCTAGATGTCGCAACAGCCGCCCAAACCATTGTAACATTGCAAACCAACATAGCGCGGGCAGAAAATCAGCTACAGCGTCTCATTATGAATAGGGCAGATATTCAAAATAGCCTTGACATACTTTCATTAGAAAGCCCAACAGATACACCACAACACCAATGGGCAATAGAAGATGCAATGACAGATATAACAAACCTTCAAACCACACAAGCACATGCCCTTGCCACAGCCCAGCGTGAATGGAATAGCTTAATGTCAGAATTATACCAAGCCCAAGCCGCACTATTGGCTCTTGAACCAGAAAATCCATTTGACGATTTTATGTATCAAAGAAATATCCAAGAAGCCGCAATTGTTTTAGAGCGAAGCATGATAGATTTAGAAACCGCAGAAACCAATCTAGCTGACGCACGGCGTGCCAGAAGTGCTACATTTGACACACACTACTATCAAAGTGCGATAAATACTGCCAGAACTGCCCATGAAAGAAGTATCACAGCATATGAAGAAGCCCATAGCCGACTGGAAACAGCATTACAACATCTAAACTATTTGACAAGCATAAATGCAAGCCAAACAGAAATAAATACAGCCCAAACTGCTGTCAACACTGCACAAAGTCAGTTAACAACAGCTCGCCAAACAAGGGATGATAATAGTACTGCTCTGCAACAGTCCCAAGAGAACTTAACCCGCGCCCGCACGGCATTTAATACCCAAGACCGGGAAGACCGTGACCAAAATATAATCGAAGCCGAAGCGCAATTGACCCAAGCACAAAATACAGTCTCCGATGCAATCCGCGCCCATGAAAACGCAATCGAAGATGCTACCCGTGCAGAAAATCAAGCAGAAACCAATGCTACACATCAATTTGAAGAAGCACAAAGAGAAGCCCTTGAGCGAATCCAAGCCGCTCAAAGGGCTTTGGATGAAAATGACTGGACAGCACAGGAAAATTTATACCAGCAATCTACAAATTTTTCAGCCGCCATCCAAGCCCTGCAACGGGCAGAAGAAAATCAAGCGTTGGCGATAACTGACGCAACCATCCAACACATAAACGACATGCAATCCCTAGGGTTGCAGCTTCGCAATATAGATATAGATATCGCCAGCACGCAAATAGACCTGGGCGCAGACCAAAATGCCCTCACTGTCGCAACGGCTTACGGCGCAGTGTATGTACAAACACCCCGCCAAGGCAGGGTTATTTCTGTAGACAAACGGGTGGGGGAATTTATAACCCAAGGTGCAAGAATCGCAGAAATTGGTGTGGCAAACAATCGTTTTATGATAGAGTTTACATCAACCATACAAGAAGCAGGGTTTATAGAAGTAGGGGACACCGCCAACATTTATAAAAGCGGCGGGCATAGGGGAATCAGTGCAACAGTACAACGCATGACCCCCACAGGTGATACTTTAACAATCCGCCTATATGTTGAAACAGACGCACTGGAAGGCGGAGAGTTTGCAAGAATCCATTTCCGTACATCAAATGCACATCATATGGTTGTGCCAAACGAAGCTGTATTTGTAGGGGCGGCAGGTCAGCATTATATCTGGAATTTACGTAGCCGTCATACATCCTTGGGCATGGAATACTACACCGCAAGAGTAAGTGTGCGTATACTGGCTTCTGATGATTTTAACGTTGCAATTTATGCAGGATGGTTTTCCATGGACATGCCGGTAGTCACAAGCTATAGCCGTCAACTGAGTGTAAACGGTCGCGTTAGCCGCATGGAATGACAGTACGCATAATTTACCGTTTAACTCCCCTCCTATACGTGTTATAATGCAGTACGTATAGGAGGGGTTCTTAGGATATGTCTACATATACTTTAGGAATTGATATTGGCTCAACAACCATTAAACTTGTGGTGCTGGATGGAAATGAACATGTTGTTTTCGACCGTTATAGACGGCATCACTCTGACATAAAAGAAACTTTACTTTCTCTTGCGGCAGAAGCCATGGAGAGTCTTGGGCAGTTTACATTTCGTGCCATGATTACAGGCTCTGGGGGGCTTTCCCTTGCAAATTGGGTTGGTGTGCCTTTTGTGCAGGAAGTTATTGCCGTGGCAGATTCCATTGCCAAAAAAGCACCCCAAACAGATGTTGCCATTGAAATTGGCGGCGAAGACGCAAAAATAATCTACTTTACCAATACCATTGAACAGCGGATGAATGGCATATGTGCAGGAGGGACAGGTTCTTTTATAGACCAAATGGCAACCCTTTTGGACACAGACGCAAGCGGGCTAAATGAACTTGCCAAGTCTCATAAGGTGATTTACCCCATTGCCGCCCGTTGCGGGGTTTTTGCAAAAAGCGATTTACAGCCCCTTATCAATGAAGGCACAGCCCGTCCAGACTTGGCCGTATCTATTTTTCAAGCCATTGTAAGTCAAATCATTAGCGGGCTGGCATGTGGTAAGCCTATCCGCGGGAATATTGCATTTTTAGGCGGGCCATTACATTTCTTGTCAGAACTGCGGGCGCGTTTTGTGGACGTTTTAAAATTAACACCATCTCAAATCATTACATCTGACCAAGCCCATCTTTTTGCGGCAATGGGTGCGGCAATGCGGGCAGAAAACGAAGGTGCAGAAATGGATATTTCTACACTGATAGATAATTTACTTGGTTCGCAAGAATTGCCATTTGAAATTTCACGATTGCCCCAGCTTTTCAAAAGTACGGAGGATTTTAAAATGTTCCGCCAAAGACATCAACAGCATGTTGTGCCTAAAGGGGATTTTTCCACATATGCTGGGGACTGTTTCTTTGGATTGGACGCAGGTTCTACCACCACCAAAGCTGTTTTGATTGGTGCAAATGGTGAGGTATTGCATTCTTTTTATGAAAGTAATGAGGGCAATCCTATCGCCGTTGCACGAAAAGCCTTGACAGAAATTTACGAAAAACTCCCTGCTGGCGCAAAAGTAAGTTATTCCTGCGTTACAGGTTATGGTGAAGGGCTGATGAAAGCCGCCCTTGGGGCAGATATGGGGGAAATTGAAACCGTGGCGCATTACCGTGCGGCAGCATTTTTTGACCCAAAAGTTGACTTTATTTTAGATATTGGCGGGCAAGACATGAAATGCCTGCGGATTAAAAACGGTATTATTGATTCTGTACTTTTAAATGAAGCATGTTCAGCAGGGTGCGGTTCGTTTTTAGAAACATTTGCCCGTTCTCTTAATCTGCCCATTGATGTTTTTGCAGAGCAATCCTTATTTGCAGAAAACCCTGTGGACTTAGGTTCACGTTGTACCGTGTTTATGAACTCACGGGTGAAGCAGGCACAAAAAGAAGGCGCAGCAGTGGCGGATATTTCTGCGGGGCTGGCGTATTCTGTGATAAAAAACGCCTTGCAAAAGGTCATTAAAATCACAGACCCTGCCCAAATGGGAAAAAATATAGTGGTGCAAGGCGGCACTTTTTATAATGAAGCAGTCCTTAGAGCTTTTGAGCTGGTGAGTGAGCGTGAGGCAATTCGCCCTGATATTTCTGGGTTAATGGGTGCATTTGGCGCGGCTTTATTGGCACGGGAACGCCACCGCGAGCATATGCAAACCACTTTATTGACAGCAGAAGCCCTTGAAAAGTTTACAGTAAAAACCACTCATACCCGTTGCAAAGCGTGTGAAAATTACTGCTTATTGACCATCAACAAATTTAATGATAGTCAATTTATTTCTGGCAACCGCTGTGAAAAAGGTGTGGGAAAAACCGCTGCCAACACTGACTTGCCTAATCTTTATGCGGCAAAGTATGAGCGGGTTTTTAATTATACATCTTTGGAAGTTGCTAATGCCCCACGGGGAATTGTTGGACTGCCCCGTGTCTTGAATATGTATGAAAATTATCCCCTGTGGCATACCTTCTTTACAGCACTGGGCTTCCGTGTAGAGCTTTCGCCCCGCTCTTCCCGTGGGCTTTACGAATTGGGTATCGAATCTATCCCCAGTGAATCAGAATGTTACCCTGCAAAACTTGTACATGGGCATATTATGGCACTGATTCAACAGGGTGCGAAGTATATTTTTTATCCAAGTATCGTATACGAGCAATGTACAGTAAAAGGTGCAGACGAGCATTTTAATTGCCCAATTGTGCAATCGTATCCTGAAAATATTAAAAATAATGTAGAAGAGCTGCAAGAGCAAAATATTCACTTTCACAATCCATTTTTAAATCTCAACGACCCTAAAAGCCTTACAAAGCAACTGGTAACAGAGTTTGCAGGCATACCCGCGGCAGAAGTGAAAACTGCGCTGGCTAAAGCATTGGCAGCGCAAGAACAATACCGCAAAGACCTTGCAAAAATGGGCGATGACGCTGTGGAATATATCGAGAAAAATGGGCTGATGGCCGTGGTTTTGGCAGGGCGGCCCTATCACATAGACCCTGAAATTAACCATGGCATTCCCGAATTGATTACATCCTATGGCATTCCTGTATTAAGTGACGATGCCGTTGCACATTTAGGTGAAATTGAACGCCCCTTAGGCATTCGTGACCAATGGGTATATCATTCGCGGATGTATGCCGCCGCCTTTTGGACAAGAAAACGCCCTGATGTAGAGATGATTCAGCTCACATCATTTGGGTGTGGTTTGGACGCGGTCACTGCTGATGAAATTCAAGAAATTCTTGAAGGGGCAGGTAAGATTTTTACATTATTAAAAATTGATGAGGTCAGCAACTTAGGCTCGGCGCGGATTCGTGTGCGGTCTTTATTTGCCGCCCTTGAAACCCGCCGCGCACGGGGTATTTCCATGAAAACCCCTGCACCCCGTAAACCCCGTGCTGTTTTTACAAAGGAAATGAAAGCGACCCATACGATGATTTCCCCACAAATGGCACCGATTCATTTTAGCATTTTAGAACATGCGTTTAATTCCGCAGGGTATAATCTTGCGGTTATGCCTGCCATTGACAAGGAGTGCATTGACCTTGGGCTTAAATATGTAAACAATGACGCTTGTTATCCCGCGCTCATTGTGGTGGGGCAGGTGCTTCGCGCATTATTTTCTGGCGAATTTGATACGAACAACGCGTCTATCTTCATGTCACAAACGGGGGGGGGCTGCCGTGCTTCAAATTATATCGGGTTCATTCGCAAAGCGTTAGAGAAAGCAGGCATGGGGCATGTGCCTGTAGTGTCTATCAGTGCCCAAGGGCTTGAAAAAAATCCTGGCTTGCAGTTTACGCCCACACTCATGAACCGCGCCATGCAGTCGCTCATTTACGGGGATTTATTATCCAGGGTGCTTTATCGCACCCGTCCATATGAAGCCGTGGCAGGTACTGCCAACGCCCTTTATGAACATTGGAACGAACGCTGTCAAAAGGCTGTCCGCACAGGTAAACTTGGCGAGTTTAAGCAAAATATTTATGAAATAGTAACGGATTTTGATAGTTTGCCCTTGCGTGATGTTGTTCTGCCCAAGGTGGGTGTCGTGGGTGAGATTCTAGTGAAATATCACCCCACTGCCAACAATGACATTGTAACCCTTTTGGAAAATGAAGGTGCAGAAGCCGTTGTGCCTGACTTGTTGGATTTCTTCCTTTATTCAGCTTTTAATTTTAACTTTAAAGAAAAATATCTTGGCGGGTCAAAGCTTGCAAAGTTTGGCGGAAATATCGCTGTCAAAGCCATTGAACTTTATCGCAAGCACATGCGCAAAGCATTGGATGCAAGTCAGCGTTTTCACTCCCCCATGCCCATTCATGAAATGGCAGAACTTGCACGGCCCATTGTTTCTCTTGGACACATGACAGGAGAGGGTTGGTTCTTGACTGCCGAAATGATAGAGTTGATTCACCAAGGCGCAAACAATATTGTGTGTGCGCAACCTTTTGCATGTTTGCCAAACCATGTCACAGGCAAGGGGCTTATTAAAACTTTGCACAAGGAATATCCAAATTCTAATATTGTTGCAGTAGATTACGACCCAGGCGCAAGTGAAGTCAACCAGTTAAACAGGATTAAACTCATGCTTTCTGCCGCACGCAGAAATATGGAAGAACAAATGCCCCAAACCCAAGAAACCCGTCAAGTTGAAAAAGCAGGTGTTGTACATGGCTAGTTTAGTATCCTTTTCTCAAAGTGTTTATGACATTGTTGCGCAAATTCCTGTGGGCAAAGTCACTAGCTATGGGCATATTGCACGGTTGCTTGGCAGCCCCCGCGGTGCGCGGCAAGTGGGCTGGGCCATGCGAAACTGCCCAGAAGGGTTGCCATGGCAACGTGTAGTGATGGCAGATGGTTCAATCACAGGGGGCGAATATGCCGAACTCCGCAGAGTTTTATTAGAAGAAGAGGAAGTCTCATTTTTGGCAGATGGGCGTGTGGATATGAAAGCTTGCCAATGGTAAATTGAAAAAATAAAGAATAAAAAAGCTGGCTACGCAAATTGAGGGAAGCCAGTTTTTTTATTGCACATATTGATGATTTTTATTACCAGTTCAAAAAAGCATTGATTGTAAAGTAGAAAAAACATGAAAAAATGTATTGACAATATCAAGCGTTAAAGTATACTGAATATGAAAAAAGTTCTACAAGAATCTAATCAACATACAAATTATACCTTTGGCGCAACAAAGGAAACAAATGTTTGATAGGAGCTGATGGAATGGAGATTCTAGTAAATTACGAAGCAGTATATCGTCAAGTGGCTGAACTGAGACAGGAAATTGCCTTTGAAATGCAAGGAATAGAAGCAGAATACCACCATATTCAACAAATGTTTGGGGAGTTAGACGGAAAAGCCAATGCCGCCCTCATGGACGCTTTTGCAGAAAGTAAGCTGAAAAAAGAAACCACTGCCAATATACCCTGTAGCCTGTTGTCCTTTATAGAGAATGCGGCACGAACAATGGAAGCCCATGAACATATGATTAAACAAATGTTTCTTACACCACAACCCATCAGTGGAAATGAAGGTGAAAGCTAATGCCAGATGGATTTATAGGAAGACCAGCCTACACGTACTTAAAATTGGTAGAAGAAGCCCATGAACTTGCAATCTATGTCATCAACCAATCACCCTTTGTTAGCGGATTGCGAGAACCCAGCATTATTAGGCTACCCTATGACGCGATAGACGCAAGGTCTGGTCACTTTAGCACTGGTCATGGCAATTCTGGCAATATTGTTTCAAATCGGGATATGTATTATGAAAAGTCATATAAAATCTATGACTTAGGCTATAAAGTGGGTGTGCTGGTATACCGTATCGCAACCAAAATAGAGCATATGACCACCACTGATTTTAAACTGCCCCAAGCCGTGCCAAAAATCACACTGATTACAAGTGATTTAAAAAGAAACTTAACTGAATTTGAAGCAATAATGGATGATTTTAGAAGAAGAACCCTGGAATTAGGGGAATACATGTCCATGATAGGGGAAGACCAAGGCAATTTCCCTATAGAGTTTGTATGGAACGAAGGGCAGGCAGAAGAGGTAAGGGCAAGAAGCGAAGCCGCCTTGCGTGACCAAGCCAATGAATTAACAGACTCATCCGTACGCTTTAGAAGACGTGCAGATGAACTGATAGCAGAAGCAGAGCGTATCGAAGCCCGCCTGCCGATTCAGAAAGCCATCTCCCATATTGTATGGCGGGAGTACAGGGATGTTGAAGGCAATGAGCAGTCTTATGAAGACACTCAAACAGAATGGGTGACAGACCACCCTGCCACAAGCGAAGCCCGCGCCCAAGCACAGGAGCTTAGAGAACAAGCCAGAGAACTACGCCGTGTGGCATTAGAATTTGTACGCACCGCCAATCAGCTACAAGATGAAATCACCACCACCAATCACAAGTTCCGTCAAATGCATCAAGAAGCCTTAGAAGTAGATACAAGATACGCAACCCTTTTTAATGAGCTAAAATCCTATATTGGTGCATTTACACATAGGATGCAAAGTGTCATTGACAGCTTTAGCATAGGCAGTACTTCATCAAGTGAACTGCTGGACGCTAAGTTAAGGGCGAAATCATCACTACTGCCCGGCATGGATTTATTTGGCGTGGCATGGGATAGTATCTATGGTACACGCCCCCGCCCTACCAGCTTTTTAATAGCAGGTGTGGTCAGTTCGGCAATACAAGGGATAGCAGGATTTAGCGGACGAAATAATATGTCCACTGGCGGTGTACCTGCAAATGTTAGCACCGCAGGACAAATACACGGCACAAGCTGGACACCTGATATGGGAAGCGATTGGAATGCCAATGCACCTTTTTGGCATCTTAACTTGTCAAATTTTGCAGCGGGTAATTATCGCAACACAAACCCATTCGCATTTGCCAGCCGTTCTAGTGCTAACGGAGAAAGTGAGGGAAGGGTTTATGGCCCACATCTTTCTGGCTGGTACTTTAATGTACCCACCGTAGACGAGATGGGGTTGTTCACTTGGAATTATATTGTGCAAAATACCCTAACAAACTTTGGGTCAGAAGGTGCGGAGATAGCGGCAAGGGCATATGCACGAAATCTGTCACATGCAATATTACGCCCAAACACCCGCGGTATAAGCACTGCAAATCGGCGTGCCCATAACACAAACCTGCTCAATCAGTCTAGCTGGTGGCGTAATATGGCACCTCGGTATAGAACTGCAATTCGACGTGGTGTACCTGTTATTGGTGCGGCAATTAACTCAAGCATTCGTTACTCGAATGACCTTGCTAATGATGACATCTCTGATAGAAGAGCAAATGTAAATTTAGCAACAAATTTTGGTATTGATATTACGGTTCCAAGCTTAGTGGGTATTGGTGGGGCAGCGCTTGGAGGTGGCAAAACGGGAGGAGCTGCTGGCACTGCGATTATGCCAGGGAAAGGAACTGTCGTTGGTGCTGTTTGTGGATTTGTTGCTTCAAGCCTTGCGTATTTTGCGCTTGATAATGTTTATTATGACGGTGTTCTAGTAAGAACACATTTACAAGACATAGTGTATGATGCTGCAAATACTCCTGTAGGAATGGTTGTTATGGCAAGATGGGAAGAGCATCTCCAAATGCAAATTGACACGCGCAATCGCCAAGATGAAATAATAGAATCCATGATGGCAAGTGCTGAAGCACGCCGCCAAGCGAACACTAATAGGCGTGAGTAGTATATAAATTTTGGTGAGGTTTCTATTTGTAAGAATCAATAACGAAACAGTATTTAGCATATTTAAGAGGGATGATTTTATGAATAACTTTGATAATATTGATGGTGAACGTGTTATGACTTATCTTTCAATCTTTCATGAAAAACGCCAATCAGGGGAACTTATATTGGGATTATGTGCGTCTATAGGTCTTTCTTCACTCATCATTGCAGCTTTATTGAATGCGTCAAGCTTTTTGTATCCTAGTTTCCTTTGGGTTCTTCATTTATTTTGGATTATTCCAATTGCTCTTTTTGGTTGGGCGATATATCTTGTGAATACACTAACGAAAAAAAAAGAAATATCCATGATAATGTTTTATGTATTCGTTAATAGTGCTTTAGTCGTGATATATGTTAATATTACAATTGGAGCTATTCTTGGCATGATTGATACTAACAATGTTTTTTTTACAGTATTAGTACTTGCTATTGGTATTATAATGCCTTCTATTGTTCTTTGGAGAAGAGCAAAAAATATCTATCAAACAATATCTCAAATACATGCCAATGCCGAAGATATTAAAGCAACATATGCCCATGAAAGAAAATGGCGTAATGCACAAATGTTATTTATTTGGACTGTACCACCATTGTTTTTCAGATTTTTTGGGTCTTATATAGCATTTCCTATCGTTATAGCTGGTTTATTTATAGCTAGTTATTATATTTTTACAATTATAGTTAGTTTTCAAGGTATCAAGCTTTATCTAATTATAAAACACAAATTGACATTTCTTAAAATTAGATGTTAAAGCTTGAAAGGACAGACTTTTCATGAATGGTTTTAATAAATTTGATGGAGAGAGTATAATGCACTTTCTTTCAAGTTTCCCTAAAGAACGTCGCCCGAAATTAGCCGTACTGGCATATTGCTTTTACGTAAGTTTTTCCGCTTTTTTTGCATCCGCCGTACTGCATGGAATTGAATTTTTCTATCCAAGTTTTCTTTGGGTCTTACACTTTTTTTGGGCTATTCCTCTTATTTTCTGGTTTTGGGGGATGTATCTCTATTTCAGATTAACAAAGTATAAAGAAATATCCATGAAAATGTATTATATATTCAGCACAAGTTCATTTGGTGTAATGTTTATTCCTGTTTTAATTCTATGTATTCTTGGTGTTACTGAGTTTAGAAATATATATTTAACAATATTTTTTCTTGTTACCTGCACAATGATACCTTATTTTCTGCTAAAGATAGCAAAAAAACTTATCTATAATCGAATATTAGATGTAATTGCAGAAAAAGAAAAGCGTAAAGAGAAAACAAAATCAACGACTAGATGGGATATTTCAATAGCATTATTTATTACAATAGTGCCGCGATGGCTTGTTGATAATTTTGTCCCTGACAGTGTTGGTTTTGGTTTTGTAACAGGCATTCTTTTGATAATTTATTCTATATTCCTATTTTTTGCTATACTTCCTTGCATTATGTTATATCTACTAGGTAAGCACAAACTAACATTTCTTAAAGTTAGATGCTAAAAGTTTAGAGGATGTGAATTTTTATGAATAACTTTGATAATATTGATGGTGAACGTGTTATGATTTATCTTTCGCTCTTTCATGAAAAACGCCCTCAACGGTCATTTATATTAGGGGTATGTTTAGCTGTAAGTTTTTTTGCATTCATCATTGTATCCTTACTTTATGCGTCTGACTTTTTATATCCTAATTTCCGTTGGGTTTTGCATTTGTTTTGGATAATTCCAGTTGCTTTTTGGGGTTGGGGCATATATCTTGTGAATACACTAACGGAAAAAAAAGAAATATCCATGATAATGTTTTATGTATTCGTTAATAGTGCTTTAGCAGTGATATATGTTAATATTGTAATTGGAGCTATTCTTGGCATGATTGATACTAACAATATTTTTTTTACAGTATTGGTACTTGCTATTGGTATTATAGTGCCTCCGATTGTTCTTTGGAGAAGTGCAAAAAACATCTATCAAAAAATCTCTCAAATACATTCCCTTATTAAATACTTTAAAACAGCATATGCCCATGAAAGGAAACGGCATAATATACAACTAATATTTATTGGGTCTGCACCAATGTTTTCTATGTTTTTTGGCTCGTATATTCCTAATGCAGCCTATCCTTTCATTTTTGCTGGATTTTTTATATTTTGTTATTACTGTTTTGTGTTTATAGTTAGTTTTTATGTTATTAAACTTTATCTAATCATAAAACATAAACTAATATTTCTTAAAATTGAATGCTAAAGTTTGGAGATAATAAAATTTCATGAATAATTTTAATAAATTTGACGGAGAGAATGTCATGCACTTTCTTTCAAGTTTTCCTAAAGAGCGATATCCACGACTATCCATCCTTGTATATTGTTTTTATGTTAGTTTTTCTGCACTTATTGGGACAGGTATACGGAATGGAATTGAGTTTTTCTATACGAGATTTTTGTGGGTTATGCATTTCTTTTGGATTGTTCCTCTTATTTTCTGGTTTTGGGGCATTTATCTTATTGTCATATTATCATTTGAAGGAGAAATGTCCATGAAGTTGTATTATAGATTCAGCATAAGCGCACTTAGTGTAATATTTATTCCTTTTTTTAGTCTATTTATTCTTATTATTACTGAGTTTAGAAATATCCATTTAACAATATTTTTTCTTAGCACCTGTGCAATATTGCTTTATTTTATCCTAAAATTAGCAAAAAAATTTGTTTCCAATCAGATATTGAAAACAATTAAAGAAAGAGAAAAGCCTAAAGAAAAAATAAAATCAACTACTAAGTGGGATATCTCAATAGTATTATTTATTACAATAGTACCACGATGGGTTGTTGACAATTTTGTCCCTAATAATGTTGGTTTTGGTCTTCCAACAGGAGCTATTCTGATAATATATTCTGTATCCCTATTTTTTATTATACTTCCTTGCATTATGTTATATCTACTAAGTAAGCACAAACTAACATTTCTAAAAATTAGATGTTAGCGAATAAAAAAACTTTAAATATCAAAGGAGAATCATCATGAAAACTTACTTACCAATCAGTTCAGTCGTTTTATTAAAGGATGCAGAAAAAAGGTTAATGATTGTAGGCTTAATGCAAGTGGAAGCTGAAACTGAAAAAACGTGGGATTATAGTGGAGTATTTTATCCAGAAGGTATGTACAATTCTGGCAGTGTACATTTATTTAATGATGACCAAATTGAAATGATATTTTTTGCAGGGTTTCAAGACGCAGAAGGCATAAACTTTATGAATGCACTCAACAACCACAACAATGATACAGATGAATAAATACAAACGCCCCCTGATATCACTTTAGTGTATTTCACTAAAGGATAATCAGAGGGCATTGTATTTTTTACGACAAAGCAAAAATTTGGTTGCATTTTCTTGACGAATCAAGTAGAATGTTCTCACTTCTATTTTTAATAGGGAGTAGTGACCATGTGGTTCTCGCAATCCACATGGCGAATGCAAGGTAGCGTAAGGCGTCACCTACACATCCACGGAATTTCACCGCCACTACGCGGTAAGTTTATCATTATTTTGCTCTTATTTCAATGGGGGCAGGTTTTGGTATGGTGTTGTAGGTGGCGATAATAAAGCATTTATTTTAATGTTTTTTGTGATAAAAAAATTTCAAGGGTGTGTGGGTGACGACAGTAGTTTTGTCGTCCCTTGCACGCCCTTTTTTAATGCTGAACACCAGAAAAACTTACCGACGTTAGAGGAGGTCTAGTTTTTCGGTGTTAAGCAGCTCTTAAA